>NZ_DASPLW010000017.1:0-58380 GCF_035627355.1 Ramlibacter sp.
GGTGGACAGCCCGCCCATCTGCTTCATCTGCCGGATCTGGGCCAGGAAGTCGTCGAGGTCGAAGCCCGCGCCGCTCTTGACCTTGGCGGCCAGCTTCTGCGCTTCCTGCAGGTCCACGCCCGCGGTGACCTGCTCGACCAGCGCGACGATGTCGCCCATGCCGAGGATGCGCCCGGCATGGCGCTCGGCGTCGAACACCTCCAGCCCGTCGATCTTCTCGGAGACCCCGGCGAACTTGATCGGCGCGCCGGTGACCTGCCGCACCGACAGCGCGGCGCCGCCGCGCGAGTCGCCGTCCATCTTGGTCAGCACGATGCCGGTCAGCGGCAGCGCTTCCTTGAAGGCCTTGGCGGTGTTGACCGCGTCCTGGCCCTGCATGGCATCGACCACGAACAGCGTCTCGACCGGCTTGAGCGCGGCGTGCAGCTCGCGGATCTCGCGCATCAGTGCCTCGTCGATCGCCAGCCGGCCGGCGGTGTCGACGATCAGCACGTCGAAGTACTGCTTGCGGGCGTGGTCCAGCGCGGCGCGGGCGATGTCCAGCGGCTTCTGGTCGGGCGTGCTCGGAAACCACTCCGCACCCGCCTGCTTCGTGACCGTCTTCAGCTGTTCGATGGCGGCCGGCCGGTAGACGTCGCCGGACACCGTCAGCACCTTCTTCTTGCGCTTGTCGATCAGCAGCTTGGCCAGCTTGGCCGTGGTGGTGGTCTTGCCGGCGCCCTGCAGGCCGGCCATCAGGATCACCGCCGGCGGCTGGGTCGACAGGTTGATGTCCGATACGCCCTCGCCCATGGTGGCGACCAGCTCGCGGTTGACGATGCCCACCAGCGCCTGGCCGGGGTTCAGCGAGCCCACCACCTCCTGGCCGAGCGCCTTGTCCTTCACGCGGGCGACGAAGTCGCGCACCACGGGCAGCGCCACGTCGGCCTCGAGCAGGGCCATGCGCACCTCGCGCAGCATGTCCTGCACGTTGGCTTCGGTGATGCGCGCCTGGCCGCGCATTTCCTTGACCAGGCGGGAGAGTTTGTCGGAGAGAGCGGAGGCCATGGAAGTGCCGCGGAGGCTGCGGCGGGCAAGGGAGGCCCAAGGGCCACGGGCTAAACTGCGAAGCATGATTCTAGCCAGTGGCCCCGCCACCACCGTGCTCTCGCTGGCCGCCGCCGCGGCCTACGCGGTGCCGGCGGCCGCGGCCACCCGACTGAGCCAGCGGGCCGCGCGCTGGGCGCTGCTGGCGGC
Source organism: Ramlibacter sp. (assembly GCF_035627355.1). Classification (GTDB taxonomy): domain Bacteria; phylum Pseudomonadota; class Gammaproteobacteria; order Burkholderiales; family Burkholderiaceae_C; genus Ramlibacter. Next base: position 1,237 of record NZ_DASPLW010000017.1, read on the forward strand.
CTGGCTGCTGCACGCGCTGGTGCTCGGCTGGACCCTGCTGGGCGAGTCGCCGCGCTTCGGCTTCGCGCCGGCGCTCTCGGTCACGGCCTGGCTGGTGCTGACCGTGTATGCCGTGGAACGCGAGCTGTTCCCGCAGATGCAGGCGCGCTGGGCGCTGGCGGGGCTGGGCTCGGTGGCGGTGCTGCTGGCGCTGGTCTTCCCCGGCGCGCCGCTGCACCCGGAGATCTCGCCGCTGCTGCCGCTGCACTGGGCGCTGGGCATCGCCTCCTACGGCCTGTTCGCGGCGGCCGTCGTGCACGCCTGGCTGATGCGCCGCAGCGAGCAGATGATGCGGCAGGCCGCCGAACCGCATGCCGGCGTGCCGCTGCTCACGCTGGAGCGGCTCACGTTCCGCTTCGTGACCGCCGGCTTCGTGCTGCTGTCGGCGACGCTGCTGGCCGGCATCGTGTTCGGCGAGGACCTGTACGGCCGCGCCTGGCGCTGGGACCACAAGAGCGTGTTCTCGGTGCTGGCCTGGGGCGCCTTCGCGCTGCTGCTGCTCGGGCGGGCGCGCTTCGGCTGGCGCGGCCGCACCGCGGTGCGCGTGCTGTACGGCGGGTCGCTGCTGCTGCTGCTGGCCTACGTGGGATCGCGCTTCGTGCTGGAGGTCGTGCTGGGGCGGACGGCGGCATGAAGTACCTGCTGGTCCTGGCCGTGATCGTGATCGCCTACCTGCTGTGGCGCGGCGCCCGCACGCGCGACATCCAGCGCGGACGGCGCGACACGCCGGCGCTGCCGCAGGACATGGTGCGCTGCCCGGTCTGCTCGGTGCACCTGCCGCGGCCCGATGCGGTGCCGGGCGCCAGCGGCCGCCTCTACTGCTGCGCCGAGCACCGCCGCATCGGCGGCAATTGAGCGTGACGGCCGATCCCGCCGCCGTCGGCCCGGGCGACGCCGCTTCGCAGGACTCCGCTTTCGTCCGCCTCTGGCTGGGCTTCGCCACCGCCCGGGTCGGCGTGGCACTGGCCCTGCTGATCCTGCTGGCCGGCGCCAGCATCGCCGGCACGACCCCGGTGTCCGGCTGGCTGCTGGGCATGTGCGTGACCTACCTGGCCGCCACGCTCGCGGTGCGGCTGCTCGCCCGCCCCGCGCGGCCGGGCGTCGCCTTCGATCCGCAGTGGGTGTCCAGCATCGGGGTCGACCTGCTGGTGTTCGCCTGCCTGCAGTACCTGCAAGCCGGCGGCATCTACTACGCGCCGCTGTTCGCAGTACCGGTCCTGATGGCCTCGGTGCTGGGCTCGACCTCGCTCGCGCTGGGCACGGCGGCTGCGGTCGCGCTGCTGCTGCTGGCCGAGGCCTGGCTACAGGCGCTGCAGTCGGGCGACATCGCACCCCATTTCGTGCAGGCCGGGTTGACCGGCATCGGCTACTTCGCGCTCGCCTTCCTGGCGCACCAGCTGGCGCTGCGGCTGGAGCGGGAGGAAGCGGCCGCGCGCCGCAGCCGCAAGGTGGCGCGCATGCAGGTGCAGGTGAACCAGCTGGTGATCGACGCGCTGGCCGAGGGCGTGCTGGTGGTGGATGCCGGCGGCGAGGTCCAGGCCGCCAACCCGGCGGCGCGCGAGCTGCTGGATGCGCAGGCCACGGCCGGCGGCGAGCCGCTGCGGCTGGCCGACCGCGCGGCCTGGGCGCCGCTGGCGGCGATGGCGCGCCGCACCCTGGAGACCCGGCAGGCGCAGCTGTCCGACCTCGTGCTGCAGCAGGGCGATTCGCCCGCGCGGCACATGTATGCCCGCACCCGGCTGGCCACGGCGGACGAGCCGGCCAGCGACAGCCTGTGCGTGATCTTCCTGCAGGACCTGCGCGAGATGGAGGCGCGGCTGCGCACCGAGAAGCTGGCCGCCATGGGCCGCATGTCCACCGCGGTGGCGCACGAGATCCGCAACCCGCTCGCAGCCATCTCGCAGGCCAACGAGCTGCTGGAGGAGGAACTGCAGGAGCCGGCGCAGCGCCAGCTGAGCGCGCTGGTGCGCCAGAACGCCCAGCGGCTGTCGCAGATCGTGGAGGAGATCCTGGACGTGGCGCGCGTGCAGCACCAGCCCATCGACCCGTCGCAGGCGCGGCTGGAGCTCGATGCGGCGGTCCGCGCCCATTGCCAGGACTGGGCCGCACAGACGCGCAGCGGGGAGCGGCTGCAGCTGGTGCTGGCCGCGCCGGGGCTGCGAGTGGATTTCTCGCCACACCACCTGCGGCGCATCCTGGTCAACCTGCTGGACAACGCGCTGCGCTATGCCTCCGCAGCGCCCGACGCGATCCAGGTCGCCACCGCCGTGGGCGTGGAGCCCACGCTCACCGTGTGGAGCGACGGCGCCGCGCTGGAGCCAGCCGTCGAGCGCCACCTGTTCGAACCCTTCTTCTCGTCCGAGAGCCGCTCCAGCGGGCTGGGCCTGTACATCTGCCGCGAGTTGTGCGGCCGCCACGGTGCCCGCATCGGCTACCGGCGCGCACGCGCGCCCAGTGGCGACCGGCGGGAGGGCAACGCCTTTTTCGTGGCATTCCGCACGGCGGGCACCTCGGGCACGTCCGCGCCCTTTGCCAAAATAGCGGCGTGAACCAACCGTCCGCCGCACCGGTCGCTCAGGTCCTGGTCGTCGACGACGAGCCGGACCTGCGCACGCTCTACGAGCTCACGCTGCTGCGCGAGGGCTACCGGGTCGACTCCGCCGCCACCCTGGCCGACGCCTGGCAGCAGCTTCAGGAGAGACGCTTCGACGCGGTGATCACCGACATGCGGCTGCCCGATGGCCTGGGGCTGGAGTTGCTGCAGCGCATGCTGGCGCAGCAGCGCAGCGAGCGCTGCATCGTGATGACGGCCTACGGTTCCGCCGAGAACGCGGTCGAGGCGCTCAAGGCCGGCGCGTTCGACTACCTGACCAAGCCGGTGGACCTCAAGCAGTTCCGCAGCGTGGTCGCATCGGCCATCCACGACCGGCAAGCGCCGGCCCGCGCCGCACTGCGCGGCCCGGCGCCGCGCAGCGAGCGGGCCGCGGCCGCAACGGCGGCATCCTCGGCGCAGTCCGCGCTCGAGCGGCTGGTGGGCACCTCGGCGGCGATGCAGCAGGTCAAGGAGCGCATCGCCAAGGTCGCCCGCGGCATGGCGCCGGTGCTGGTGCGCGGCGAGTCGGGCACCGGCAAGGAGCTGGCAGCGCGCGCGTTGCATGCCTGCAGCCACCGCAGCGACGGCCCCTTTGTCGCGGTCAACTGCAGCGCCATCCCGGAGTCGCTGCTGGAAGCCGAGTTCTTCGGCGCCCGCAAGGGCTCCTACACCGGCGCCGCTGCCGACCGCGAGGGCTACTTCCAGGCCGCGCGCGGCGGCACGCTGTTCCTCGACGAGATCGGCGACCTGCCGCTGGCCATGCAGTCCAAGCTGCTGCGCGCGATCCAGGAGCGCCACGTGCGCGCCCTCGGCTCGACCCAGGAGGACGCGGTCGACGTGCGCATCGTCAGCGCCACCCACCGCGACCTGGCGTCCGACGTCGCGGCGGGCCGGTTCCGGCAGGACCTGTATTACCGCCTGAACGTGATCGAGATCGTGCTGCCCGCCCTTCGCGAGCGGCGCGAGGACCTGCCGGCGCTGTGCGACGCGCTGCTGGCCCGCATCGCGCAGGAATCGGGCATGCCGGTGCCGCACCTGTCCGACGCGGTGCTGGAGCAGCTGGCGGCCCATCCGCTTGCCGGCAACGTGCGCGAACTGGAGAACCTGCTGCACCGGGCGGTGGCGCTGTCGGACGGCGAGACGCTGCAGATCGATGCCATCGTCTGCGCACCGGCCGCGGCACCGTCGCCGGCACCGGCGGAAACGCCCACGACCGTCAATGCCGCGGCGACCCCGGAACCTTCGGCCGCCGGCCAGCCGCCCATGCCCGACGACCTGCAGGGCTGGCTGGACCAGCAGGAGCGCGAGATCCTGGTGCGCGCGCTGCAGGAGACCGGCTTCAACCGCACCGCCGCGGCCCAGCGCCTGGGCCTGAGCCTGCGGCAGATCCGTTACCGCATCGCCCGGCTGGCGATCGCCGCACCCGGTGACGAGCCGAATGAATCCGCCGCCTGAGGACGCGCTCTGGTCGGGCGGCTGGTACCGCTTCGCCCGTCGGCTGGATTCGCCCAACTTCGGTGCGCGGCCGCCCGGCGCCGTGATCGACCTGCTGGTGCTGCACTCGATCAGCCTGCCGCCCGGCTGCTTCGGCGGCGAGGAAGTGCAGGCGTTGTTCACCAACCGGCTGGACTGGGACGCGCACCCCTACTTCAAGTCGATCGAGGGCATGCAGGTGTCGGCGCACTTCTACGTGCGCCGCGGCGGCGAGGTCTGGCAGTTCGTCAGCTGCGACGACCGCGCCTGGCATGCCGGTGCGTCGAGCTGGCGCGGTCGCGACAACTGCAACGACGACTCGGTGGGCATCGAGCTGGAAGGCATCGAGGGCGGCCCGTTCGAGCCGGCGCAGTACGAGGCGCTGGCCAGCCTGTGCGCCGCGCTCGCGCAGCGCTATCCGATCCGCCATGTCGCCGGACACGAGCACATCGCGCCGGGTCGCAAGCACGATCCCGGTGCGGGATTCGACTGGGCGCGCCTGCAGGCCAGCCTCGCGTGGGACGCGTCCACGTTCCCGCCGATCATCTCGTAACGAGCTGTTTCGTTGCCCGGATGGCGCGCGCTTGCGCGCGGTGCAGCGTGCGAAACGCACAAGCTGTCCACATCCCTTCCACCTCTTGTCCACGGGTCAACCACTATAGCTAGTGGCTTGATCTCACCCGAGGCACTATCTATAGTGTCCTTGACGAATGTCGCGCGATTACACTCGCGCCCTTCCCAGAACAACCGCAGCAAGAAGGAACGACCCATGCAAGCCACCAGTGTCGCCAGCAATCCCCCGCATTCCACCCCGTCCTTCGGTGGCTCCGCCGCCCCCGAGGCATCCGCCCACCCGCTGGCGCACTACCAGATCATCCGCCGCAACGGCGCCGTCGTTCCCTTCGAGCCGAACAAGATCGCCATCGCGATGATGAAGGCCTTCCTGGCCGTGCACGGCACCCAGGGCGCGGCCTCGGCCAGCGTGCGCGAGACGGTGGACTCGCTCACGCAGCAGGTGATCCGCGCGCTGGTGCGCTCGCGCCCGGGCGGCGGCACCTTCCACATCGAGGACGTGCAGGACCAGGTCGAGCTGGGCCTGATGCGCGGCGGCCACCACGAGATCGCCCGCGCCTACGTGCTGTACCGGGAGCGCCGCGCGCAGGAGCGCGCCCGCCAGGCGGCGCCCGAAGTGGCCGAGGCGCCGGTGCTGCACGTCCTGGACGGCGGCCAGCGCGTGCCGCTGGACGTGGCGCAGCTGAAGGCGCTGATCGAGAACGCCTGCGCCGGCCTGTCGGCCGACGTCCGGCCCGACCCGATCGTCGCCGAGACCCTGCGCAACCTGTACGACGGCGTGCCGATCGACGAGGTCTACAAGGCCTCCATCCTGGCGGCGCGCACGCTGATCGAGAAGGATCCCGACTACACCTACGCCACCGCGCGCCTGCTGCTGCACACCATCTTCAAGGAGGTCCTGGGCCGCGACGTGATGCCGGCCGCGGCGGCCGAGGCCTACGCCGACTACTTCCCCGGCTTCGTGAAGAAGGGCGTGGAGGCCGAGCTGCTCAACCCCGAGCTGCTGCAGTACGACCTCAGGCGGCTGGGCGCGGCGCTGAAGGCCGAGCGCGACCTGAAGTTCGACTACCTGGGGCTGCAGACCCTGTACGACCGCTACTTCCTGCACGTGCGCAAGACCCGCATCGAGCTGCCGCAGGCCTTCTTCATGCGCGTCGCCATGGGCCTGGCCCTGAACGAGATCGACCGCGAGGCGCGCGCCATCGAGTTCTACGAGGTGCTGTCGAGCTTCGACTTCATGTCGTCCACGCCGACCCTGTTCAACAGCGGCACGCTGCGCAGCCAGCTGTCGTCCTGCTACCTGACCACGGTGCCGGACGACCTGGACGGCATCTACGAGTCGATCAAGGAGAACGCGCTGCTGTCCAAGTTCGCGGGCGGGCTGGGCAACGACTGGACCCGGGTGCGTGCGCTCGGCTCCCACATCAAGGGCACCAACGGCGAGAGCCAGGGCGTGGTGCCGTTCCTGAAGGTGGTCAACGACACCGCCGTGGCGGTCAACCAGGGCGGCAAGCGCAAGGGCGCGGTCTGCACCTACCTGGAGAGCTGGCACCTGGACATCGAGGAGTTCCTGGAGCTGCGCAAGAACACCGGCGACGACCGCCGCCGCACCCACGACATGAACACGGCCAACTGGATCCCCGACCTGTTCATGCGCCGGGTGATGGAAAAGGGCGAGTGGACCCTGTTCTCGCCCTCCTCCGTGCCCGAGCTGCACGACCTGTTCGGCGCCGACTTCGAGAAGGCCTACGTCGCCTACGAGGAAAAGGCTCGGCGCGGCGAGATCAAGCCCAGCAAGGTGGTGGCCGCCACCGACCTGTGGCGCAAGATGCTGTCGATGCTGTTCGAGACCGGGCATCCCTGGATCACGTTCAAGGACGCCTGCAACGTGCGCAGCCCGCAGCAGCACGCCGGCGTGGTGCACTCGTCCAACCTGTGCACCGAGATCACGCTCAACACCAGCGACACCGAGACGGCGGTCTGCAACCTGGGCTCGGTCAACCTGCTGCAGCACCTGAAGGACGGCGGCATCGACCACGAGAAGCTGAAGAAGACGGTGTCCACCGCCATGCGCATGCTGGACAACGTCATCGACATCAATTACTACGCGGTCAAGAAGGCGCGCGACTCCAACCTGCGCCACCGCCCGGTCGGCCTGGGGCTGATGGGCTTCCAGGACGCGCTCTATGAACTGCGCATCCCCTACGCCTCGGAGCAGGCGGTGGAATTCGCTGATCGCTCGATGGAGGCAATCTGCTACCACGCCTACTGGGCGTCGACCGAGCTGGCGCGCGAGCGCGGCCGCTACTCCAGCTACCGGGGCTCGCTGTGGGACCAGGGCATCCTGCCGCCCGACACGCTGGACCTGCTGGCCCAGGCCCGCGGCGGCTACGTCGAGGTCGACCGCTCGGCCAGCCTGGACTGGGATGCGCTGCGCCGCAAGATCGCCCAGGACGGGATGCGCAACTCCAACTGCGTGGCCATCGCCCCGACCGCCACGATCTCCAACATCATCGGCGTGGACGCCTCGATCGAGCCCTGCTTCGGCAACCTGTCGGTCAAGTCCAACCTGTCGGGCGAGTTCACGGTGATCAACCACTACCTGGTGCGCGACCTCAAGCGCCTGGGCCTGTGGGACGACGTGATGGTCATGGACCTCAAGCACTTCGACGGCTCGCTGCGCCCGATCGACCGGGTGCCGCAGGACATCAAGGCGCTGTACGCGACCGCCTTCGAGGTCGAGCCGGTCTGGCTGGTGGAGGCCGCCGCGCGCCGCCAGAAGTGGATCGACCAGGCCCAGTCGCTCAACATCTACATGGCCGGCGCCTCCGGCAAGAAGCTGGACGACACCTACAAGCTGGCCTGGGTGCGCGGCCTGAAGACCACCTACTACCTGCGCACCATCAGCGCCACGCACGCGGAGAAGTCCACCGTGCAGTCGGGCCGGCTGAACGCGGTGGCCAACGGTGCCGGCAACGGCGGCATGGCCGCGAGCAGCGGCGGCATGTCGGCGCTCGACGCCGCCGCTGCGGCCGCGCAGCAGCAGATGGCGGCGGTGCCCGCCACCGACATCAAGTTCTGCGCGATCGACGACCCGACGTGCGAAGCGTGCCAGTAACGGTCCCACCCCTGGAGTGCCGGTGGCGCCATCCCCTCGAGGGAGCGCCACCCGCGGATCGCGACGCCGGACTCGCGGTGGCACCCCGTTTTCGCCACGCGTGTTCGTGCATCGCGCGAAACGCCGATCGCAGTTGAATTTCTGCGCGCGCGAATCAAGAGAGGTGTCGGCGTTCTCCGACAGGACGCCGATGCAAACGAGCAACACAATCGCGGCGTGATGCGAGCGGACACTTTGAAACACCGCATCACTGCCCGGATAATCCGAGCACTGGAAGACACATGCTGACCTGGGACGACGACGTCAAGCCCGCACCGCAGATCCCGCCGAGCAGCGGTTCACCCTGGAACCGCGAGGCGGCTGCCCCCTCACCGCTGGCAACGGCGGCCTTCCAACCTTCCCCCACTCCCGCGCTGCGCACCCTCGACGACGGCATGCGCGCGCCGCTGGCACAGCCCGCGCCCATCGCCACCCGCAGCGCCGAGGCCCCCAGCCACCGCCGCGTGCTGGCCGCCGACAAGCGCATCATCAACGGCCAGACCGACGTCAACCAGCTGGTGCCGTTCAAGTACAAGTGGGCCTGGGAGAAGTACCTCGCGACCTGCGCCAACCACTGGATGCCGCAGGAAATCAACATGAACCGCGACATCGCCCTGTGGAAGGACCCGAACGGGCTGACCGAGGACGAGCGCCGCATCATCAAGCGCAACCTGGGCTTCTTCGTCACGGCCGACTCGCTGGCCGCCAACAACATCGTGCTGGGTACCTACCGGCACATCACGGCGCCCGAGTGCCGCCAGTTCCTGCTGCGCCAGGCCTTCGAGGAGGCGATCCACACCCACGCCTACCAGTACATCGTGGAGTCGCTGGGCCTGGACGAGAGCGAGATCTTCAACGCCTACAACGAGGTGGCGTCGATCCGCGACAAGGACCAGTTCCTGATCCCCTTCATCGAGGCGATCATGGACCCCGACTTCCGCACCGGCACGCCGGAGGCCGACCAGACCCTGCTCAAGAGCCTGATCGTCTTCGCCTGCCTGATGGAAGGCCTGTTCTTCTATGTCGGCTTCACCCAGATCCTGGCGCTGGGCCGGCAGAACAAGATGACCGGTGCTGCCGAGCAGTACCAGTACATCCTGCGGGACGAGTCGATGCACTGCAACTTCGGCATCGACCTGATCAACCAGCTCAAGCTGGAGAACCCGCACCTGTGGACGGCGGAATTCAAGGCCGAGATCCGCGGCCTGTTCCAGAAGGCCGTCGAACTCGAGTACCGCTATGCCGAGGACACCATGCCGCGTGGCGTGCTGGGCCTCAATGCCTCCATGTTCAAGGGCTACCTGCGCTACATCGCCAACCGGCGCGCCACGCAGATCGGCCTGGAAGCGCTGTTCCCCAACGAGGAGAACCCCTTCCCGTGGATGAGCGAGATGATTGACCTGAAGAAAGAGCGCAATTTCTTTGAAACCCGCGTGATCGAATACCAGTCGGGTGGCGCGCTTTCCTGGGATTGACGGCAACTGCGAAGTCGTTGGGTTCGAGGTTTTTCCCGCACGGCAGACCGGCCAGCAAGAGCCGGCGCCCTGCGGGTCACGGTGTTCATGGGGCTGGGCATGAGGCCCAGTCCCATGGATCGCTCGGTGCCGCCAACAGGCGCTGAGTGCTTCTTTGGTTGATATCGATGTCAACTTGAACAGGAGAATGGAAATGGCAACTGCGAAGAAAGCCGCCGCGAAGAAGGCCCCGGCGAAGAAGGCTGCGGCCAAGAAGGCACCGGCCAAGAAGGCCACCGCCAAGAAGGCACCGGCCAAGAAGGCCGCTGCGAAGAAGGCGCCGGCCAAGAAGGCCGCCGCGAAGAAGGCGCCGGCCCGCAAGGTCGCCGCCAAGAAGGCACCGGCGCGCAAGGCCGCGGCCAAGAAGGCGCCGGCGAGGAAGGCTGCCGCCAAGAAGGCCCCGGCACGCAAGGCCGCGGCCAAGAAGGCACCGGCGCGCAAGGCTGCGGCCAAGAAGGCGCCGGCGAAGAAGGCTGCCGCCAAGAAGGCCCCCGCGAAGAAGGCGGCGGCGAAGAAGGGCGGCGCCAAGAAGGCCGCCAAGAAGGCGCCTGCGAAGAAGGCTGCTGCCAAGAAGGCGCCTGCGAAGAAGGCCGCCAAAGCCCCTGCTGCCAAGCCCGCGTCGGCGCCCGCCGCGGCTGCGGCTCCTGCGGCGCAGACCACTCTGAACCCGCAGGCCGCCTGGCCTTTCCCCACGGCTTCCAAGCCGTAAACAAATCCACCGGAGAAGCGCGGCGCGCTTCCCCGGTGGTACCTATCCATCGAAAAGCCGGGCCCGTCCCGGCTTTTCTCTTGGGCGGCTCCCCTCCCCGTCTGTCAGCGAACCGTCGAGGCGCTGCCAGCGGCGCAAGCAGGGCAGCCAGCCATGACACGTCCGCCCCCGCTTCGGCGAGACTGGCAGCGTGGCTTCCTCCCTCCAGCCGGATCTCTTCGGCACTGCTCCCGCGCAGTTGCCGGAAGGCATGCGCTATGAGCCGGACTTCCTCACCGCCGGCGAAGAGTCGGCGCTGATCCACACGATCGAAGCGCTGCCGCTGGCGCCCATGCAGTACCGCGGCTACACCGCGCTGCGGCGGGTCGTGAGCTACGGCGGCCAGTACGACTTCAGCGCGCAGCGGCTGGGCGCCGCCGAGCCCATCCCCGGATGGCTGCAGCCGCTGTGCTCGCGGGTGGCCGGCTGGCTGGACATCGAGCCGGGGAGCTTCACGCAGGCGCTGGTGGCCGAATACCGCCCCGGCACCCCGCTGGGCTGGCACCGCGACGTGCCGGATTTCGAGGACGTGGTCGGCGTGTCGCTGCTGGACGAGGCCGTGATGCGCTTCCGGCCGTACCCGCCCCGCAATACCCGGCGGAGCGACGTGCTCAAGCTCACCCTGGCGCCGCGCTCGATCTACCTGCTGCGCGGCCCGGCGCGCTGGTCCTGGCAGCACAGCGTGGCACCGACGAAGTCGCTGCGCTACTCGATCACCCTGCGCACGCCGTCCGGCCGGCGCTGATTCAGCGCTCGCCGCCGGCCAGCGCGATCCGGCGACGCAACTGCGCCGCAGCGTCGTGCTCGCCGCGCTGCTCGGCCAGCTTGAGTTGCGCGCCCAGCCAGGCCAGCAGCGGTCGTCGCCAACCCTGCGCCGACGCCGTGTCGGCCGCCGCCTGCAGCATTTGCGGTGAGCCGCGGCCGGCCCGCACGGCCACCCCGGCGGCCACCAGCCGCGACAGGGGATCCTCGATGGCCGCGACCTGCGCGGCGTCGGCGCCGGCCGCCACGGCTCGATGCTGCGCCGGCAGCAGTTCCGCGGGCGCCGGCGCGCCCTGCAAATAGTCGGCATAGGCGCGCTCGGCGGCGGGCGCGTCGGCGCGCAGCGCCTCGAATCCGGCGCAGGGGGCGAAGTCGAGGCTGGCCACCTGCAGCGCACAGCGCGTGAGTTCGGCCCGTGCCACCAGGCCGGGCCGGCCGGTGGCGGACAACTCGTGCCGCGCCCGGTCGAACTCGGCATTCGCGACCCGCGTGTTGCCGGCGAGCCAGGCCTGCTGGTAGCGCTCCAGCGCGCCATGGGCATTGACCTGCCAGTCGGGTGCGGGCGGGCGGCTGCCGCAGGCCGCCAGCAGCAGCGCCATCGAGGCCGCGACGATGGCCGGCCTCATGGGAGCCTGATCTCCGTCTCGCGCGCGAACGGCCACTTGCGGTTGATCTCGTTGATCAGCGACTCGACCTTGCGCAGGCTGGCTTCCACCTCGCCGCGCAGCGCGCCCAGGTCCTCGGTGCCGCTGCGCACGTTGGCGCCGACCGCCTGCGCCTCCACCAGCACCGCGTCCACCTTCTTCAGGCTCTCGCGCGTGTCGGCCAGCAGCCCGTTGAGCTGCACGACCGTCGCGCGCGTCTCGCGCACCACGCCGTCCGGGCCGAACACCTGCGTGTCGGCCTTGGCCGCCAGCGTGTCGAAGCGCGCGAGCAGCGCGTTGGTGCGCTCCAGCGTGGTGATGAGGCGGCGGGCGTCCGCCTCGTTGCCGAACAGCACGCCCAGCGCGCCCTGCGGCCCCTTCAGCTTCTCGGTGACCGCCTGCACGTTGGCCAGGCTGGCCCGCAGGGCCGCGTCCTCGCGCGTCATGGACGTCAGGTTCTCCAGCACCTCGCGCGCCGAGGCGATCACCCGCGGCAGTTCCGCCGTGGCGTCGCCGCGCAGCACCGGTCGCTCGGCGCCGTCCGGCAGCGGCGGGTCGGTCAGCACGCCGGTGAAGGCCCGGATCGCCGTGCCGCCCACCAGCCCGCGCACCAACGTGAACACGCTGCTGGTGCGCAGCCAGTGGGCGTCCTTGCGCGCCACGTCGATCAGGATGCGCACGTCGCCGGTGGAGCCCAGCTCCACCTTGCGCACGCGGCCGATCGGGAAGCCGGAGAAGGTCATGTCCATTCCCACCGACACGCCTTCGGAGTCGTCGGTGGTCAGGACCAGGGTCTGGGTCGGCTCGAAGAAACCGCGGGCGTACAGCAGGTAGGTGACGGCGGCGCCGATCAGCAGCACGGTGAACAGCAGCAGCAGCCGCGCCTTGAGCGCCAGCTGCGGCACCGGCGGCGCGGCCGAGGGTTCCGAATCCTGCAGGGGCGTGTCCGGCATGGGTCAGTAGTAGTTGCCCACCAGGGAGAGCGATTCCAGCAGCAGCAGCACGGCGAACATGCGCACCAGCCCCTGCAGGGCGGCACTCTCGCGCGAGCTGGGCGTGGCGATGTCCTCGTTGGCGCCCGAGGCCATCGGGATGACCGCCACCGCCAGGCCGAAGAACACCGTCTTGATGACGAAGATCAGCGACACCGAGGGGTTGAACACGTGGCCGAACATCCGCGTGTAAGCGGGCAGCCCCTCTCCGGCGAGGCCGTAGACGGCCAAGTAGGCCACCACCGCGGCCACCACGCAGCTCAGGGCCGCCAGCGTGGTGGTGGAGAAGATGCCGGCCAGCAGGCGCGGCAGCACCTCGCGCGTCAGGGGCTCCACGCCGGCACGCCGCAGCACGCCGAAGTGGCCCGTGCGCCGCATCTCCGCCAGGGCCGCGCCGTTGGGGATGGTGCAGCGCAGGGCCACGAACAGCGCCGCGGTCAGCGGGATCAGCTCGAGCACCAGCACGCGGATCACCATCTCCAGCGCGTACTGCGACAGGCCGTAGCTGCGGGCGGTGACCACCACGATCTTGGTCAGCACCACCGTGAGCAGCGCGCACAGCATGGAGAAACCGAGCAGGATGGGGGCCGTGTCCAGCCAGGTGTGGCGCGCCAGCGCGAGGCGGGTGCGAGGGTCGCGGTAGCTGGAAGGCGACAGGGCCAGCGCCAGCAGCATGGCGCCGAAGAAGACCACGCCCCACCAGCTCAGGACCCAGCGCAGCGGGGCTGCGCCCACGTGGCCCAGCCGGTGGTACCAGAGCGGTGCCGCAGTCATGGCCGGATGATAGCGGCGGGCCTGCCGCCGGGCGCCGGGCGGAAACCCCGCGGCGGCACGCTTTCCGGATCGCGGACCACAATGCCACCGGCCCCATGCACAAGGAAGTCTCCATGGCGAGTGACACATCCCGGTTCGACCTCTTCGTCATCGGCGGCGGCAGCGGCGGCGTGCGCGCCGCGCGCATGGCCGCCCAGCGCGGCGCCCGGGTCGCCCTGGCGGAAGCCGCGGCCATGGGCGGCACCTGCGTCAACGTCGGCTGCATCCCGAAGAAGCTGTATGCCTACGCCGCCCACTACGCGCACGATTTCGCCGATGCCGCCGGCTTCGGCTGGGACGTGGGCGAGCCGCGCTTCGACTGGGCCCGGCTCAAGGCCAACCGGGCAGCGGAGATCGCGCGGCTGAACGGCGTGTACGAGCAGCTGCTGGCGGACGCCGGCGTGCAGGTGCTGCGCGGCTGGGCCGAACTGCTGGACGGCCACACCGTCCGGGTGCGCACCGAGGCCGGGCTGCAGACGCATGCCGCGCGGCACATCCTGCTGGCCACCGGCGGCACGCCGACCCTGTTGCCCGTCCCCGGTGCCGAACTGGGCGTCACCTCCGACAGCATGTTCGACCTGGAGCCGTTCCCGCGGCGGCTGGCGGTGGTCGGCGGCGGCTACATCGCCTGCGAGTTCGCCTCCATCTTCCAGGGGCTGGGCGCCCAGGTCACGGTGCTGTACCGGGGCGAGCAGATCCTGCGCGGCTTCGACGACGAGGTGCGGCAGTTCATCGCCGCCGAGATGATCCGCAGCGGCATCGACTTGCGCCTGGGCAGCGAGGTGCGGGCGATCGAGCGCGGCAGCGCCGGGCTGGAGCTGACGCTGGACGACGGCAGCGGGCTGCAGGCCGATACCGTGCTGTTCGCCACGGGCCGCGTCCCGAACGTGAACGGACTGGGGCTGGAGGCGGCCGGCGTCCGGCAGGGGCGGCATGGCGCCATCGAGGTCGACACCCACTACCGGACCTCGGTGCCCTCGGTCTACGCGGTGGGCGACGTCACCGCGCGCCTGCAACTGACGCCGGTGGCGCTCGGCGAAGCCATGGCGGTGGTCGACCACCTGTTCGGCGACGGTCGCCGCCGCATGGGCTACGAGTACATCCCGACCGCCGTCTTCACGCACCCGAACATCGCCACCGTCGGCCTGACCGAAGCGCAGGCCCGCGAGCGCTTCGGCCAGGTCGCGGTCTATCGCAGCGACTTCCGTCCGCTGCGCCATACGCTCACCGGCAGCGGCGAGCGCTGCCTGATGAAGATGGTGGTGGACAAGGCCACCGATCGCGTCGTCGGCCTGCACATGGTTGGCCCGGACGCAGGCGAGGTGGTGCAGGGCTTCGCCGTGGCGATGAAAGCGGGCGCGACCAAGGCCGTGTTCGATGCCACCATCGGTATCCACCCCACCGTGGCCGAGGAATTCGTGACGATGCGCGAGCCGGTTCGCTGAGGAAGGCGCGCCCCCGGAAATGAAAACGCCGTGCCACCGGGTGGTGGCACGGCGTCGTCGCCGCGAAGGCGGGGCCTCAGTTGTACGGGCGGCCGTAGCTGCGGGTCAGCGAGGACGGCTTGGAGTCCTCTTCCGGCGGCAGGTAGATGGTGGTGCGGTCGATCTTGGAATCGTAGGCGGCGAGTTCGGCGCTGGCGCTGCGGATCACCGCCCGGTCGAGGGGATGGCACTGGCGCTGGCTCAATCGCGAGAGCTGCTCGGACTTGTCGATCGTTTCGCGCACGGCGGTCGGATCCGTCATGAGGGCGAAGGGATTCGATGCCAAGGCTGCTGTCGTCATGGGCTCACTCCTGTTCAAGTTATGGGTTCGCTTGCAGTGCGAGTGACTGTCGCCGTTGGGCCAAATGTGTAACGTCAGGTTCGTTCGTTACACCTTGTAGGACGCAGACTCACCCCGCCGAAGGGCACGGCCGAAGCGCCATGCAGCCCTGTGCACAATAGGCTTCATGCCGCACATGCCGCCGTTCATCGCGCCCACGCGCCACAGCGATCCGGAAAGCACGCTGGCCCAGGTCCGCACCATCTACGCGCAGCAGATCGGGCATCTTCGCGATGCGATGCAGCGCTTCGTGGCGGGCGAGACGCTGCCCGGCCACGTGCGGGCCTGCTATCCCTTCGTGCGCATCCACACCGAGACGGCGGTGCCGCAGGAGGTGCTGGAGAACCTGGGCCTGAGCTACGGATTCGTCAGCGGGGCGGGCCGCTTCGAGACCACGCTGACGCGGCCCGACTTGTACGGCAACTACTACCTGGAGCAGTTCCGGCTGCTGCGGCAAAGCCACGGCGTCGACCTGGAAGTGGGCACCAGCACGCAACCAATCCCGGTGCACTTCTCGTTCGCCGAGAACGACCACATCGAAGGTTCGCTCAGCCCCGAGCGGCAGGCCCTGCTGCGCGACCAGTTCGACCTGCCCGACCTCGGCGCGATGGACGACGGCATCGCCAACGGCACCTGGCGCCCTCAGCCGGGCGATGCGCACCCGCTGTCGCTGTTCACCGCCGCCCGCGTGGACTACTCGCTGCACCGGCTGCGGCACTACACCGGCACCGCGCCCGACTGGTTCCAGAACTTCGTGCTGTTCACCAACTACCAGTTCTACATCGACGAGTTCGTCCGGCTGGGACACGAGGAGATGGCTCGCGCCGACAGCGCGTACAGCGCCTTCGTGGAGCCGGGGAACGTGGTCACGCGGCGCGCAGGGCTGGGCGCGGGCGCACCGGGCACGCCGCCGGAAGCGAGCTGGGGCACGGCGCCCGCGCGGCTGCCGCAGATGCCCGCCTACCACCTGATGCGGCCCGACCACCACGGGATCACCATGGTCAACATCGGCGTGGGGCCGGCCAACGCCAAGACCATCACCGACCACATCGCCGTGCTGCGCCCGCACGCCTGGATGATGCTGGGGCACTGCGCCGGCCTGCGCAGCAGCCAGCAGCTGGGCGACTACGTGCTGGCCCACGCCTACGTGCGCGAGGACCACGTGCTGGACGAGGAGCTGCCGGTGTGGGTGCCGATCCCGGCCCTGGCCGAGATCCAGCTGGCGCTGGAGAAGGCCGTGGCCGACGTGACGCAGTGCGAGGGCGCGGCCCTCAAGCGCATCATGCGCACCGGCACCGTGGCCAGCACCGACAACCGCAACTGGGAGCTGCTGCCCGGCAACGAGCCGCAGCGCCGCTTCAGCCAGAGCCGCGCGGTGGCGCTGGACATGGAAAGCGCCACCATCGCCGCCAACGGCTTCCGCTTCCGCGTCCCCTACGGCACCCTGCTGTGCGTGAGCGACAAGCCGCTGCACGGCGAGATCAAGCTGCCCGGCATGGCCAACCACTTCTACCGCGAGCGGGTCGACCAGCACCTGCGCATCGGCATGCGCGCCGTGGAGATCCTCAGCGCCGGCGGCAGCCAGCGGCTGCACAGCCGCAAGCTGAGGGCGTTCGACGAGGTGGCGTTTCAGTAACGCGGGCAACGCGCCTTCGGCTGGCCGATCCGGCTCGCCGCCGCAGTGCGATCAGAGCGGACTCGTCGCGCCCGCGATCGTTCCCATCGCTTCCCCCAGCCGCACCGACCTGCTCGGCGCCCAGTCGGGGTGGAAGCTGACCACGTCCCTGGGGAACAGCATCACGATGGTGGAGCCGAGCAGGAAGCGGCCCATCTCCTGCCCCTGGCGCAGCACGATGTCGCGGCCGGCGTAGTCCCATTGGCGCACGTCGCGCGTTCGGGGCGGGTTCACGGTGCCGTGCCACACGGTGGCCACGCTGCCGACGATGGTGGCGCCCACCAGCACGTTGACGAACGGCCCGAAGGCGGTGTCGAAGACGCACACCACGCGTTCGTTGCGTGCGAACAGGCCCGGCACGTGGCGCGCCGTGAGCGGGTTGACCGAGAACAGGTCCCCGGGCACGTAGATCATCTTCACCAGCCGCCCGTCGCAGGGCATGTGGATGCGGTGGTAGTCCTTGGGCGCCAGGTACAGGGTCGCGAAGTGGCCGTGGTCGAACCGGCGCGCCAGTTCGGCGTCGCCGGCCAGCAGCGCGGTGGTGGAGTAGCTGTGGCCCTTGGCCTGGAAGATCTGGTCGTGCTCGATCGGGCCGAACTGGCTGATCGCCGCGTCCACCGGGCAGACCAGCGGCGCATCGGCGATCGGGCGCACGCCCTCGCGCAGCGGCCGGGTGAAGAAGTCGTTGAAGGTCGCGTACGACTCGATGCGCGAGTCGGCCGCCTCGGCCATGTTCACGCCGTAGTGCGCGACGAAGCGCCGGATGATGGCGTGGGTCAGCGCACCGCCGCGCCAGCCGGCCAGCTTGCCCATCAGCACGGTGAGCAGTTTCTTGGGCAGCAGGTATTGCTGCTGGATGGACAGGGGCGGGAACACGTGGGCCTTGCAGGAGGGGAGCCAAAAATTCTAAGCGGGACACCGCGGGCGCCGGTCGCTGCGACACAATGGCGCGGCCCATGGCCGCGCCCCTGCTCGATGTCGACCAGCTCCGCAAACGCTACGGCGACACGCCGGTCGTCGACGGGCTGTCCTTCGGCATCGCGCGGGGCGAGTGCCTCGGCATCATCGGTCCCAACGGCGCCGGCAAGACCACCACCCTGCGCATGTGCCTGGGCCTGACCGCACCCGACGAGGGCCGAATCACCGCCATGGGCCTGTCCATGCCGGGCGACGCGATGGCGATCAAGGCGCGCTTCGGCGTGGTGAGCCAGTTCGACTCGCTCGACCCGGACTTCAGCTGCGCGGAGAACCTGATGGTCTACGGGCGCTACTTCGGCCTGCCGGTCGCCGTGGTGCGCGAGCGCATCCCGCGCCTGCTGGAGTTCGCCGCCCTCACGCACAAGGCCGATGTGAAGCCGGCGGAGCTGTCCGGCGGCATGCGCCGGCGGCTGTCGCTGG
The DNA here is from genome assembly GCF_035627355.1 of Ramlibacter sp. Lineage (GTDB taxonomy): Bacteria > Pseudomonadota > Gammaproteobacteria > Burkholderiales > Burkholderiaceae_C > Ramlibacter. Next base: position 19,442 of record NZ_DASPLW010000017.1, read on the forward strand.
CGCGTGCGCTGGTCAACGACCCCGACCTGCTGCTGCTGGACGAACCCACCACCGGGCTGGACCCGCAAGCCCGCCACCTGATGTGGGAGCGGCTGCAAGTGCTGCTGCAACAGGGCAAGTCCATCCTGCTGACCACCCACTTCATGGACGAGGCCGAGCGCCTGTGCTCGCGCCTGCTGGTGATGGACCACGGCCGCAAGATCGCCGAAGGCGCGCCGCGCGAGCTGATCGCCCGGCACCTGGAGCCCGACGTGGTGGAGGCCTACGGCCAGGGTGCGTCGGCGCTGGCGCACTCGGACGCGCGCGCGTTCGCCGAGCGGGTGGAAGTCAGCGGCGAGACCGTGTTCTTCTACACGCGCGGGGCCGGGCCGCTGCTGCAGGCGCTGTCGCGCGAGCCCCGCCTGCGCACCCTGCATCGCCCGGCCAACCTGGAGGACCTATTCCTCAAGCTGACCGGGCGCCAGATCCGGCAGGAGGGCTGATGCGGACGGGGCTGTGCCATCCCCCCGACCTGTCGCTGCGCTGGTGGCCGGTGTTCCTGCGCAACCTGCTGGTGTGGCGCAAGCTGGCCGTGCCCAGCCTGGTCGGCAACATCGCCGAGCCGCTGATGTGGCTGGTGGCCTTCGGCTACGGCATGGGCGCGCTGGTCGGCCAGGTGCAGGTCGGCGACCGGGCCGTCCCCTACATCCTGTTCCTCGCCAGCGGGTCGGTCTGCATGAGCGCCATGAACGCGGCCTCGTTCGAGGCGCTGTACTCGGCGTTCTCGCGCATGCACGTGCAGAAGACCTGGGACGGGATCATGAACGCGCCCGTCAGCCTGGACAGCATCGTGCTGGCGGAGATGCTCTGGGCCGCCTTCAAGGCCCTGTTCACCGTGGTCGCCATCCTGCTGGTGATGCTGGCGCTGGGCATCAGCCACAGCCCCAAGCTGCTGGCGGCCCTGCCGCTGCTGGCGTTCGCCGCGGTGGCCTTCTCGTGCATCGCGCTGATCTTCAACGCGCTGGCCCGGGGCTACGATTTCTTCACCTACTACTTCACCCTGTTCGTGACGCCGATGATGTTCCTGTCCGGCGTGTTCTTCCCGCGCGAGCAGTTGCCCGGCGTCCTCCGCGCGGCCTCGGACTGGTTGCCGCTGACGCATGCGGTGGAGCTGGTGCGGCCGCTGTTCATGGACCAGTGGCCCCAGCGTCCGCTGCTGCACCTGCTCGCCCTTGCCGGCTATGCCGTGGCGGCCTTCGGGGCGGCACTGGTGCTGACCCGGCGGAGGTTCCGGTGAGCGCCACGCCGCCCGTGCAACTGCCGCCCGAGACCCTGGCCTTCATGGCCCGGGGCGTGTCGGTGATCGTCGGCTCGCGCGACGCGGCCCTGCGTCCCAGCATCATGCGTGGCATCGGCAGCGACGTCGCCCCGGACGGCACGGTCACGGTTTCCTGTCGCGCTCGCTGTCTCGGCAGTTGCTGCAAAAAGCCCCTCGCCGAACGGACGCCGGCGGATGTCGCAGACTCGGGGCTCCCATTCCCCGGCGCAAGCCGCACGTCCGAGAAAGCCAACCATGAAGCAAGTCGACAAGGTGCTCTACACCGCCCGTACCCACACCACCGGCGGCCGCGAAGGCGGCCACGCGCGCAGCGACGACGGCCGGATCGAAGTGAACCTGAGCTCGCCCGGCGGCAGCGGCCAGGGCACCAACCCCGAGCAGCTGTTCGCCGCCGGCTACTCGGCCTGCTTCATCGGCGCGATGAAAGCGGTGGCCACGCGGCAGAAGCTGACCCTGCCGCAGGACACCGCCATCGATGCCGAAGTCGACCTCGGGCCGGTGGCCCAGGCGTTCGGCATCGCGGTCCGGCTGAACGTCAGCCTGCCCGGCATGGACGCCGGCCAGGCGCGCCAGCTGCTCGACGCCGCCCACCAGGTCTGCCCCTATTCCAATGCGACGCGCGGCAACATCGACGTGCAGATCAATCTGAAGTGAGGCCGCCGGGCGGCGCGGCGGACAATCCGCCGATGACCCTTGCCCATCCCTACGAAGCGCTGACCCCGGACGCGGTGCTCGACGCCCTGGCCAGCGTCGGCCTGTACGGCGACGGCCGCCTGCTGGCGCTGAGCTCCTACGAGAACCGGGTCTACCAGGTCGAGCTGGAAGAGCCGGTGCAGGGCTGCGAACAGGTGGTGGTGAAGTTCTACCGGCCGGGCCGCTGGAGCGATGCGGCCATCGCCGAGGAGCACGCCTTCGCCTGCGAGTTGGCAGCCGCCGAGGTTCCAGTGGTCGCTCCCCTGGTGCTGGAGGGCGGCACGCTGCACCGGCACGGCCCCTTCGCCTTCAGCGTCAGCCCGCGGCGCGGCGGCCGAGCACCCGAGCTGGACGACGGCGAGGTGCTCGAGTGGATCGGCCGCTTCCTGGCGCGCATCCACACGGTGGGCTCGGCGCGGCCCTTCGAGCAGCGACCGCGGCTGGACCTGGACAGCTTCGGCCGCGAGCCGCGCGACTGGCTGCTGCAGCACGAATCGATCCCGCTGGACGTGCAGTCGGCCTGGCGCGCGGTGTGCGAGCAGGCGCTGGAGGCGGTGGCCCGGGCGCTCGGCGGGGCCGACGGCAACTATGGATCCGAGTGGCAGCTGTTGCGGCTGCACGGCGACTGCCACCCCGGCAACATCCTGTGGACGCCGGGCCAGGGACCGCACTTCGTCGACCTCGACGACACCCGCACCGGTCCGGCGGTGCAGGACCTGTGGATGCTGCTGTCGGGCGAGCGGGCCCAGCGCCAGCGGCAGCTCGGCGCCCTGCTGGATGGCTACGAGCAAGTGCGCGACTTCGACCGGCGCGAGCTCGCCCTGGTCGAGCCGCTGCGCACCCTGCGCCTGGTCCACTACAGCGCCTGGCTGGCGCGGCGCTGGGACGACCCGGCCTTCCCGGCCGCGTTCCCGTGGTTCGGCAGCAGCGATTACTGGAAGGGCCAGGTGCAGATGCTGGAGGAGCAGCTGGAGGCCATGGCGGAACCGCCGCTGGTGGCCTGAAGCACCCGCGCGCTCAGGGCGCGACCTGCTGGGACGAGCTGGGCGGCACCGTTCCGGCCGGCGGCGGCACCACCGGAGCCAGGTGATCGGCGGGGTCGTAGATGACGGTTCCGGTGCCGATGCCCACGCCAGCGCGCACCGGCCCGCCGCCGATCGGCACGCTGGCGCCCACGCCGGCGCCACCGGTGACCTGGCCACGCTGGTTGACGCCCACGCCGACCCCGACCGGACCGACACCGGTACCCACCCCGACGTTGAGGCCGCCGCTGCCGCCACCCACGCCGATGGTGACCGGGCCGACCGGCACGCCGATGCCGACCCCGACGCCGGGCGAGGCACAGCCCGCCAGTGCAACGGCGAGCAGCGTGGCGGCGATCACGGCACGGATCTTCATGGAGTGATTGTGGTCGGTGCGGCCAGCGGTCCGCTGCCCGCCGGCTTCCTGTCGTGCGGTAGGCGCCTGCCTAGGCCAGCAGCGCATTGACACGCTTGACGTAGGCCGCCGGATCCTCCGGCATCCCGCCTTCGGCCAGCAGCGCCTGGTCGAACAGGATCTGCGCCAGGTCGTGGAAATGCACCGAGCCGTCCAGCTTCCTGACCAGCGGGTGCTCGGGGTTCACTTCCAGCACCGGCTTGGTCTCGGGCACTTTCTGGCCGGCCTGCTTGAGCATGCGGGCCAGCTGCATGCTCATGCCGCCGTCGCTGACCACCAGGCAGGCCGGCGAATCGACCAGGCGCGAGGTGACGCGCACGTCCTCGGCCTTGTCCTTGAGCGCTTCCTTGAGCTTGGCCAGCACCGGCTTGAACGCCTCGGCCGCTTCCTCGGCCGCCTTCTTCTCGGCCTCGTCCTGCAGCTTGCCCAGGTCCACGGCCCCCTTGGCCACCGACTGCAGCGGCGTGCCGTCGAACTCGTGCAGGTAGTTGAGCGCCCACTCGTCCACCCGGTCCGTCATCAGCAGCACCTCGATGCCCTTCTTGCGGAACACCTCCAGCTGCGGGCTGTTCTGGGCCGCGGCCAGCGTGTCGGCGGTGATGTAGTAGATGGCCTCCTGGCCTTCCTTCATGCGCGCCTTGTAGTCGGCCAGGGACACGCTCACCGCGTCCGACTGGGTGGAGGCGAAGCGCAGCAGCCGGGCCAGCCGCTCGCGGTTCGCGAAGTCCTCGCCCAGGCCTTCCTTCAGCACGGCGCCGAACTCGGCGTAGAACTTCGCATAGCGGGCCTTGTCCTCGGCCGTGGCGCTGTCGTCCTTCTCGGCCTTGGCCATCTCCTCCAGCATGGATAGCACGCGCTTGGTGCTGCCGTCGCGGATGGCCCGCACGTCGCGGCTTTCCTGCAGCAGTTCGCGGCTGACGTTGAGCGGCAGGTCGGCCGAGTCGATCACGCCCTTGACGAAGCGCAGGTAGACCGGCATCAGCGCCTCGGCGTCGTCCATGATGAAGACGCGCTTGACGTACAGCTTGACACCGGCGGCCTTCTCGCGGTTCCACAGGTCGAACGGCGCACGCGCCGGGATGTACAGCAACTGCGTGTACTCGGTCGAGCCCTCCACCCGGTTGTGGCTCCAGGCCAGCGGGTCCTCGTGGTCGTGGCTGATCTGCTTGTAGAAGGCCTTGTACTGGTCGTCCGTGATGTCCTTCTTCGGACGGGTCCACAGCGCGCTGGCCTGGTTGACGGTCTCCCACTCGTCGGTGAGCACCATCTCGCCGCCCTTGTTGTCCTCGCCTTCCTTCCACTCCTCCTTGCGCATCAGGATCGGCAGCGAGATGTGGTCGGAGTACTTGCCGACGATGGACTTGAGCTTCCAGGTGGAGAGGTACTCGGTGGCGTCGTCCTTCAGGTGCAGCGTCACGGCGGTGCCGCGCTGCGGCCGCTCGATCGCCTCCACCTCGAAGTCGCCGGTGCCGGTGCTGGTCCAGCGCACGCCCTGCCCGGCCGGCAGGCCGGCGCGGCGCGATTCCACCGTGATGCGGTCGGCCACGATGAAGCCCGAATAGAAGCCGACCCCGAATTGGCCGATCAGCTGCGCGTCGGCCTTCTGGTCGCCCGTGAGCCGGCCCATGAACTCGCGGGTGCCGCTCTTGGCGATAGTGCCCAGGTTGTCGATCGCCTCCTGCTGCGACAGGCCGATGCCGTTGTCGGCAATGGTGAGGGTCTTCGCCGCCTTGTCGAAGCTGATGCGCACCTCGAGATTGGGCGCGTCTTCATACAGCGCGTTGTCGTTCAGGGCCTCGAAGCGCAGCTTGTCGCAGGCGTCAGAGGCGTTGGAGACCAGCTCGCGCAGGAAGATCTCCTTGTTCGAATACAGCGAATGGGTGACCAGGTGCAGCAGTTGCGCGACTTCGGCCTGGAAGGAGAGGGTTTGCTTGTTCTGGGGCATGTCGTCGGTTTGAAGCGGAAAACGCGAGCACAGCATGTGGGCGCGACGGGAAATTTCAAGCGGCCCGGCTGATCGGACCCTTGCGCGACGGGTCTGGCGGCCCACACGACCTGCGTCGACCCGTGACTTATTTCGCCGTCCGACTGTCACGAGCAGCATTCCGGCGAGTGGCTCGATCACAGTTCGTTACAGTCCTGCCGAGCGCTCGAATCATGTTCATTGAACTGTCGCCCCACCTCCCTGCGTCCTCGAGGACGTCGACGAATTTTCCTCTTGCGGCCATCGAGGAGCTGACGCTCACCGTGGAGCGATCCGGCCGGGATAGCCGCGGATCCGCGCCGCCCTGGTTCAAGTCCGGGGTGCGCCGCGACGCCCTGGGTTGGCCGATCCATGCAGCGGTCGAGGGATCGGCGGGGCAGGGCATGACCCTCACCATCCAGGCCGAAAACAGGCCCTGATAGCCCTTCCGCGGCTCCGGACGACGACCGGCTCCAGCGAGCCGACTGCCGGCCGGGATCACCGCTGATCCGCGCCGCCCAACCGGCCATCCAGCGTCAGCGGCCGGGATCGTTGCGTGTATGTAACAAAAAGCGACTGAAATCCCGGAAACTCATCGCAATTGGCACGTAAGTGCTTGATTAGAGGGGCTAGCCGATTTGCAACTCGTAACAGCCGCAGATACATTTAGGGCACGGATTAAGGATTTTGCTTAGGGCAGCTTAGGCAACACGAGAACCAAACGATGAGTTCCAGGACGCTTTCACGGTGGATTGCAGCAGCGGCGTTGTCCAGCTGCTCGCTGCTGTCGTGGGCGTCCGACACCGCCACGATGACGGTGACGGCCACGGTGGTCGGCGTCTGCAAGCTGGTGTCCGTCCCCACGCTGGACTTCGGCACCCTGAACCAGGCCACCGCCCCGGTCGTGAACCCGCCCGCCGTCAACGTCACCTACCGCTGCACCAAGGGCACCCCGCCCGGCAGCTTCAAGGTCGGCACCCTGACCAGCGGGCCGTTCAACGGCGTTCTCAGCAACGGCACGGACACCATCACCTACACGATCAACTGGACCCCGCCGACCACGGCCGGTAGCGGCCTGGGCAGCGGCGTCACGCCGATCGACGTGCCGCTGATCGGCTCGATGCCGGGCGGTGCCAACTACCAGAACGTCTCCGCGGGCACCTACACGCAATCGGTGCCGATCGAGATCAGCCCCTGAAAACCAACCCGCCTCCCACTGAAAGGACTGCCATGTCTCAACTTGCCCGGATCCGCATTGCGGCAGCCATTGCCGTCGCCGCCCTTCCCCTGTCTTCGGCGTTCGCCCTGGACATGGTGGCCACGGCCAGCATCACTGGCGCTTGCTCGCTCACGTCGGTCGCTCCGATGCCGTTCGGATCCCTTGACCAGATCACCGGCGGCGCAGTGCCGAAAACGTCCACCGCCGTTTACGCGTGCACCAACGGAGTCACTCCTACGGTCAGCGTAGGCGGTGCAACCGACGGCTCGACCGGTTTCAGCGGCTTGCTCGCCAAAGGCACCGACACCATCGCCTACACGGTGAAATGGACTAATCCGGGCGCGGCGACGGGCTTCAGCACGCCGGTGAACCTGACCTTGAACGGCGAGATCCCTGCCGGGGCCTATGAGGACAAGCCGGCCGGCAGCTACACCCAGACCGTCGCCGTCACCATCGCGCCGTAATGGCGCCGGGTGGGTGGGTGCCAACAGATCCCTGACGGTCGGATGCGTTCCCGTCTGGCGCTGGCCTGGCGTAGGGGCGGTTCCGCCGCCCTGTGCCTGCTGGCCTGTGCTCCTCTTGCATGGAGCGCAGGGACCGGCGCCGTGGGTGTCGGGGCGACCGTCGAGAGCAAGAACAACTGCCTGTTCAACGCCAAGGCGCTCACACTGCCGTTCGGCAACATCGACCCCGCCGGCGGTGGCGATGTGACGGCCACCGCATCGATGACGTTTGTCTGCAACGGCGCCAGCACACTGGCGACGTTCTTCATCAGCGCCAACGACGGTCTTCATGCGAGCGGCGCAGGTGCGCGCCGGATGCGGCACACGGTCACCACCACCGAATTCCTGCCCTATTCGCTCAGCTGGTCACCTGCGACTGCCACGGTGACCAAGGGCACTACACAGACGCTGACGGTGACCGGCACCATCCAACCGTTCCAGTTCCAGAACGTGCTCGCGGGCGCGTACCAGGACACGGTGGTGCTGACGATCACGCCTTGACGCGCACCCCGGTGCGCCCCCACAGTGGCGACCCATGTCCCAGCATTACCGCTCGTTGTCCCGGCACGCCCGCGCCATTCTTGCGACGGCCCTGTTCCCGCTCCTTTGCGCCACCGCTTCGGCCGCGGATTTCTCCGTCACGCCGATCCGCGCCGAACTGAAGGCCGGGGCGCTGAGCGAAACCATCACGGTCACCAACGACTCGCCGGCCCGACTGCGCGTGGGCATCAAGCTGATGGAGTGGACGCAGGACGCCGCCGGCAAGGACGTCTACAAGGACTCGAGCGACCTGATCTACTTTCCCCGGCAAATGGACATCGAGCCGGGGGCCAAGCGGCTGGTGCGGGTGGGGGCCAAGAGCCCCGCGGTGGGGACCGAGCGGGCGTACCGCCTGTTCATCGAGGAGATGCCCGACCCCGGCGCCCAGACGACGACCGCCGTGACCTTCTACTTCCGCTTCGGCGTGCCGATCTTCGTGCCCCCGGCGGCCGGCAAGCCGGAACTCGAGGCCGCGCCGCCCTCGCTCGTGAATGGGCAGCTCCGCCAGGCCGTGTCGAACCCCGGCAACAAGTTCCTGCGCCTGAATCGCCTGACGGTCAGCGACGGCGGCCAGTTCCAGCAGGACATCGCCGGCTGGTATTCGCTGGCCGGCACCTCGCGAACCTACACCGCCGACATCCCGAAGGACGTGTGCCGCAACGCCAGGAAGTTGCTGGTGCGCGGCGAGGGCGAAGGCATCAGTTTCGAGCGGGAACTCGCGGTCGACCCATCCCGGTGCGGCTGACCCTGTCGCTGCAGCGGGGCTGCAGCACCGTTCGACACCCATGACCCGGGGGCCGGCAAACCGCCGCATCGTCCTGCTCCTGCAGCTGGCCCTAGCCGCGATGGCGATGGGCAGCGCCGCGGCGCAGGTCGCTCCTCCGGGACCTGCTGCAGTCGCGATGGCCGGCGGCCAGGTGGAGGAGCTGATCCTGACCATCCGCTCCAACGGCGTTCCACGCGGCGAGTTCCTCCTGCTGCGCGCGGCCGGCGGGGACTTCCTCATTCGCGAGCAGGATGTCCAGCGGTTGGCCATCCAGCCGCCGGAAGGGGTTCCGGCGCATGCCTTCGCGGGCGACCGCTACCTGTCCCTGCGCGAGTTGGGATCCCGGCGGATCGAGCTGCACATCGAGGAGCTGGCGCTGGACCTGGAATTCCCGGCCACCAGCTACGGCGGCACCCGCATCGACCTGGCGAACCGGCCCGAGCCGCTGCCGATCGAAACACCCGCCAACAGCGTCATCGTCAACTACCGGGCCAGCGTACGGGACACGGGGGATGCCGCACCGCTGCAATTGCGACTGAGCACGGACCTGAACGTCCGCATGGGCGACGTCCTGCTGCGGCAGGAGGCGCTGGCACGCACCCGCGAGCCGGGCCAGCCCGGCGGCTTCGTACGCGGGCCGACCCAGCTGTTGATCGACGACCGCCGCGAGGGCACCCGCCTGATCGTCGGCGACACGGTGGTCGGCGCCAGCGGGACGCTGTCGGCCTTCACCGGCGCCGGGGTGTCGTTCGCGAAGCTGTTCGCCATCACGCCCGACGTGGTGTACCAGCCGTCGCCCCACCTGCAGGTCTTCGCGCCCACCCCGTCAGAGGTGGCGGTCTCTGTCGACGGCAGCACGGTCTATCGGGCGCAGGTCGGCCCGGGGCCGGTCGCCCTGGACAACCTGCTGTACTGGGGCGGCTCGCGGTCGGTGCAGGTGACCGTCACCGACGCCAGCGGACGCACCCAGGTCGTCGAGCAGCCCTTCCTCTTCACCGACCGCGTCCTGGCCCGCGGGCAGCAGGAGTACAGCTACTTCCTCGGCCGCCGCTCGGAAATCGGGTCGGACCTGCAACTGCGCTACCGCGAGGCGGCCTGGCAGGGCTTCCACCGCTACGGGGTGACCGACTGGCTGACGGCCTCGGGCACCGCCGAGGGCAACCGGGATTTCACGGCGGCCAGCGCCGGTGCCACGCTGCGCGCCGACCGGCTCGGGCTGATCTCCGCCGACCTCCTTTACAGCACCGACCGCATCAACGAGCGGACCGCGCTGGGCTGGGGCGCACGCTACACATGGGAAGGCCCCACCCTGGGCCTGTTCCTCGGGCACCGTCGCTTCGGGGACGGCTTTCGCACGTATTCGAGCTACCTGGGCATGCCCGCGATCCGTCGCGAGGACCGCCTGGGCGCATCGGTGCGACTGACCCCGACGACCAGCCTGTCCGCCGACGCCACGCGCGTCAGCGACGCGCTGGGCGGCCGCAACAGCATGGCCGTGCGGATGGTGACCTCGTTCAGCCGCCGCGCCTCGCTTCAGACCGAGTACGTCATCCGGCGCACAGGCGCCGGTCCGCGCGAGTGGGGAGTGAACCTGTACCTTCGCTTCGACCTCGACGGCCAGGTCTGGGCGAGCACGTCGGCGAGCGGCGGCCCCGGCAACGGCACCCTCAACCTGGAGGCGGGACGGCAGCTCACGGATGGCGAGGGCGTGGGCTGGCGCGCCGGCACCCAGAGCCAGTTCGGCGACCACGCATCCCATTTCGGCTACGCGTCGGCCAACTGGAACCTGCGCCCTTTCAGCCTGGATTTCAACGGGAGCTCCCAGCTGACCGGCGGGCGCGCGCGCTTCGTCGAGCTCGGCATATCCGGCGCGGTGGTGGCGGTCGACGGGTTCGCCGGCCTCTCCCGCCGTGTCAACGACAGCTTCGCGCTGGCCCGGTTGGGCGTGCCGGAGCCTGGCGTGGACATCTACCTGAACAACCAGTGGCAGGGCAAGAGCGATGAGCAAGGCAACCTAGTCATTCCCCAGGTCGGTGCCTACGGCCGGCAGGACGTGTCGATCAACGACAGGCAACTCCCCATGCAATACGGCATCGCGCACAAGCGCATGTCCATCGCCCCCGCGTTCAAGAGTGGCTCGGTCGTCGACTTCGGCGGCCGCCGGCAGCGGGCGTTCATCGGTCTGGCCAACGCAGGGCCGGGGCCTGGCGATCCGATCCGGTCGCGCGCGTTCCCGATGGCGCGCGTAGGCGCGACGGAAACCGTCCGGATCGAGACGTCGCCCGCGGGCGAGTTCTACCTCGAGAATGCCGAGCCGGGACGGTACGCGGGCACGCTGGACGTCGATGGTCGCAAGCTATCCTGCCGACTCGAACTGCCCGATGATCCCGAAGTGGTGATCGAGCTGAAGGAAGGTGTCACTTGTGACTAGCCGGCTTGCCGTATCTCTCGTCCTCGCTTTCTGTGCGCAGCAGGCCGCGATGGCCCAGACGACAACGTGCCGCCTCAACGCCGGCGGTTCGCTGGTTTTCGCGCCTTACGACGGCCTGTCCCTCGCGGCCAGCGACAGCCTGACCACGGTCCAGGTCAGCTGCACCCGCAACGGCGGGCCTCGCACCTTGGACATCTCGCTGGCCATCAGCCCCGGCAGTTCGGGTTCCGTCAGCGCCCGCCGCATGGTGCGGACCTCGGCACCCGTGGATTACCTCAACTACGGCCTGTTCCGGGACGTCTCCCGTACCGCGGTGTGGGGCTTCACTCCGGGAGTCGACACGATGACGAACTCGCTCACGATCGAGAACGGCGCCACCGCGGTCAGCACGTTCACGATCTACGGACGGCTGCCGGCGCAGCAGAACGTCTATGCGGGCGACTACAGCGACAGCGTGGTGCTGACGCTCACGCCCTGACGCCGGTTCAAGACTCTGCCGCCACGTGCAGGGGCCAGGCGTAGTGGCCCGGCGCCGTCTCCGCCGAGAGATAGAAGCGGAACTGCAGCGCCAGGTGCAGGCGGGGCTGGGCATCGCGGACCCACACGGCGCCGCCGGCAGAGCCCAGTTGCACGTCCCCCTGCGGCCCGCTGACCCGAGTGTGCGTGACCAGCTCGCTGCCCGACGTGAACATCAGCAGCACGCCGCGCGAGGTGTTGCTGCTCACCAGCAAGGACAGCGGCACGGGCGCGTCCACGTAGCCCTTGGCCACGTCCCGTTCGGTGACCTGCAGCGCAGGCGGTGACGCCAGCACCTGCACGCTGACGCGCGGAAGGATGATCGCGCTGACCGTGAGGTTCAAGGTGTCGGCCTTCGCCAGCCCGCCAAAGGACAGGCAGGCGAGCAGGAAAAGGAACTGGCGGACAACGTGGACCACGGGGCGGTTGGGCAGAGGGCGATGAGAGTCATGCTAGAAATCGGGCCCTGGCCCCTCGTAGGGAAAATGACACCCCCGCGGTAGTTCTTTTCCCCCGACCCCGTCCCGGACACCGCCGCTGCAGCGCCCCTTGGGCGCGCGCATCCGCCCGCCCTTCCGGCCACCCACGAAGAAAAGCGCCCCGCATGCGGGGCGCTTCTTCATGGGAGCGGGGGCGCGTCAGCTGCGGCTGGCTTCGCCGCGCGGAATCAGGCCCAGGCGCACGGCCTGCGCGGTCTCGGCGCGCAGGGCCTGCACGTCGACCGTGGAGCGGATCGGCGCCGCGACGCGCGAGCCCGCCGGCTCGGTGTTGCGGTTGCGCGCGACCTGCGCGGCTTCGGCCTGCACTTCGGCGCGGGTGCGCTGGCCTTCGAACTGGATGGCACGGTCGGAGCCGTAGAACTCGTCGGCGCTGGCACCGGCGGAGAAGGCGGCGGCAACGGCCGCGACGGCGAAGAGGGACTTGGCGTTCATGATGCGGTTTCCTTTCAGTGAAGAGCGGACAGGGTCCTTGTCGCGGTCTCTGCGGGCTGTCCATCTCGCTGCATCGACCGTGTGTCCACTGTAGGAAACCACTCTGAGTTGGCTCTTAGACCTTCCTTAGCTGGCGATTAGGACGCCTGCGCGGCCGCCAACGGCCGCGCAGCCGACAGGCCACTCGCAACAGCGATGCGCTCCACGCGCGCGACCAACCCGCTGCGATCCTCCCGGTTGCGCAGCACGATGCGCAGTCCGCAGCGCTGCGCCGCGTTCTGCGCGATCGACAGGCCCAGCCCGCTGCCGCGCACGCCGTTGCCCGGCACGCGGAAGAAGCGATCGAACACGCGCCCTAGCTGGTCCGGCGGGATGCCCGGGCCGTTGTCGATGACCTCGATCACGGGGCCTTGCGCGTTGGCCGTCAGGCGCACGTCGACCACGCCGCCTTCGGGCGTGTAGCGCAAGGCGTTCTCGATCAGGTTGTCCAGCACGCTGCGCAGGTCGCTCGCCGGGCAGCGCAGGGCCAGGGCGGCTGCGGCGGGTTCGTCCACCACCATGCCGAGGTCGATGTGGCGCTGGTCGGCCAGCGCGATCAGCCCGTCGATGCACTGGTGCACCTGGGCCTGCAGGTCGATGGCGACCGCCGGCTCCCGCGTCTCCCGGGCCTCGTGGCGCGAGAGCTTGAGCAGCTGGTCCACCAGCCGCTGCGCCCGGGCCACCCCAGCCTGCAGCTGCGCGAAGCTGTCCTTGCAGGCGCCCGGCGGCAGGTCGCAACGCAGGTTCTCCAGCTGCAGCGCCACCGCCGTGATCGGCGTGCGCAATTCGTGCGCGGCGTCCTGCACGAAGCGGCGCTGCGTGTCGAAGGCGTCACGCAGGCGCGCCAGCAGGCTGTTGAACGACACCACCAGCGGCTCGATCTCGCGCGGCACCCGGGCCAGTGGCAGTTCGCTGATGCTGCTCTCGTCCTGCTGCGCGGCCTGGCGGCCGATCGCCTGCACTTCGCGCGACAGGGTCCGCACCAGCGCCCAAAGGATCAGCAGCGCCAGCGGCAGCAGGATCAGCACCGGCGCGATCGCCGCCCCGGCACGCTCGACCGCGAGCTTGCGGCGGAATTCGCCGCTTTGCAGGACCTGGATGCGGCTGCCGTCCGCACGCGACGGCATCAGGTCGTAGATGCGCCAGTCGTGGTCGCCGAAGTGGGCGTCGCGGAATCCGGTGTCGCTAGGCGCCGGCGCGGCCAGGCCCGGCAGGGCTGTCGATTCCAGCCCCCCCTCGGCGTTCCAGACCTGCACGATGTAGCTGCCCCAGGTGTGGATCCGATCGGGCGCCACCGGCGGCAGCACCAGCCGGTCGCCGTGGTGCGCGATGGATTCGCCCAGTTGCTGCATCTGGTCGTCCATGAAGGAGGCGACCATGCGGTTGTACGTCCAGTAGGACACCGCCGCCGAAGCGGCGCCGACCAGCAGGAACAGGGGAACCAGCCAGTACATCAGCGCGCGCTGCAGGGAGCACATGGGTCCGGCCGAGAGGATGCGCATCACGTGACCTCCTTGCGGACCGGCTGGGACGCGGCGACGCGCCAGCCCAATCCGCGGACGTTGCGGATCACGTCGGCACCCAGCTTGCGGCGCATGCCGTGGATCAGGACATCGACTGCGTTGCTGCTCACCTCCTCGCCCCAGCCATAGATCCGGTTCTCCAGCTGGTCGCGCGAGAGGATCGCGCCGGGCCGCTCCAGCAGCGCGTGCAGGAGCGCGAATTCGCGCGCGGACAGCGGCAGGCGCTCGCCCTGCACCAGTGCCTCGCGGGTGGTGATGTCCAGTTGCAGCGCCTCGCCGCCGATGATGGAGTGGGCCGCCCCGTCGCGCCGGCGGATCACGGCGCGCATGCGGGCCAGCAGCTCGCGGAACTCGTAAGGCTTGACCAGGTAGTCGTCGGCCCCGATGTCCAGCCCGGTGATGCGCTCGTCCAGCCCGTCGCGCGCCGTGAGCACCAGCACCGGGGTGGTGTCGCCCTGGGACCGGGCGATGCGCAGCACCTCCAGCCCGTCGCGGCGCGGCAACCCGAGGTCGAGCAGCACGCAGGCGTAGCCGCCATCGGCCATGGCGCTCTGCGCCAGCAGCCCCTCCTTGACCCAATCGACCGACCAGCCGTTGGTCTCCAGGGCCTTCTGCAGGCTCTGGCCGATCATCTCGTCGTCTTCGACCAGCAGGATGCGCATCAGGACTCCATGACGGGACCGCAGCCCCACAAAGAGCCGCGAACCGCGGCAGGATATTCAAACAGAGTTAGCCGATCGTTAGCCGTCCCGTCCCTAGAACCGCTCCCCCTCCCCCAGGTACCGCCACATCCCCTGCGGCAGCTCCCCCAGCCGCACCCGCCCGATCCGCACTCGCTTGAGGCCGACGACCTTCAACCCGACCAGCTCGCACATGCGCCGGATCTGCCGCTTGCGTCCCTCGTTGAGCACGAAGCGCAGCTGCTCCGGGTTCTGCCAGTCGACCTGCGCGGGCTTGAGCGGACGGCCGTCCAGGCTCAGTCCGTGGCGAAGCCGGGCCAGCTGGGCGGCCGGGAAGGCGGCCTGCACCTCGCGCGCCACCGTGCCGTAGCTCACGCGCACCAGGTACTCCTTGTCGATGGTGGAGTCCTCGCCGATCAGCTGGCGCGCCACGCGGCCATCCTGGGTCAGCACCAGCAGGCCGGTGGAATCGATGTCCAGCCGGCCGGCCGGGGCCAGACCGCGCAGTTGCGCGGGCGCGAAACGGATGCGCGCGGGATCGCCCGGCCAGTGGCTGCGGGCCTGCACCAGCGTGACGGCCGGCTGGTAGCCGTCCTCGGCCTGGCCGCTGACGTAGCCGACCGGCTTGTGCAGCAGGATGGTGACCTGCTGCCGCTGCTGGCCCCGGGCGCGCGGGTCCACCTCGATGCGCGCGCCCGGCGCGACCTGCAGGCCCATGGGCGCGACCTGCCCGTCCACCCGCACCCAGCCGCGCGCGATCCAGTCGTCGGCCTCGCGGCGCGAGCACAGGCCCAGTTCGGCCATGCGCTTGTTCAACCGGGTGGTGGCGGGCTGGCCGGCAGGATCGCTCATGAGGGCGGCGATTATCGGCCGGCCGCCGTCGAGTCGTGGCCGCTGTTGCGCAGCGCCTCCAACTCCAGGATGCGCAGCCCGCCGTATTCGATGCGGATCGCCCCCTGCGCCTGCAGGGCGCGCAGCGCCTCGTTGACGCGCTGCCGCGACAGCCCGACCAGGTAGGCCAGCTCCTGCTGGGTGATGCGCAGCACCTGGCCCACGCCCGGGTACAACACCGGGTTGAACAGCGCGGCCAGGCTGCGCGCCACCCGCACGTCGGGGTTGGCCATGCGGTCGATCTCCAGCGCGGCGATGAACTGGGCCAGCCGCTCGTTGAGCTGGTTCATGACGAAGCGGTTGAAGCCGATCGAGTGGTCCAGCAGCCAGTGGAAGGTGTCCACCGGCAGCCCCGCCACGACGCTGTTGCGCAGCGGCTGGATGTTGTAGCGGTAGATCTCGCGCTTGAGGGCGGTCCCCTCGCCGAACCAGCCCCCCGGCGGCACGCCGGTGAAGGTCATGGTCTGGCCCTGCTCGCTGTCGGTGCTCATCTTGAGCAGGCCCTCGATGACGCCGAACCAGTAGGTCACCGGCCGCCCGACGCGGCAGACGAAATCGCCCGGCCGCGCGTCGCCGACCGTGATCTGGCTGACGGCCCGCTCGTACTCCTGCGCCTGCAGCAGCCGCAGCCAGGGAATTCCGGCCAGCTCGGCGCCGGTGGGGCGGCGGCGGCGCTGGTGCAGCGTGAGCTGTTCGGCCTTCATGCGGGTAATTACTTGCAAGGGAAATCCCGAAAATTGTCGTCGCAAAGACAAGCCGACGTCAAAGTCAACCCTAGCATTCCTGCCATTCAGGCCGGCCTTCGCCGGTTTTCGAGGACCTGGATGGACACGACCTTCCCCCGCCTGCTGCTCCAGCACGCCGCGCAGCGTCCGGCTGCGGCGGCCATGCGCGAGAAGGAATACGGCATTTGGCAAACCTTCACCTGGTCGGACCTCGCCCGGCTGGTCGAACACCTCGCGTGCGGCCTGCATGAAGCCGGCCTGCGCCGCGGCGAACACATGATCGTGATCGGCGCAAACCGCCCGCGCCTGTACGCCACCATGCTGGCCGCGCAGTCGCTGGGCGCCATTCCGGTGCCGCTGTACCAGGATGCGGTCGCGGCCGAATGCGTGTTCCCGATCACCAATGCCGAAGTGCGCTTCGCCTTCGCCGAGGACCAGGAGCAGGTCGACAAGCTGCTGGAGATCCGGCCGCAGTGCCCGCTGCTGCAGGGCATCTGGTACGACGACCCGCGCGGCCTGCGCAACTACAGCGAGCCGGGGCTGGCCTCGCTCGACGCGCTGGCGCAGGCCGGCGAGGCGTTCGCGGCCCGCAACCCCGGCTTCTTCAAGGGCGAAGTGGACAAGGCCGCGCCCGACGAGGTGGCGTCCATGTTCTTCACCTCGGGCACCACCGGCAATCCCAAGGGCGTGGTGCACACCCATCGCACGCTGCTCGACCGGGCCAAGGCCGGCGCCGACTTCGACAAGCTGACCGAGCGCGAGGAGGTGCTGGCCTACCTGCCGCCGGCCTGGATCGGCCAGAACATCTTCAGCTACGCGCAGTGGCTGGCCTGCGGCTACGTGGTCAACTGCCCCGAGTCGGGCAGCACGGTGATGATCGACCTCAAGGAGATCGGCCCCACCTACTACTTCGCCCCGCCGCGCGTGTTCGAGGGCCTGCTCACCACCGTGATGATCCGCATGGAGGACGCGGGCGCCCTCAAGCGGGGCATGTTCCACGCGTTCATGAAGCTGGCGCGCCGCGTCGGCCCGGCGCTGATGGACCACCAGCCGGTGGGCCTGGCCGACCGGCTGCTGTACCGCCTGGGCGACGTGATGGTCTACGGTCCGCTGCGCAACAACCTGGGCTTCTCGCGCGTGCGCGTGGCCTACACCGCCGGCGAGGCGATCGGCCCCGACCTGTTCACCTTCTACCGCTCCATCGGCATCAACCTCAAGCAGCTGTACGGCTCCACCGAGACCGCGGTGTTCGTCTGCCTGCAGCCGGACGACCAGGCCCGGGCCGACACCGTGGGCGTGCCGATCGACGGCGTGGAGATCAAGGTGGCCGACGACGGCGAGATCCTGGTGCGCTCGCCCGGGCTGCTCAAGGGCTACTACAAGAATCCGCAGGCCACCGCCGAGGTGCTGTCCAACGACGGCTGGTACCACACCAGCGACGCGGGCTTCATCGACGCGCAGGGCCACCTCAAGATCATCGACCGCGTCAAGGACGTCGGCCGCATCAAGGGCGGCGCCAACGACGGCGCGATGTTCGCGCCGAAGTACGTGGAGAACAAGCTGAAGTTCTTCCCGCACATCAAGGAAGTCGTGGCCTACGGCGACGGCCGCGAGAAGGTCTGCGTGATGATCAACATCGACTTCGAGGCGGTCGGCAACTGGGCCGAGCGGCGCAACCTGCCCTATGCCGGCTACACCGACCTGGCGCAGAAGCCCGAGGTCTACGGCCTGGTCAAGGAGTGCGTCGAGAAGGTCAATGCCGACCTCGCGGCCGACGACAAGCTCGCCGGCTCGCAGATCAGCCGCTTCCTGGTGCTGCACAAGGAGCTGGACGCCGACGACGGCGAGCTCACCCGCACCAACAAGGTCCGCCGCGGCTTCATCGCCGAGAAGTACCAGCCGCTGGTGGACGCGCTGTACGGCGGCAAGACCGAGCAGTATCTGGAGACCCAGGTGAAATTCGAGGACGGCCGCACCGGCAAGGTCAGCGCCACGCTGAAGATCATGGATGCGCGCACCTTCGACCCCGTCAAGGTGGCGGCATGAACATGATGACCGACGCGGCTTCCGTGCTGGAGCAGGAACAGGACCAGGCGCCGGCAGCGCCCGCCCGCAAGCTGGGCGAGGTGATCCTGGACGTGAAGAACATCTCGCTGTCCTTCGGCGGCGTGAAGGCGCTGACCGACATCTCGTTCGACGTTCGCGAGCACGAGATCCGCGCCATCATCGGCCCGAACGGCGCCGGCAAGAGCTCCATGCTGAACTGCATCAACGGCGTCTACCAGCCGCAGCAGGGCAGCATCACCTTCCGCGGCCAGACCTTCAGCCACATGAAGAGCCGCCAGGTGGCCGAGATGGGCATCGCCCGCACGTTCCAGAACCTGGCCCTGTTCAAGGGCATGAGCGTGCTGGACAACATCATGACCGGCCGCAACCTGCGCATCCGCAGCAACCTGTTCCTGCAGGCGCTGCGCATAGGCCCGGCCGAGCGCGAGGAGATCCGCCATCGCGAGTACGTCGAGCGGATCATCGACTTCCTGGAGATCCAGGCCTTCCGCAAGACGCCGGTCGGCCAGCTGCCCTACGGCCTGCAGAAGCGCGTGGACCTCGGGCGCGCGCTGGCCATGGAGCCGCAGGTGCTGCTGCTCGACGAGCCCATGGCCGGCATGAACCTGGAAGAAAAGCAGGACATGTGCCGCTTCGTGCTGGACGTCAACGACGAATTCGGCACGACCGTGGTGCTGATCGAGCACGACATGGGCGTGGTGATGGACATCTCCGACCGCGTGGTGGTGCTGGACTACGGCAAGAAGATCGGCGACGGCCCGCCCGACGAGGTGCGCCGCAACCCCGACGTGATCAACGCCTACCTCGGCACCGCGCATTAGGAACAAGACGCGATGGGATTCTTCCTCGAAACCCTGCTCGGCGGCCTGATGGCCGGCATGCTGTACTCGCTGGTGGCGCTGGGCTTCGTGCTCATCTTCAAGGCCTCCGGCGTCTTCAATTTCGCCCAGGGCGCGATGGTGCTGTTCGGCGCCCTCGCCATGGCCCGCTTCGCCGAATGGATCCCGGGCTGGACCGGGATCGAAAGCAAGATCGTCGCCAACGTGGCGGCCTTCATGATCGCCGGCGCCATCATGTTCGTGGTGGCCTGGTTCGTGGAACTGCTGGTGCTGCGCCACCTGGTCAACCAGGGCGAGGCCACGCTGCTGATGGCCACGCTGGGCATCGCCTACTTCCTGGAAGGCGTGGGCCAGACCCTGTTCGGCAGCAACATCTACTCGATCGACATCGGCATGCCCAAGGATCCGGTGATCGCGTTCGAGCAGGCGTTCGAGGGCGGCATCCTGATCAACAAGGAAGACCTGATCGCCGCCCTCATTGCCGCCGCGCTGGTGGCGCTGCTGACGGTGTTCTTCCAGAAGACCTCCACCGGCCGCGCGCTGCGCGCGGTGGCCGACGACCACCAGGCCGCGCAGTCGATCGGCATCCCGCTGTCGCGCATCTGGGTGATCGTCTGGTGCGTGGCCGGCATCGTGGCCCTGGTGGCCGGGATGATCTGGGGCAGCAAGCTGGGCGTGCAGTTCTCGCTGACCACGGTGGCGCTGCGCGCGCTGCCGGTGCTGATCCTCGGCGGCCTGACCTCCGTGCCCGGCGCCATCATCGGCGGGCTGATCATCGGTGTCGGCGAGAAGCTGTCCGAGGTCTACATCGGCCCGATGGTCGGTGGCGGCATCGAGATCTGGTTCGCCTATGTGCTGGCCCTCGGTTTCCTGCTGATCCGGCCGCAAGGCCTGTTCGGCGAGAAGATCATCGACCGAGTGTGATTCCTTTGCGGGCCAGACCACGATTTGCGAAGCAAATGTGCTCTGACCCCAACTGACTGAAACCATGCTTTACAGAGAAAACGGCCAGTTCAAGACCAGCTACCGCGCCGACCAGCAGATCTTCCCGATCCAGCAGGACCGCCTGTTCATCATCCTGCTGCTGGTCGTCGCCTTCGTCGTGGTGCCCGCCTTCGCCAGCGACTACCTGTTCCGGGCCATCCTGCTGCCGTTCCTGATCATGTCGCTGGCGGCGCTGGGCGTGAACATCCTCGTGGGCTACTGCGGACAGATCTCGCTGGGTTCCGGCGCCTTCATGGCGGTCGGCGCCTACGGTGCCTACAACTTCTTCGTGCGCATCCCCGGCCTGCCGCTGATTCCCGCGCTGCTGCTGGGGGGCCTGTGCGCCACCGCGTTCGGCGTCCTGTTCGGCCTGCCCAGCCTGCGGGTCAAGGGCCTGTACCTGGCGGTCGCCACGCTGGCAGCGCAGTTCTTCTCCGACTGGATGTTCCTGCGCGTCAAGTGGCTGCTGAACGACTCGCCCTCGGGATCGGTGGGCGTGTCCAACCTGCAGGTGCTGGGCATGTCGATCGACAGCGCGGCGAGCCGCTACTGGTTCTGCCTGTCCATCCTGGTCGTCATGGCCCTGCTGGCCAAGAACCTGGTGCGCAGCGCCATCGGGCGCGAGTGGATGGCGATCCGCGACATGGACGTGGCCGCCGCCGTGATCGGCATCCGGCCGATGTACGCCAAGCTCAGCGCGTTCGCGATCAGCTCCTTCATCGTCGGCGTGGCCGGCGCGCTGTGGGCCTTCGTCTACCTGGGCACCTGGGAGCCGGCCGCGTTCTCGGTCGACCTGTCGTTCCGGCTGCTGTTCATGGTGATCATCGGCGGCCTGGGCTCGATCATGGGCGCGTTCTTCGGCGCCGCCTTCATCGTGATCCTGCCGATCCTGCTGAACCAGGTGCTGCCGGTGCTCGCCGGCCTGATCGGCGTCGAGTTCTCGACCACCGCCGTGTCGCACGCCGAGCTGATGATCTTCGGCGCGCTGATCGTCTGGTTCCTGGCCGTCGAGCCGCACGGCCTGGCCCGTCTGTGGTCCACCGGCAAGCAGAAGCTGCGCCTGTGGCCCTTCCCCCACTGATCGCCGATGCAGGCAAATCCCTTGCTCGCATTCACCGATGCGCCGGCCGCCCTTCCCGGGTTCCACTGACGCTTTCCGTTCGCTTCACCTCAGAAGGAGACATCCCATGAAGCTTCGTTCCCTCCTCACGGCCGCCCTCGTGGCCGGCACCGCGCTGGCTTCGGCCCCCGCGGCGATGGCCCAGGCCAAGGAGCAGTTCTTCCCGCTGCTGTCCTACCGCACCGGCCCCTATGCGCCCAATGGCACGCCCTGGGCCAATGGCAAGCAGGACTACCTGAAGATGATCATGGCGCGCGACGGCGGCATCAACGGCGTCAAGCTCACCTGGGAAGAGTGCGAGACCGGCTACGCCACGGACCGCGGCGTGGAGTGCTACGAGCGCCTCAAGAGCCGTCCCGGCGTGACGCTGTTCGACCCGCAGTCCACCGGCATCACGTTCGCGCTGACCGACAAGGCCCTGCACGACAAGATCCCGCTGCTGACGCTGGGCTACGGCCTGTCGATCTCGGCCGACGGGATGGCGTTCCCCTGGAACTTCGAGCTGATGGGCAGCTACTGGACCGGCGCCGACATCCTGGTCCAGCACGTGGCCAAGAAGGAAGGCGGCCTGGACAAGCTCAAGGGCAAGAAGATCGCGCTGGTCTACCACGACTCGCCGTTCGGCAAGGAGCCGATCCCGCTGCTGCAGGAGCGCGCCCGCATGCACGGCTTCGAGCTGAGCCTGCTGCCCGTCACCGCGCCCGGCGTGGAACAGAAGGCCACCTGGCTGCAGGTGCGCCAGCAGCGCCCGGACTACGTGTTCCTGTGGGGCTGGGGCGTGATGAACTCCACCGCCCTGAAGGAAGCGCAGGCCACCGGCTATCCGCGCGAGAAGATGTACGGCGTGTGGTGGGCCGGTGCCGAGCCTGACGTCAAGGACGTGGGCGCGGGCGCCAAGGGCTACAACGCGCTGGCACTGAACCCGAGCAGCCAGCAGCCCAAGGTGATCCAGGACATCCTGAAGTACGTGCACGACAAGGGCCAGGGCACCGGCCCGCGCGACGAAGTCGGCCACGTGCTGTACACCCGCGGCGTGATCATCCAGATGCTCAGCCACGAAGCCGTGCGCCGCGCGCAGGAGCGCTTCGGCAAGGGCAAGGTGATGACCCCCGAGCAGGTGCGCTGGGGCCTGGAGAACCTGAACCTGGACCAGAAGCGACTCGACGCGCTGGGCTTCAACGGCGTGATGCGCCCGCTGTCCACCAGCTGCACCGACCACCAGGGCTCCACCTGGGCGCGCATCCACACCTGGGACGGCAGCAAGTGGAACTTCACCAGCGACTGGTACCAGGCCGACGAGCAGATCCTCAAGCCGATGGTCAAGGCCGGTGCCGACAAGTACCTGGCCGACAAGAAGCTGCAGCGCCGCAACCCGTCGGAGTGCCAGTCGGCAGGCTGACCTGACGTCGTAGTTTCCCCTCCCCCCCTCGGGGGGAGGCCTGAGGTGGGTGCACGCCGCCAGCGCCCCCATCCCAGCCCTCCCTACAGCCATCCCTATCATGGAATCCACATCGAAGGCCGACGCCGGCCAGAGGCCGGCTTGCGACAGTCCGTCCAAGCCTGCGCAGGCAGGCTTGGAGCCGCGGACTGTCGTTCTAAACGTCAACGGCATCGAGGTCATCTACAACCACGTGATCCTGGTGCTCAAGGGCGTCTCGCTGCAGGTGCCCGAAGGCGGCATCGTCGCCCTGCTTGGCGGCAACGGCGCCGGCAAGACCACCACGCTGCGCGCCGTGTCCAACCTGCTCAAGGGCGAGCGCGGCGAGGTGACCAAGGGCTCGATCGAACTGCGCGGCGAGCGCATCGAGAACCTGTCGCCGGCCGAACTGGTGCGCCGCGGCGTGGTGCAGGTGATGGAAGGCCGGCACTGCTTCGCCCACCTGACCATCGAGGAGAACCTGCTGACCGGCGCCTACACGCGCGCCAGCAAGGCGGAGATCGCCGCCAACCTGGAGAAGGTCTACGCCTACTTCCCGCGCCTGAAGACGCGCCGCACCTCGCAGGCGGCCTACACCTCCGGCGGCGAGCAGCAGATGTGCGCCATCGGCCGGGCGATCATGGCCAGCCCCAGCATGGTGCTGCTGGACGAACCCTCCATGGGCCTGGCGCCGCAGATCGTGGAGGAGGTGTTCGAGATCGTGAAGGACCTCAACGCCAAGGAGCGCACCACCTTCCTGCTGGCCGAGCAGAACACCAACATGGCGCTCAAGTACGCCAGCTACGGCTACATCCTGGAGAGTGGCCGCATCGTCATGGACGGGCCGGCGCAGGAACTGGCCAGCAACGAGGACGTCAAGGAGTTCTACCTCGGCGTGGGCGGCGGCGAGCGCAAGAGCTTCCGTGACGTCAAGAGCTACAAGCGGCGCAAGCGCTGGTTGGCGTGACCCCCGAAGCGCCTCCGGCGCCTCCCCCAGGGGGCGCCACCAGCGGACCGGCGGAGCCGGATCCGCGGTGGCACTGGGATTCCGCGGCGGGCACTGCGGCGATGCAGTAGGCATGCCCTCTTGGAGAACTGAAAGCAAGGACGATCGATGAGCGAGTTCTTCGACGCGCTGGAAACGCGCGATCCGGCCGAGCGAGAGGCCGCCCTGCTGCGTGCGCTGCCCCGGCAGGTGGCGCATGCTCAGCAGGCTTCGGCTGCGATGGCGGCGATCCTCGAGGGCGTCGACGCGGGCGCCGTCACCTCGCGCGAGGCGCTGGCCCGCCTGCCGGTCACGCGCAAGCACGAATTGCTGGAGCGCCAGCGCGCCCATGTCGGCCGCGACCCGTTCGGCGGCTTCTCCGCGCTGGTGCGCGGGCCGGCCATGCCGCGCGTGTTCTCCTCGCCCGGGCCGATCTACGAACCCGAGGGCGGCACCCGCGACTACTGGCGCACCGGGCGCGCTTTGTTCGCCGCCGGCTTCCGCTCCGGCGACCTGGTGCACAACGCGTTCAGCTACCACATGACGCCGGGCGCCTTCATCATGGAATCCGGCGCGCACGCGGTCGGCTGCAGCGTGTTCCCGGCCGGCATCGGCCAGACGGAGCAGCAGCTGCAGGCGATCGCCGAACTGCGCCCCACCGCCTTCACCGGCACGCCCAGTTTCCTGCGCATCCTGCTGGAGAAGGCGCAGGAGACGGGCACCGACGTGGGCAGCCTGCGCAAGGCGGTGACCGGCGGCGAGGCGCTGCCGGCCAGCCTGTGCGACTGGTTCGCGCAACGCGGGCTGGACGTCTACCAGAGCTACGCCACCGCCGACATCGGGCTGATCGCCTATGAAACCTCGTCCCGCCAGGGCCTGGTGCTCAGCGAGGACATCCTGGTCGAGATCGTGCGGCCCGGCACCGGCGACCCGGTTGCCGAGGGCGAGGTCGGCGAGGTCGTGGTCACCACGCTAAACCCCGGCTATCCCCTGATCCGATTCGGCACCGGCGACCTGTCCGCGATGCTGCCAGGCACCTGCGCGACCGGCCGCACCAACGCCCGCATCAAGGGCTGGATGGGCCGGGCCGACCAGACCACCAAGGTGCGCGGCATGTTCGTGCATCCCGGCCAGGTGGCCGACATCGCCCGCCGCTTCCCGGAAGTGGTGAAGGCCCGGCTGGTGGTCAGCGGCGAGATGGCCAACGACCAGATGACGCTCAAAGTCGAAGCGGCGTCCTGGCCGCAGGGGCTGGACGAGCGCATCGCCGAGGCGATCCGCGAGGTCACCAAGCTGCGCGGCGACGTCGAGTGCCTGGCGCCCGGCGCGCTGCCCAACGACGGCAAGGTCATCGAGGACGCTCGCAGCTACCGCTGATCGCGCGGCAGGTTGATGCGCATCAACCGCCGCGCGGCACAGGGGCGGGATCAGCACGGCGCTACGTAGTTCCCGCGACGAAATGCTTGCGGGCCACTGCCATCATGGCGCTCCATTCCCGAAGGAGCCCCCATGAAGCTGCTGCTCAAGTCCGCCGTGCCCCTGGCCCTCCTGGCTGCCGCCAGTGTCGGCGCCCAGGACTTCCCCGGCACCAAGCCGATTTCCATCGTCGTGCCGTTCGCCGCCGGCGGCCCCACCGACCTCGTGGCCCGCCAGCTGGCCGAGGCGCTGCGCAAGCCGCTGAACGGCGCCACCGTGGTGGTCGAGAACGCAGCCGGCGCCGGCGGCACCATCGGTGCCAACAAGGTGGCCAAGGCCCCGGCCGACGGCCACACGCTGCTGCTGTACCACATCGGCATCGCGACCTCGCCGGCCCTGTACCGCAACCTGCCGTACAAGACGCTGGAGGACTTCGAGTACCTCGGCATGGTCAACGAAGTGCCGATGACGCTGATCGGCCGCCCGACACTGCCGGCCAGCAACTACGCCGAACTGGCCAAGTGGCTGGAAGCCAACAAGGGCAAGATCAACCTGGCCAACGCCGGCCTGGGCGCCGCCTCGCACCTGTGCGGCCTGCTGTTCCAGAGTGCGCTGAAGCTGGAGATGACCACCGTCCCGTACAAGGGCACGGCGCCGGCCATGACCGACCTGATCGGCGGCCAGGTCGACCTGATGTGCGACCAGACCACCAACACCAGCTCGCAGATCGAGGGCAAGAAGGTCAAGGCCTTCGGCGTCACCACGCGCCAGCGCCTGACCACCCCGGCGCTCAAGCACCTGCCCACGCTTCAGGAGGTCGGGCTCAAGGACTTCGAAGTGAACATCTTCCACGGCCTGTACGCGCCCAAGGGCGTGCCGGCGCCGGTGCTCAAGAAGCTCAACGACGCGCTCAAGGTCGCCCTGAAGGACCCGGACTTCGTGCGTCGCCAGAACGAGCTGGGCGCGGTGATCGTCAATGACAAGCGCGTCGAGCCGGCCGAGCACAAGAAGTTCGTGGCCTCGGAAATCAACAAGTGGACTCCCGTGATCCGTGCCGCCGGCGTGTACGCCGACTGACGCGAACCACTGCATCCGCCATGCCAGCAAGCCGCCTCCGGGCGGCTTTTTTTGTTGCCCGGCGACGACCAACCGCGCCGCGCACCCCCGAACAAACGTGACTCACGCCAACGGGGGCTCGATGGCATCATGCGCCTCCCGCGACAGCTTCATCCAAGCAGGAGACCCGCCCCATGAATCCCACCCGCCTCGCACGCCGCCACGTCCTGGCCTTGGGCGCCGCCGCTGCCACGGCCCTGGCCGCGCCTGCCTGGGCCCAGACCGACTGGCCCAGCAAGCCGGTGCGCATCGTCGTGCCCTTCGCGCCCGGCGGCACCACCGACATCCTGGCGCGCGCCATCTCGGTGGAGCTCAGCAAGGCCTTCAACCAGTCCTTCGTGGTCGACAACAAGCCCGGCGCCGGCGGCAACATAGGCGCCGACCTGGTCGCCAAGGCGGCGCCGGACGGCTACACGCTGCTGATGGGAACCGTCGGCACCCAGAGCATCAACAAGTGGCTGTACGCGCGCATGCCCTTCGACCCGCAGAAGGACTTCACGCCGATCACGCTGGTGGCCGCGGTGCCCAACGTGATGGTGGTGCCGGTGGAGAAGGCGCGCGAGAACAACATCAACTCGGTGGCGGACTTCATCCGCTACGCCAAGGCCAATCCCGGCAAGCTGAACATGGCCTCCAGCGGCAACGGCACCTCGATCCACCTGGCCGGCGAGTTGTTCAAGGCGATGACCGGGACCTACATGGTGCACTTCCCCTTCCGCGGCTCGGGCCCGGCGCTGATGGCGCTGATCGGCGGCGAGATGGACGTCATGTTCGACAACCTGCCCGCCTCCATGCCGCACATCAAGGCCGGCAAGCTCAAGGCGCTGGCGGTCACCAGTGCCCAGCCTTCGGCGGCCCTGCCCGGCGTGCCCACGGTGGAACAGGCCGGCAACCTCAAGGGTTACGAGGCCAGTTCGTGGTTCGGCCTGCTCGGCCCCGCCGGTCTGCCGCCCTCGATCGCCAACCGCATCCAGCAGGAAGTGTCCAAGGCACTCAACGCGCCCGAGCTGAAGGAGAAGCTGCTGGCCCAGGGCGCCATCCCCAGCGGCAACACCCCGCAGGCCTTCGCCGCCCACATCGACGCCGAGCTGAAGAAGTGGCAGCCGGTGGTCAAGGCCTCCGGCGCGAAAGTGGACTGAGGGTGATCGCGGCGGCGAATGCAGCCGCCGCGGCACCCCGCGCTAGGGCGTTCCCCAAACGATGTCCGCGCCGGCCTTCTGGCAGCGGGTGAGCATGTCGATGAAGGGCAGCGCGCGCTGGCGCAGGGAGACCTCGGCGAAGGTCGGCGGCACCTGGCCCTTGGCCCTGGCGTCGGCGATCGCCTCCTGCTGCTCGGCCTCCTCCTTCAGGATCGCCGCTTCCAGCGCCTGGATGGCGGCCGGCATCTGGTCGGGCTCGATGATGCCCTTGGGGCCAGGGTCCTTGCCGATGATCTGCAGCACCCGCCGCCCGTTGGGCTCGAGCATGATCAGGTCGCCGGCGGCCTTGCTTTTGAACTTGTAGAGCATCAGCTTGCGTAGATGTAGCCGCGGTTGAACGGGTAGACCGATTGTGCGCCGCGCAGCGAGCCCGTTTCGGGCGTGCCGTCGGGCCGCGTCGCCAGCACCTGGTGCAGCGCGATCCAGCCCTGCTCGAAGCTCATCGCGCAGCCGGCCAGGTACAGGCGGTAGGCACGCAGCACCTTGCCCGCGTTGCGCTCGCTGGCCGTGGTCTCCAGCACCTTGCGTGCCTCGTCGAGGCGGTCTTCCAGCGCGTCCGACCAGGCCCACAGCGTGCGGGCGTAGTGCGGGCGCAGGTTCTCCGCATCCACCATCTCCAGCCCGGCCAGCGACAGCTCGCGCAGCACGTGGCTGACGTGCAGCAGTTCGCCGCCCGGGAAGATGTACTTCTCGATGAAGTCGCCCATCCCCGCGCCGAGCTGCGAAGTGGCCACCCCGCCGGCCGTGATGCCGTGGTTCATCACCAGCCCGCCCGGCTTGAGCAGCCGCTGGATCTTGCCGAAGTACACGGGCATGTTGGCGCTGCCCACGTGCTCGAACATGCCGACCGAAGCGATCTTGTCGTAGCCCTGGCCTTCGTCCAGCTCGCGGTAGTCGCGCAGTTCCATGCGCACCCGGCCCTGGAGGCCCTTCTCCTCGATCAGCCGGTTCACGTGCGCGTGCTGGTTCTTCGACAGCGTGATGCCGGTGGCGTCCACGCCGTAGTGCTCGGCCGCCCACATCAGCAGCCCGCCCCAGCCGGCGCCGATGTCGAGGAAGCGTTCGCCGGCGCGCAGCGCCAGCTTGCGGCAGATGTGGTCGAGCTTGGCCTCCTGCGCCTGCGCCAGCGACATGCCGGTGTCGCGGTAGTAGGCGCAGGAATAGACCCGGCGCGGATCCAGCCAGAGCGCGTAGAAGTCGTCCGAGACGTCGTAGTGGAACTGGATCTTCTCGGCGTCCTTCTGCGGCGAGGCGTGCGCCGCCAGCGACTTCGCGTGGCGCATGGCCTGGGTCCACCAGCGGGTGTCGCTGCCGACCGGGCTGCCGGGCAGCAGGTGGGCGGCGGCAGCCATCAGGTCGCGCATGCGGCCCTGCACCTCGACCCGGCCTTCCACGATCTCCTCGGCCAGCTTGCCGATCTGGCCGGCGGCCAGCACGGCCAGCGCCGACCAGTCGGACAGCGTCAGCGTCACGTCGGCCTGGGCCGCGCCTAGCCGCCTGGCGCCGGGCAGCACCAATGCGACGCGCACGGGCAACGACTCGAGTTGCGCAGCGATCTTCTTTTCCAGGGGTTCCATGGTTCCAGCTCCTGGCAGATGGGCACGGACCGGACCTTGCCACCCGAAAACGCCACGGTCAACTGCTCAGCTGTAGGACGGCCGCGCATCTTTCCATTGACAGCAATTAGTTGAGGTTTAAACTATTTAGACCTCCACTCCTTCGACACGCCCATGGACATGGAAGCGCGGGCGCACAGCGAGCACCCCGAGGCGCTGCGGCTGTGGCTGCGCCTGCTGACCTGCACCCAGCTGGTGGAAAAGCAACTGCGCACCCGCCTGCGCGAGCGCTTCGAGACCACCCTGCCGCGCTTCGACCTGATGGCGCAGCTCGAGCGCGCCCCGGAGGGCCTGAAGATGAACGAGCTGTCGCGTCGCATGATGGTCACCGGCGGCAACGTCACCGGCATCACCGACCAGCTCGCGCAGGAGGGGCTGGTGGACCGGGTCGACGTGGAGGGCGACCGCCGGGCCTACCGGGTGCGCCTGACCCCCCGCGGGCGCAAGCTGTTCAACGAGATGGCCCGGCAGCACGAGGAATGGATCGTGCAGGCCTTCTCCTCGCTGACCGACAAAGACCTCGCCACCTTGTACCGGCTGCTGGGCAAGGTGAAGGAGCACGCGCTCGACAGCGGCCAGCAGCCGCAGTGATTGCCACAGGAAAGACCGATGTCCGCCCAGACCGACTGTTTCGTCCATGACCGCCTGCCCCCGCGCGAGCAGTGGCCGCAGATGCGCTACGACCTGCCGGAGCTGCGCCTGCCCGACCGCCTGAACCTGGTCGAGGAACTGCTCGACAAGGCCGCGGATAAGGGCTGGGCCGACCGGCCGATGCTGCGCTCGCCCAAGATCACGCTGACCTACGCCGATGCGCGCGAGCGGGTGGACCGCATCGCCCGCGTGCTGGTCGAGGACCTGGGGCTGGTGCCCGGCAACCGGGTGCTGCTGCGCGGCGGCAACTCCATCGGCATGGCGCTGGCCTGGCTGGCGGTGGTCAAGGCCGGGATGGTGGCGGTCGCCACCATGCCGCTGCTGCGGGCGCGCGAACTGGGCGAGATCATCGACAAGGCCCAGCCCGCGGTCGCGCTGTGCGACGCCAAGCTGGTGGACGAACTGCAGCTGGCGCGCGAAGGGCGGCCCGGGCTGCGCGAGATCGTCCTGTTCAACGCCCCCGACCAGGCCGGCTCGCTGGCGGTGCGTGCGGCGCAGAAGCCGGGCGACTTTGCCGCCTGCCCCACCGCCGCCGACGACATCGCGCTGCTGGCCTTCACCTCCGGCACCACCGGCAAGCCCAAGGCTGCCGTGCACTCGCACCGCGACGTGCTGGCATCCTGCGAGGCGTGGCCGCGCCACGTGCTCAAGGCCACGCCGGACGACATCGTGATGGGCTCGCCGCCGCTGGCCTTCACCTTCGGCCTGGGCGGCCTGCTGGTGTTTCCGATGTGGGCCGGCGCCTCGGTCTACTTCCCCGACATCCCGTACACGCCGGAGGCCATGGTCAAGCTGATCGGCGAGGTCGGCGCCACCATCTGCTACACGGCGCCGACCTTCTACCGGCAGATGGCGCCTTTCGCCAGGCAGCACGGCGTGCCCACGCTGCGCCAGTGCGTGAGCGCCGGCGAGGGCCTTCCCGACGCCACCCGCCAGCTGTGGAAGCAGGCCACCGGCATCGAGATGCTGGACGGCATAGGCGCCACCGAGATGTTCCACATCTTCATCTCTTCGGCCGGCGCCGACGTGCGCCCGGGCGCCATCGGCAAGGTGGTGCCGGGCTACCAGGCCAAGGTGGTGGACGACGAGGGCCAGGAGGTGCCGCGCGGCACGGTCGGCAAGCTGGCGGTGATCGGCCCCACCGGCTGCCGCTACCTGGACGATGCCCGCCAGTCCAACTACGTGCAGGGCGGCTGGAACTTCCCCGGCGACGCCTTCGTGCAGGACGCCGACGGCTACTTCTTCTACCAGGCGCGCGCCGACGACATGATCATCACGGCCGGCTACAACGTCGGCGGGCCGGAGGTCGAGGACGCCCTGCTGCGGCACCCGGCCGTGGCCGAATGCGGCGTGGTCGGCAAGCCGGACGAGGACCGCGGGATGATCGTCAAGGCCTTCTGCGTGCTCAAGCCGGGCCACGAACCCGGCCCCGAGCTGGTCAAGGCGCTGCAGGACCACGTGAAGGCGACCATCGCGCCCTACAAGTACCCGCGCGAGATCGAGTTCCTGCCCAGCCTGCCGCGCACCGAGACCGGCAAGCTGCAGCGCTTCAAGCTGCGGCAGGCCGCGCGCTAGAAGCCCGACTCCCGCACCAGCACCGTCAGGAACTGCCGCAGCGAGGCGACCACCGCCTCGCCCGGCCCGGTCGGCACGTGCAGGTGGCCGGCCAGCAGGCGGCGCGGCGCCGGCGCATCGGTCTCCACGTCGACCTGGTAGAGCGCCTGGCGCATCTCCCATTCGCCGCGCGTGTTCTGGCTGGCGACCAGGTCGCCCCCGTGCTGGCTCCCCAGCATCGCGTGCGGCAGGATGCGCGAGCCGGTGCGGTCGATGCGCACGATGCGACCCGTCACGCGCTCGTGCTCCGGCAGGCGCGGAACGAAGCGCACCTCCTCGCCGATCGACAGCCGCCGAACCTGCGTCTCGGTCACCCAGGCCCGCACCTGGCCGTGGCCGGTAGCCACCACGCGTCCCAGCAGCCGGCGCGGATGCACCCAGCGGCCGGGCAGCAGGTCGGGCGCCATGTCCACCACGCGACCGGCGTGGCCGGCGCGGATGGTGAGCAGCGCGGATTCCTCCTGGATCGCCTGCAGCTCGGACAGGGCCTGGGCCAGTTCCTCCTGCAGCACCTGGTTGCGCTCGCGCTGGCGTTCGCTGGCCGGGATGCGCGCCAGTTCGCCCCGGGCCCGCTCGATGCGCACCTGGGCCGACTGCGCCCGGAAGGCCAGGTCGGGCGCTTCCAGCTGCACCAGCAGGTCGCCCGGCTGCACGCGCCGGCCCGGCTCCACCGCCACCTGCGCGATGCGGGCCGGCGAGGGCGCGAACAGCCGGGTCTCTTCGGCCGCCATGAACAGCCCCGAGGAGCGCGATTCGGCAGTCCAGGCCCAGAGGGTGAAGCCGCCGGCGAGCAGCAGCAGCAGGCCGCCCAGCCGCCACCAGCGCGGGCGCAGCTGCGAGCGGATCTTCCACAGCTCGCCGGCTTCGCTCAGCACCGGCCGCGCGATGAACCAGCCCAGCTCGACCAGCATCAGGACGATGCCCAGCAGCTTGAAGAAGGCGTAGTAGACCAGCAGCGCGATGCCGAGGAACACCACCAGCCGGTACAGCCAGGTGACGTAGGCGAACACCACCAGGAAGCGCGCCATCGCGCGCGAATGGTGTTCCGGCGGCGGCACGCGCAGCCCGAACAGCACGCGGCGCATCCACCAGCGCGCCATCGCGCCGCTGCGCTCGTGCAGGTTGGGGAAATCGAGCGCATCCGACAGCAGGAAGTAGCCATCGAAGCGCAGGAAGGGGCTGGCGTTGATCGACAGCGTCAGCAGCAGCGAGGTGGTGGACAGGAAGAACAGCGCCGAGCGCAGGCCGCCCGGCGGTGTCAGCGTCCACAGGAACAGGGCCAGCAGCGCGAGGGCCAGCTCGATGGCCATGCCGGCGGCGGCGATGCGGAAGCGCGCCCGGTGGTCCTGCAGCTTCCAGCTGTCGCTGGTGTCCGTGTACAGCATGGGCAGCAGCACCAGGAACGCCACGCCCATCACCGGCACCCGCACGCCGTGGTGCCGCGCGACGAAGGCATGGCCCAGCTCGTGCAGGATCTTGGCGAAGAAGGCCGCCGCCGCCGAGGCCACGATGCCGTCGAAGGTCAGCATGCCGGCCAGCGACTCGGTCCAGGCGTTCCATTCGCGTGCCAGCAGCACCGGGGTCACCACCGCCAGCGCCGCCAGCAGCCACAGGGCCGGCGCCGAGACCAGCGCGCGCACCCACGGGAGCTGCCGCACCAGCCAGGCATCGGGCCGCACCAGCGGGATGCGGAAGAACAGGTAGTTGTGCAGCAGCCAGCTGAGCCAGTGCACCCGGCTGCGCCGCCACATGTCTCGCAGCATCATGAAGCCACCGCCGTCGTCGGCGGCGACCAGCTGGTAGCGCATCAGCAGCGCGCGCAGCGCCACCACCTCGTCGGCATCGACCGCCGTGGCGCCCTCCTCCTCCATGCGCGCCGCCAATTCGCGCGGCGACTCGCCGGCGCGCCAGTGGGTGAGGATGTCCACGTCCACCAGGCCGAGCTCGAAGTAGCGGTTGCGCAGCGGGTCGTGGATGCGAAAGCGCGGCGAGCCGTCGCGGAAGCTCCCCACCCGCTGGATGTGCAGGTCGCTGCGCAGCCGCGGCAGCGGCAGGTCGGCGGGATCGGGCGGCGCGCCGCCCGTCGCCAGTGCGGGAACGGCGCTCACCTAGACCCCCACCAGGCGCCGCAGCGAGGCCAGCGGCCGGCGCAGCAGGTAGTAGCCCAGCGGCACCTGCTCGCCATAGATCTTGGCGGTGCCCCGCACGCCCAGGCGCGGGAGCTCGGTGCCGGGCTCGAATTCCGCGCGCAGCACGTAGGCCAGGCCGGCATCGACCGTCTGCTCGGCCTCGTAGCCGATCTCGGTGACGCGCGCATCCAGCGCCTGCAGCGGCGCCACGTTCTGGAAGAAGCGCACCTCGGCGCCGCGCTCGTACGCGATGGCGTCCTCGGCCGGCACGTGGATGGTGAGCCCGGCCTGGGACGGGTCGGCCACGGTCGCCACGCGCTCGCCGGTGACCAGGGTGCGGCCGATCCACTCGTCCGGGTTGGAATACACCACCAGCCCGGCGCGCGGGGCGCGCAGCTGGATGCGGTCCAGCAGGTCCTCGGTGTAGGCGACCTCGGCCTGCTTCTCGTCCACCCGCGCCTTCAGCGTGAGCAGGTCGGCCCGGCTCTGGTCATCGCCGAAGGCCTTGGAGCCGGCGCGGGCCAGTTCGGCGCGCGCGATCTCCAGCCCCTTGAGCGCCACCGCATGCCGGTTGCGCAGCACGGTGTCGTCCATGGAGGCGACCAGGTCGCCGGCCTTGACCAGGGTGTTGGGCGGCACGTGGAACTTCGCCAGCACGCCTTCGGTGGGCGCCGCGATGGATGCCGGCACCAGCGCCGAGACTTCGGCCGGCGACAGCGAGGACAGCCGCACCGGCACCAGCATCAGCAGCGCAATCGCCAGCGCGACGCCCAGCGCCACCTTGGGCGTGAAAACGCGCCGCAGCTGCCCGATGCCGAACCAGCGGCGGGCCTGCCAGGCCCCCAGCACCAGGGCCACCTGCCGGGACGCCAGCTGCAGCAGCGCCTGCTCGGCCTCCTGGGGTGCCCGCTCGAACGCCACCAGCAGCCAGCCGACCAGCGCGCCGGCCGGAGTGGCCAGCCGGCACAGCACTGCGTGCTCGGGCAGCCATTCGCCCCAGTCCTGCGCCAGGTCGGGCGGCAGTCCGGCGGCGTCGAGCACGGCCAGTTCCTCCCGGCCCGCGTGCCGGGCCAGGCGCCCTAGCCACTGCGCGAAGGGGGCGTTCTCGTCGACTTCGTACAGGTGCGAGACGGCCGCCACGCGCGCATGGCGCACGGGGTCGGGCCGCAGCAGCACCGCCAACCGGAATGGCAGGATGCTGCCCAGCCGGTTGACGGCGACGAAGGCGGCCTCGGCGGCCGACCCTGCGGCCACCAGCTCGGCTTCGTAGCGAAGCAGGGCCTGGGCCGGATCCAGGGATTCCATCGGCCGCTATCTCGCCTCCGGGAAGCTGGCCTTCCCGATCATCCCCGGCAGCACGTTGGCCGGCAGCTTGTCGAAGCGGGCCAGCACCTCCACCGTCTGGCTGGCGCCATCGATGCGGCCGCTGATCTTGCTGACGCGCGCCGTGTAGGACTGGCCGGTCTCGTCCACCACCAGCGTGAAGGCCTTGCCCGGCTTCATCCAGCGCACCCAGGACGAAGGCACGAACAGCTGCGCGCGCAGGCTGGCGAGGTTGACGATCTCCAGCAGCGGCTGGCCCAGCTGCACCGACTCGAAGGCCTTGGCACGCACCCGCACCACCTTGCCGGCATACGGCGCGTGCACGAAGCAGTACTTCTCCTGGGCCTGCGCCAGCGCCAGTTGCGACCTGGCCTTCTCGGCGGCGGCAGCGGCCAGCGTGACGTCGAGCTCGCTGACCGCACCCAGGCTCTGCAGCTTGAGCTTGGCCAGGTGCGTCTCGCGCGCGCCCAGCACCTCGGCCTGGGCCGCCTTGACGTTGGCCTGGCGCTCCTGGCAATCGAAGCCGGCCAGCAGCTCGCCGGCGGCGAAGGTGTCGCCGACCTGCTTGGGCATGCTGGTGATGCGACCGGCGAACTGCGAGGAAATGGTGGCTTCCTGGTCGGCCACGATCAGGGCGCGGACGCTGCCGGCGTCGCTGGCCACGGCATTCGCCGCCGGCGCGGGCGTGCGGACAGGTGCGGCGCCGTGCGGCCCATCGGCCGGGGCGGCGGCCGGAGCGGCTTGCGCCAAGGCCAGCGCGCCCTGCGCCAGCAGGATGGCGGCGAGGGCGCCGCGCAGCAGGGTGATGACAGTCTTGGACATGGGTATCGGGGTTGACTCTCGGATGCCGTTCAAGGTTGGGCCGTGGAGGGCGCCGGGCCGGTCCAGCGTCGATCCAGCTTGAGCGTGTTGCCCTGGGTGAGGGCGAGGGTGTCGGCGGCCGCGGAGGCCTGCAGGCCCCCGCCCAGCAGCTCGCGCAGGTGGTCGGCCACGCGGAACACGGCGGCCTCCCCCAGCACCTGCCACTGGTCGGCCGTGACCGGTTCGACCAGCATGGAATTCATCTCGGCGGTGTGCAACACCTTCTGGCCGCCGCCGCCCAGCAGGGTGACCTTCAGCGTGACCGGGCGGCCGGACGGCTGCTTCGGGCCGAGCGCCACGGCCACGTCGGCGCGCACCGCGCCGCCCTGCGGCGCCACCGGGATCCGGATCACCCGCAGCACGGTGTGCATGGCCTGCGTGAAGTCGTGCTGGGCCGTGGCCGGCAGCCCGGTGACCGGGCCGATCGTGACCTGCTCCATGGGCGCGGTCGCCTGCACGCTGAAGTTGTCGCCCAGGAACTGCTGCAGCGACGCCGACAGCTGGCGCGCCAGCGTGGGCGCCTGGTCGGCGGAGGTCTCGGAGGTGACCACGTCGTAGCCCACCGAGTTCATCACCCGGCCCATGGCGTGCTCCAGGTTGGCGTGCACCACGTCGCGGTTGATCTGGGTGATGGCGAGCCGGGCCGCGGCACGAATCAGCTCCAGCTCCGTCTCGAGCCCGGACTGCTGGGTGGCGCGCATGGCGCGCACCAGGGCGCGGTCGTCCTCGAGGGCTTCGTTCCAGATGCCCATCTCGTGCTTGAGCAGCTGGTAGCGGTTGACCGCGATGCGCGTCTGCGTCATCACCGCCATGGCCACCGCCAGCCGGCGCGCCTTGTCCAGCTGCTCGGTGGCCTCCTGCGTGCGCCTCATCGAGGGCAGCGACAGCAGCTTGAGCAGGTTGAACGACAGCAGGGTTCCAGCCTCGTTCCACTGGTTGTTGATCAGGAAGCGGTTGCTGTCGTAGTTGGAGCCGACGCTCAGGTTCAGCCCCGGCAGCATCGACAGCATCTGCTTGCGGCCTTCCACCGCGGTGATGCGCTCGCGATAGCGTTCCTCGCCCAGTTCGGGCCGGCGCTCCAGCGCCATCGCCTCCAGGTCGTCGGCGCGGGTGATCAGGTCGGGCAGGCGCAGCGCCGCCGGCTCCGGCGACGCGACCTGGTAGCTCTCGCCCGGGCGCAGGCCGACCAGGTCGGCGAACTCGGCGCGCCACTGCGCCAGTTCCTGCCGGCGCGCACTGAGCTGCTGCTGCAGGTCCAGCAGCGAGCGGCGGTAGGCGATGATCTGCAGCGGGGGCAGCAGGCGGCGCGCCTCGATCATGCGCGAGCGCTCGGCACCGCGCTCGATGTCGACCAGCATGGCGTCGATCTGCGGCAGCAGGCGCTGGGCGGCCTCGGCCCGCCACCAGGCCAGCCGCACGTCGAGCATCAGGTTCTGCAGGGCGCGCCGGCGGCGCTCCTCCATCACCAGCACCTGGTCGGCGCCCTGCTTGGCCCGGTAGTAGCTGACGCCGAAGTCCAGGATGTTCCAGGTCAGCGCCGCATTGGCCGTGTAGCGCGACCGCTCCACCGCGGCACTGGGCACCGAGCTGATCGTGCCATCGGGCTGGAAGCCCAGGCCGAAGGCGTCGTTGTCGCGCGCGGTGTAGCCGGCCGACAGCGCCAGCCGCGGCAGCATGTCGTAGCGGGACAGGTCCAGCTGGCGCGCCTGCAGGGCGGCTTCCATCTGGCGGACCTTGAACTCCAGGTTGTGGCGGATCGCGCGCGCCATCGCGTCGGGCAGCGTCAGCGGTTCGGTCACCGGCTCGATGGCGCCGATCACGGCTGCCAGGTCGGCCTGGGCCTGGGTGGACTGCTCCTGCGCCGTCAGCGGCTCGGGCAGGACGGCGCAGCCGGCGAGCAGCGCTGCCGCTGCAGCGGCGGCAGCCAGACCCGCGAGCCTGCGCCCGCGCGGGCGGCCCGCGCTATCCATGCGAGTTGCCAATCCGTTACCCCTCATCGTTGTCTGCATCCGTCTCACACCCGTTTGGCGGCAGGCTTGTCGCCGCCCTTGCCGGCCAGCGCGCGGGCCAGCAGCGCGTCGGCATCCTTGCCGGAACCTTGCTCGCGCACATGGCGAAGCTGGTCGGCGAAACTGGGTGCGCCCGGCTTGACCTTGATCTTGTCATGCCCGTCGGCGGACTTGCCGCCGGGCGCGGAACGCGCCGGGGCGTCCTGTTGCTCGGGCGCGTCATCACCGTGCTCCGCCTGCGCCCGCTGGCGCTTCTCCGCCTTGTCCTTCTCGTCCTGGTCGGCCCCGCCGCGGTGGTCGACGCCGGCCGGGTCGGCGGCATCGCGCGCCGCCGCGGCGTCCGGATGGCCGATGGTCAGCGTGAACTCGTTGACGGCCTCGAGGCCCTGATTGTCGCGGGCGACCACGCGGATTTCCAGCACGCCCTCGAAGTCGGCCGGCGGGGTGCCGCTCAGGCGACCCGTGATGCCGTCGAACTCCATCCAGCCGGGCAGCGGATCGCCGTTGCGCAGCATCGCCTGCAGCCGCACCACCGCGCGCGGGTTGGTGTGGGCGAAGGCGTCGGTCGGGATGTTGAAGCCCAGGCCACGCCCGATCTCCAGCCGCAGCTCCGAAATCGGCTGGTAGCGCACCAGCAGGTCGGACCCGTCGGCCGGGCGACCCAGCCCCAGTTGCGACAGCGACAGGCGCAGCGCCGGGAAGCCGCGGTCGGTCGAATCGAGCGCGGGCGACCAGCGGCCGGCATCGCCCAGCACCGTGAAGGTGGTGCGCGCCTCCCGGCCGGCATCGTCGCGGGCGGTGACCTCGACCTGCAGCGAGTGCAGCGCATCGCCGTTCGGGCGACCGTTGAACAGGCCCGAAATGCCGTCGAATGCCAGCCAGGACGGCAGCGGCTGCCCGTCGAGCAGGCGCGCCTCCAGCTTGACGATGGCCTTGCCATCGGTGTGCACGAAGGCGTCGCGCGGCACCGTGTAGTTCAGGCCGCCGGCGGTGGCGGCCAGGTCCGGGATGCCGTTCAGGACGGCCAGCATCGCCCCATCGGTCGTGCCGCCGTTGCCGGCCGCGGCGCTGTCGCGCAGCGCGGGGAAGCCCTGGTCGAGCGACTCCAGGATGTCCGGTCGCGTCCCCAACTGCGCGACGTGGACGGGCGTGACGGCCTGCAGGATCACCGAGCCGTAGTCGCCAGGCGCCGTCCCCAGGTCGTTCAGGGGGGTGAGCGACGGGAGGATGAAGGGGCTGGAGTCGAGGGTGGGGGTGGAGGGGGGTGAGGTCCCACCGGCTTGCTCGACGGGCATCGGGGGCAGCGGCGGAACGGCCACGGGAGGGGTGGCGGGGGCTGGGGCGGGGCTAGGGGGGGTGGTGGCCTCGAGGACTTGTTCGGGGGGTGTGGGGCCGCCCAGCACCGGCGCGTCTTCGG
>NZ_DASPLW010000018.1:0-6605 GCF_035627355.1 Ramlibacter sp.
AACAGGTCGAGCGCGGCCTGCAGGGCGCGCTGGTGGTGCAGGAGCGGCAGCCGCCGGAAGTCGACCGCGAGCTGGTGTGGATGCTGGACGACTGGCGCCTGGCACGCGACGGCCGCCTGGCCGGCGACTTCGGCCACCCGCACGACATCGCGCACGCGGGACGGATCGGCAACCTGGTCACCCTCAACGGGCGGCTGCCGCGCGACCTGCCGGTTCGGCGCGGCGAGCGGATCCGGCTGCGGCTGGTGAACGCGGCCAATGCCCGCATCTTCGGCCTGCGCTTCGACGGCCACGAGCCGCTGGTGGTGGCCATCGACGGGCAACCGGTGGCGCCGCACGCGCCCGAGCGCGGCACGGTCGTCCTCGCGCCCGGCATGCGCGTCGACCTGCTGCTCGATTGCGTCGGCCGCCCCGGGGAACGGCACGCGGTGGGCGACGTGTTCTATCCGCGCGCGGCCTACGACCTGCTGCGCCTGGCCTATGACGGCGAAACCATGCGCGAGCAGCCGCTGCCACCGCCGCGGCCGATCGCCCCCAACCCGCTGGCCGAGCCCGACCTGGCTTCCGCGACATCGCATGAGCTGCGCTTCGACGGCGGGATGATGGGCCGCCTGCACGGCGCCACGCTCGACGGCAAGCCGATGGGCATGAGGGCCCTGATGCGCGCGGGCAAGGCCTGGGCCGTCAACGGCGTGGTGGCCAGCGGCCACGTGCACGAACCGGCGCTGGCGCTGGAGCGCGGCCGCTCGTACGTGCTCGCGCTGGTCAACGACACCCGCTGGCACCACCCGATCCACCTGCACGGGCACGCCTTCCGGGTGCTGCGCCGCAACGGCCGGCCCACGGCGTTGCGCGAATGGCAGGACACCGTGCTGATGGCGCCGGACGAGCGGGTGGACGTCGCGCTGGTCGCCGACAACCCGGGCGACTGGATGCTCCACTGCCACATCCTGGAGCACCAGGCCGGCGGCATGATGGCCGTCGTGCGGGTGCGGTGAGCCTCGATCCGCTGTGCACGCACTTGACCTTGCCACGGGGGCAAGGTTCAGAGTGGCGTCGCGTCGGAAGCGTCACGGCCCAGCGGGGCTGCGGCGGCTCGCGAACTTCCGGTCGCGATGGCCCTCTCATTGAACTCCTAGAATCCTTGTCGATGTCCGTCCTCCGCACCCTGCTCGCCTGGTTGCTGCTGGCCGCGCTGCCCCTGCAGGGCTTCGCGGCGGCGACCACGCTGCTGTGCGGACCGGCGCACCATGCTGCCACCGCCAGCGCGGGCGCAACCGCCGCGCACCACGCAGCCAGCGATGGCCATGGACACGCGCACGAAGCGCAGGCCTTCGAATCCGATGCCGATGCCGATGCGACAACGAGCACTGCGACCGACATCGGCCATAGCTGCAACCTGTGTGCGGCGGCCTGCCATGGCCTCGGCGTGGCCAGCCAGCCGAGCCGGTTCGCGCCCGCCGATGCGCCCCAGGTGCTGCTGACCGAGGCGTTCCAGCGCCTGGCCAGCCGGCCGGCCCCGGTCCCCGACAAACCACCTCGCGCCTGAGCTCCACGGCGCCCGCCGCGTGCGGGCCGCCGAAGCTCGTCCGTTGCCTGCCGCGGCTGGCAACGCGCCCCCATCGTTCGCGCGAGGTTTCATGCACGCATCCGTACTTTCCTGGTGGCCGCTCCTGCTGGCCGCCGGCGCCGCCGGCCCCGTCGGCGCGCAGCCCGATCCCGCCCCGGCGTCGCCGCCGGCGTATCGCTCCGCCTTCGAGGACTACCGGCCCTGGGGCGACCAGCCCGTCGCGTCCTGGAAGGACGCCAACGGCACCGTCGGCCGCATCGGCGGCTGGAAGGCCTACGCGCAGGAGGCGAGCGGCGGCACTCTGCCGCCCGCTGCACCCGAGCCATCGAGCGGGCGCGACGAAAGGCCGGCGCAACCCGCGCCCACGGGCGAGCGCAGCCATGGCCACCACGGCCACCACCGGTAGGACGCCGCCGATGCCCATGCCTTTCCTCCGGATCTCGGCGCTTGCCGCAGCCGCGCTGCTGGCCGGCTGCGCCACCGTCGACATCGACCAGGCCGTCGGCCAGGCCAACGAGACCGCCGCCGCCTTCACCCAGGGCCGGCTGGAGCTGAGCCGCACCCCGCAGCAGCAGGAGCGCCGCGAGCAACTGACCCGGCAACTGCTGGCCCAGCCGCTGGGCCAGGCCGAGGCGGTGCAGCTCGCGCTGGCCAACAGCCCCACCTTCCAGGCGGTCGTTGCGCAGGGCTGGAGCGACATGGCCGCGGCGGCGCAAGGCGGCCGCATCGCCAACCCGGTGTTCAGCTTCGAGCGCATGCGCGCCGGCAGCGAACTGGAGATCGGCCGCCTGCTGTCGTTCGGGCTGCTGGACCTGCTGACGCTGCCGCGGCGCGCCGCGCTGGCCCGCACCCAGTCGGCGCAAGCCCAGCTGCAACTCACCCGGGACGTGGTGGACCAAGTGAGCCAGGTGCGGCTGGCCTGGGTGCGAGCCGTCGCCGCCCAGGAACAGCTCGGCTACGCCCGGCAGGTCAACCGCAGCGCGCAGGCCAGCGCCGAACTGGCGCGGCGCATGCAGGAAGCCGGCAACTTCAGCAAGCTGCAGCGCGCGCGCCAGCAGGCCTTCCATGCCGACGCCGTCGCGCAACTCGCGAGCGCGCAGCACGCCGCGACGGCCGCGCGCGAGGACCTGGTGCGCCGGCTCGGGCTGGGCGATGCACAGGCGGCCGAACTGAAGCTGCCCGAGCGCCTGCCCGAACTGCCGGCCCAGCCGCGCGCGCCGGGCGACGTCACCGGCGCCGCGCTCGAGCAGCGGCTGGACGTGCGCACCGCGCGCCTTCAGCTGGACAGCGCTGGCCGGGCCCAGGGCCTGGACCTGCTGAACGCGCTGGTCGACACCGAGGTCGGCATCCGGCGCGACACCCGGTTCGACGACGCCGAGGGCAGCCGCGCCACCGCCCGCGGCTGGGAGGCCGACATCCGCCTGCCGCTATTCGACTGGGGCGATGCCCGACGCGCGGCCATGGACGCGCAGTCGCTGGCCGCCGCCCACCGCTACGACGCCACGGTGCGTGCCGCCTCCTCGCGGCTGCGCGAGGGCTACTCGGCCTACCGCACCGCGTACGAGCGGGCCCGGCACTACCGCGACGAGATCGTGCCGCTGCGCAAGACCATCTCCGAGGAGAACGTGCTGCGCTACAACGGCATGCTGATCGGCGTGTTCGAACTGCTGGCCGACCACCGCGGGCAGGTCGGCGCCGTCATCGCCGCCATCGACGCCCAGCAGGCGTTCTGGCTGGCCGACGCCGCCCTGTCGGCCTCCCTCATCGGCCAGCCGCTCGCCGCGGCGCCCGCCGCCACGTCCCGCTCCGCTGCCAGCGGCGAAGCGGCCGCCCATTGAAAGCGCCCACCATGAACAGCAGACGCCACTTCCTCACCGGCGCCGGCGCGATCGGCGGCGCCGTCGCCGCCGCCTCCGTCAGCCGCGTGGCCATGGCCGCGTTGCCCGAGCCGGTCATCCAGGACAAGCCGGACACCGCGCCGCCGCTGGCACCGCCCGACGGCCGCCCCTACAACCCCGTCGTGACCCTCAACGGCTGGACCCTGCCCTGGCGCATGAACGCCGGCGTCAAGGAGTTCCACCTGGTGGCCGAGCCAGTGGTGCGCGAGATGGCGCCCGGCTTCAAGGCCCACCTGTGGGGCTACAACGGCCAGTCGCCCGGACCGACCATCGAGGTGGTCGAGGGCGACCGGGTGCGCATCTTCGTGACCAACAGGCTGCCCGAGCACACCACCATCCACTGGCACGGCCAGCGACTGCCCAACGGCATGGACGGCGTCGGCGGGCTGACGCAGAAGCACATCCCGCCGGGCAAGACCTTCGTGTACGAATTCGAGGCGCGCCGCCCCGGCACCTTCATGTACCACCCGCACGCCGACGAGATGGTGCAGATGGCCATTGGCATGATGGGCTTCTGGGTCACGCACCCCAAGGGCCGGCACCCGCTGATCGAACCGGTGGACCGCGATTTCGTGTTCCTGATGTCGTCCTTCGACATCGAGCCGGGGTCGTACACGCCCAAGGTGATGACCATGCTGGACTTCAACCTGTTCACCTTCAACAGCCGCATCTTCCCCGGCATCGCCTCGATGAATGTGCGCCGGGGCGACCGGGTGCGCATCCGCGCCGGCAACCTGACCATGACCAACCACCCGCTGCACCTGCACGGGCACGAGTTCACGGTCACCGGCACCGACGGCGGCCCCACGCCCAAGGCGGCGCGCTGGCCCGAGGTGACCACCGACGTGGCGGTCGGGCAGATGCGGCAGGTCGAGTTCGTCGCCGACGAGGAAGGCGACTGGGCCTTCCACTGCCACAAGAGCCACCACACCATGAACGCCATGGGCCACGACGTGCCCACCATGATCGGCGTGGACCATCGCCAGGTGGTCAAGGAGATCACCGACCTGATCCCCGACTACATGGTGATGGGCGAGCGCGGCATGTCGGACATGGCCGAGATGGAGATGCCGCTGCCGGACAACACCGCGCCGATGATGGCGGGGCAGGGGCCGTTCGGATCGCTCGAGATGGGCGGGATGTTCACCGTGCTGAAGGTGCGGCGCGACCAGCCGGCCGGGGACTACCGCAACCCCGACTGGTTCCGGCACCCGGCCGGCACCGTGGCCTGGGAATTCACCGGACAACTGCCGCCCACGCCGCGCGGGCAAGGCGCGGGCAGCGGCTCGGCGCCACCGCGCCGGCCGGCCGCGAAAAAGGACGTCGAGGTGCGCGTGCGCAAACCCGGGGCTGCGCACGGCACCCATGATCATTGATGGAACGAAGCGAAAGGAAACGATCGATGAAGTACACGAAATGGCTGTCGGCCCTCTCGCTGGCGGTGCTGGCCGCCGCCGGCGCGCAGGCCCACGAGAACGCCGGCCACGCGGCCCGGCACGACGCGCCGGTCGTGAAGGAACAGAAGCCCTGGGGCATCGCCGGCGATCGCAAGGCGGTCCAGCGCACGATCGACATCGCGATGACCGACGACATGCGCTTCACGCCTGCCCGCGTCGAGGTGCGCGAGGGCGAGACGGTGCGGCTGCGGGTGAGGAACAGCGGGCAGGTGCTGCACGAGCTGGTGATCGGCAACAAGGCCCAGTTCGACGAGCACGCCGCGATGATGATGAAGCACCCGGGCATGGAGCACGACGAGCCCGAGATGACCCACGTCAAGCCGGGCGCATCCGGCGAGATCGTCTGGAACTTCAACCGCCCGGGCGAGTTCGATTTCGCATGCCTGATCCCCGGCCACTACCAGGCCGGGATGGTCGGCACCCTCAAGGTCATGGCACGCAAGGAGCAGCAACGATGAACACTTCCTCCACCCTCACCCGCCGCAGCCTGGTGGTCGGCGCGTTCGCGCTGGCGGCTGGCGCCGCCACGAGCGTGCACGCGCAGAAGAAGCCCGGCATTCCGGTCGAAGTCTGGAAGGACCCGAGCTGCGGCTGCTGCAAGGACTGGGTCGCGCACATGCAGGCCAACGGCTTTGCGGTGAAGGTGCACGAAACCGGCAACAACGGCGTGCGCTCGCAGCTCGGGATCGACATGAAGTACGCCTCCTGCCACACGGCGGTGGTCGGCGGCTACGCGCTGGAGGGCCACGTGCCGGCGCGCGAGGTGCACCGGCTGCTGAAGGAAAAACCGCAGGCCAAGGGGCTGGCGGTGCCCGGCATGCCGATCGGATCGCCGGGCATGGACGGTCCGGCCTACGGCGGCCGGCGCGATGCCTACGACGTGGTGCTGCTCACCCGTGACGGTGGGGC
Organism: Ramlibacter sp.; assembly: GCF_035627355.1. Lineage (GTDB taxonomy): Bacteria > Pseudomonadota > Gammaproteobacteria > Burkholderiales > Burkholderiaceae_C > Ramlibacter. The sequence continues at coordinate 5,835 of NZ_DASPLW010000018.1, forward strand.
CAGGGTCTGGCAGCACTACCAAGGGAACAAGTCATGAAGCGCATCCTCGTCACCGGCCTGGCCGGCCTCTCGCTCGCCACGGCGGCCCTGGCCCAGCAACCCGCTGCGGCCGACCACGACCAGCACCATCCGCCCGGGGCTGCAGCCCGAACCGCTGCCGATTTCACGGACGGCGAAGTGCGCAAGGTCGACAAGGAGGCCGGCAAGGTCACGCTCAAGCACGGGCCGATCCGCAACCTGGACATGCCGCCCATGACCATGGTGTTCAAGGCGACCGACCCGAAGCTGCTCGATGCGGTCAAGGTCGGCGACAAGGTCCGCTTCGTCGCCGACCGCCGCGACGGCGGCGGCTTCACCGTCCAGGCGATCGAGCCGGTTCGCTGAAGCCCGTTTTGTTTCACCTCATGGCACCGCCACCATCGCCGATGCTTCACTCCAACCAGGAGATCTCATGAAAGCCCGTCACCTCACCCTCGTACTGGCCCTGGCAAGCGCTGCCGCCTCGGCCCAGGTCAGCCAGGAAGACCACTCGGCGCACCACCCGGAGGGTTCGACCCCACCGGCGGCCGCCGCCCCGGCGCCGGCTCCCGCACAAGCCGGCGGGCCCCCCATGGACCAGCGCTATGCCGACCAGATGAAGCAGATGCAGGACATGCACGCGCGAATGCAGGCAGCGAAGACGCCGCGCGAGCGCAGTGCCCTCATGGACGAACACATGAAGCTGATGCAGTCCGGCATGGACCTGATGCGCCAGATGGGCGGCATGGGGAT
>NZ_DASPLW010000019.1:0-13556 GCF_035627355.1 Ramlibacter sp.
TCTGCGAGGCATACACCTGCAGGCGCTTCATGACCGTCTCTTCCTTGTCGTCGTCGCGCTGGATCAGCGGCTCGCCGGTGACGTCGTCCACGCCGGCCACCTTGGGCGGGTTGAACTTGACGTGGTAGGTGCGGCCCGAGGCCACGTGCGAGCGGCGGCCGCTCATGCGCTCGACGATGGCCTCGAAGGGCACGTCGATCTCCAGCACGTAATCGAGCTTGACGCCGGCCTGCTTCATCGCCTCGGCCTGCGGGATGGTGCGCGGGAAGCCGTCGAACAGGAAGCCGTTGGCGCAATCGGGCTGCGTCAGGCGCTCCTTCACGAGGCCGATGATGATGTCGTCGCCGACCAGGCCGCCCGCATCCATCACCTGCTTGGCCGCCATGCCCAGCGGCGTGCCCGCCTTCACCGCGGCGCGCAACATGTCGCCGGTGGAAATCTGGGGGATGCCGTACTTCTGGCAGATGAACGTGGCCTGCGTGCCTTTGCCTGCGCCCGGCGCGCCCAGCAAGATCAGTCTCATGGATGTCCTCGGATGGTTGGAAGCGGGCGCTGCGGGCCCTGGGTCATCCACGCGCCGGGCCGCTGCGCATCGTTCGGTTGAGGATAGCATGCAGGCTCTGCGTGACTTTCCTCAGCCTCCTGTGGGGCGCAGCTGCGCGAACACGGCGCGGACCCGCTCCAGGTCCTCGGGCGTGTCCACGCCGGGGCCGGGCGCCTGGTCGGTGACGTGCACCGCGATCCGATGGCCGTGCCACAGGGCCCGCAACTGCTCCAGGGACTCGGTCCGCTCGATCGGCGCCTGGGGCAGGGTCGGGAACAGGCGCAGGAAGCCGACCCGGTAGGCGTAGATGCCGACGTGCCGCAGCGGGGCCGGCTCCGGCAGGCGGCCGATGCCGCTGGAGAAGCCGTCGCGCCACCATGCGATCGGCGCGCGGCTGAAGTAGAGGGCGAGGCCGGCCGCGTCGGTGACCACCTTGACCACGTTCGGATTGGCGAACTCGGCCGGGTCGTGCAAGGGGTGTGCCGCCGTGCCCATGGACGCGTCCGACCGCAGCAGCAGTCCGGCGACGGCGTCGATCAGGCCGGGGTCCATCAGCGGCTCGTCGCCCTGCACGTTGACCACGATCTCGTCGTCGCCCAGGGCCAGCGCGCGGCTCGCCTCGGCCAGCCGGTCGGTGCCGGACGGATGCTCGGGGGAGGTCAGGATCGCCTCGATGCCATGGCGGCCGCAGGCGGCCACGATCTGCTCGTCATCCGCGGCGATGACGACACGACTGGCGGCGCAGCGCTGTGCGCGCTCGGCCACGCGGACCACCATGGGCTTTCCGGCGATGTCGGCCAGCGGCTTGCGGGGCAGCCGGGTCGAGGCCAGCCGCGCGGGAATGACGACGGTGAAGCCCACGGAACTAGGCGAGCGGCGTGCGGGTCGGCAGGCGCTCGAGTTCCTCGTCGCTCAGGGTGCGCGCCTCGTCCTCCAGCAGCACCGGGATGCCGTCGCGGATCGGGTAGGCGAGGCGGGCGCTGCGCGAGACCAGTTCCTGCCGCGAGCGGTCGTAGTCGAGGTGGCCCTTGGTGACCGGGCAGACCAGCAGCTCAAGCAGTTTGGGGTCCATGCGTCGATGATAGCCGTGGCTGCAGCAGCGATTGCAGCGCCGGCCAGAACCCGTCGTCGATGTCCAGCTCCAGCGGCACGGCCCAGGCGTCGGGCCGGTGGCGCCAGAGCTTGGCCGCATCCTTTTCGGTACACAGCAGCGGCAGCGAAGTCGCCGTCCAGGGGCCGCCGGCGCCGAAGTCGTGGTGGTCGGGTAGCGGCCAGGTGTCCCGCAGGCGGACACCGGCGGTGCGCAACTGCTCGAAGAAGACCTGCGGCTGGGCGATGCCGGCGAGCGCGGCGCACTCGCCCTGCGCGGCCAGCGCCTTCAGGTCCACGCGCTCGCCGTCGGAGCGCCAGGCATGGCTGGCCAGCCGCCGGCGGATGACGAAGCCCTCGATGTCCGGCGCCTGCCCGTCCCGCAGCACCAGGTCGACGGCGCGCGGCCAGGGCTCGCGCAGCGGGCCGGCGGGCAGCAGCCAGCCGTTGCCGACGCCGCGCCGGTCGAACACGCAGATCTCCACGTCGCGCGCCATGGCGCGGTGCTGCAGGCCATCGTCGCTGAGGACCACCTGCGTGCCGGGATGCGCCTGCAGCAGTGCCCGCAAGGCCTGCGGGCGCTGCGCGGCGACGAACACCGGCAGCCGGCAGCGCGTGGCCACGAGCAGGGGCTCGTCGCCGACCTCGGCCGGATCACTGCCCGGCGTGACCTCGCGGCACTCGCCGGTGCGCCGGCCATGGCCGCGCGAGACCACGCCGACCTTGAGCCCGTGGGCCGTGAGCCGCTCGGCGATCGCCATCACCACGGGTGTCTTGCCCGCACCGCCGGCGACCACGTTGCCCACGACCACGACCGGCACCGGCGCGCGCTCGACGGCGATCACGCCGGTGCGGTACAGGGCATTCCGCAGCCGCAGCGCGAGCCCGTACAGGACGGAGATCGGGCGCAGCGCCCAGGCGAGCGGCCCCCGGCGCAGCCAGGCGCTCTGCAGGGCCTGGCGCATCGGCCTCAGCGGCCGCCGGCCTGCGCCGACGACTGGGCCGCGAAGGTGATCTGCTGCAGCCCGGCCCGGCGCGCCGCTTCCAGCACGGTGATCACCGACTGGTGCGGCGCCGTCGCATCGGCGCTGATGATGATGACGCTCTCGCGCCCGGCCTTGGCCGCTTCGGTGAGCGCCAGCGCCAGCACCTCCGGTCCTCGGCCGCTGACCGGGTCGCGGTTGACGGTGTAGCGGCCGTCGCTGGCCACGCCCACGATCACCTCGCGCGGGTAGTCGCGCTGGGCGTCGGCATCGGCCACCGGCAGGCGCAGCTGCAGCTCCGTGAACTTGCTGTAGGTGGTGGACAGCATCAGGAAGATCAGCACCACCAGCAGCACGTCGATGAACGGGATCAGGTTGATCTCCGGCTCTTCCCGGGATTGGCCGCGGAAGTTCATGCGCGTCGCAGGGCCAACAGGTGGCGCACGAAGCGCTCGGACGCCAGTTCCAGCGTGAGCAGGTAGGCGTCGACCCGGGCGCGGAAATAGCGCCAGAAGATCAGGGCCGGGATGGCGATGATCAGGCCGAACGCCGTGTTGTAGAGCGCCACCGAGATGCCGTGCGCGAGCTGGGCCGGGTTGCCGCCGGTCGCGCCACCCGTCGGGGCCTGCGAGCCGAAGATCTCGATCATGCCGACCACGGTGCCGAATAGCCCGAGCAGGGGCGCTGCCGAGGCGATGGTGGCCAACGCGCTCAGGTAGCGCTCCAGGCGGTGGGCGACGGCGCGGCCGGTTCCCTCCACCGTGGCGCGCAGGTCGGACTCGGTGCAGCGCGGGTCGCTGTTGAGCGCGCGGAACCCGCTGGCCAGGACCTCGCCCAGTGCCGAGTTCTGTTCGAGCTGGGTCACCACGTCCGGGCCGGGCACGGCGGACCGGGACACGGAGATGGCCTCGTCCAGCAGCTTCGGGGGCGCCACGCGGGCGGTTTTCAGGCTGAGGAAGCGTTCGATGACCAGGGCCAGGGCAAGGATGGAGCAGGCAACCAGCGGCCAGATCGGCCAGCCTGCGGCTTGTATGATCGAAAACAAAACGGGGCTCCGCCGGGCGTGTGAATGCAGAAGTGGCTGCGATTATGGGGGAGCTCATGGGCTGTCGGACAAACGCCATCGCGGGTAGGAGCCGACCCACAGAAGTTGTGGACAACTTTGTGCAGAAAGCCCACCCCCTGCCCGCGCAAGCCGCGCGGATGCTTCCAGATGTCAGATCGATCACCAATTGAGCAAGGGAATTTCCTTTGAAATCAAGCACTTGCTCGATGGAATCAGCGTTTTCCCGCTACCCAACCGTTTCCATGTGCAGCACGCGCCTGCTGTGGACTAGTCGCAGCCCCCAATTCGGCGTACGGCCGCGCCAGCCCTGGTGAACGGCGCCGCAGACCCAGTATCGGCGCCGCGGATCTGGCAGGTCGGCGCGCTATGCCGCGCCGTTGCTGACTTCCTCGATGCCCGGCTCAACCCGGTCGCGGTGCGCGGCGAGATCTCGGGCTGCTCGCGGCCGTCCAGTGGCCACCTGTACTTCTCGCTGAAGGACCCGCAGGGGCAGCTGCGCTGCGCCATGTTCCGCCGCGCAGCCGGCCTGCTGGATTTCGTTCCGCGCGATGGCGACCTGGTCGAGGTGCAGGGCCGGTTGACGGTCTACGAACCGCGGGGCGACCTGCAACTGGTGGTCGAGAGCCTGCGGCGGGCTGGGCAGGGCGCCTGGTACGAGCGCTTCGCGCAGATGAAGGCCCGTCTGGAAGCCGAAGGTTTGTTCGATGCCGCCCGCAAGCGGCCGTTGCCCGCCATGCCGCGGGCGATCGGGCTGGTGACGTCGACCGGTGCCGCCGCCTTGCACGACGTGGCGACGGCGCTGGGCCGGCGGGTGCCGCACATCCCGGTGGTGCTGGCGCCGGCGCCAGTGCAGGGCCCGCAGGCGGCCGGCGAACTGGTCCGCGCGCTGGAGTCGCTCTATCGCGAGGCGGAGTCCGGGCGCATCGACGTGATCCTGCTGGTGCGCGGAGGCGGGTCGATCGAGGACTTGTGGTCCTTCAACGAGGAGGCGGTGGCTCGCGCGGTGGTGCGCAGCCCGGTCCCGCTGGTGTGCGGAGTCGGCCATGAAACGGACTTCACGATCGCCGACTTCTGCGCGGACCTGCGCGCGCCGACGCCGACCGCGGCGGCCGAACTGGTGTCGCGGCCGCGCGCCGAGTTGCTGAACACGCTGCAGGCCGTGGACGAGCGCCTGCGCTCGGTGATCCAGCGCCGGCTGGATACGGCTGCGCAGCGGCTGGACGGCGCGGCCGCGCGGCTGGGGCGTCCCTCGACGCGACTCGGGCAGCAGCAGAGGACGGTCGCGCAGCTGGGTGATCGGCTGCAGCATGCGGTCCGGATGCGGCTGGAGCGCGCGCGGTCCGAGCTGGCTGGCAAGGAGACGGGTCGCGCCGCGGCACTCGCGCGCTGCCTGCAGCGGCAGCACGATCTGCTGAACCGCGCCGGCCTCCGGCTGCAACTGCTCGACCCGAAGCTGGTGCTGCAGCGGGGCTACGCGCTGCTGACGGATGAGCAGGGCCACGTGGTCAGCCGCGCCGGGCAGACCCGCCCCGGGCAAGCGCTGCGGGCGACCCTTGCGGAGGGAGAGGTTGATCTGACCGTGTCCCGGCCGAGGTTGCTTTAGTGCCTAGAATCGTTCGCTTCCGACAAACATCAACTCGAGGATCACCATGGAACACACCCTGCCCCCGCTCCCGTACCCCATCGACGCGCTGGCGCCGCACTATTCCAAGGAGACCCTGGAGTTCCACCACGGCAAGCACCACAACGCCTATGTGGTGAACCTGAACAACCTGCAGAAGGGCACCGAGTTCGAGAACATGGCCCTCGAGGACATCATCAAGAAGTCCTCCGGCGGCATCTACAACAACTCCGCCCAGGTCTGGAACCACACCTTCTTCTGGAACTGCATGAAGCCCAACGGCGGCGGCGAGCCCACCGGCGCCCTGGCCCAGGCGATCCAGGCCAAGTGGGGCAGCTACGCGGCGTTCCGCGAGGCCTTCGTGAAGTCCGCCGTCGGCAACTTCGGCTCGGGCTGGACCTGGCTGGTGAAGAAGCCGGACGGCGGCGTCGACATCGTCAACACCGGCGCGGCCGGCACGCCGCTGACCACCGCCGACAAGGCGCTGCTGACGGTGGACGTCTGGGAGCACGCCTACTACATCGACTACCGCAACCTGCGCCAGAAGTTCGTCGAGACCTTCCTGGACAAGCTGGCGAACTGGGAGTTCGCGCAGAAGAACTTCGGTTGACTGCGCAACCGCTACGCTCCAACGGGAAACAAGGGCCGCTTTGCGGCCTTTGTCCTTTTCTGGATTCCGTTACCGCTGGAAAGGCTGGCCAGTCAGCTTGGACCCGGGCTTGAGCGCGCGCTTGGCGAACCAGCCCTGGTTCATCTCGAGCACGTAGCGGACCGGGCGCTCGGAGCAGTGGGAGTCGAGCGACTGCGGCTGCATGTCGGCGATGTTGACGATGGTGCCGTCGTCGTCGAGGAAGGCGGCCGACAGGGGCAGCAAGGTGTTCCTCATCCAGAAGCACTGCACCGAAGGCTGCGCGAACACGAACAGCATGCCTTCGTGCTGGGGCATCTGCTTGCGCCACATGAGGCCGGTTGCGCGTTCGTCCGTGGACCGGGCGACCTGGGCGTCGATCTGGTGCATGCCGGCCGCGAGGCGCACGCGCGGCAGGTTCGTCTGGGGCTCCTGCGCCGAAGCCGCGCCCATGGCGGCGAGCAAGGCTGCGCTGGCAATCAAGGCTTTCATGGCGTGATTGTGGGCCGGAAACGCAAGCGCCCGCCGAAGCGGGCGCCTGCCGGGCGTGGGCCAGTTGTTCAGGCCTTCTTGTCCTCGGTCTTCTTGGCCTTCTTCGCGGTCTTCTTGGTCGACTTCTTGGCCGGCTTGGCGGCGGCCTTGTCTTCCTTCGCGGCGGCCTTTTCTTCCTTGGCGGCAGCCTTCTCTTCCTTCTTCGCTTCGGCCTTGGCCGGGGCAGCAGGAGTCGCCGGCGTCGCGGGGGTGGCCTGCGCGAAGACGGCGGCGGAGAACAGGGCGGCCGTCAGTGCGGCGAGCAGTTTGGACATGGTCGGGGATCCTTTCGGGTCAGATGGGAGCCGGGTTGCGGCACTCCTCCCGGTTTCGGAAGGCCTCACCGTAACGGCAGGACGGATGCGGGCGTTGACAGCGCTTCGCCGCAGTGCGGCTGGCGTCGAAAGAAAAAATGCCCGCACGCGGCGGGCATCGATCGCGAGCCAGGAAGGCTTACTTCTTGGCTTCTTCCTTCGCTTCGGCCTTGGCGGCCTTCTTGGCAGCCTTCTTGTCGGCCTTGGCTTCCTTCTTTTCCGCCTTGGCTTCGGCCTTGTCTTCCTTCTTGGCTTCGGCCTTGGCAGGCGCCGCCGGCGTGGCCGGGGCCGCCGGCGCGGCGGCTTGCGCGAAGGCCGAGGCGGCGAAGAGGGTGGCGATCAGGGCGCCGAGAAGCTTGTTCATGGTTGTTTCCTTTGGGATGATGATTTTCGAGACGCACCTCCCGTTGCCGGGAAGCTCATGCCGCAACGCGGGCTGTCGCGGTTCGGTTGACAAGGCAGGGGTTGTTCCCGATGGCGCGGCCGGGCGGTCGCGCTGCGGCGGCTAGAATCCCGAGGTTTGCCGAAGCCGGCATCAACGCAAGCTCACCCAGCCTCCCCGAAGGACGTTTCCCTCCATGTACCAGCACATCAAGGTGCCCAGCCAGGGCCAGAAGATCACCGTCAACGCCGACACTTCGCTGAACGTGCCGGACCAGCCGATCATTCCCTTCATCGAGGGCGACGGCACGGGGATGGACATCACGCCGGTCATGCTGAAGGTGGTCGATGCCGCCGTCGCCAAGGCCTACGGCGGCAAGCGCAAGATCCACTGGATGGAGGTCTATGCCGGCGAGAAGTCGACCAAGGTGTATGGGCCCGACGTCTGGCTGCCGGAGGAAACGCTGCACGCGGTGCGCGACTATGTCGTCTCCATCAAGGGTCCGCTGACCACCCCCGTGGGCGGCGGTATCCGCTCGCTGAACGTGGCCCTGCGCCAGGAGCTGGACCTGTACGTCTGCCTGCGCCCGATCCAGTACTTCAAGGGCGTGCCCTCGCCGCTGAAGGAGCCGGAGAAGACCCACATGGTCATCTTCCGCGAGAACTCCGAGGACATCTACGCCGGCATCGAGTACGAGGCGAAGACCGAGAAGGCCCAGAAGCTCATCAATTTCCTGATCAAGGAGATGGGCGTCACCAAGATCCGCTTCCCCGAGACCTCCGGCATCGGCATCAAGCCGGTCTCGATCGAGGGCACCGAGCGCCTGGTGCGCAAGGCCATCCAGTACGCCATCGACAACGACAAGCCCAGCGTCACCCTGGTGCACAAGGGCAACATCATGAAGTTCACGGAAGGCGGCTTCCGTGACTGGGGCTATGCCCTGGCCCAGCGCGAGTTCGGCGCCCAGCCGATCGACGGCGGCCCGTGGTGCAAGTTCAAGAACCCGAAGACGGGCAAGGACATCGTCATCAAGGACAGCATCGCCGACGCCTTCCTGCAGCAGATCCTGCTGCGCCCGGCCGAGTACAGCGTGATCGCCACGCTCAACCTGAACGGCGACTACGTCTCCGACGCCCTGGCCGCGCAGGTCGGCGGCATCGGCATCGCCCCGGGTGCCAACCTCAGCGACACGGTCGCCATGTTCGAGGCCACCCACGGGACGGCGCCCAAGTACGCCGGCAAGGACTACGTCAACCCGGGCTCCGAGATCCTCTCGGCCGAGATGATGCTGCGCCACATGGGCTGGACCGAGGCGGCCGACCTCATCATCAGCTCCATGGAAAAGTCGATCCAGTCCAAGAAGGTCACCTACGACTTCGCCCGCCTCATGGACGGCGCCACCCAGGTGTCCTGCTCCGGCTTCGGCCAGGTCATGATCGACCACATGTGACCTGGCAACGGGGCGCTCCGCCCCGCCGGGTCATCCCCGCGAGCCAAGCGCAGGCGGGGATCCATGGCCCAGAACGCAACAGCCGCCCCAAGGCGGCTGTTTCTTTTCCGGGATGGGTGACTTATTCGGCCGGCAGGTCCGGCCTCAGCGCCGCCGCGTGGAACTGCGGCGCCCGCACCTTGGACTGCCGGGGCGGGCGCTCGCCGGCGGGTGACTCGGTACGGATGGGCTGCATCTCGGTCTGGATGTTCTGGGCGAGCTGGCCCTTGGGGCCCTGGGTGATCTCGAAGCTCACGCGCGAGCCCTGCTTGAGGGTCTTGAAGCCGTCCATCGCAATGGCCGAGAAATGGGCGAAGACGTCCGACCCGCCGCCATCCGGCTCGATGAATCCAAAGCCCTTCGCATCGTTGAACCACTTGACAGTACCGGTCGCCATGACTGGGCCTCTTTCCGTTCCCTCGTAACTGCGTGCGAGTGTCCCGGATTCCGGCCGATGCTGTCAATATTTTCACATACTAAAGTTTTGCTGACCCAAAGGAGCCAGCAAACGGCGCCGGGCGGCGGCTGGCTGGGACAATGAAGCAGGCGCGTTTTTTGGGCTCTGGCTGCCCCGGGCGTCGCGCGGCGGAGGCCGCTTGAATGTGGCGCCCCCGTCACCATTTCACTTTTGCGGTGCAGTGCGAGAGGCTGCTCGATAGAATGAATTTCATGGCCAGCAAACCCCCCGTGCCCGCACCGGTCGCGCCTCGCGCGCAGCCGACGGACGACGATGGCGGCTCCGTGGTGCTCGAGCGGCGGACCCAGAAGACCAAGCCCCCGCAGATGTACCAGGTCGTCATGCTGAACGACGACTACACCCCGATGGAATTCGTCGTGGTGGTCATCCAGGAGTTCTTCAACAAGGACCGGGAGACGGCCACCCAGATCATGCTCAAGATCCACCTCGACGGTAAAGGCATCTGCGGCGTGTATTCACGGGATGTGGCCGCCACCAAGGTCGAGCAGGTCCAGGAGGCCGCCCGGCAGGCAGGACACCCGCTGCAATGCGTGAGTGAACCTGTCGAGTAAGGCGGACTCAAAGCCTTCACCGCGATCGAAGCAAGCCACGGTAAAAGGAAAGTTCATGATTGCCCAGGAATTGGAAGTCAGCCTCCACATGGCGTTCGTGGAGGCCCGGCAGCAGCGCCACGAGTTCATCACCGTGGAACACCTGCTGCTGGCCCTGCTGGACAACCCCAGCGCGGCCGAAGTGCTCCGGGCATGCTCGGCGAACATCGACGACCTGCGCAAGTCGCTGTCCAACTTCATCAAGGACAACACCCCGCAGGTCGCCGGGACCGACGACGTCGACACCCAGCCGACGCTCGGGTTCCAGCGCGTGATCCAGCGCGCCATCATGCACGTGCAGTCCACCGGCAACGGCAAGAAGGAAGTCACCGGCGCCAACGTGCTGGTGGCCATCTTCGGCGAGAAGGACTCGCATGCCGTGTACTACCTGCACCAGCAGGGCGTGACGCGGCTGGACGTGGTCAATTTCATTGCCCACGGCATCAAGAAGAGCGACCCGCCCGAGCCCGCCAAGAGCGGCGAGGCGGGCGGCGCGGACGGCGAAGAGGGCGGCGAGAAGAACGAGAAGGCCTCGCCTCTGGAGCAGTTCACGCAGAACCTCAACCAGGCGGCGCGCGACGGCAAGATCGACCCGCTGATCGGCCGCGAGTACGAGGTCGAGCGCGTCATCCAGATCCTGTGCCGGCGGCGCAAGAACAACCCGCTGCTGGTCGGTGAGGCCGGCGTCGGCAAGACGGCCATTGCGGAGGGCCTGGCCTGGCGCATCGTCCAGAAGGACGTGCCGGAGATCCTGGCCGAGTCCAACGTCTATTCGCTGGACATGGGCGCGCTGCTGGCCGGCACCAAGTACCGCGGCGACTTCGAGCAGCGCCTCAAGGGCGTGCTCAAGTCGCTGAAGGACAAGCCCAACGCCATCCTGTTCATCGACGAGATCCACACCCTGATCGGGGCCGGCGCGGCCTCGGGCGGCACTCTGGACGCGTCCAACCTGCTCAAGCCGGCGCTGTCCAGCGGCCAGCTCAAGTGCATCGGCGCGACCACCTTCACCGAGTACCGCGGCATCTTCGAGAAGGACGCGGCCCTGTCGCGGCGCTTCCAGAAGGTCGACGTGGTGGAGCCGAGCGTCGAGCAGACCATCGAGATCCTCAAGGGCCTGAAGTCGCGCTTCGAGGAGCACCACAGCGTCAAGTACGCTGCCAACGCCCTGCAGGCGGCGGCCGAGCTGTCGGCCAAGTACATCAATGACCGGCACCTGCCCGACAAGGCCATCGACGTGATCGACGAGGCGGGCGCGGCCCAGCGCATCCTGCCCGCGGGCAAGCGCAAGAAGACGATCTCCAAGACCGAGGTCGAGGAGATCGTGGCCAAGATCGCCCGCATTCCGCCGGCCAACGTCTCCAACGACGACCGCGGCAAGCTGCAGAACCTGGAGCGCGACCTCAAGTCCGTGGTGTTCGGCCAGGACAAGGCGCTCGAGGTGCTGGCCGGCGCCGTGAAGATGGCGCGCTCGGGCTTGGGCAAGGGCGACAAGCCGATCGGCTCCTTCCTGTTCTCCGGCCCCACGGGCGTCGGCAAGACGGAAGCCGCCAAGCAGCTGGCCTACATCATGGGCATCGAGCTGATCCGCTTCGACATGTCCGAGTACATGGAGCGGCACGCGGTGTCGCGCCTGATCGGCGCGCCTCCGGGCTACGTCGGCTTCGACCAGGGCGGCCTGCTGACCGAGGCCATCACCAAGAAGCCGCACGCGGTGCTGCTGCTCGACGAGATCGAGAAGGCGCACCCGGACATCTTCAACGTGCTGCTGCAGGTAATGGACCACGGCACGCTGACGGACAACAACGGGCGCAAGGCCGACTTCCGCAACGTCATCATCATCATGACGACCAATGCGGGGGCCGAGACCATGAACAAGGCGGCCATCGGCTTCACCAACCCGCGCGAATCGGGCGACGAGATGGCCGACATCAAGCGCCTGTTCACGCCGGAGTTCCGCAACCGCCTGGACGCCATCGTCAGCTTCAAGGCGCTGGACGAGCAGGTCATCCTGCGCGTGGTCGACAAGTTCCTGCTGGTGCTGGAGCAGCAGCTGGCCGAGAAGAAGGTGGAAGTCACCTTCACCGACAAGCTGCGCAAGCACCTGGCCAAGAAGGGCTTCGATCCACTCATGGGCGCCCGTCCGATGCAACGCCTGATCCAGGACACGATCCGGCGCGCGCTGGCCGACGAACTGCTGTTCGGCCGGCTCACCGACGGCGGCCGCCTGACGGTCGACCTCGACGACAAGGAGGAGGTCGTGCTCGACATCCAGCCGGTGCCGAAGAAGGAAGGCAAGGCCAGGCCGGAGCCGGAGGAGATCTCCAGCGAGTGACGGGACAGGGGCTCCGCGCCCCTTGAACCTGAAGAAGAAGCCGCCGCCGAGGCGGCTTTTTCATGCGCCCAGCAGCTGGGTGACCAGGCGCCAGTGCCGGGGCTCGACCGGTGTGATCGAGAGCCGGTTGCCCTTCTTGAGCACGAGCATGTCGGCCAGCCCGGGCACGGAGCGCATCTCGGCCAGCGTGAGGTTGCGGGTCTTCTGCAGCACCTGCACGTCCACCAGCATCCAGCGGGGCGACTCCGGTTTCGAGGCTTCGTCGAAGTACGGCGACTTCGGATCGAACTGCGTCGGGTCCGGGTAGGGCGTCGACGCCACGCGCGCGATCCCGACGATTCCCGGCTCGGCGCAACTGGAGTGATAGAAGAGCACGCCGTCGTCGACGCGCATGCGGTCGCGCATGAAGTTGCGCGCCTGGTAGTTGCGCACGCCGGTCCACGGAATGGTGGCCTTCGGCGCGGCCAGGAAGTCGTCCACCGAGGCCTCGTCCGGCTCGGACTTCATCAGCCAGTATTGCTTCATCGCTTGCTCCCGGCCAGCGCCTGCCGGCCCCAGAACCCGGCCGGCCCGGGCCGGGCCGACTCCAGGCGGATGCCTTCGTTCCACTTGGCCATGCGCTCGGAGCGGGCGAAGGACCCCACCTTGAGCTGGCCCGCGTCCCAGCCGGTGGCCAGGTGGACGATGGCCACGTCCTCCGTCTCGCCCGAACGTGCCGACACGATGGTGGCGAAGCCCGCCTCCCGCGCGGCCTGCACGGCCGCCCAGGCTTCGCTCACCGTGCCGGCCTGGTTGGGCTTGACGAGCACGCAGTTGCAGGCGCCGGCCGCAGCGGCCGACGCCACCCGTTGTGCGCTGGTCACCAGGAAATCGTCCCCGACCACCTGCACCCGATCGCCGGCGGCGCGGGTGAAGGCTGCCAGCGCGGCTTCGTCGTCCTCCGCCAGCGGGTCCTCGATCGACACGATGGGCCAGCGCTCGATCCAGCGCAGCAGCCGTTCGCACATCGCATCGGAATCGAGTTCCTGCTGCTCCAGCGCCAGTCGGTAGCGTCCGCCCCGGCCGAATTCCGAAGTGGCGATGTCCAGCGCGATCGCCACCTCCCGGCCGGGCGTGAACCCCGCTCGCTCGATGGCGGCCACCAGCGTGTCCAGCGCGTCCTCGTTGCGCACGAAATCGGGCCACCAGCCGCCTTCGTCGGCCACCCCGGCCAGCGCGCCGCGTTCGCGCATCAGCTCGCCGGCGCAGCGGTAGACCTCGGCCGTGATCTCCAGGGCGTGTGCGAACGATTCGGCGCCGATCGCGACCACCATGAAGTCCTGCACGTCGATGCGGCGCCCGGCGTGGGCCCCGCCGCCGAAGACCTGGATCTGCGGCAGCGGCAGGCGCACGGGCCGCCCCTGCGCGAGGTAGCGCCACAAGGGCATGCGCGCGTGGGCCGCCGCCGCGTGCAGGACGGCCAGCGAGGTGGCGACCAGGGCGTTGCCGCCCAGGCGCGACTTGTCCGGG
>NZ_DASPLW010000020.1:0-3393 GCF_035627355.1 Ramlibacter sp.
CCGGGGCTTCCGGATCGAACTGGGCGAGATCGAGGCGCAACTGGGCAGGCTGGCGGACGAGGTGGTGGTGATGGCGCGCGAGGACGCGCCGGGCGACCGGCGGCTGGTGGCGTACTACACCGGCGAGGCGAGCGAGCAGCAGTTGCGCGAGCAGGCGCTGCAGGCGTTGCCCGGGTACATGGTGCCGGCGGCTTACGTGAAGCTGGAGGCGCTGCCGCTGACCCCCAACGGCAAGGTCGACCGCAAGGCGCTGCCGGCGCCGGAAGGGACGGCCTATGTGCAACGCGCCTACGAGGCGCCGCAAGGCGAGGTGGAGACGCGCCTGGCCGCGCTGTGGGCGGAACTGCTGGGCAGCGAGCGCATCGGCCGCCGGGACAATTTCTTCGAACTGGGCGGGCACTCGCTGCTGGCGGTGCGGCTGATCGAACGCATGCGGCGCGAAGGGCTGCATGTGGACGTGCGGGAGCTGTTCACCGCGCCCACGCTGAGCGAGCTGGCGGTGGCCGTGGGCGGAGCGAGCCGCGAAGTGGAGGTGCCGCCGAACCTGATCCCGGAGGGCGCCGCCCGCATCACGCCGCAGATGCTCACCCTGGCGGCGCTGGACCAGGAGTCGATCGACCGGCTGGTCGCGCAGGTCGAGGGCGGCAGCGGCAACGTGCAGGACATCTATCCGCTGGCGCCGGCCCAGGAAGGCATCCTGTTCCACCACCTGATGGAAAGCGAAGGCGACCCCTACCTGCTGCCCAGTTTGCTGAGCTTCCCGAGCAAGGCGCGGCTGGAGCGTTTCCTGGCGGCGATGCAGCAGGTGATCGACCGGCACGACATCCTGCGCACCGGGGTGCACTGGCAGGGGCTGGAGCAGCCGCTGCAAGTGGTGCGCCGGCGGGCGAAGCTGCCGGTGGAGACGGTGCGCGCCGCGCCAGGACAGGGAGGGGTGCGCGAGCAGCTGGAGGCGCGGCTGGATCCGGGGCGCAACCGGCTGGACGTGAGCCAGGCGCCGTTGATGCGGTGCATGGCGGCCGAGGACGAGGGCCAGGGCCGCTGGCTGCTGGGCGTGCTCGCGCATCACCTGGCGATCGACCACACGACGCTGGAATTGCTGGTGGAAGAGGCCCAGGCGATCGAGCGGGGGAACAGCGGGAGCCTGGCGCCGCCGGCGCCGTTCCGCAACTTCGTGGCGCAGGCGCGCCTGGGCGTGAGCCAGGCCGAGCACGAAGCCTTCTTCGGCGAGATGCTCAAGGATGTGGATGAGCCGACCGCGCCGTACGGGGTGCTGGACGTGCGCGGCGACGGCCGCGGGATCGTCGAGGTGAGAAAGAAACTGGAAGGCGCGCTGTCGGCGGGGATCCGGCAGGAGGCGCGGCGGCTGGGGGTGAGCGCTGCCAGCGTGATGCACCTGGCGTGGAGCGTGGTGCTGGGCAAGCTGACGGGGCGGGACGACGTGGTGTTCGGGACCGTGCTGTTCGGCCGGATGCAGGGAGGAGAGCAGGCCGACCGGGTGATGGGGATGTTCATCAACTCGCTGCCGGTGCGGGTGCGCCTGGGCGCGACCGGGGTGACCGAAGGGCTCAGGCGCACGCATGCGCTGCTGGCCAGGCTGCTGCGGCACGAGCATGCGCCGCTGGCGCTGGCGCAGCGCTGCAGCGGGGTCGATGCCCAGGCGCCGCTGTTCACCACGCTCCTGAACTACCGCCATACGCGCGACGACGACGCCCAGGACGCGCCGCAGGCCGACGATATCGAAGTGCTCGGCGGGCAGGAACGGACCAACTATCCGTTGACGATGTCGGTCGACGACCTGGGATCGGACTTCATGCTGGTGCTGCAGGCGCGCGAGCCGATCGACGCCGAGCGGGTGTGCCGGTACATGGAGACCGCGCTGGCCGCGCTGCTGCCGGCGCTGAGCGGGCAGCCGGCACTGGCGCTGGGGGAGCTGGAGATCCTGCCGCAAGACGAACGCGAGCAGGTGCTGCATGGGTGGAACGCCACGGCAAGGCCCTATCCGCAAGGCGGCTGCCTGCACGAGCTGATCGAAGCGCAGGTTGCGCGCCGTCCGGATGGCGTGGCGCTGGACTTCGGCGGGCAGGAGCTCAGCTACCGGGAGCTCAACGAGCATGCCAACCGCCTGGCGCGCCATCTCGTGGCGCTGGGCGCGGGGCCGGACCGCCGCGTCGCCGTGTGCGCCGAGCGCGGCTTCGACATGGTGCTGGCGGTGCTGGCGGTGCTCAAGGCGGGAGGCGCCTACGTGCCGCTGGACCCGGACTATCCGGGCGAGCGCCTGGCGCACATGCTGGCCGACAGCGCGCCGGCAGTCGTGCTGGCCGACGACAGCGGCGCCCGGGCGCTCGACGGCTTGACGGCGCCGCCGGAATCGGCCGCGCCGCGCCTGCACCTGCAAGCCGACCGTGGACAGTGGGCCGGCCGGTCGGCGGAGAACCTGGACGCGCGCGAGCTGGGGCTGCGCCCGGACCACCTGGCGTATGTGATCTATACCTCGGGCTCGACCGGTTTGCCCAAGGGCGCCATGAATGAGCACCGCGGCATCGTGAACCGCCTGTTGTGGATGCAGGAGGCCTACGCGCTGGACGACAGCGACGTCGTGCTGCAGAAGACGCCGTTCAGCTTCGACGTGTCGGTGTGGGAGTTCTTCTGGCCGCTGATGTACGGCGCCAGGCTGGTGCTGGCCAAGCCCGGGGGGCACAAGGACCCGGCCTACCTGAGCGCGCTGATGCGGGCGCAGGGCGTGACGACGGTGCACTTCGTGCCGTCGATGCTGCAGGCCTACCTGGAGCAGCCGGACCTGGAGTCGGGCGCGCTCAAGCGCGTGATCTGCAGCGGCGAGGCCTTGCCCGGAGCGCTGGCGCGGCGATTCCACGCCAGGCTGTCCACGGTGGCGCTGCACAACCTGTACGGCCCGACCGAAGCGGCGGTGGACGTGACGTCGTGGCATTGCCAGGCCGGCGACGAGCGCGCCACGGTTCCGCTGGGCCGTCCGGTGGCCAACACGCGGATCTACGTGCTCGACGGCCAGCGCCGTCCGGCGCCGGTAGGCGTGGCGGGCGAGATCTACATCGGCGGCGCGCAGGTGGGGCGCGGCTACCTGAACCGGCCGGAGCTGACGCGGGAACGGTTCCTGCCCGACCCGTTCAGCGGCGAACCGGAAGCGCGCATGTACAAGACCGGCGACCTGGGGCGCTGGCTGCCGGACGGGACGGTGGAGTACCTGGGGCGCACCGACTTCCAGGTGAAGATCCGGGGCTTCCGGATCGAACTGGGCGAGATCGAGGCGCAACTGGGCAGGCTGGCGGACGAGGTGGTGGTGATGGCGCGCGAGGACGCGCCGGGCGACCGGCGGCTGGTGGCGTACTACACCGGCGAGGCGAGCGAGCAGCA
>NZ_DASPLW010000021.1:0-2931 GCF_035627355.1 Ramlibacter sp.
ACGGACCGGACCTGCTTGAGGTCGGTCAGGCCCAGCATGATCTTTTCCATGCCGTCCATTTTCAGGGTGCGCATGCCGGTCGCCACGGCGGCCACGAAGATGTCGGCCACCCGGGCGCGTTCCTGGATCAGTTTCTTGATCTCGTCCTCGGCGATGAGCAGTTCGTGCAGGCCGACGCGGCCCTTGTAGCCGGTCTTGTTGCACTTGTCGCAGCCGACGTGGCGGTAGAACTTCAGCCGGCCGTTTTCGCCGTAGTTCTCGACCCAGGTGGTGTAGAGCTTCTTGGCCTCGCCCGCGTAGTCGGCCTTCCAGGCGGTGGTGTGCCGCAGGTCCTCGACGTATTCGGCGATGAAGGTGCGGATCTCCTCCTGCTCGGGGTAATAGGCCTCCTTGCAGTCGCACAGCTTCTTGGCCAGGCGCTGCGCCAGGATGCCCAGCAGCGCGTCGGCGAAGTTGAACGGGTCCATGCCCATGTCCAGCAGCCGGGTGATGGACTCGGGCGCCGAGTTGGTGTGCAGCGTCGAGAACACCAGGTGGCCGGTGAGCGAGGCTTCCACGCCCATGGACACGGTTTCCTTGTCGCGCGATTCGCCCACCATGATGATGTCCGGGTCGGCCCGCAGGAAGGCCCGCATCACCAGCGCGAAGTCGATGCCGGCCTTCTTGTTGATCTGCACCTGGCGCAGGCCCTTCTGGGTGATTTCCACCGGGTCCTCGGCGGTCCAGATCTTGGTCTCGGGCGTGTTCAGGAACTTCAGGATCGAGTGCAGGGTGGTGGTCTTGCCCGAGCCAGTGGGGCCGCAGACGTAGAACAGCCCGTACGGCTTGCTGACGGTCTTCTCCAGCCGCTCCTTGTTGACGGGCGTGAGGCCGAGCTTCTCCAGCGGGATCGGCTCGCCGGCGGCCAGGATCCGCATCACCACGTCCTCGACACCGCCGGCCGAGGGGATGGTGGCCACGCGCAGCTCGATGTCGAGCGGCCCGTACTTCTTGAACTTGATCTTGCCGTCCTGGGGCTTGCGGCGCTCGGAGATGTCGAGGTCGCACATGATCTTGAGGCGCGTGACGAGCGCCTGGCGGAAGTGCGAGGGGACCTCGATGTAGGGCACCAGGCTCCCGTCGATGCGGAAGCGGATGCCGGTCTTGCCCTTGCCCGGCAGCGGCTCGATGTGGATGTCCGAGCAGCGCTGGTTGTAGGCGTCGATGATGACCTTGTTGACGAACTTGACCAGTTCGTTGTCCGAGGCGGCCGACTCCAGGCTGGTGTCGTCGCCGTCGTCATCGGCCGGCGCGGTCAGGTCGGCCAGCAGTTCGTCGATGGAGGCGCCGCCCTCGCCGGCGCCATAGAGCTGGGCCAGCGTCTCCTCGAATTCGGTTTGGGTGGTGACGCGGTAGGAAAACTTGGAGTGGCGCGGGAACACCTGGGGCACGATGCGCGAGCCGCGCACCGCCTCCGGGTCCACGCACATCACCACCAGCCCGTCGGCCGACTCCTCCAGCGGGATCCAGCCCTGCTCCTCGACGAAGTCGCGCTTGAGCGGCCCCTGCAGCTGCTCGGAGCGGATACGGCCGGCATTGAACGGCTCATAGGGCACGCCGAAGAACTTGGCCAGCGACGGGCCGATCTGCGCCGGGCGGATCTGGAAGTCGGCCATCAGCACGTGTTCGACCGGCTTGCCTTCCTCGCGCGCCTTGGCGATGCACTGCTGCAGCTCTTCCTGAGTCAGCACGCCGTCGGCCAGCAGGCCGTCGTACTTGGTCGCCCGCCGGCGCTGGCTCTCCTGCTCCTTCTGCATGCGCTGGCGGATGGCCGTGGCCAGCGTCTTGCACAGCTGCGCAGCGCCTTCGATCTCCAGCTCGCCGAACGGCTGGTCGCTCTTGTTGTTGATCACCTGGATGACGCCGTGCAGCACGTCGCCATCGAGGATGGGCACCACCAGCATCTGCTTGGTGCGGTAGCCCGATCGCTTGTCCACCTCCTTCAGGAAGCTCAGGGTCGGGTGGATGCGCTTGAGCGCCTCGTCGTCGTAGACGTCGGCGATGTTGACCATCTGCCTGGCATGCGCCACGTAGCCCGCGATGCTCTGGGTGCCGATCGGCAGCTTCAGGTCCTTGGCCGCGTTCAGCCCGGTCTTGACCTTGGAGATGATCGCCGTGCGGTCCTCGTTGACCGCGTAGAGCGTGAGCCGGTCCGCGTTGAACAGCTTGCAGATGTCCTGGCTGGACTCCAGCATGATCTGGTCGATGTTCTCCGTCTCGTGGATCTTGGTCGTGACGACCTGGAGCTGCCGGAAGAACAGCGCTTCGAAGGTGACGCCGCGCTTGTCGGGCGGCAACTGCTGCGAGTCGAAGAAGGCCTGCGAATCCCGCTCTTGCTTGAGGACGGCGCTCATGGAAGCTCCTGGACGTGCGCGCTGCGCGAGCCGCTACAGCTCGAATTCCTGGCCAGCGCGCAGGTAGCGGATGTCGTGGGTGACGTTGGGGCCGAAAGGCTGCGTCTGGTCGAAGCGCTGGATCTCGGCCATGATCAGGTCGGTCTCGGCCGGCTTGGTGTGGGTGATGAAGATCGGGAACGACCGGCCCCGCTCGATGCAGTCGAGCTCCTCGGCCAACGCGTGCGGCGACAGGTGCAGGCTGCGGCGAGCCAGGTCCTTCTCGCGGTTGCTGAAGGCGGTCTCGATCACCAGGGCCGCGACGTTCATCTCGTTCAGCCGCCGCCAGAACGCCGGGTTGCGCTCGGTGTCGCCGGTGAACACCCAGTGGCCTCCGCCGCCGGAAATCGCATAGCCGCAGGCCGGCACCGTGTGCACCGCCGGCATCACCTCGATGCGCTTGCCGCCCAGCTCCAGTACCTGCCCGACTTGGATCTCGTGGAAGGTGATGAAGGGCTTGTCCGGCGTCGGGATGCGGCTGAAGTCCGGCCAGATCACG
>NZ_DASPLW010000022.1:0-32460 GCF_035627355.1 Ramlibacter sp.
AGCGGTCGAGCCGCAGCCGCCCGCGCCGCCGATCGCCGCCCCGGTGGCGCCACCTGCACCGCCCGCGCCGCCGGCACCTCCCGCTCCGGCGCCGGCGCCGGTCGACCTGCCCCTGGTGGATGCCGACTACGCGGCCAACGAGGACGCCTTCCGGCCGCCGGCCATCTCGCGCCGCCTGGGCGAATACGGCACCGTGGTGCTGCGCGTGACCGTGGGCGTCAACGGCTTCGCGACGCGCGTGGAACTGGCCCGCTCCAGCGGGTACGAGCGCCTGGACAAGGCCGCGCTCGCCGGCGCCCGCAAGCTGAAGTTCCGGCCGGCAACCCGCAACGGGGTGCCGGTCGAGTGGACCTACGATTTTCCTGTGAGATACGCGGAGAGGACGCAATGAACAACGAATTCGGGCTGCTCCACCTGTGGAGCCAGGGAGACATCGTCATGCGCGGCACCACCCTGCTGCTGCTGGCGATGTCGCTGGCTTCCTGGTGGGTGATCGTGGTGAAGGCCCTGGACCTGCGGCGCTACGCCGCGCAGGCGCGCAACACCGAGAGCTTCTGGCACAGCGCCGACTTCGCCGACGGCATCGCCAAGCTGGGCGCCGATCCCGCCAATCCGTTCCGCGCGCTGGCCTCGGAGGGCCGCGAGGCGACTGCGCACCACCACGCGCAGTCGCAACTGCACGATTCGCTGAACGTCAGCGACTGGCTCATCCGCAGCCTGCGCAACTCGATCGACGAGTCCACCGCCCGGCTGCAGGCCGGACTGGCAGTGCTCGCGTCGGTGGGCTCCACGGCACCCTTCGTCGGCCTGTTCGGAACCGTCTGGGGCATCTACCACGCCCTGCTGAGCATGAGCAACGCGGGCCAGGCGACCATCGACCAGGTGGCCGGCCCGATCGGCGAGGCGCTGGTGATGACGGCGATGGGCCTGGCGGTCGCCATCCCGGCCGTGCTCGGCTACAACGCGCTGGTGCGCGGCAACAAGACCATCGTCATGAAGCTCAACCGCTTCGCGCACGACCTGCACGGCTACTTCCTGACCGGGGCCCGCGTGAGCAACGGCGGCGCGTCCCCCAACGTGGTCACGATGAAGAAAGGGGCCTGAGATGGCCTTCGGCACCCAGGACGACACCGACGAGGTGATGAACGAGATCAACGTGACGCCGATGGTCGACGTCATGCTGGTGCTCCTGATCATCTTCATCATCACCGTGCCGGTGATGAAGCACGCGGTGAACATCGACCTGCCGCGCGCCAGCAGCCAACCCCAGGACATCAAGCCGCAGACCGTGCGGCTGTCGGTCGACGCGGACGGGAGCTATTTCTGGAACGAACGCCGCATCGACGAGGGCGAGCTGCCCGGATTGCTGCAGGCCGAGGCTGCGAAGAATCCCCAGCCCGACCTGCACATCCGCGGCGACAAGGACGTGCGCTACGAGAAGGTGGCGCAGGCGATGGCCGCCGCGCAGCAGGCCGGCCTGCGCAAGATCGGATTCATCACGGAGCCGCGCCGACCATGAGCTCGACGACCACCCTCCCGGCCCCTTCCGGCGAAGCGCCCCGCGCCGCGGCGGCCGACCGGCCGGCCCCGACCAGGCCACCGCTCGACAGCAACGCGCTGCTGTGCGGCTGCCGCTTCATCGAGATCCGCCACAACGGCGAGGTCTATCGCCTGCAGGCCACCCGCCTGGGCAAGCTGATCCTCACCAAGTGACCCGCAGGGTCGTCCCCGCGAAGGCAGGGTCCAGATAGCTAATCCCCGCGGAGGACGGGGACCCCGACCGCTGTTCGTCAGAGCCCGATGGCGGCGATGCCGGCCCGGGCGACCTGTGCGTCCTCGCTGGACTTCACCCCGCTGACGCCGACCGCGCCCAGGCACTGGCCGTCCTTGAGGATGGGCACGCCGCCTTCAAGCATGCCCTGCAGGTCGGGCGCGCTGAGGAAGGAGTAGCGGCCGCCGTTGATGATTTCCTCGTACACCCGGCTCTCGCGCCGGCCCAGCGCGGCGGTATGCGCCTTGGCAGGGGCGATGTGGGCGGACACGGGCGGAGCGCCGTCCAGGCGCTGCAGCCACAGCAGGTGGCCGCCGTCGTCCACGATGGCGATCGTGACGGCCCACTGGTGCTTCAGCGCTTCGGCTTCGGCGGCCGCGGCAATGGCCTTCAGGTCGGACAATTCGAGGGTCGGTCTGGACTTCATGGCAATCGAGGCTTGGAAAGGGTCCGAGCATACCGCTGGGCCACAAGGTGCAATTCGGATGCCCGCGTGGGGAACCCGCCTAGAATCCCCGCATCCAACAACGGTCCAGGCAAAGGAAGGAGTCACCGGATGAACGACCACGTCACCACGGCCGCCCGCTACGGCGGCTACGCCCTGCCCTCCGTGCAGGAGCGCAACCGCGTCCTGCGCAACACCTACTGGCTGCTGGCCCTGTCGATGGGTCCCACGGTGCTCGGCGCCTGGCTGGGCCTGGAGACCGGCATCGCCCGCGCGCTGTCGCCCGGCCTGGGCCTGATCGTGTTCCTGGGCGGCGCCTTCGGCTTCATGTTCGCCATCGAGAAGTTCAAGAACTCGGCGGCCGGCGTGCCCATCCTGCTGGGCTTCACCTTCTTCATGGGCGTGATGCTCTCGCGCCTGCTCGGCATCGTGCTGGGCTTCTCGAACGGCGCCAGCCTGGTGATGACCGCCTTCGCCGGCACCGGCGCCATCTTCCTGGGCATGGCGACGCTGTCCACCATCGTCAAGCGCGACCTGTCGGCCATGGCCAAGTTCATGTTCATCGGCGCCATCCTGGTGCTGGTGGCGGGCATCGCCAACGTGTTCGTGCAGAGCGGCGCGCTGATGATCACCCTGTCGGTGCTGGTGATCGGCATCTTCTCCTTCTTCATCCTGTACGACCTCAAGCGCGTGCGGGACGGCGAGGAGACCAACTACATCAGCGCCACGCTGGGCGTGTACCTGAGCATCTACAACGTGTTCCAGAGCCTGCTGGTGCTGTTCGGCCTGGGCGGCAGCTCCGAATAAGGCGGCGCTCGCGTCGACAGCAAAAGGGGCCCGCCGGGCCCCTTTCGTTTTTTGCGGTCAGCGGTCGAAGACGGCGATGCTCTCCACGTGCGCCGTGTGCGGGAACATGTTCACCATGCCGGCCGCGCTGCAGCGGTAACCGGCCTGGTGCACCAGCAGGCCCGCGTCGCGGGCCAGCGTCGCCGGATTGCAGCTGACGTAGACGATGCGCGCCGGCGGCGTCCAGGCGCCCCCCAATTCCGGCTGCTGGTGCAGGTCCGCCAGTGCCTTGGCCAGCGCGAACGCCCCTTCGCGCGGCGGGTCCACCAGCCATTTGTCCGCCACGCCGTCCGCCACCAGCTGCTGGGGCGTCATCTCGAACAGGTTGCGCGCCGCGAACTGCACGGGCGCCAGCGGGCGCCGGGCGGCATTGAGCGCCAGGTTCTCGCGCGAGCGGGCGACCAGCGCATCGCTGCCCTCGATGCCCAGCACCTCGCGCGCCCGGGTGGCCAGCGGCAGCGTGAAGTTGCCCAGCCCGCAGAACCAGTCGATCACGCGATCGTCCGCCTGCACGTCGAGCAGGCGCAGCGCCGTGGCCACCAGCACCCGGTTGATGTGCGGGTTGACCTGGGTGAAGTCCGTCGGCCGGAACGGCATCTCGATGCCGAACTCGGGCAGCGAATAGGCCAGAGCCGGCCCGCCCTCGTCCAGCAGGCGCACGCTGTCCGGGCCCTTGGGCTGCAGCCACCACTGCACGCCCGGGTGCGCCGCTGCGAACCCGCGCAGCCGGGCCAGGTCGGCGTCGCCGAGCGGCTCCAGGTGGCGCAGCACCAGCGCTGTGACGCCGTCGCCGCAGGCCAGCTCGATCTGCGGGCAGGTCTCCATGGCGTCCATGGACCCGATCAGCTCGCGCAGGGGCAGCAGCAGGTCGCTGACGTGCGCGGGCACCACGTGGCACTCGCGGATATCGGCCACGTAGCGGCTCTTGCGCTCGTGGAAACCCACCAGCACCGTGCCCTTCTTGCGCACGTGGCGCACCGAGAAACGGGCGCGCCAGCGGTAGTTCCACGCGGGTCCCTCGATCGGGCGCAGCACCCGCTCGGGCCGGACCTTGGCCAGGTGCCACAGGTTGTCCTCCAGCACGCGCTGCTTGATCGCCACCTGCGCGCCGGCGTGCAGGTGCTGCATCTTGCAGCCGCCGCAGGCGCCTTCGTGCAGGCCGAAATGCGGGCAGCGCGGCTGCACGCGCTGCGAGGACTCGCGGTGGATGGCGGTGAGCTGGCCCTGCTCCCAGTTGTTCTTGCGGCGGGTGATGGCGGCGCTCACCTGCTCGAAGGGCAGCGCACCCTCGATGAACACCACCTTGCCGTCGGCGCGGCGGGCCACGCCCCGCGCCTCCAGGTCCAGCGCGTCGACCGCCAGCCATCCGTCCGGCAGGCCCGCGGGCGTGCCGTCTTTCTCTCCTGTCATCCCCCGATTGTCTCAGGCGGCAGCGAGCCGCCTGCCGGCCCTCAGCCCCAGGCCTGCAGGTACTCGCGCCAGTGCGGCTCGGCGCCGGCGAGCTCGCCCAGGGCATTCTTCACCAGCACGATCTCCTGCCCGTACTCGGCCTCGGTCAGGCCGCCGCGCATCTTCTGGAAGCGGCAGTACAGCAGGTAGGTGTTCATCACGTCCGTCTCGCAGTAGCGGCGGATCTCCTCGAGCTGGCCGTCGAGGTAGGCCTGGTAGACCTGGCTGCCGTCCATCCCCAGCTTGCCCGGGAAGCCGCACAGCTTGGCCATCGCGTCCATGGGCGCATTGGCGCGCGGCTGGTACATCGCCAGCAGGTCCATCAGGTCCATGTGGCGCATGTGGTAGCGGCTGATGTAGTTGTTCCACTTGAACTCGCGGTCGTCCTCGCCCAGGTCCCAGTACTTGTCGGCGACGACGCCGTGGCGCAGGCCGCGGTAATGCAGCACCGGCAGGTCGAAGCCGCCGCCGTTCCAGCTCACCAGCTGCGGCACGTGCTTGTCGATGCTGTTGAAGAAGTTCTGGATCACGCGCCCCTCGCTGGCGCCGTCCCGGTCCACGAAGGAGTGCACGCGCAGCCCCTCGCCGCTGCGGAACACGCAGCTGATCACCAGCACGCGCTGCAGGTGCAGCGGCGCGAAGTCGCCCTGTCCCTTCTCCTTGCGTTCCTGGCACCAGGCTTCCCAGACCTGGGCGTCGGTGTGCTCCGCCGGGGCGTCGCGCAGCAGGCGCAACCCGGTGATGTCGGGAATGGATTCGATGTCGAAGACGAGGACGGGAAAGCTCATGGGCGGGCACTGTAGCAGTGCGCCTCAGAACAGCGCCGATCGGTCGATGCCGCTGCGGGTGAGCTGGCGCCTGAGCTTGAGCAGCGCCTCGTTCTGGATCTGGCGCACGCGCTCGCGCGTGAGCCCCAGGCGATCGCTCAGCACCTCCAGCGTCTCGGGGTCGCGGTCCTTCAGGCCGAAGCGGCCCTCCAGCACTTCCTGCTCGCGCTGGGACAGGGTCTCTATCCACCCGGCCAGCAGGCGCTCGACCTCGTGGTGCTGCGCCGCCCCGGTGGGGTCCTCGGCGCCATCGTCGGCCAGCGAGTCGCCGAGCGTGTGGTCCTCCTCCGACCGGTCCAGTGCGGCATCCAACGAGCGCGGCGCCTCCGCCATGGCCATGAGCTCGCTCACCTCCTGCACGTCGCGCCCGAGCAGCGCCGCGACGTCTTCGACCCGCACGCTCTCGCCGCGGCGCGAGGCCTGGAACGCGGGATCGTTCTCCAGTGCGCGCCGCGCACGCAGCACCTGCTGCAGCTCGCGGACGACGTGCACCGGCAGGCGGATCACCCGGCCCTGGTTCATCACCGCGCGCTCCACGGCCTGCCGGATCCACCAGGTCGCATAGGTGGAGAAACGGAACCCGCGCTCGGGCTCGAACTTCTCGATCGCGTGCATCAGGCCGAGGTTGCCCTCCTCGATCAGGTCCGACAGCGGCACGCCGCGCCCGAGGTAGCCCTTGGCGATGCTGACCACCAGCCGCAGGTTGTGCTCGATCATGGACTGGCGCGCCGGGAAGTCGCCGCCCCGCGCGCGCCTGGCGGTCTCGTATTCCTCCTGCGCCGTGAACAGCTCGGTGCGGCGCACTTCGCGCAGGTAGAGCGTGAGCGTGTCGCTGGACTCGCCCGCCACGTCGGGCTGGATGTCTAGGGCTTGCGGATGCAGTGGCTGCCCATCCGCCGGCGTCGGGCCCTCGGCCGGCATGCTGCGCCCCTGCGCGCCCGGATCGGGAACCTGGCCCTTTCCGTTGCGCCGGCGCATGGTCTACCTCGGCGGCAGCAGGCGTGCGGGGTCGACCGGCTTGCCTTGCCGGCGGATCTCGAAATGCAGCTTGACCCGATCGGTGTCGGTGGAGCCCATCTCGGCGATCTTCTGGCCCTTGCGCACGGTCTGGTCTTCCTTGACCAGCAGCGTCTGGTTGTGCGCGTAGGCCGTGAGGTAGGTGTTGTTGTGCTTGAGGATGATCAGGTTGCCGTAGCCGCGCAGGCCCGCGCCCGCGTAGACCACGCGCCCGTCGGCCGCCGCCAGCACCGGGTCGCCGGTCTTGCCGCCGATGTCCAGGCCCTTGTTGCGCACCTCGTCGAAGCTGCCGATCACGCTGCTGTTGCCCGGCGCGGGCCAGCCCCAGGCGATTTCCTCCTCGGCCGGCACCGGCGGCTGGGAAGCGGCCGGGCCCGGGGACGCCGTGGTGACGGTGCCGCGCGGCGCACTGGAAGCCGGCGCCGAAGCGGTCGAGGCCGGCGAGGACGCAGCCGGCGCCGGCTGCGACGCTGAAGCTGCAGGGGCCGGGGCCACCGACGAGGGCGGCACCGGGCGCGCCACCACCGTATCGGGCGGGCTCACGCGCAGCACCTGGCCGACTTCGATTACGTTGGGGTTGTCGATGTTGTTCCAGCGACCGATGTCGCGCCAGTTCTGCCCGGTCTCCAGGCCGATGCGGATCAGCGTGTCGCCGGGCCGCACGGTGTAGTAACCGGGCTTGCCGGCGTTCTCCGCTCCAGGCAGGACCTTGGGCAGTTCGACCCCGGGTGCCGCAACGGGCGGCAGCGGCGCGGTGCGCACGTTGTTGGTGCGGTCTTCCACCGGGGCCGGTGCACGCGTGCGCGACGCGCAACCGGCCAGCACCAGCGCGGCCACCACCCCGATGGCGATCCTGGTGGTGGTGCGCGCGAACATGCCCTTCATCTTGTGTCGTTCCTTCAAGCTATGCCGGATTTTAGGGGGACAAAGTGAACGCCCTCAAGGACGCTGCGACGCAGCTCGCGCGGCGTTTTCTCGAGCACCACGAGGGCCTGGCGCCGGTCCGGCATGAGCGTGGGCGCGATGATGCGACCGCCGACCGCGAGCTGGTCGATCCAGGCCTGCGGCACGGCCTCGCCCCCGGCCGCAGCGATGATCCCGGCATAGGGCGCGCCCTTGGCGAAGCCCTGCATGCCGTCGCCGAACAGCAGGTGCACGTTGGGCAGCCGGAACGGCCGCAGGTTCTCGCGCGCCTTCTCGTGCAGGCCGCGCAGGCGTTCGATGCTGTAGACCTCGGTGGCCACCTCGCCCAGCACGGCGGCCTGGTAGCCGCAGCCGGTGCCGATCTCCAGCACGCGGCCCAGTCGGCCGGCCGGCAGCGCGCCGAGCAGCAACTCCACCATGCGAGCCACCACGCTGGGCTTGGAGATCGTCTGGCCGAGGCCGATGGGCAGGCTGGTGTCTTCGTACGCCTGGTTGACCAGCGCGCTGTCCACGAAGCGGTGTCGCTCGATGCGGCCCATGGCCGCGAGCACGCGCGCATCGGCGATGCCGGCGGCGGCCAGTCGCGTCACCATGCGCGTGCGGATCGCCTGCGAGTCGAGGCCCACGCCGGATGGCGCGGACGGAGCGGCAGGCCGGGCCTGCGCAGCCACGCGTGGCGCGGGCGCGCGGACCTGGGTCGGCGAGCGGTCCAGCCGCGCCGGGAAGCCGGGCCGGCGGTTCATCGCGGGCCCGCGGTGCGGCCCATGCGCTCGGACCAGTCGCGCAAGGCGGCGTGCTCCGTGAGGTCCACCTGCAGCGGCGTGACCGACACGCGGCCGTTGGCGGTGGCGTGGAAGTCGGTGCCTTCGGCGCTGTCCTTGGGCAGGCCGGCGCCGCCGATCCAGTACATGGTCAGGCCATGCGGACTCGGCTGCGAGATCACCTTCTCGGCCGCATGGCGGCGCCCGAGCCGGCAGACCTCGAACGGGCCGAGCTCGGCGGCGGCGCGGTTGGGGATGTTCACGTTGAGCAGGAAGGGCGGCCGCTGCTCGCCCAGCCCGTCGGCCAGCACGCGCTGCACCAGCTCGCGCGCCTTCTGCGCCGCGGCGTCCAGGTGGCTCCAGCCCTTCTCCACCTGCGAGAACGCGATGGCCGGGATGCCGAACAGGTAGCCCTCCATGGCCGCACCCACGGTGCCGGAGTAGATCGTGTCGTCGCCCATGTTGGCGCCGTTGTTGATGCCGCTGACCACCAGGTCGGGCCGGTAGCCGAGCATGCCGGTGAGCGCGATGTGGACGCAGTCGGCCGGCGTTCCGTTCACGTAGCGGAAGCCGTTGGCGGCCTCCTGCACGTACAGCGGCGCGTGCAGCGTGAGCGCATTGGACTTGGCGCTGTTGTTGTGCTCGGGGGCCACCACCTCGACCTCGGCCAGGTCGCGGATCGCGTCATGCAGGGCTACCAGGCCGGGCGCCTGGTAGCCGTCGTCGTTGGACAGGAGAATCTTCATGCGGGAATACGGCTGCGATCGATTGTAGGGCTGGGGTCGCCGGTGGGACATCGGCAACTGCGTCGCTGCCTATCATTGCGCGCTTTGCGAAGGAGAACGCCATGCACGCCTGGCTGTGCGAGAACCCGATCGGTGTCGATGCGCTGCAGTGGAAGGAATTGCCGACGCCACAGCCCGGCGCGGGCCAGCTGCTGCTGCGCATCCAGGCCGCCAGCCTGAACTACCCCGACCTGCTGATCGTGCAGGGCAAATACCAGCACAAGCCGCCGCTGCCCTTCGTGCCCGGTTCGGAGTACGCCGGCGTGGTGGAGGCGGTGGGCGAAGGCGTCAGCGGCTTCAAGGTGGGCCAGCCGGTCGCCTGCCTGTCGGGCACCGGCGGGTTCGCGACCCACACGCTGGCACCGGCCTCGCTCTGCATGCCGCTGCCGCCCGGCTTTCCCGCCGTGGATGCGGCGGCGTTCATCATGACCTACGCCACCTCGCACCATGCGCTGGTGGACCGCGGGCAGCTGCAGGCCGGCGAGACGGTGCTGGTGCTCGGCGCCGCGGGCGGCGTGGGCACGGCGGCGATCCAGGTCGCCAAGGCCGTGGGCGCGCGCGTGATCGCCGCGGCGTCCAGCGACGAAAAATGCGAGCTGTGCCGATCCATCGGTGCCGACGCGACCATCAACTACAGCCAGGGCAATCTGCGGGACGCCATCAAGGAAGCGACCGGCGACCAGGGGCCCGACGTGGTCTACGACCCGGTGGGCGGTGACTTCGCCGAGCCGGCCTTCCGCTCGATCGCGTGGCGCGGCCGCTACCTGGTCGTGGGCTTCGCGTCCGGCCCCATCCCCTCGCTGCCGCTGAACCTGCCGCTGCTCAAGGGCGCGTCCATCGTCGGGGTGTTCTGGGGCAACTTCGCGCGCCGCGAGCCGCAGGCGAACGCGGCCATGATGCAGCAGCTGGCCCAGTGGTACGCACAGGGCAAGGTCAAGCCGGTGATCGACCGGACCCTGCCCATGGGCGAACTCAAGGCCGCCTACGCGCGCATGGCGTCACGGGCAGTCAAGGGCAAGCTGGTGATGGTGAACGACTGACTCAGAGTCGCTCGACGATGGTCACGTTGGCCATGCCGCCGCCTTCGCACATGGTCTGCAGGCCGTAGCGCTTGCCGGTGCGGTGCAGCGCATGCACCAGCGTGGTCATCAGCTTGGTGCCCGAGGCGCCCAGCGGATGGCCCAGCGCGATGGCGCCGCCATGCACGTTCAGGCGCTCCGGATCCGCATCCAGTGCCTTCAGCCAGGCCAGCGGCACCGAGGCGAAGGCCTCGTTGACTTCGTACAGGTCGATGTCGCCGATCTTCATGCCGGCCTTCTTGAGCGCGCGCTCGGTGGCGGGCAGCGGGGCTTCCAGCATGATCACCGGATCGCCACCCATCACCGTCATGTGGTGGATACGCGCCAGCGGCCTGGCGTTCAGCGCCTTCAGGCCGCGCTCGTTGACCACCAGCACCGCCGTGGCGCCGTCGCAGATCTGGCTGGCGTTGGCGGCGGTGATCACGCCGCCTTCCTGCAGCAGCTTGACCGACTGGATGCCCTCCAGCGTGGCATCGAAGCGGATGCCCTCGTCCACCGCGTGCATCTCGCCGGTGCCCTGCCCTTCGGCATTGCGCACTTCCACCGGCAGGATCTCGTCCTGGAAAGCGCCCGCCTTCGTGGCCGCGGCCGCGCGCTGGTGGCTCAGCAGCGCGAAGCGGTCCAGCTCGTCCTTGGTCAGGCCGTGCTTCTTCGCCATCATCTCGGCGCCCATGAACTGGCTGAACACCACGTTGTCGTAGCGCTGGTCGATGGCCGGGCTCTGGTAGAAGCCCATGCCCGCCTTCTGCGCCAGCTGCGTGGTGCTGAACATGGGCACGCGCGTCATGGACTCGACGCCGGCCGCGATGACGATGTCCTGCGCGCCCGACATGACGGCCTGGGCCGCGAAGTGCACCGCCTGCTGCGAGGAGCCGCACTGGCGGTCGATCGAGGTGCCCGGCACCGTCTCGGGCAGCCGCTTCGAGGCCAGCACCGCGTTGCGCCCGACGTTGGTGGACTGCTCGCCGACCTGGCTGACGCAGCCCATGAACACGTCCTCGACCAGGGCCGGGTCGGCATCGGTGCGATCGACCAGCGCGTCGATCACCTGGGCGGCCAGGTCCACCGGGTGCCAGCCGGACAGGCGGCCGCCGCGGCGACCTCCGGCGGTTCGGACGGCGGCGACGATGAAGGCTTCGGACATGGGGGAACTCTCCTGTTCAATCGAGTGAAACGGACGGTCGATCCGGGCGATTCTGCCAGTGCGGCGCGCGGCCGCTTCAGAGCGCCCGCGCGATCACTTCCTTCATGATCTCGCTGGTCCCGCCGTAGATGCGCTGGATGCGGGCATCGGCATACATGCGACCGATCAGGTACTCGTTCATGTAGCCGTAGCCGCCGAACAGCTGCAGGCACGCGTCCACCACACGCCCCTGCGCTTCCGATCCCCACAGCTTGGCCATGGACGCAGTGGCCGTGTCCAGCCGACCGGCCAGCAGGTCCTCCACGCAGCGGTCGATGAAGGCGCGGCCGACCTGGATCTCGGTGGCGATCTCCGCCAGCTTGAAGCGGGTGTTCTGGAAATCGGCGATCGGCTGGCCGAAGGCCTTGCGCTCGCGCACGTAGGCCAGCGTGGCCTCGTAGGCCCCTTCCATGGCGGCGAGCGCCGTCACGCCGATGATCAGCCGCTCGTACGGCAGGTCGGCCATCAGCTGGAAGAAGCCCTGTCCTTCGCGGCCGCCCAGCAGCTGGTCGGGGCCCAGTGGCACGTCGTCGAAGAACAGCTCCGAGGTGTCCTGCGCCTTCATGCCGACCTTGTCCAGCACGCGGCCGACCCGGTAGCCGGGGCACTCCTGCGTGTCGACGATCATGATCGAGGTGCCGCGCGCGCCCTGCGACGGGTCGGTCTTGGCCACGACCAGCACCACGCCGGCCAGGAAGCCGTTGGTGATGAAGGTCTTGGAGCCGTTCAGGCGCCAGCCCTCGCCATCGCGCTCGGCGCGCGTGCGAACGCCCTGCAGGTCGGACCCCGCGCCCGGCTCGGTCATGGCGATGGCGCCCACCAGCTCGCCGCTGGCCAGCCGCGGCAGGTAGCGGCGCTTCTGGTCCTCGGTGCCGTGGTTGAGCAGGTAGTGGGCCACGATGGAATGCACCGCGGTGTTCATGCCCGTCAGGCTGCGGCGAGCCATCTCCTCGTGGAACACCGCCTCGTGCCGGAAGTCGCCGCCGGCCCCGCCCCACTGCTCCGGGATGTCCGTGCACAGCAGCCCGGTCTGGCCGGCCTGGCGCCACAGCTCGTGGCCGACGTTCCCGCGCTTGCGCGCCGCCTCGTCGGCCGGAAGCATGTGCTCCTCGATGAAGCGCACCACGGTGTCGCGGTACTGCTCGAGGTCGGGATCGCTCCATGAGCGGCGGAACTGGATGGGCATGAACTCCTCCTTGCGGACGCGGCGCCCCGCGCGGCGACGGCGGGACGCGGGTTGTGGCAGCCGATTGTGGAGTAACGCGAACGGGTGTCGAACGGAATCGATGCGGTGCGCGTCACCTCAACGACAGCGCCGACCGGCTGCCGCACCACTACGCCGCCGCGGCGCGCGGTCCGACGGCCGCGCAGGCAGGCCCTGTCGGAATCGTCCCAGGTCGGGTAGGTGCAGGACGTGCCGGAAATGGGCAGATGACCAGCCCCCGATTCGGACGATTCGGATGGTGGCGCCCACGACGCAAGACCATAGTGAGTGCGTCACTGCCACAGGAGACGCCACATGGACCCGATCGACGGCACCTGCTTCCAGCTGCGTTACCGCTCGCTCTTCGACCCCGGACGTGGCTTCGCGTTTCCCTGCGACGGCCACGGCCAGGTCGACCTCGACCACCTCAGCGACCAGGCTCGCAACAACTACCTGTACGCCCGGGCCATGGTCGGCAAGGAACTGTCCGCGCCGGACATCGAACGGGCGGCGCTCCTGCGGTAGGGTGGCGCGATGCGCAGGAAGCGGTCAAAAAAAGAACAGGCCCTCGCAAGGGCCTGGCTTCATCGGATGGGGGTGGGGTGGCTGATGGGACTCGAACCCACGACGACCAGAATCACAATCTGGGACTCTACCAACTGAGCTACAGCCACCACGGAAAGACCGCGATTATAGCCGCGCAATGGCGCGGCTCCCGGGTCAGCGGGTGGCCGTCTCCGCGTTCTCGGCCGCCGGCGGCGGCACCAGGATCTGGGCCTTGAACCGGTCCTTGAGCAGCTCGTAGTAGGCCATCGTCTCGGCGCCCGTCCACATGCGCGTGTACTGCGCCTGCCGCTGGCGGGCGGCCGCCTGCGGCACCTCGGCGCGCGGCACGATGCGGTTGACCCTCACCACCGTGTAGCCCTGGTTGCCCAGGTCGGCGGCGACAAGCGCCGGCAGAGCGCCTGCATCGGCCTGCAGCGCAGCCTCGACGACCTGCTGCGGCTGGCGGTCCGGGTTCTCGCGCGAGACCACCAGCTTCTCGGACAGCTGCGCCGTGGCCGGATTGGCCTTCCAGGCGGCCAGCTTGTCCTGGCCTTCCTTGCGGGCCAGCTCGGCGGCACGGTGGGCCAGGACGCTCTTGCGCACCTCGTCCTGCACCTCCGCCAGCGGCCGCGTGTGCGCCGGGCTGTGCTCCACGATGCGCGCCGAAGCCAGCACGCCGGGCGCGATCTCGACCGCTTCGGTGTTGCGCTTGCGCTGGATGCTCTCGGGCGAGAACACGGCCTCGAGGAACCGGGGGCTGGCCAGCACGCCGGCGGCGCCGGGCGCCGGCGTGCGCTGCACGGTGGCCGTCTTGACCTCCAGCTTGAAGCGCTCGGCCACGGACTTGAAGCCATCGGCGGCTTCGTAGACCGCATTGGAGAAGCTGTCCGCACTCTCGGCGAACTTGCGCTGCGCCTGCTGCTTGCGCATCTCGGCCGCGAGTTCGCCGCGCATCTGTTCGAAGCTGCGGCCCTTGATGTCGGTGAGCTGGATGATGTGGAAGCCGAACTCGGTCTCCACCAGGTCGCTGATCTCGCCCTTCCTGAGCGCGAAGGCCGCGTCCTCGAAGGGCTTGGTCATGGCGCCCCGCGCGAAGAAGTCGAGGTCGCCGCCATTGGGCGCGGAGCCGGGGTCCTGCGAGTGCTTCTTCGCCACTTCGGCGAAGCTGCCGGGATCCTTCTTCACCTGCTCCAGCAGCTGCTGCGCCTGCGCGCGCGCCTTGTCCTTCTGCTCGGCCGACGCGCCCTTGGGCACGGTCACCAGGATGTGGCTGGCCCGGCGCTCCTCCAGCCGCGGCGCGTTCTGCTCGTAGTAGGTCCGCAGGTCCTGCTCGTTGACGGGGATGTCCTTCATCACCGCCTCCTGGTCCAGCACCAAGTACTCGATCTTCGCCTGCTCGGGTGCCTGGAACTGCTGCGGATGCTCCTTGTACCAGGCCTCCACGTCGGCCTGCGTCGGGTTCACCTTGGCCAGGTAGTCGGCCGGGTCGAAGCGGGCCACCTGGATTTCGCGCTGCTGGAAGAAGGCGTCGAGCGACACGCCGGCCTGGACGGGCGTGGACAGCCCGGTCGCGGCGACGCCGGCCAGCACCTGGCGCTGGCCGATCTCCTGGCGCACCGACTCCTCGAACATCTGCGGCGACATGCCCTGGCGACCCAGCAGCTGCTTGTAGGCCTCCATGTCCAGCTTGCCGTCAGGACCGCGCAGCGAGGCGATCACCTCGTTGCCCTGCAGTTCGCGCGCGAGGCGCTGGTCGCTGGCCATGAGCCGGCCCTTGCTGGCAGCGGCGGCGAGCACGCGGTCGCGCACCATTTCCTCCAGCGTCGCATAGCGTGCCTGCGGGGAGTCCATCAGCTTGGCGTCGAGGTTGGGCATCTGCTCGCGCAGGCGGTCGACGCGCTGGCGGTGCTCGTTGTCCCACTCCGACTGGTTGATCTCGCGGCCGTCCACCTTGGCCACCGTCGCGCCACGCTCCTGGTAGTTGCTGTAGCCCTCGAGGCCGAACAATACGAAGGACGGCACGATCAGCAGGAACAGCAGCACCTGCATGATCCTGGTGTGCTTGCGGACGAATTCAAACATGCGCGACTCTCGACAAATTGCGGGGTGCCATTGAAAAACAAAAGGCGAACATCCGTTCGCCTTCTCGTGGTTGGTGGGTGCTGACGGGTTCGAACCGCCGACCTACGCCTTGTAAGGGCGCCGCTCTACCAGCTGAGCTAAGCACCCCACCTGCAGGCTATCCGGTCAGTTGAGCGCATCCTTGAGCGCCTTGCCGGGACGGAACTTGGGCACCTTGGCTGCCTTGATTTTAATCTGCGCGCCGGTGCGCGGATTGCGGCCGCTGCGGGCGGCGCGCTTGCCGACGGCAAAGGTGCCGAAGCCCACCAGCGACACGGAGCCGCCCTTCTTCAGCGTCGTCTTGACGGCGCCGATCATCGACTCCAGCGCACGCGTGGCCGCAGCCTTGGAAATGTCGGCGTGCTTCGCGATGTGCTCGATCAGTTCGGTTTTGTTCACAGGTGCCCCTCGTTGAGAGTTGGTGTTGGACGGGTGTCCCTCAAAAAATCATGTCTCCCGTCTCCTGCGGCTCGCCGTTGCGGTGCCGATGCCAGGAAGAGGGAGACTTCTGTCGCGGCCGTGGACCACTGGCGCCGATTAGAGCCACGGCACCCTACCCTGTCAATAAGGCTCGCACCTTTACAACATCGGCGCAGGGCCTTCCGCGCGCACGGGCGCGCCGCCGCTGCGGCGGCGCCCACTTTGTCACGCCAGCGACGCTGCGCTCAGAGCGCCGAAGCGATGGCGCGCCCCAGGTCCTGGGTGCTCGCGCTGCCGCCGATGTCCGGCGTGCGCGGGGCTCCCGATTTCGGATCCAGCACCTGTTCGATCGCGCGCAGCACGGCGTCATGCGCGTCCTTGTGGCCGAGGAACTCCAGCATCATCGCGCCGCACCAGATCTGGCCGATCGGGTTCGCGATGTTGCGCCCGGCGATGTCGGGCGCGGAACCGTGCACCGGCTCGAACAGCGAGGGGAAGCGGCGGTCCGGGTTCAGGTTGGCCGAGGGCGCGATGCCGATGGTGCCGGTGCAGGCCGGGCCCAGGTCGCTGAGGATGTCGCCGAACAGGTTGCTGGCCACCACCACGTCGAAGAAGTCGGGACGCTGCACGAAGTGCGCGGTGAGGATGTCGATGTGGAACTTGTCCTGGCGCACGTCCGGATAGGCCTTGGCCATCTCCGCCACGCGCTCGTCCCAGTACGGCATGGTGATGGCGATGCCGTTGGACTTGGTGGCGCTGGTCAGGTGCTTCTTGGGCCGCGACTGCGCCAGCTCGAAGGCGAACTTCAGCACGCGATCGACGCCCGTGCGCGACATCACGGTTTCCTGCATGACGATCTCGCGCTCGGTCCCCGGGTACATGCGCCCGCCGATGCTGGAGTACTCGCCCTCGGTGTTCTCCCGCACGATGTACATGTCGATCTCGCCGGGCTGCCGCGCGCTGCCGTCCTTGCGCACCACGGGCGCGATGATGCCGGGCATCAGCCGGGCGGGCCGCAGGTTGACGTACTGGTCGAACTCGCGGCGGAACAGCAGCAGCGACTGCCACAGCGAAGTGTGGTCGGCGATCTTCTCGGGCCAGCCGACCGCACCGAAGTAGATGGCGTCATGGCCGCCGATGCGGTCCTTCCAGTCGTCGGGCAGGTACTGGCCGTGCTTCTCGCAGTACTCCCAGCACGAGAAATCGAAATGGTCGAACTGCAGGTCGACGCCGAACTTGCCGGCCGCGGCCTCCATCACGCGCACGCCTTCCGGCATGACTTCCTTGCCGATGCCGTCACCGGCGATGACGGCGATCCTTTTCTTGCTCATGTGCTTCCTCTCGGATGATGGTGTGTTCAGGGGCGCGCGGCGGCGGCCGGCGGCGGCGCGGGGGCCCGCACCACCAGGCTGACGCCGATCGCGGTGAGGGCGACGCCGGTGACGATCGCCGCGGTGATCGGCTCGCCGAACAGCGCCCATGCCATCAGGGCGGTGGTCGGCGGCACCAGATACATCAGGCTGCTGACGGTGGTGGCGGCGCCGCGCTGGATCAGCAGGTACAGCAGCGAACTGCCGCCCAGGGTGAGGCCGAACACCGACCAGGCCATGGCGCCGGCGAGCTCGAGGTTCAGGCCGCCCTGCTCCGTGGTCCAGCGCATGGCTTCGACCTCCATCAATGCGAGCGGCAGCGTCACCACCAATGCGGCGGCCAGTTGCACGAGGTTGGCCGTGCGCACGTCGCAGGGCTGCACGAAGCGCTTCTGGTATAGCGTGCCCACTGTGATCGACATCAGCGCAACCAGCGCGAACAGCAGGTTGCGCGCATGGACCTCGCCCATGCCCAGCTTCTGCCAGACCACCAGCAGCAGGCCGCCCAGGCCGAGCGCCAGGCCCATCCATTGCCGGCGACCGACTTCACCGCCGCGGCCGGACACCCAGAAGGCCGTCAGCACCGGCTGCAGGCTGACCAGCAGCGACGACAGGCCGGCACCCATGCCGTCCTTGACGGCGGCCCAGACCCCTCCCAGGTAGCCGGCGTGCATGAAGATGCCGGTCACGGCCAGGTGCATCGCCTGCGAGCGGTCCCGCGGCCACGCCGCGCCCGCCGCCAGCGCCCACACCACGAAGCACGCCACCGAGAGCGTGTAGCGCACGGCAAGGAACGTCAGCGGAGGCGCGTGGGGCATGCCGTAGCGCGCCACGATGAAACCGGTGCTCCAGATCAGCACGAAGACGGCGGGCATGGCCCGCACCAGCAGATCCTGCCGGGCGTTGTCACTCATGGGGAAGGATCTACTTCACTCGCTGGCGGATTTCCGGCAGCGCCTTGCGCAGGTAATACACCATCGACCAGACGGTGAGGATGGCGGCGACCCAGATCAGCCAGTGGCCCCACAGCCCCGTGTCGACGGCGCCGAACAGCATGCCGTCGTACAGCAGGAAGGGGATGGCGACCATCTGGACCGTGGTCTTGACCTTGCCCAGCATGTGCACCGCCACGCTGCGCGAGGCGCCGATCTGCGCCATCCATTCGCGCAGGGCCGAGATGGCGATCTCGCGGCCGATGATGATCAGCGCCACGAAGACGTCGGCCCGGCCCAGGTGCACCAGCACCAGCAGGGACGCGCACACCAGGAACTTGTCGGCCACCGGATCGAGGAATGCGCCGAACGCCGAGGTCTGCTTCAGGCGGCGCGCCAGGAATCCGTCCAGCCAGTCGGTCAGTGCGAAGACGATGAACATCGCCGTGGCCACCAGGTTCTGCACCGGCTCGGGCGGCATCTTCAGGTAGAAGACCCCCACGATCAGCGGGATGGCGACGATGCGCGTCCAGGTCAGGATCGTGGGAACCGTGAAGAACATGGGCGCGATTCTGTCATGGCGCCCCCGACGCGCTCCCACGGGCCTTCAATGCGCCTCGACGAGCGTGCGCAACTGGAACTTCAGTTCGCCGTTGTAGAGGAAGGTTTCGTTGAACTGCCAGGGCTGCGGCAGGTGGCCCACCGGCTCGAACGGCGCGGCGCGCCGGATCGCGCGGATCGCCATGTCCAGCGTCTGCGGCGACTGCCCGGGCACCCGCAGGACGCTGATGTTGCGGATCGAGCCGTTGCGGTTCAAGTGGACCTGCAGCACGGGGATGGACTGCAGCGGATCGGGCAGCGGTCCGGTGAAGGTCTCGCCCGGGCTGGTGGCGACTATGCGTTGCGCGGCCCGCAGCTTGTACTCCTGCCAGTTGCGGGCCGGCCCGGCATGGGTGCGCGGCGCGCCGGGCGTGGCCACGGTGGCGGGCAGCGGTGCCGGTCCCGGCGCGCTGCAGGCGGCGAGCAGGAGGGCCCCGGCCCACGCGAAGTACCTAATGAAGTGCACGATAGATCTCCTCGGCCAGTTCGCGTCCTATGCCTTCGACGGCGGCGATGTCGTCGACACCGGCCGATGCCACGCCGCGGATGCCGCCGAACCGCTGCAGCAGCCGCGCGCGCTTGCGGGCGCCGATGCCGGGGATCTCCTCCAGCCGGCTGCCGCCCACGCGCACCTTGGCGCGGCGCGCGCGCATCCCGGTGATGGCGAACCGGTGCGCCTCGTCGCGGATCTGCGCGACCAGCATCAGCGCCGCCGAGTCCTTGCCCAGCCAGACCTTCTCGCGGCCGTCGGCGAACACCAGTTCCTCCAGCCCGACGCGGCGGCCTTCACCCTTCTCCACCCCGACGATGACCGACAGGTCCAGCCCGAGTTCGGCGAACACCTCGCGGGCCATGCTGACCTGCCCGCGCCCGCCATCGACCAGCACCAGGTCGGGCAGGCGCGGTGCGCCGCCCCGCGAGGACGGCTTCTTCGCACGCTTGCCCCCGCCGGCCGGCGTCGGCGCGGCCTCGTCGGGCACGGCCTCGACGGCCTCGCTGCCCTCGGCGGCTTCGGCGTCCAACGGCGGCGACGCATCCGGCGAATCGCGGCCGGCCTCGGCCAGCCGTGCATAGCGCCGGGTCAGGACCTGCCGCATCGCGGCGTAATCGTCGCCCGGCGTGATCCCTTCGATGTTGTAGCGGCGGTACTCGCTGTTCTGCATGCGGTGGTCGTGGAACACCACGCAGGAGGCCTGCGTCGCCTCGCCGGCGGTGTGCGAGATGTCGAAGCACTCGACCCGGAACGCGTCCAGGTCGTCGGGTTCGAGCTGCAGCGCGTCCACCAGCGCGCGGGTGCGGGCCTGCTGCGAACCCTCCTGCGCCAGCAGCCGCGCCAGCTGCAGGGCGGCGTTCTTCTCCGCCATCTCCAGCCACAGCCGGCGCTGCTCGCGCGGATGGTGCACGGCGGTGATCTTCACCCCCGACTGCTCGGACAGGGCCTCGACCAGTTCCCGGCTGACCGGCACGCTGGTGATCAGCGCCGGCGGCACCGGCACGTCGATGTAGTGCTGCGCGATGAAGGCCTCCAGCACCTGCACCTCGATCGGCTGCGCCGGCGCGGCCTCCTGGGCATCGTCGAAGTCCTGCACCACGCTCGCGTCCTCGATGTGCGAGGGGAAGTACGGGCGATCGCCCAGGTGCCGGCCGCCGCGCACCATGGCCAGGTTGACGCAGGCCTTGCCGCCCTGCACCTGCACCGCCAGCACGTCGGCGTCCTTGTCCGAGCCGGTATCCACCGATTGCTGGTGCAGCACCTTGGACAGCGCCGTCATCTGGTTGCGCAGCTCGGCGGCCTGCTCGAACTCCAGCTTGTCCGCGTGCTGCAGCATGCGGGCTTCCAGCTGCTCCAGCACGGCCTGGGTCTCGCCGCGCAGGAAGGCCTCGGCGTTGCGCACGTCCTGCTGGTAGTCCTGCGCGCTGACCAGGCCCACGCACGGGGCCGAGCAGCGCTTGATCTGGTACAGCAGGCAGGGTCGCGTGCGGTTGGCGAACACCGTGTCCTCGCAGGTGCGCAGGCGGAAGACCTTCTGCAGCAGCTGGATCGACTCCTTGACCGCCCAGGCGCTGGGATAGGGGCCGAAATACCGGTGCTTGCGATCCACCGCCCCGCGGTAGTAGGCCACGCGCGGGAACACCGCGGCCGACGGCGAGCCCGGGGCGCCTTCGTCCGGCTCGAAGCCGGCCTTGTCCGGGGCCCCGTGGATCTTCAGGTAGGGGTAGCTCTTGTCGTCCCGGAACAGGATGTTGTACTTCGGGTTGAGCGCCTTGATCAGGTTGTTCTCGAGCAGCAGCGCCTCGGCCTCGGAGCGCACCACGGTGGTCTCCATGCGGGCGATCTTCGAGATCATGTGGCCGATGCGCGTGCCCCCGTGGTTCTTCTGGAAGTAGCTGGAGACCCGCTTCTTCAGGTTGCGCGCCTTGCCCACGTACAGCACGCCGCCCTCGGCGTCGAAGTAGCGGTAGACGCCGGGCAGTTGCGGCAGCGCGGCGACTTCGGCCAGCAGTTGGTCGGAATGCACGGCGGACATCGCTGCTTATTATCCGGGCAGCATGCGCTGGGACATCTTCTGCAAGGTCATCGACAACCACGGCGACATCGGCGTGTGCTGGCGGCTCGCGGCCGACCTGGCGGCACGCGGCCAGGACGTGCGACTGTGGGTCGACGACGCCAGCGCGCTGGCCTGGATGGCGCCGGCCGGCCACCCGCGCGTCGCGGTCCTGCCGTGGGAAGGCTGTGTGGCCGCGCAGCCGGGCGACGTGGTGATCGAGGCCTTCGCCTGCGAACTGGAGCCGGCCTTCGTGGCCGCGATCGCCGAGCGCACCCGCACCAGCGGCCGGCAGCCGGCCTGGATCAACCTCGAATACCTCTCGGCGGAGGGCTGGGTCGAGCGCTGCCATGGCCTGCCCTCGCCCGTGCTCAGCGGGCCGGGCCAAGGGCTGGTGAAGCGCTTCTTCCACCCCGGTTTCACGGCCTCCACCGGCGGGCTGATCCGCGAGCCGGACCTGCTGCAACGCCAGGCGGCCTTCGACCGCGCGGCCTGGCTGCAGGCCCGCGGGATCGCGTGGGCGGGCGAGCGACTCATCAGCCTGTTCTGCTACGAGCCGCCCGGCCTGGCCTCGCTGCTCGGCCAGCTCGCGCAGGCCGGGCGTCCGACCCGCCTGCTGGTGGCCGCCGGCCGGGCCGAGGCCGCCGTCCGGCAATGGCTGGCGACGCGCCCGGACACCGGCTCGCTGGCCCTGCACTGGCTGCCGCTGATGCCGCAGCCGGCAT
Organism: Ramlibacter sp.; assembly: GCF_035627355.1. GTDB lineage: Bacteria > Pseudomonadota > Gammaproteobacteria > Burkholderiales > Burkholderiaceae_C > Ramlibacter. The sequence continues at coordinate 21,552 of NZ_DASPLW010000022.1, forward strand.
TCGACGAGCTCCTGTGGGCCTGCGACCTGAACCTGGTGCGTGGCGAGGACTCGCTGGTGCGCGCACTCTGGGCCGGCAAGCCGCTGGTGTGGAACATCTATCCGCAGCACGACGACGCGCACCTGGCCAAGCTGGACGCCTTCCTGCGCTGGCTCGGGGCGCCGCCCGGGCTGGTGGCTTTCCACGCGGCGTGGAACCAGGGCGGGCCGGCGCTGCCAGCCATCGATCCGGCCGGCTGGCAGCCATCGGTGGAGCGCGCGCGCCGTCGGCTGCTGGCGCAGCACGATCTCGTCAGCGAACTGATGCGCCTGGTGCGTGGCGAGCATCAACCCTCGACAGTGCCGGATGCCCTCGGGCCAGTAGGCAAAAGCAAGTAAAATCCCGTGGTTTTGCGCGAGCGGCCCGCCTGGATGGCGCCCCGCGTCCACCGCCGCACACTCGCCTGCGCCACGCAGGCCCGCGGCCTACTTCGCCACCAACCCCATGAAAATCGCTCAAGAAATCCGCGCCGGCAACGTGATCATGCAGAACGGCGCCCCCTGGGTCGTGCTCAAGACCGAATACGCCCGGGGCGGCCGCAACGCCGCCACCGTGCGCATGAAGCTCAAGAGCCTGCTGTCCAACCAGGGCACGGAAGTCGTCTTCAAGGCCGACGACAAGATGGACCAGATCGTGCTGGACAAGAAGGACTGCACCTACTCGTACTTCGCCGACCCGATGTACGTCTGGATGGACGGCGAGTACAACCAGTACGAGGTCGAGGCCGAGAACATGGGCGACGCCCTGAACTACCTCGAGGACGGCATGACCGCCGAGGTGGTGTTCTACGAAGGCAAGGCGATCTCGGTGGAACTGCCCACCAGCGTCGAGCGCGAGATCACCTGGACCGAGCCGGCCGTCAAGGGCGACACCTCGGGCAAGGTGCTGAAGCCGGCCAAGATCGCCACCGGCTTCGAGATCGGCGTGCCGATCTTCGTGGCCCAGGGCGACAAGATCGAGATCGACACGCGCACCGGCGAGTACCGCCGCCGCGTCTGATCCCGGCGCACCCGACCGAAGGCTCCGTCAAGGAGCCTTTTTCGTTTCTCCCGCCGCCATGGACTTCGACTTCGAGCTGATCGCCGCGCCCTTCCGCATGCAGCCGGGACTGCGCCGGCTGGCTGCGGGCGCCCGGCACCTGACGCCCCTGGCGGCCGGCTCGCCCCTGTACGAGGAGAAGCGCCGCGTCCACGAGGCCGGCGCCGCGCGCCATGGGGTGGCCGGCTTCGATCCCGCCCCCGCGCTGGCGGCGATCGCGCGGCAGGCAACCCTCGAAGGCCACCCCGGCTTCGATGCCCGCCGGCTCGAGCTCGCCTTCGAGGAAGACATCGCCGTGCTCGATGGCGCGGACGGCACCCTGCCCTGGCTGTGCGTCTGCGTCCCCTCGCACTGGGCGCCGGAGGACAAGCTCGGGCTGGATTTCGCGGCCGTGCACGCGCCGGTGGCCGACAACGCCGCCCTGCTGCGGGCCGGCCGGCAGCTGGTGGAGCTGGCGACCTCCGGCGAGCGCTGGGAGCGCTTCGTCTGGAGCATCAGCCCCTCGCCGCGTTTCGACGGGCATCCGCGCCGGCAGCCGCGTGCGCCCTGGCCGGCCGGCGACGACGAGGCCTTCGCCGGCGGCTGCTGGCTGCGGGCCGAGCGGCAGACCTTCTTCCCCGTGGGCCAGGGGACCCGCCAGGCGGTGTTCACGATCCGCGTGATGCTGCAGCCGCTGGCGCAGGCGGTCGACAGCGCCGCGAAGGCTGCGCGGCTGCACGCCGCGCTCTCGTCCATGAGCGACGCCGTGCTGGCCTACAAGGGCCTGGCCCCGGCGCGCGAGCCGCTGCTGCGCTGGCTGGCGCGAAAGGCCGCCTGAATGGAACTGCTGCTGCGCATCGCGCAGGTGATCGTTCCGGTGTTCCTGATCGTGGCCATCGGCTTCGGCTACGGCCGTCGCCGGCAGCCCGACCTGCGCGCGTTCAACCGCATCGTGCTGGACGTGATGACCCCGCTGCTGGTCTACACCGCCCTCGCCGGCCGGGAGTTCCGGCTGCAGGACCACGGCCGCCTGCTCGCGGCCGGCCTGCTGCTGATCCTGGCCTGCGGGCTGGTCGGCTGGGCGCTGGCGCGGCTCACGCGGACCCAGGCCCGCAGCCTGGTGCCGGTCGTCATGTTCAACAACTGCGGCAACATGGGCCTGCCGCTGGCGCTGCTCGCCTTCGGGCCCGAGCACTTCGGCGCCGCCGTGGCGCTGTTCTCCATCAGCAACGTGCTGCACTTCTCGCTGGGCGCGCGCATCACCAGCGCCGGCGCCCGCACCCGTGACCTGCTGCTGTCGCCGCTGATGGTGTCGGCCGCGCTCGGTTTCGCCAGCGCCGCGTCGGGCATCCGGCCGCCCGACATGCTGATGACCGGCATGCGGCTGATGGGCGAAGCGACCCTGCCGCTGATGCTGTTCGCGCTGGGAGTCCGGCTGACCGTGCTGCAGCCACAGGACATTCCGCGCGGTCTGCTGGGCGCGTTCGCGCGGCCGCTGGTCGGCCTGCTGCTGGCGGTGCCGCTGGCCTGGGCGCTGGACCTGGCGGGGCCGGCGCGCGCCCAGCTGATCCTGTTCGGCGCCCTGCCGCCCGCGGTGATGCAGTTCCTGCTGGCCGAGCGCTACGGCCAGGAGCCCGAGCGGGTGGCGGCGATGATCCTGCTGGGTAACGCGCTGGCGGTGCTGTTCGTTCCGCTGGGGCTGGCCCTGGCGCTGCCCGGTCAGTAGAGGCTGCGGGCCAGCAGCACCCCGAGCACCACCAGCAGCACCACCGCGATTCCTCCGACCGAGGTCCAGAGCAGGTGGGCATGCACGCCGGCCGGGCCACGCAAGGGCGTGTCCGCCGGCCAAGGGCCGGCGTGGGTCAGCCAGCCGGCGAACTCGCTGGCCACTGCGGGCGTGAACAGTTCCAGGCGGATCCGCTGCGGCGGCCCGCCGTCCACCTTCAGCCCCATCTCGACCTCGCTGCCACTGACGCGGGCATGCACGATGTCTTCCAGCGGCAGCTTGACCCGGTCCTCCTTCCAGCCCAGGCCCCGGCGGAAGCGACCGGCGATGCGTAGCACCCGCGACTGCACGCGTGCCTCGACCTCGCCGCGGAACGCGGGCACGGCGAGGCCGCGCCCCTGCACCGCGACCAGGCTGGCCGCATAGGTGGCCAGCACCGAAAAGCTGCTGGTGCGGCTGGGCACATAGTCCGATCGGGCCGGCTGGCGCCCGAACAGGTCGGCCACGGTGAGCTGCCGGCCGGTCGTGTCGATCAGCACGTGCTCGCTGGACAGCGTCTTCCTGATGCGCATGCCGACGATGGTGCGCCGGTCATACGGCCCGACCTTGCGGCCCTCCAGTACCACGTGGAAAAGCGGCTCCTCCACGGTTGTCCCCACTGTTGTTCTGGCGGGCGAGGATAACCCCATGCCTGCGGGCTTTCCCGCCAAAATCGGTCCATGTCTTCCACCCGCAACATCCGCGACGGGCGCCTCGCCGACGCATGGGCCACGATCAAGGCGCACTCGGACGCGGGCCTGCCGCTGGAGCCCGAAGCCAGCCGGCTCGCGTTCGCCGACCCCGAGTTCCTGCTGCGCCGGGAGACGCGCGGCATCCGGTTCCAGCTCGAGCTGCTCAAGCCCGACCTCGAGCAGCAGGCCCATGGGATCGACAACACGGTCGTGGTGTTCGGCAGCGCGCGATTCCGCAGCGAGGAGGAGGCGACCGCGCTGCTGCGGGCGGCCGAGGCCGGCGGCGACGAGGCGGTGATCCGCCGCGCGCGGGCGCTGGCGCGCAACTCGCACTACTACGAGAAGGCACGCGCCTTCGGCAAGCTGGTGGCGCAGTTCAGCGCATCGCGCGAGCCGAGCGACCGGCTCTTCATCTGCACCGGCGGCGGGCCGGGGATCATGCAGGCCGCCAACCGGGGCGCCTGGGAAGGCGGCGGCACCAGCGTCGGCCTGTCGATCGCGCTGCCGATGGAGGAAGCGCCCAATCCCTTCGTGACGCCCGAGCTCTCGTTCAAGTTCCACTACTTCGCGCTGCGCAAGATGCACTTCATGATGCGCGCCAAGGCGCTGGTGGCCTTCCCCGGCGGCTTCGGCACGCTGGACGAGCTGTTCGAGGTGATCACCCTGGTGCAGACGCACAAGTCGCACCAGGTGCCCATCGTGCTGTTCGGCTCCAGCTACTGGCAGCGGCTGGTGAACTTCGACGTGCTGGTGGAGGAAGGCGTGATCTCGCCGGCCGACCTCCAGCTGTTCCAGTTCGCCGACGAGGCGCAGGACGCCTGGGACATCATCAAGGGCTTCTATCGCCTGTGACGGCCGGATCGCGGCCCAGGCGCAGCGACAGTCGCGTGCCGGCCGCCACCGTGCCGGCCACCACCCAGAACACCCCCGAGATCCCGATCACCGCGCCGGCGGCGCCGAACAGGATCGGCATGCTGACGCTGGAAGCGTTGATGGCCATCAGCCGCAGGCCCAGGGCCTGGCCATGGCGGTGCTCCGGCGTGATCTGGTGCAGCATGCTCATGATCATGGGCTGCACCGTGCCCAGTGCAACGCCCAGCAGCGCCGAGCACAGGCCCATGGACAGCGCCGAATGCAGCAGCGGGTAGGCGGTGAACAGCAGTGCGGTGGCGGCCATGGCCGCCGTGATCACCGCCCACTCGCGCAGGTACGCGGCCACGGCCGGCATGACCACTCGCACCGCGGCGGCCGCGATGGCGAACGCGCCGAGCAAAGTGCCAATCACTGACGCCGACAGGCCGCGCTCGTGGCCCAGCACCGGCACCACGAAGGTGTGGACGTCCCAGCACGAGGACAGCACCCAGTTCACCAGCAGCAGGCGCCGGAAGCCCGGCTCGCGCAGCAGGTCCCAGGCCGTGCCCTCGCGCACGCCCGCCGGCGCATGCGCCGCCGGCAGCTCGCGGGCCTGGCGCACCCAGAACCAGCCGATGACCGGCAGCACGGCCAGCAGCAGGAAGGCCAGCCGGAAGCCGCCATGGTCGATGGCCAGGCCGGCCGCGAACGGCCCGAGGAAGTTGGAGAACGCCGGCCCGATCGCCAGCCAGGAGAACACCTGGCGCAACTGGGTCGCGCCACCGGCCGCACGGCCCACATGCCGCTGCAGGGCGATGGACGCGGCGCCCGCCGCGCCGCCCGTGAGCAGCGCCGACGCGCACAGCACGGGGAACACGGGAAAGGCGACCGCCAGGCTGCCGCCCAGCGAAGCCGCAAGCACCGACCAGGCAAAGGGTCGCCGCAATCCGTGCCGATCGGCATAGCGGCCGGCTGGCAGGGCCAGGAAGACCTGGGTCAGCGCGAACAGCGCCAGCAGCAGCCCGACCGCGGCCTCGCTGTACCCCGAGCGCAACGCCAGCAAGGGCGCCGCCATCCGCATGCCCGCCATGCAGGCGTGCAGGAAGACCTGGCCCGTGATCAGGCGCAGCAGCTCGGGGCTGAGGCCACCGCTCACGCGGCTTCGCGGCCCTGCCCCGGCGGCTGCGGCAGCACGGCCTGCGCCTGCTCCTCGGGCAGAGCCTCGACCGTCTTGAGCGCGCGCCGCATCTGGCGCGTGCGGACCTGCGCATCGTCCAGCGTCTCGGAGGCCTTGCGCACCTGCTCGCGGATGCGGTCCACCCACGTGCCGTAGCGCTCGAACTCGGTCTTGACCGCGCCCAGCACCTTCCAGACCTCGGACGCCTGCCGCTCCAGCGCCAGGGTCCTGAAGCCCATGTGCAGACTGTTGAGCAGTGCCAGCAGCGTGGTCGGCCCAGCCAGCGTGACCCGGTAGTCGCGCTGCAACTGGTCCATCAGCCCCGGGCGGCGCAGCACTTCGGCATAGAGGCTCTCGACCGGCAGGAACAGGATGGCGAAGTCGGTGGTGTGCGGCGGGCACAGGTAGCACTCGCAGATGGACTTGGCCTCCTGCCGGATGCGCACTTCCAGCGCTCGGGCCGCGCTCTCGACGCCGGCGGCATCGGCGCGGTCGCTCGCCTCCAGCAGCCGCTCGTAGTCCTCGCGCGGGAACTTGGCGTCGATCGGCAGCCAGACCGGTGCGCCCTCCGCGCCCGCCCGGCCCGGCAGGCGGACCGCGAAATCGACGCGCTGCTTGCTGTGCGGCCGGGTCTCGACCTGCCGCGCGTACTGCTCGGGCGTCAGCACCTGTTCCAGCAGCGCCTCGAGCTGCACCTCGCCGAACACGCCGCGCGCCTTCACGTTGGCCAGCACGCGCTGCAGGTCGCCCACGCCCTGCGCCAGCGACTGCATCTCGCCCAGGCCCCGGTGCACCTGCTCGAGGCGCTCGGCCACCTGGCGGAAGCTCTCGCCCAGCCGGGTTTCCAGCGTCGCCTGCAACTTCTCGTCGACGGTGCGGCGCATTTCGTCGAGGCGTTCGGCATTGGTCTGCTGCAGCTTGGCCAGCTGCGCTTCCAGCGTGCTCCGTACTTCCGCCAGCCGGCGGGCGTTGGATTCGCTCAGGCCCTGCAGCTGGGTGCCCAGCGTGTCCGCCACGGTCTTCTGCAGCAGCGCGAGCTGCTGGGCGAAGGCGTCGATCTGGCTGTTCTGGGTCCGGGTGGCCTGCGACGCCTGGTCCAGCAGCGCGTGCTGAAAGGTCGCCAGCGCCTGCGTCAGCTCCTGGCGCGCGCCGCGCGAGGATTCGCTGACCTCGCGCCGGAGCTCGCGTTCCAGCCGCTCGCTGGCCGCCAGCAGTTCGGCCCTGAGGTTGTCCGTGGCCGGCTTTCGCGCCAGCAGGACGGCCAGCAGCACCAGGGCCAGCAGCCCCGTCGCCGCGGCAAAGGCCACCCCCACCAGCAGCCAGGCTTGCGGGTCGCTCAGGCGAGCACCTCGGGGTTGAGCGGCGTCACCGGCTTGCCGTTCACCAGGTAGCCGATCAGGTTGTCGGCCGCCAGGTTGGCCATGGCCATGCGCGTGGGGATGGTGGCGCTGGCGATGTGCGGCGTCAGCACGACGTTGGGCACGGTGAGCAGGTCCGGGTGGACCTTGGGCTCGCCCTCGAACACGTCGAGGCCGGCGGCCGCGATGCGGTGCTCGCGCAGGGCCTTGGCCAGCGCCGCGTCGTCGACGATGCCGCCGCGGGCGATGTTGACCAGCGTGGCCGTGGGCTTCATCTGCGCCAGTTCGGCGGCGCCGATCGCATGGTGCGATTCGGCGGTGTACGGCAGCACCAGCACCAGGTGGTCGGCCTGCCGCAGCAATTCTTCCTTGCCGACGTAACGGGCCTTGCACTCGGCCTCGATCTCCGGGGCCAGGCGCGAGCGGTTGTGGTAGATCACCTTCATGCCGAAGCCGTGCGCGCCGCGCCGCGCGATGCCCTGGCCGATGCGGCCCATGCCCAGGATGCCCAGGGTGCTGCCGTGCACCTCGGCGCCTGCGAACAGGTCATAGGACCACTTCGTCCACTGGCCGGCACGCAGGTAATGCTCGCTCTCGGTCATGCGGCGGGCGGTGGCCATCATCAGCGCGAAGCCGAAGTCGGCCGTGGTCTCGGTCAGCACATCCGGCGCGTTGGTGCCCAGCACCTTGGCCGCCGTCATCGCCGGCAGGTCGAAGTTGTTGAAGCCCACGGCCATGTTGGCGCAGATCTTCAGTTGCGGGCACGCGGCCAGCAGGGCGGCATCGATGCGCTCGCCGCCGGTGGTGAAGACGCCGGCCTTGCCCTGCAGGCGGGCGACGAAGTCCTCGCGGCTCCAGGCGGCGTCGGCCTGGTTGTGCTCGACCTCGAAGTGCTGCTGCAGCTTCTCGATGACCTGGGGGAAGATGGATCGGGCGACGAGGACGGCGGGCTTGCTCATGGGGTCAGAGGAACCAGATGAAGGTCATGATGGCGAACAGCGGCAGCAGGATACCCGCCGACCAGGCCATGTAGCCGAAGAAGCTGGGCATGTCCACGCCGCGATCCTCGGCAATCGCCTTGACCATCAGGTTGGGCGCGTTGCCGATGTAGGTGTTGGCACCCATGAACACGGCGCCGGCCGAGATGGCGGCGAGCGTCGGGGCCAGCGTGGTCATCAGCACCTGCGGGTCGCCGCCGGCGGTGTTGAAGAACACCAGGTAGGTCGGCGCGTTGTCCAGGAAGGAGCTCAGCGCGCCGGCCGCCCAGAAGTACATGGCCGGGTCGGGCGAACCGTCCGGGCGGGTCACCGCGGCTATCACTGCGCCGAACGGCCCGTCCACGCCGGCGCGCAGCATGGCGATGACCGGGATGATGGTCAGGAAGATGCCGGCGAACAGCTTGGCCACTTCCTGCATGGGCGCCCAGGAGAACTGGTTGTCGGCGTGTACGGTGGCCGGCGTGATCGTCAGCGAGGCGATTGTCACGGCGATCAGGCCGAGGTCGCGCACGATGCCGGGCAGGCCGACCTCGGTGCCGGCGATGTCGAACACGACCGGCGACTTCCACAGGCCGGACATCAGCACCAGGGCCACCACCACGGCCAGCAGCCAGAAGTTGCGCGCGCCATCGAAGCCGATGCCGCGCGTCTCGGGCGTCGGATCCTCCGGCTGCACTTCACCCGTTTGCCGGTAGTACCAGCTGTCCAGCGCATAGAACAGGGCCAGCAGGGCCGCCAGCAGGAACAGCGTCTCCGGGAAGATGTGGCTGACGGTCCAGAAGAAGTCGATCCCCTTGAGGAAACCCAGGAACAGCGGCGGGTCGCCCAGCGGCGTGAGCGAGCCGCCGGCATTGGAGACGGTGAAGATGAAGAACACCACCACGTGCGCCTTGTGCCGGCGGTTGTCGTTGGCGCGGATCAGCGGGCGGATCAGCAGCATGGACGCGCCGGTCGTGCCCATGAAGCTGGCCAGCACCGAGCCGATCGCCAGGATGGCGGTGTTGAGCGCCGGCCGGCCGTGCAGGTTGCCGCTGATGTAGATGCCGCCCGAGACGGTGAACAGCGCGGTCAGCAGGATGACGAAGGGGATGTACTCGGCCAGCGCCGCGTGCACGAAGGCGGCCCCGGCCACGCCCGGCCCGAAAACGATGGCGAAGGGCACCAGGAAGGCGAGCGACCAGGCGGCAGCGACCTTGCCGAAGTGGTGGTGCCAGAAGTGCGGCGCCAGCAGCGGCATCACGGCGATCGACAGCAGGATGCCGGCGAACGGAATGCCCCACAGGGCGGTGAGCTGGCTGCCGTCGAAGTCGGCCGCCATGGCCAGTTGCGGCGCGAGCAGCGCCAGGGCCACGCCGAGGGGGCGTGCAATCGTCATGGGTCTCCTCCGGGAAAGGCGGCTGCGAGGCGACCGCCTGGCGGCGAGCATACCAATGCACCGCGCCGGGCTGCCGCGTGCGGCACGCGTCGAATTCAATCCAGCCAGCGCGTGAAGGCGGCGGGCGGCTCGCGCGGCGTGTCGAAGCCGTTCACCGGTTCGGACTCGTCGGCGTAGCCCAGGGCCATGCCGCACACCAGCATCTCGCCCTCACCGGCGCCGATGTGGGGCAGCACGATCTTCGAGAAGCGGTTCCAGGCGGCCTGGGGGCAGGTGTGCAGCCCCTCGGCCCGCGCGGCCAGCATCAGGGTCTGCAGGAACATCCCGTAGTCCAGCAGCGAGCCGCGCCCGAGGATGCGGTCGATGGTGAACATCAGGCCCACGGGCGCGTCGAAGAAGCGGAAGTTGCGCCGGTGCTGCGCGTGCATCCGGTCCTTCTCGCCGCGCTCGATGCCGAGCAGGCCGTAGAGGCTCCAGCCGTTCTGGCGCCGGCGGTCGATGTAGGGCGAGACCCATTCCCGCGCGTAGTAGTCGTAGTCCTCGTCGTACTGCGCGGCCAGCGAGGGATCGGCGTAGATCGCGTCGTAGGCGTCGCACACCTTGGCCACCAGGGTGTCGCGGCTGGCGCCCTGCAGCACGTGGACCTTCCAGGGCTGGGTGTTGGTGCCCGAGGCCGCGCGGCTGGCCAGTTGCAGCACGCGCTCGATCGTCTCGCGCGGAACCGGGGTGGGCAGGAAGGCCCGCGCGGACATGCGGCTCTCGATGGCGGTCGCCACGCTGGCGGGATCGGCGATCGAGGCGCGGATGCGGCGGGCGCTCATTGCAGCGCCTCCAGTTCGGCGCGCAGCGCCGCCGGCAGCGGCACCGGGCGGCGGCTGGCCCGGTCGACGTAGACGTGCACGAAATGACCCTTGGCGGCCGTGAGGGGTTCGCCGGCGGCGAACAGCCCGACCTCGTAGCGCACGCTGGACGTCCCCAGCCGGGCCACGCGGATCCCGGCATCGACGGCTTGCGGGAACGCGAGCGGCGCGAAGTAGTTGCACTGGGTCTCGATCACCAGGCCGATGGTGGTGCCCTGGTGGATGTCGAGGACGCCGCGCTCGATCAGGTGGGCGTTGACCGCGGTGTCGAACCAGCTGTAGTAGACGACGTTGTTGACGTGCCCGTACACGTCGTTATCCATCCAGCGGGTGCTGATCGTGCGAAAGGCCTTGTAGGCGCTGCGAGGGTCGGGCTGGGGCTTGGGGCTGTCGCTCATCGGCGCCGATTCTGCCAGCGGCCCCAGTAGTGCACGGCCACCCGGAACGTGTTGACCTGCGCCTGCACGGTGTCGTCCAGCCGGTGGCCATAGCCGCCGGCCATGGCGAAGGCCAGCGGCAGGCCGCGCTGCCAGGCCCAGTCGAAGACCCGACGGTCCCGGGCCTCCAGGCCGTCCCAGCTGAGCTTCAGGCGGCCGAGCCGGTCGCCTTCGTGCGGATCGGCGCCGGCCAGGTAGATCACCAGGCCGGGATCGAAGCGGCGCTCCAGTTCGCCCAGCGCGTCCTCCAGGGCCTGCAGGTACTCGTCGTCCCCGCAGCCGTCGGGCAGGTCCACGTCCAGGTCGGACGGCTCCTTGCGGAAGGGGAAATTGCGCCCG
>NZ_DASPLW010000023.1:0-8012 GCF_035627355.1 Ramlibacter sp.
GGACGGCGGCCGCTTCGCGACCTCCGACCTGAACGACCTGTACCGCCGCGTCATCAACCGCAACTCGCGCCTGCGCCGCCTGCTGGAGCTCAAGGCCCCGGAGATCATCGCGCGCAACGAGAAGCGGATGCTGCAGGAGGCCGTGGACAGCCTGCTGGACAACGGCCGCCGCGGCAAGGCCATGACGGGCGCCAACAAGCGCGCGCTCAAGTCGCTGGCCGACATGATCAAGGGCAAGAGCGGCCGCTTCCGCCAGAACCTGCTCGGCAAGCGCGTCGACTACTCGGGCCGTTCGGTCATCACGGTGGGCCCGACCCTCAAGCTGCACCAGTGCGGCCTGCCCAAGCTGATGGCGCTGGAACTGTTCAAGCCCTTCATCTTCTCGCGCCTGGAGGCCATGGGCATCGCCACCACCATCAAGGCGGCGAAGAAGGAAGTGGAATCCGGCACCCCGGTGGTGTGGGACATCCTCGAGGAGGTGATCAAGGAGCACCCGGTCATGCTGAACCGGGCCCCGACGCTGCACCGCCTGGGCATCCAGGCCTTCGAGCCGATCCTGATCGAGGGCAAGGCAATCCAGCTGCACCCGCTGGTGTGCGCCGCCTTCAACGCCGACTTCGACGGCGACCAGATGGCCGTGCACGTGCCCCTGTCGGTGGAAGCGCAGATGGAAGCCCGCACGCTGATGCTGGCCTCCAACAACGTGCTGTTCCCCGCCAACGGCGAGCCCTCCATCGTGCCTTCGCAGGACGTGGTGCTGGGCCTGTACTACACCACCCGCGAGCGCATCAACGCCAAGGGCGAAGGCATGATCTTCGCCGACGTCGGCGAGGTGCAGCGGGCGCTGGACGCCGGCATCGTCGAGCTGACGGCCAAGGTGAGCGTGCGCCTGACGGAGTACACCAAGGACAAGGCCACCGGCGAGTTCACCGCCTCCACCGGTTTGGTGGACACCACCGTGGGTCGCGCCCTGCTGTCGGAGATCCTGCCCAAGGGCCTGCCCTATGCGCTGATCAACAAGGCGCTGAAGAAGAAGGAGATCAGCCGGCTGATCAACGCCTCCTTCCGCAAGTGCGGCCTCAAGGAGACCGTGGTGTTCGCCGACAAGCTGCTGCAGAACGGCTTCCGGCTGGCGACCCGGGCGGGCATCTCCATCGGCATCGACGACATGCTGGTGCCGCAGGAGAAGTACCGCATCATCGAGGATGCCGAGAAGGAGGTGAAGGACATCGAGCAGCAGTACGTCTCGGGCCTGGTCACCGCCGGCGAGCGCTACAACAAGGTGGTCGACATCTGGGGCAAGGCGGGCGACGCCGTGTCCAAGGTGATGATGGACCAGCTGCGCAAGGAAAAGACCATCGACCGCAGCGGCAAGGAAGTGGAGCAGGAGTCCTTCAACTCCATCTACATGATGGCCGACTCCGGCGCCCGCGGTTCGGCCGCCCAGATCCGACAGCTGGCGGGCATGCGCGGCCTGATGGCCAAGCCGGACGGCTCGATCATCGAGACGCCGATCACGGCCAACTTCCGCGAAGGCCTGAACGTGCTGCAGTACTTCATCTCCACGCACGGCGCCCGCAAGGGCCTGGCCGACACGGCGCTGAAGACCGCCAACTCCGGCTACCTGACGCGCCGCCTGGTGGACGTGACGCAGGACCTGGTCGTGACCGAGGAGGATTGCGGCACCAGCGAGGGCTCGCTGATGCGCGCCATCGTCGAGGGCGGCGAGGTGATCGAGTCGCTGCGCGACCGGATCCTGGGCCGCACCGCGGCCGAGGACGTGCTGCATCCCGAGAGCCGCGCCGTCGTGGTGCCCGCCGGCCACATGCTGGACGAGGACGCGATCGAGGAGCTGGAAGCCGCCGGCGTCGACGAGGTGAAGGTCCGCACCGCGCTGACCTGCGCCACCCGCTTCGGCCTGTGCTCCAGGTGCTACGGCCGCGACCTCGGCCGCGGCGGGCTGGTCAACGTCGGCGAGGCCGTCGGCGTGATCGCCGCCCAGTCGATCGGCGAGCCCGGCACGCAGCTGACCATGCGCACCTTCCACATCGGCGGCGCCGCCTCGCGTGCGGCCATCGCCTCCAGCGTGGAAGCCAAGTCCAACGGCGTGATCGGCTTCAACAGCACGATGCGCTACGTGACCAACGGCAAGGGCGAGCTGGTGGTGATCGCCCGCTCCGGCGAGGTCGTCATCCACGACGAGCACGGCCGCGAGCGCGAGCGCCACAAGGTGCCGTACGGCGCCACGCTGACGGTGAAGGCCGACCAGCAGGTCAAGGCCGGCACCATCCTGGCCAACTGGGACCCGCTGACCCGTCCGATCATCACGGAGTTCGCCGGCAAGGTGAAGTTCGAGAACGTCGAGGAAGGCCTGACGGTGGCCCGCCAGGTCGACGAGGTCACCGGCCTGTCGACGCTGGTCGTGATCGACCCGAAGCGCCGCGGCTCCGCCAAGGTGGTGCGTCCGCAGGTCAAGCTGGTGGACGCCTCTGGCGCCGAGGTGAAGATCCCCGGCACCGACCACGCGGTGACCATCGGCTTCCAGGTCGGCGCGCTGATCCAGGTGCGCGACGGCCAGGACGTGGCGCCCGGCGAAGTGCTGGCCCGCATCCCGATCGAAGGCCAGAAGACCCGCGACATCACGGGCGGCCTGCCTCGCGTGGCCGAGCTGTTCGAAGCCCGCTCGCCCAAGGACAAGGGCATGCTGGCCGAGATGACCGGCACGGTGTCGTTCGGCAAGGAGACCAAGGGCAAGATCCGCCTGGTCATCACCGACCCGGAAGGCAACGAGTGGTCCGAGCTGGTGCCCAAGGAGAAGAACGTCCTGGTGCACGAAGGCCAGGTGGTCAACAAGGGCGAGAGCATCGTGGACGGCCCGGCCGACCCGCAGGACATCCTGCGCCTGCTGGGCATGGAGGAGCTGGCCCGCTACATCGTCGACGAGGTGCAGGACGTATACCGCCTGCAGGGTGTGAAGATCAACGACAAGCACATCGAGGTGATCGTCCGCCAGATGCTGCGCCGCGTCGTGGTCGAGAACCCGGGCGAGTCCGGCTACATCGCCGGCGAACAGGTCGAGCGCTCCGAGATGCTGGACACCAACGACGCGCTGCGCGCCGAGGGCAAGGTGCCCGCCACCTACAGCAACCTGCTGCTGGGCATCACCAAGGCCTCGCTGTCCACCGACTCGTTCATCTCGGCGGCCTCCTTCCAGGAGACCACCCGGGTGCTGACCGAGGCGGCCATCATGGGCAAGCGCGACGAGCTGCGCGGGCTGAAGGAGAACGTCATCGTCGGCCGCCTGATCCCCGCGGGCACCGGCATGGCCTACCACCAGGCGCGCAAGGCCAAGGACCAGATGGACGAGGCCGAGCGCCGCGCCATCGCCGAAGCCGAGGCGGCCGAACTGGCCGGCGTGACGGCCGATGCCACCGGCCCGGAAGCCGAAGGCGGCCCGACCGAGTAAGCCTCGCGCTTCACTAAACTAGGCGCCCCATCCGCACGCGCGGGTGGGGCGTTTTTCTTTCCTGTCGGGCCGCATGTCCAATTCCGTCATGACCTGGGTCGCCTCGGCCGTGCTGCTGTTCTGGGCCGTGGGCGCGTACAACCGGCTGGTGCGGCTGCGCGGCGGCGCCGGCGCGAGCTTCGCGATGCTCGACACCGAACTCACGCGCCAGGTCCAGCTGGTTCGGCAACTGCTGCCCGACGACGGCGAGCCGCCGGCGTCGCTGTTCGACGGCATGGAGGGCTCCTTCTGGGGCGGCCTGCAGGGCGCGGCGGCCCAACTCGAAGCCTCGCTGGCGGCGGCCCGACCCAAGCCGCTGGAGCCGGAGCGCATCGCAGCGCTGGCCGCGGCGCAGTCGGTGCTGGCCATGGCCTGGGAGCGGGCCGAGCGCGAAGACGCGCACGACCTGGCCGGGCCTCGGCTGCCGGAGACGCTCACGGCCCGGCGCGCGCACATGACCGCGCAGTGCGCCGCGGCCGCCGAGCGCTTCAGCCAGGCCGTGCAGGCCTACAACGAGGCCATCGCGCAGTTTCCCGCCGTGCTGCTGGCCTGGCTGTTCGGCTTCCGGCCGGGCCGCGGCATCGAAGCGATGCCGGGCGCACGGGCGGCGGCTCTCTGACCCGGCGGACCATGCCGGCGCCGCCTGCCCGTGCTCCCGGCGCCGCCGAGCCAGCGGCCGGAACGTCCGTGCCGCTCTGGCGGCAACTGCAGGCGGCCGCGGGCGTGGTGCGGGCGGTGCGAGCCGGCGAGTCGGCCACCCCGGCCCTGGCCCGCGTGCCGGCTGACCTGCGGCCCGCGGCCCAGTCGCTGTCCTTCCACGCCCTGCGCCAACTGGGCCGGGCCGAGGCCTTGCGGCGCCGGTTGGCGAAACGGGCGCCGCCCGCCGAAGCGGATGCGCTGCTGTGCACCGCGCTGGCGCTGTGCTGGCATGAGGCGGACGCGCCGTACGAAGCGTTCACGCTGGTGGACCAAGCCGTCGAGGCGGCCAAGCACTCGCCGGGCACCGCGGCACAGTCGGGCTTCCTGAACGCGTGCCTGCGCCGCTTCCTGCGCGAGCGTGACGCGCTGGTCGCCGCCACGGACGCGGATCCGGTGGCGCTCTGGAACCATCCGCGCTGGTGGATCGAGCGCCTGCAGCAGGACCACCCGCAGCACTGGCAAGCCATCCTGCGCGCCAACAATGGCGCCGCCCCCATGACCTTGCGCGTGAATCCGCGCCGCACGCGGCGCGAGGACCTGCTGCAAGCATGGCGGGAAGCGGGCATGGCGGCAGTGCCGGTCGGCGAGCACGGGCTCGTGCTGGACCGGCCGCGCCCGGTGACGGACATCCCTGGATTCGCAGAGGGCCTGGTGTCGGTGCAGGATGCCGCCGCCCAGCTCGCGGCGCCGCTGCTGCTGCAGGGACTGGCACCCGCGGCCGGGGAGCGCCTGCGCCTGCTCGATGCCTGCGCGGCGCCCGGTGGCAAGACCGCGCACCTGCTGGAGCTGGCCGATGCCGAGGTCACCGCCCTGGAGCTCGACCCCCAGCGCGCGGCCCGCATCGACGAGACGCTGCAGCGGCTCGGCCTCTCGGCCCGCATCGTCGCTGCCGATGCCGCCGCCGTGTCGCAGTGGTGGGACGGCCGGCCCTTCGACGGTATCCTGCTCGATGCGCCCTGCACGGCCTCGGGCATCGTGCGCCGCCACCCCGACGTGCGCTGGCTGCGCCGGCCGGGCGACGTCGCCCGGCTCGCGGCCCAGCAGCAACGACTGCTGGAGGCCTTGTGGCCGCTCGTGCGGCCCGGCGGGCAGCTGCTCTATTGCACCTGTTCGGTCTTCCGCGAGGAAGGCGAACAGCGCATCCGGACGTTTGTTGCACACAACAAGTCGGCCCTTTTGCGCCCGGCGCCGGGCCATTTGCTGCCGGCTTCCGGCCGGGGGGCCGAGGCCGTCCGGGACAATCCGGAAAGTGACCACGACGGCTTCTTCTACGCACGGCTGGAAAAGGACCCTGCGGCTGCGGATTGAGCGCGCTTTGGGCGCGCTGGCGGTAGCGCTCGCGCTGGTGTGCGGCTGGCTGGCCCCGGCCGCGGTCCGTGCCGAGGTGGCGGAGGTCACTCAGCTGCGGCTGGAGCGCTCCGAGGAAGGCGTGCTGCTGAGCGCGAGCGTGCGCTTCGAGCTGCCGCCGCCGGTGGAGGATGCGCTGCTCAAGGGCATCCCGATGTTCTTCGTGGCCGACGCCTCGCTGCTGCGCGACCGCTGGTACTGGTACGACAAGCACGTGGCCGGCGCCTCGCGCTACATGCGGCTGTCGTACCAGCCGCTCACCCGGCGCTGGCGCCTGCAGGTGTCGCACGAGCCGATCGGCAACTCGGTGCTGGCGCTCGGCCAGAGCTTCGACAGCCAGGACGAGGCGATGGCTGCGATCCAGCACCTGTCGCGCTGGAAGATCGCGGAGCTGGCCGACCTGGAGCCCGACGCCCGCTACAGCGTGGACTTCCGCTTCCGGCTGGACGTCTCGCAGTTGCCGCGGCCGTTCCAGATCGGCGCCGTCGGGCAGTCCGACTGGAGCCTGAGCGCGGCGCGCACCCAGCGGCTGGCGCTCGAAAGCGTGCGCTGATGGACCCGCAGCACGTCCCGGCGGGCCCCAAGCCCACGTTCGGCAGCCAGCGGGCGGTGCGCTGGGCGCTGCTGGTCGGCGCCGCCGTGGTCACCGCCATCGGCATCGTGCTGCTGTTCCTGCTGACGCAGGCGACCGGCAACCGCGAGCTGTACGAGCGCAACTACGGCCGGCTGTTCGCCCTGAACATGGTGGTGGCCGGGCTGCTGCTGCTGGTGATCGGCTGGGTGGTGGTGCGGCTGTGGTCGCGGGTGCGGCGCGGCAAGTTCGGCAGCCGGTTGCTGGTGAAGCTGGCGGCGATCTTCGCGCTGGTGGGCTTCATGCCGGGACTGCTGATCTACGTGGTGTCGTACCAGTTCGTCTCCCGCTCGATCGAAAGCTGGTTCGACGTGCAGGTGGAGGGCGCGCTGGATGCCGGCCTCAGCCTGGGCCGCTCCACGCTGGACACGCTGGCGGCCGACCTGGCCAACAAGACCAGGATCGCCGCCGCCCAGCTGGCCGAGGTGCCGGACACCTCGGCGCCGCTGGCGCTGGAGCGCATGCGCGAGCAGCTGGCCGCCAACGACCTGATCCTGTGGGCCGGCAACGGGCAGCTGGCGGCGAGTGCCGGCCAGTCGCGCTTCCTGCTCAATCCCGAACGGCCGACGCCGCAGCAACTGCGCACCGCGCGCAGCCAGCGTTCCATGTCCGTGATCGAAGGGCTGGAGGATCCCAGCCCCGGCGCCGTGAGCCAGGCCCGCATCAAGGCGCTGGCGGTGGTGCCGAGCGGCCTCGGCCTGGTGGGCGAGCCCCGGGTGCTGCAGGCCACGCAGAGCCTGCCGCCGACCCTGGTCGGCAACGCGATCGCGGTGCAGGAGGCCTACCGCGAGTACCAGGAGCGGGCGCTGGCGCGCGAGGGCCTGCGCCGCATGTACATCGGCACGCTGACGCTGAGCCTGTTCCTGGCGGTCTTCGGCGCCGTCTTCCTTGCGGTGCTGCTGGGCAACCAGCTGGCGCGGCCGCTGCTGCTGCTGGCCGCCGGGGTGCGCGAAGTCGCGGCCGGGGACCTGTCGCCCAAGCCGGTGCTGCTGGGCAAGGACGAACTCGGCGGCCTGACGCGGTCCTTTGCCGAGATGACGCAGCAGCTTGCCGACGCACGCGCCGCCGTCGACCAGAGCATGGTGCAGGTCAATGCCGCCCGCGCGCACCTGCAGACCATCCTGGACAACCTGACGGCCGGCGTCATCGTGCTGGACGAGCAGGGCCGCATCGACACGGCCAACCCCGGCGCCGCCCGCATCCTGCGCGTGCCGCTGTCGGAACACCTGGGCCAGCCGCTGGCGGCCGTACCGGGGCTGGAGGGCTTCGGCGCCGCGCTGCTGGCGCAGTTCGAGGACTTCATCAACGAGCAGCGCCCGCACGGACCGGACCACTGGCAGCAGTCCTTCGAGCTCAACCCGGCGCAGCCCGATTCGCCGGCGCAGAGCACCGCCATCACGCTGGTGGCGCGGGGCGCGCTGATGCCGGGCGACGAGCCGGACACCACCGCCCGGCTGGTGGTGTTTGACGACATCTCGGAGATCGTCTCGGCCCAGCGCGCGCAGGCCTGGGGCGAAGTGGCGCGCCGGCTCGCACACGAGATCAAGAACCCGCTCACGCCAATCCAGCTCTCGGCCGAGCGGCTCGAGATGAAGCTCTCGGGCAAGGTCGCCGCGCCCGAGCAGGCCGTGCTCGTCAAGTCGGTCAAGACCATCGTCGATCAGGTCGATGCGATGAAGCGGCTGGTCAACGAGTTCCGCGACTACGCGCGCCTGCCCGCGGCCGACCTCAAGCCCGTCGATCTCAACGCGCTGCTCGTCGACGTGCTGCAGCTCTACCACGCGGAGAACGCGCCGATCGCGCTGCGTTCCGAGCTCGACGAGCGCTGCC
>NZ_DASPLW010000024.1:0-3591 GCF_035627355.1 Ramlibacter sp.
GTTTCCGCGACCCTAACGTTTGGAAGATTCGACCGCCCCCCCCGCCCCAGCTTGGTGCGTCAGCCCTTCGCCCGCTCGCGCAGGAGGGCTGCGACCCAGTCGGGCATCACGTACCCGCCGGCGCGGCGCATCGCCTCTTCCTGCGCGCTCTTGTCTGCGTGGCAGGGAGTGGAGTGCAGGAGGGCGAGGTTGCTGTCGTCGTCGCTGCCGCCGGCCCAGCGTGGGTGCAGATGGTCTACGGCGTCCCGGGTGGGGTTCCACAGCAGGCCGCACTTGGCGCACATGGAGCCGTCGCGGATCTGGATGCGTAGGCGGGTTGCCTGCCAGGGGCGGCCGGCGGGGCGCGGGGCTGTTGTCTCGGTGGTCAGCGTCTGGAGCCGGGCCGGCGCGGCGGCCAGCCGTGGGCGCAGGGTCTGGAGCTTCATGTCTGGGCTCGCTTTCCGGCTTGCGTCGGGTTGGTCAGCCCGGCGAGCGTGCCTGCGGTTCCGCACTCCGTTGCCGGCCTGCGAGTGCGACAGTGGAGCGCCCTTGAAGGAGGCGCCGGCTGGTGAAGGGCGCGGGCGACGATCCCCCGAGGTGCTACGCGAGCGGTTCAGGGAGTGGGGATGCGCCCGGCTTCGGGCTGCCTCGCCTGAGCCAACGCTCCCTTGCATGCGGTCTGACTTGGCCCTACACCGTGTCCCCGCGCACCCGACCAAGGGATTGCAGATCGCCGGTTCAGACTACCGTGGCAGTTGCCTGCTCGGGGTGTCCATGCTTGGGAGCGCCAGCCCAGGCGCTGCAAATGAGAAAGCCCGCGCAGAGGCGGGCTTGGGGAATTTCAGGGCGAGCAGGACCATCGCTCGCTTCCAGCCGGAGCAACCGGCCTTCATGTTCCTAGGGCTTGCGGCCCATTGTCTGCACGGTCTTTCTCCGGCGGACCCTCGCGCGGGTCAGGCGCGATTGTGCCATGCTGGAGTTTGTCAAGCAAGCCCATGCGCCCGTGTTGGCTTTTCGCTACCTTGCGGCGATGTCCGCCACGGCGGCGAGAACGCCCTCGCCATCTTGGCCGCCGGCATTGGCGAGGTGTGCCGCCATCAGCTCGATTGCATCCGCGGCCTGCCCAAGCTCGCGGCTGCACCCGCCGCCCTGCTCGAAACGCTCATGGTCGGCCGCGATCTCTCGGAACCGGGCGACCATCTGGGCGATCTCGAACACCGTCTTCATGGCAGTTCCACTTCCTCGCCCAGCTTGCTCGCCACGTAGGCGCGCATGGCGGCGATAAGGGGGGTGGTGCCAATTTGGGCGGGCACGCCAACGTCCATCGTGGCTACCCAGCGCGATCCGCCGACTCTTTCGCCGTTCCACCACCCATCATTGTCCCGCCACTCCAGCTCGATCCGCTCCCGCTCGATGATCGGGCCGCCGTCCTCCCACAGGCTGCTCGGCTCAAAGTCACGGAAGCTGCCCCCGCCGGATTCCGTGAGGACGTACTGCTCGCGCCCCTCGGCCTTTGCCACCGCCGCATCCAGCAGCGCGCCTTCCAGTTCACTCGTCTTGTGCTTTGCCATGCTCACCCTTCCCGACGCAGCCGCGCCTTGAGCGAGTGTCGCGCCACCGTCACGCAGTAATCCAGATGATTCTGGATGCGCGTCGAGCCCTCGGGCCGGGCGCTCTTGCCGCTTCCCCCGCAGGCGTGGCACCGCTTGCCGCTCAGCGCCGGCTGGTCCGGCACCTTGCGCAGGCCGTGTCCGTCGCACACCGGACAGACCGGGGACAACCAGTGGAACAGCGCCGGACCAACGTAGTCCGCGCTGATGCCCTTGAGCAGCGCCCATGCGTGGATCTGCTGGAGCACGCCGGACCGGCTTTTCAGGGAGGTGGCCAGCAGGCGCAGCTCGCGGGCGTACCAGACGATCGCCTCCGAACGGGCGCGGCTCATGTTCGGCTTGCCCCGGGCGTCCGGGATTGTGGCGGCGAGCTGCCGCACCTGCGCGTCCGTCATGCGCCGCGGTTTCGCCGCTGCGTCCCACTCCGAATGCAGGCGCAGCAGCGCCATGCCCATGCGGCTGTCGCTCCAGCCGGCGGCAATCAGCACGTCCCCTGCGCCGCGCCGCTCGGCATCCACGGTCAGGTCGGAGGTGTTGCCCGCCGTCTGGTACTGCTCCTCGATTCCTGGCCGTTCGTTCGTGTCTGCCAACATGGTCCCACCTCTTTCGTTGTACTGCGCCCGGTTGCCTCGGGCTATGCGAGCCGCACGTCCAGAGTCACGCTGCCCACCGAACGGACGCGGTGCGGCTGGCAGACCGGCTGGAAGTCCTGCCAGCCGACGCGCACGTCCTCCACCAGCAGGCCGGTCTGGCGCATGAAGCCGTCGAGCGCATCGCGGATCTGGTTCTCGGCTTCCTGCTTTGCCTTGTGCATTTCTTCGACGGTCATCTCGTCCCTTTCATGCGCCGTCACGGGTGGCGCTTGACCCTTAGAACCGAACGCAACCCGCCGTCAAGGCGAGCAGCGCGAACAGGGCGAACACGCCCAGCCAATAGAGGAAGAAGAACTTCATGCCGCCCTCCTCTGCGAGTCGTTGGCGGCGCGCGCACCGAGCCCAGCGAACGGGTTGTCGTAATCCTTCCAGTTGCGCCCGCTGATGATCCGGCAGGCGGTTTGGAACGGCACGCCGAAATGCTCGCTCGCCTCCTTTGCGCGCATCCCGGATGCCCGCATCGCGCGAACAAGCTGCATGCTCAGGCTGGACTTGGCGCGTGCCGCTTCGGCCAGCTTCGCAGAGCGCACCACGTCATAGCGGAACTTCTGCGAGCTGCGCTTTTGCAGTTCCTGCCGCGACCACGCGACCACGTGATCCTTTGCCATGCAGCGAGGGTCGCAGCACTTCGTGGTGCACACCTTGCCCTGTATCCGGTGTCCCATCGCCTGCATCAACAGCCGCCGCGCAGAGCCCGTCTTGTTCGTGAACGGGTTGCGAACAGCTGGAACGCCCTTGTGACCCACGGCGCCGGTCCAGATCAGGCAGCCTCCCTCACCGGGAACGCACTTCCCCTGCAGCCATTCGATGATTGCGGCATCCGTCACAGCAGTCCTTTCTGAGCCAGCCGCACCAGCGACCGGAGGTGGGCT
The DNA here is from genome assembly GCF_035627355.1 of Ramlibacter sp. Classification (GTDB taxonomy): domain Bacteria; phylum Pseudomonadota; class Gammaproteobacteria; order Burkholderiales; family Burkholderiaceae_C; genus Ramlibacter. The sequence continues at coordinate 3,115 of NZ_DASPLW010000024.1, forward strand.
TCGTGCCAAGCCAAGCGCAGCGCCAGCGCATCCAGCCCGGGATACCGCGTGCGGCCGTCCACGGCGTCATGGCAGGCGCTGCAGGCGTAGCAGCCGGCAAGATCCAGGCTCTTCGTACCCATGCCGCGGTCGCCTGCGTGGCCCGGGTAGTGGCTCCAGACCGTCGTCTCGGGGTTGTGGTTGCAGACGCCGATCAGGCGCACCGCGCACGCCTCGCCCCGCGCGCTGTCCCGGATGGCCTGCTTTACCTTGCCGGGCACCTTCTGGCGCGCGGGCGGCGCGGGCACCGTCGTTGCGCCGCCATACGTCCCCCGATGTAGCGAGCGCGGGCCGGAGCCGAGGGCGCGCATGTTCGCCTCGCGCTCGGTCAGACGGCGCTGCTGCAGTTCTTCGGAGGAGGGGCGATGAAAGCTCACCCCTGCTCCCCAAGGTATTCCCGCCACGGCACCTTTTGGCCGTCCACCAGGAAGCCCCACG
>NZ_DASPLW010000025.1:0-114967 GCF_035627355.1 Ramlibacter sp.
GGCCCCAAGGGCCTGCCGAAGGACGTCGTCGACAAGGTGCATGCCGCCACCGTCAAGGCGCTGCAGGAACCGGCGGTGCGCAAGCGCATCGAGGACACCGGCTCGCTGATCATCGCCAACACGCCCGAGCAGTTCGCCGAGCAGATCAAGGCCGAGTTCGCCGTGTACCGCAAGGTGGTCGACAGCGCCAAGCTGCGCCTCGACTGACCCCGCTGCAGTGGCTGCCCAGGCCGCGCCCCGCAACAGGCCGCCCCCGGGCGGCTTGTTCGCTTCCGTCGACGAGTTCATCGACGCGCTCTGGCTGGAGGAAGGCCTGGCGCGCAACACGCTGGCCGCCTACCGGCGCGACCTGACGCTGTACGCGCAGTGGCTGCGGGGGCGCGGCGGCACGCTGGAGCGCACCACCGAGGCCGACCTGCTGGCCTACTTCGCGGCCCGCCACGACCGCACCCGGGCCAGCTCGGCCAACCGGCGGCTGGCCGTGTTCAGGCGTTATTTCCGCTGGGCGCTGCGCCAGCGGCTGGTCGATGCCGATCCCACGCTGAAGCTGCAGCCGGCCAAGCGCCCGCAGCGCATCCCGCGCACGCTGACCGAGGCGCAGGTGGAGGCGCTGCTGGCGGCGCCGGAGGTGGACACTCCGCTGGGCCTGCGCGACCGTGCCATGCTGGAGCTGATGTACGCCAGCGGCCTGCGCGTGAGCGAGCTGGTGACGCTCAAGGTGATCCACCTGGGCATGGCCGAGCACGTGGTCCGGGTGATGGGCAAGGGCAGCAAGGAGCGGCTGGTGCCCTTCGGCCAGGTGGCGCGCGACTGGATCGTGCGCTACCTCGGGCAGGCGCGCGCCGGGATCCTCGGCGGCCAGCAGAGCGAGGACCTGTTCGTCACCGCGCGCGGCAAGGGCATGACGAGGACCATGTTCTGGATGCTGGTGCGCAAGCACGCGCAGGCGGCCGGCATCACGGCGCCGCTGTCGCCGCACACGCTGCGCCATGCCTTCGCCACCCACCTGCTGAACCACGGCGCCGACCTGCGCGCGGTGCAGATGCTGCTGGGCCACGCGGACATCTCCACCACCACCATCTACACCCACGTGGCGCGCGAGCGGCTCAAGGTGCTGCATGCGCAGCACCATCCGCGCGGGTGATCGCTGGCTACGCCGCCTTCTCCCCCAGCCGCCTCAGCTTCTGCATCCACTTCGCGGCGTCCCCGGCCTCGAGGTTGCCGACGCCGCCGATCAGCGTCTCGTGGATGGGCGCCATGCCGACGAAGCCGAGGATGTTGCGTTCCAGCGAGCGGATGCTGTGGGCGCGGAAGTACCAGCGGTAGACCAGCGCCGGCATCCCCATGGTGCAGACCACCCGGGCCGAGCGGCCGGTGAGGCCCTTGCGGGTGAAGGCGGTGCCGCGCTCCGCGTACTCGAAGGCGAACCCGGGCCGCGCGACCTGTTCCAGGAAGGCCTTGACCAGCGCCGGCATGTCGCCCAGCCAGAGCGGGAAGACCAGCACCAGGTGCTCGGCCCAGCGGATGTCCTGCTGCGCGGGCGCCAGCGAGGGCGGCACCTGGCCGTGCTCCCAGTCGTGCTGGCTGCGCAGCAGCGGGACGTCGAGGCGGGCGATGTCCAGCGTGCGCACCTCGTGGCCGGCCTCTCGGGCGCCGGCCGCGTAGCTGTCGGCGAGCGCATGGCACAGGTGCGGCGCGCTCGCGTCGGGATGGCCTTGCAGGATCAGGATCTTGCGCTTCATGCAGCCATGCTAGCCAGCCCGCCGCGTGCGGCGCCTGCCCTGCCTCAAGTACAGTTGCTGTCCTTGGACCCGCACGCCACCTCAACGGAAGCCGGCCGCCGCACCGCCTGGGCCATGCTCATGGCACTGACCTGCGGCTTCGCGCTCAGCCAGGCCTACCGCACCGTCGCCGCCATCATCGCGCCGCCGCTGCAGCAGGAGTTCGGGCTCACGCCGGAACAGCTCGGCCTGTTCGCCGGCGCCTTCCATTTCTCGTTTGGCGCGCTGCAGCTGTTCATGGGCATAGGCATCGACGTGTGGGGGCCGCGCCGAACGGTGCTGGTGGCCTCGCCGCTGACCGTCATCGGCGCGTTGATGGCGGCCGGCGCCGACGGCTTCGCCCAGCTGCTGCTGGCACAGGTGGTGATCGGCATCGGCTGCGCCCCGGCCTTCCTGGTCTGCACGGTCTTCATCGCGCGCCGCTTCGAGGGCGACCGCTTCGCCGCCGTCTCGGGCGCGGTGCTGGGCATAGGCTCGGTCGGCCTGCTGCTCACCGGCACGCCGCTGGCCTGGCTGGTGGAGCTGGCATCGTGGCGGGCCGGCTACCTGGCCCTGGGCGCCTGTTCGGTCGCGGCGTGGCTGGGGATCTGGTGGCTGGTCGAGGAGGCGCCGGCGCCCGCGGGCTCGCCGGCGCCGCCCGGCGTGCTGGCGGCCCTGCGCGGCTACGGCGAGCTGTTCTCGCTGCGGCACACCTGGGGCATCCTGGTGCTGGCGACCTTCACCTATGCGTCCGTGCTGACGCTGCGGGGGCTCTGGCTGGGGCCGCTGCTGGTGGAGCGGCATGGCTTCTCGCTGGTGCAGGCCGGGCACGTGGCGCTGGCGGTCTCGGTCATGGGCATGCTGGGCCCGCCGCTGTTCGGCCGGCGCGATCCCGGCGGCGCGCGGCGGCGCCGCTGGCTGGTCGGCTACACGCTGGTCGTGGCCGCCATGTACGCGGCCATGGCGTTCAACCGGGCTGCCACGGTGGACGTGGTGGTGAGCATCGTCATGAGCCTGGTCTCCGGCTACATCGTGCTGCAGTACGCCGACGTGCGCTCGGCCTACCCGCCGCCCATGATCGGGCGCGCGATGGCGGTGTTCACCATGGCGCTGTTCCTGGGCGTGGCGCTGGTTCAGTGGCTCACCGGCTTGGTGGCCGCGGCGGCGCCGGCCTGGGGCCTGGAGACCTACGAGGCCGTGCTCGGCGCCATCGCGCTGATGCTGGCGCTGGCGGCCGTCGCCTTCAGGGTGCTGCCGGGGCCGCGCTGAGGCGGGGCTGCCACTTGCCCAGCACGCGCGCCACGCGCCGCGGGCCGCCCTCGACGTGCTCGAGCAGGTCGAGGCGGGCGAAGCGCCAGGCATCCAGCACCGCCAGCATGTCGTCGCCGGTCCCTATGTCCCGCCCACGCAGCGTGCCGATCGGCAGCGGCTGCTTGCCCCACAGCGAGGCAAGGAAGGCCGCCACCTCCCGCGCATGCGGCGAGCCGCATTCGTCGGCGACGTGCAGCAGGCGGTCGAGGGCCGCCAGCCCGGCCTCGGTGGCCTGGTGCGACCGGTACTCCTCGGCCACCAGGCGGGCCCGCTCCAGCAGCGTGCCTTCGTGGTCGACGCGCAGGCAGTCGCCACGGCCGACGACTTTCTGGATGCGGTTGATGCGTTCCAGGCTGGCCCGGTGCCGCCGCTCTCGATCCGCCTTGTCCATCGTCGGCCTCCGTCCGCGAGCGGGATTCGCGGATGAGTCCTTGTACTGCGGAAAGTCGCGGCCGTGAATCGGGACTGCCATGCGGAGGGCGCCGGGCCGGTGCTGCGGCAGCGCGGCCGTGTCGCGGCGGCCACAATGGCCTCGGACGCGGCGGCGTGGAAAGCAGACACGCACCGAAGCCGGCGGCGGCGCAGCCTCCCCGAACAAGCGCAGGGCTGAAGGGCCTGCGTGCGCCCCGCGGGATAAGGGCGGCCTAACGACCGTTCGCCGGAGTAGCGCCCGGCCCGCGTCCCTCCGAGGTCGCCGGTGGACGTCAGCCCTGCAGGGCGGCCAGTTCCGGCTCCTCGAAACCGGCGCGGCGGCGCGCCTCGAGGTTGAAGGGGCCGCGCAGCCGCGGCGCACCGTAGCGCGCGGCCAGGTCGGCGTAGGCCTGGATGGGGTCCAGCCCGCGCTCCGTGCACAGCACGCGGTACCAGTGGTTGCCCACCGCCACGTGGCCGATCTCGTCGCGCAGGATGATGTCCAGGATCTCGGCGCCGCGCCGGTCGCCGGCCTTGAGCAGCTTGGCCTTGATCGGCGGCGAGGCGTCGAGGCCGCGCGCCTCCAGGGTGCGCGGCACCAGCGCGAGGCGGGCGAGCAGGTCGCCGCGGGTCTTCTGCGCCATCTCCCACAGGCCGTTGTGCGCGGGGAAGTCGCCGTAGTCGTGTCCCATGGTCTGCAGGTGCGCGCGCAGCAACTGGAAGTGCAGCGCCTCCTCCTGCGCGATCGCCATCCACTGCCGATAGAACAGGGGCGGCAGCCCGGCGAAGCGCCAGACGATGTCGGCGGCCAGGTCGATGGCGTTGAGCTCGATGTGGGCCAGCGCGTGGATCAGCGCGGCGCGGCCTTCGGGCGTGTGCACCGAGCGCGGCTTCAGCTCGGCGGGTGCCACCAGTCGCGGCTGCGCGGGCCGGCCGGGAATACCGGCCGGCTCGGCGATCGCTTCGGCCTCGCCGAGCTCGCCATCGGCGCGCAGCGCACGCGCCATGTCGGCCTTCAGCCCCGGCTCGGGCTGCAACAGCACGGCCAGTGCCTCCTGTCGCGCAGTACGCATCCCTACAATTCTAGGTTTCAGCATCAACGAACCCTTCCATGGCCCTCTACGAACTCGATGGTGTCGCGCCCCGGCTGGGCGAGAGCGCCTGGATCGCCGACAGTGCGCAGGTGATCGGCAAGGTCGAACTCGGCGACAACGCCAGCGTGTGGTTCAACACCGTGATCCGCGGCGACACCGAGACCATCCGCATCGGCAACGGCAGCAACATCCAGGACGCCTGCGTGCTGCACGCCGACGAAGGCAAGCCGCTGACCATCGGGGCCAACGTCACGGTGGGCCACCAGGTCATGCTGCACGGCTGCACGGTGGGCGACAACTCGCTGATCGGCATCCAGTCGGTGGTGCTCAACGGCGCGAAGATCGGCCGCAACTGCATAGTCGGCGCCGGGAGCGTGATCACCGAAGGCAAGGAGTTCCCCGACAACTCGCTCATCATCGGCGCGCCCGCCAAGGTGGTGCGCACGCTGGACGAGGCCGCCGCCGCCAAGCTGGCGCGCAGCGCCGAGGGCTACGTGAACAACAGCCGGCGCTTCGCCAAGGGCTTGAAGAAGATCGGCTGATCGCCATCTGCCCCGGTTTGGGCCAACTTCCCGCATGTCGGAGCTCCACAAATTCATCTTCGAAGGCCTGCCGGTGCGCGGAGCGCTGGTCCGGCTGACCGACGCCTGGACCGAGATCCTGGCGCGGCGCCAGGCCAACAGCGCCACCGGGGCCTGGCCTCCGGCCGTGGCCGAGCTGCTGGGCGAGATGGCCGCCGCCGGCGTGCTGATGCAGTCCAACATCAAGTTCAACGGCGCGCTGGTGCTGCAGGTGTTCGGCGACGGACCGGTCAAGGTGGCCGTCGCCGAGGTGCAGCACGACCTCAGCCTGCGCGTCACGGCCAAGGTGCTGGGCGACGTGCAGCTGAACGACCGCCTGCCCGAACTGGTGAACGTGCACAACAAGGGCCGTTGCGCCATCACGCTGGACCCGCGCGACAAGCTGCCGGGGCAGCAGCCCTACCAGGGCGTGGTGCCGCTGCACGGGGACCGCGGCGAGAAGCTGGAGCGGCTCAGCGACGTGCTGCAGCACTACATGCTGCAGTCCGAGCAGCTCGACACCACGCTGGTGCTGGCGGCCGACGCCAAGGTGGCGGCCGGGCTGCTGATCCAGCGGCTGCCGCTGGAAGGCGAGGGCAACCTGGCCGGCTCCATGGTGTCCAAGGCGAACGAGGACGAGATCGGCCTCAACGAGCACTACAACCGGATCGCGACCCTGGCGGCCACCCTCCAGCGCGACGAGCTGCTCGAGCTGGATGCCGACACCGTCCTGCGCCGGCTGTTCTGGGAGGAGCGGCTGATGCGCTTCCCCACCCAGGTGCCGCGCTTCGCCTGCACCTGCAGCCGCGAGCGCGTCGCCAACATGATCCGCAGCCTGGGCCGCGAGGAAGCCGACAGCATCGTCGAGGAGCAGGGCGGCATCGAGGTCGGCTGCGACTTCTGCGGCCAGCAGTACCGCTTCGATGCGGTGGATGCGGCGCAGCTGTTCGCCTCGCCCGGCGACCAGCCGCCGGTGACGACGGCGGTGCAGTGACGCCTAAAGCCCTGGATCCCCGCTTGCTCGGGGATGACGGAGGCCAGTGAAGAGGCGGTGCTCGCAATCCGGGTCGCTGCACTTGTCGCAGCCCCATTTCCACCGGCTGGCACCTGGACTCGTTGGCTGCTCCCCCAGCAGCGCCAGCACCGGTGCCAGCGCGTTGCGCGTGCGTTCCTCCCCGTGGCCGTAGACCACCCGGTAGGGCACGCCCGCCTTGGACAGGCCCTCGCGCACCAGCGCGTCGACCGGCTCGCGCACGTGCGGCCCGTCGCGCTGCAGGCCGTCGGCCACCCAGGGCAGGTCCAGGCCGGTGACCAGCGTCAGGTCGTAGCCGCGCTGGCGCTCCAGCGCGAAGCGGTACAGCGTGCCGTCCTCGAACAGCATGGCGCTGTAGATCGCCACCATCAGCGCCGTGGTGTCGGCGATCACGATGTCGTGGCCGGCCGCCGCGGCATCCACCCGCTGCTCCTGCGCCTGCGCGATCGGCAGCTGCTCCTCGGGCCGCGGCGTGCGGCCTTCGCGTGCGCACCACTCGCGAAGGACCTCGGGAACCACGGCGACGCGATGGCCGCGCGCACGCAGCGCTTGCGCCATCCGCTGCGAGAGCTCGGTCTTGCCGGTGCTCTCGGCGCCGAGCAGGGCGATCTTCATGCGGCGGCCGCCCGCACGCGCCAGGCCCGCCAGCCCGCGACGCTCAGGGCGATGAACACGAGGTACAGCGCGGCCGTCAGCCACAGGCCCTTGTAGGCGAACAGGGCCACGCTGACCGCATTGACCGCGATCCAGGCCAGCCAGTTCTCCAGCAGCTTGCGGCCCAGCAGGAACTGGCCGACCAGGCTGAGCGCAGTGGGGAAGGCGTCCCACCAGGGCACGTCGGTATCGGTGAAGGTCCGCAGCACCCAGCCGAGCGCCGGCCATGCCAGCGCGAACGCCAGCAGCGAGGCGGCCCAGCCGCGTGCCGTGAGCCGGTGCACCCGCAGCGGCGCGCCGTCGCTGCCCCGGCCGCGCAGCCACTGCGCCCAGCCCCACAGCGCGACCACCGCGAAGGCGACCTGCAGCCAGGCCTCGCCGTACAGGCGGCTGCGCCAGAACAGCAGGAAATAGAGCAGCGAGGCCACGATGGCGAGCGGCCAGCCCCAGTGGATCTCGCGGATGTTGAAGCCGACCATGGCCAGGGACAGCACGACGGCCACCAGCTCCAGCCAGGTGACCGGCGAGCCCCACAGGGTGAACGCCGACAGGAGCAGGAACTCGGGCATCAGCCGGCCCGCCGCGCGCTGCGCCGGCGCCCCACGAAGCCGCTTCGCCTCACCGGGGCTTCACGACGTTGACGAAGATTTCGTCGGGCTTGACCATGCCCAGCTCGGCGCGGGCCTTCTCTTCCACCATCTCCAGGCCTTCCTTCAGGTCGCGCACCTCGGCCGCGAGCCGTTCGTTGGCCTGCTGCGCCTGGAGATTGGCGGCCTTCTGCTGCTCCAGCTTGCGCTGCATCTCGGCCACGCTGCCCACGCTGCCCCGCCCGAACCAAAGCTGCGCATGCACGATGGCGAGCAGCGCGACCAGCAGCAGCGGAACGAGGCGGGAGGACATGGCCGTGTCCGCTGGGCGGGCGGTGGCTAGCGCAGGTTGTAGAAGGCGGCGCGCCCGGGGTACTGCGCGATGTCGCCCAGGTCTTCCTCGATGCGCAGCAGCTGGTTGTACTTGGCCATGCGGTCCGAGCGCGACAGCGAGCCGGTCTTGATCTGGCCGGCGTTGGTGCCCACCGCGATGTCGGCGATGGTGCTGTCCTCGGTCTCGCCCGAGCGGTGGCTGATCACGGCCGTGTAGTTGGCGCGCTTGGCCATCTCGATGGCGGCGAAGGTCTCGGTCAGGGTGCCGATCTGGTTGATCTTGATGAGGATGGAGTTGGCGATCTTCTTGTCGATGCCTTCCTTCAGGATCTTCGTGTTCGTGACGAACAGGTCGTCGCCCACCAGCTGCACGCGCGAGCCCAGCTTGTCGGTGAGCTGGCGCCAGCCGTCCCAGTCGCCTTCGGCCATGCCGTCCTCGATGCTGATGATCGGGTACTTGTCGCACCAGGACGCCAGGATGTCGCCCCAGGCGCCGGCTTCCAGCACCTGCCCTTCGGCCTCGACGTGGTACTTGCCGTCCTTGAAGAACTCGCTGGAGGCGCAGTCCAAACCCAGCGCAACCTGCTCGCCCGGCCGGTAGCCGGCGGCCTCGATCGCCTGCAGGATCATGCCGATAGCGGCCTCGTGGTTCTCCACGTTGGGCGCGAAGCCGCCCTCGTCGCCGACCGCCACGCTCATGCCCTTGTCGTGGATGATCTTCTTCAGGGCGTGGAACACCTCGGCACCGTAGCGCAGCGCCTCGCGGAAGCTGGGAGCCCCCACCGGGATGATCATCAGCTCCTGCAGGTCGAGGTTGTTGTTGGCGTGGGCGCCGCCGTTGACCACGTTCATCATGGGCACCGGCAGCTGGCAGCCGTTCATGCCGCCGAAGTAGCGGTACAGCGGCAGCCCCGATTCCTCGGCCGCCGCGCGCGCCACCGCCATGGACACCGCCAGCATGGCGTTGGCGCCCAGCTTGCTCTTGTTCTCGGTGCCGTCCAGGTCGATCAGCGTCTTGTCCAGGAAGCCCTGCTCGGAGGCATCCAGGCCCAGCACGGCCTCGGAGATCTCGGTGTTGATGTGCTCCACCGCGCGCAGCACGCCCTTGCCCAGGTAGCGGGCCTTGTCGCCGTCGCGCAGCTCGATGGCCTCGCGCGAGCCGGTGGACGCGCCGGAGGGCACGGCCGCGCGGCCCATGGTGCCGGACTCCAGCAGCACGTCGCATTCCACGGTGGGGTTGCCGCGCGAATCCAGGATCTCGCGGCCGACGATGTCAACGATTGCACTCATTCAGGCTTCTCTCGGTTTCTTGGGGAATTCGGTTTCAGACCGGCGCGGCGACGCCCTCGACCAGCACCATGTTGAAGAAGGAGGTCGCGCCGGCGCGCAGCTGGCGCGCCTGGGTGTACTGCGCGTCGTCGTAGAAGGCCTTGGCCTGCTCGAAGCTGGGGAAGCGCAGCATGGCCATGCGGGCCGGCTTCCAGTCGCCCTCCAGTGTCTCGTGGCGGCCGCCGCGCACCAGGTACTCGCCGCCGAAGGCCTTGACGGCCTCGGGCGCGCGCGCCATGTATTCCTTGTAGCGCTCCGGGTCGGAGATGTTCATGTCGACGATGACGTAGGCGGCAGGCATGCGTTTCTCCTTGGCGCTCAGGCGCTGAAATCGTTCTCGAGGAATCCGTTCTTCTTGGTGACCCGGTCGAGCGCCAGCAGGGTCTCGAGCAGGGCCTGCATGTGCTTGAGCGGCACCGCATTGGGGCCGTCGGACAGGGCCTTGGCCGGGTCCGGGTGCGTCTCCATGAACACGCCCGCCACGCCCACGGCGATGGCCGCGCGTGCCAGCACCGGCACCATCTCGCGCTGGCCGCCGGAGCTGGTGCCCTGGCCGCCGGGCAGCTGCACCGAGTGCGTCGCGTCGAACACCACCGGCGCGCCGGTCTCGCGCATGATCGCCAGCGAGCGCATGTCCGACACCAGGTTGTTGTAGCCGAAGCTGGCGCCGCGTTCGCAGGCCATGAAGCTGTCCTCGGGCAGGCCCTTCTCGCGCGCGGCGGCGCGGGCCTTGTCGATGACGTTCTTCATGTCGTGCGGCGCCAGGAACTGGCCCTTCTTGATGTTCACCGGCTTGCCCGACTGCGCCACGGCGCGGATGAAATCGGTCTGGCGGCACAGGAAGGCGGGCGTCTGCAGCACGTCCACCACCTTGGCCACCTCGGGGATCTCCGCTTCGGTGTGCACGTCGGTGAGCACCGGCAGGCCCAGGTCCTTCTTCACCTTGGCCAGGATCTCCAGCCCGCGCGCCATGCCGGGGCCGCGGAAGCTGGTGCCTGAGGAGCGGTTGGCCTTGTCGTAGCTGCTCTTGAAGATGAAGGGAATGCCCAGCGCGGCCGTGATCTCCTTCAGCCGGCCGGCCGTGTCCATCTGCAACTGCTCGCTCTCGACCACGCAGGGGCCGGCGATCAAGAAAAAGGGCCTGTCCAGGCCCACGTCGAAGCCACAGAGCTTCATTTCAGGCAACCGCCTTCAGTTTGTTGCTGCCCGGCTTCTTCTGCGCCTGGTGGTCCAGCGCGGCCTTGATGAAGGCGTTGAACAGCGGGTGGCCATCCCAGGGGGTGGACTTGAATTCGGGGTGGAACTGCACGCCCATGAACCAGGGGTGCGCCTCCTGCGGCAGCTCGACGATCTCGGTCAGGTGCTCGCGCTGGGTGAGCGCGGAGATCACCAGCCCGGCGTCGCGCAGGCGGTCCAGGTAATGGACGTTGGCCTCGTAGCGGTGGCGGTGGCGCTCGTTCACCACGTCGCCGTAGATCCGGTGGGCCAACGTTTGCTTGGCGACGTCGGAGCTCTGCGCCCCCAGCCGCATGGTGCCGCCCAGGTCGGACTGCTCGGTGCGCGTCTTGATGGTGCCGTCGGCGTCCTGCCATTCGGTGATCAGCGCGATCACCGGGTGCGGCGTGTCCGGCTCGAACTCGGTGCTGTTGGCGTCCTTCAGGCCGGCCACGTGGCGCGCGTACACGATGGTCGCGACCTGCATGCCCAGGCAGATGCCCAGGTAGGGCACCTTGTTCTCGCGCGCGAAGCGGGCGGCGGCGATCTTGCCTTCGATGCCGCGCTTGCCGAAGCCGCCGGGGACCAGCACGGCGTCGTACTGGGCCAGCTGCTTGACGCTGTCGGGCGTGAGCATCTCCGAATCGAGGTAGTCGATCTTCACCCGGACGTGGTTCTTCAGCCCGGCGTGCTTGAGCGCCTCGTTCAGCGACTTGTAGCTGTCGGACAGGTCGACGTACTTGCCGACCATGGCGATGCTCACCTCGCCCTGCGGGTGCTCGACCTCGTACACCAGGTCGTCCCAGCGCTTGAGGTTGGCAGGCGGCGTGTTCAGGCGCAGCTTGTCGCAGATCAGGCCGTCCAGGCCCTGCTCGTGCAGCATGCGCGGCACCTTGTAGATGGTGTCCACGTCCCACATCGAGATCACGCCCCACTCGGGCACGTTGGTGAACAGCGAGATCTTGGCCCGCTCTTCCTCGGGGATGCGGCGGTCGGCGCGGCACAGCAGGGCGTCGGCCGAGATGCCGATCTCGCGCAGCTTCTGCACCGTGTGCTGGGTCGGCTTGGTCTTGAGTTCGCCGGCGGCCGCGATGAACGGCACGTAGGTGAGATGCACGAAGGCGGTGCGGTTGGCACCCAGCCGCAGGCTCATCTGTCGCGCCGCCTCGAGGAAGGGCAGCGACTCGATGTCGCCCACCGTGCCGCCGATCTCCACGATGGCCACGTCGGCCGCATCGGCCTCGCCGACGTGGGCGCCGCGCTGGATGAACTCCTGGATCTCGTTTGTGACGTGCGGGATGACCTGCACGGTCTTGCCCAGGTAGTCGCCGCGCCGTTCCTTCTCGAGCACCGACTGGTAGATCCGGCCGGTCGTGAAGTTGTTGACCTTGCCCATGCGGGTGGTCACGAAACGTTCGTAGTGGCCCAGGTCCAGGTCGGTCTCGGCGCCGTCGTCGGTGACGAACACCTCGCCGTGCTGGAACGGCGACATCGTGCCCGGGTCCACGTTGATGTACGGGTCGAGCTTGATCAGGGTGACTTTGAGGCCCCGCGACTCGAGGATCGCAGCGAGGGAGGCTGAGGCGATTCCCTTGCCCAGGGAGGACACCACACCGCCGGTGACGAAGACGAATTTGGTCATGTCGATCGGAAGGCCGCTTCCGAATGGTGGTGGTAAAGCAGGATTATAGGGAAGGGGCGCCGCTTACACTCGCGCCATGAACGACCTGCAGGGCAAACGCCTCGTCCTCGGCCTGACCGGCGGCATCGCCTGCTACAAGGCGGCGGAACTGTGCCGGGCGCTGGTGAAGGAGGGCGCCTCGGTGCAGGTCGTGATGACCGAGGCGGCCGAGCGCTTCATCACTCCGGTCACGATGCAGGCGCTCTCGGGGCGCGCCGTGTTCACCTCGCAGTGGGACGCGCGCGAGCCGAACAACATGCCCCACATCAACCTGTCGCGCGAGGCCGATGCCATCGTCATCGCGCCGTGCAGCGCCGACTTCATGGCCAGGCTGGCCGTGGGCCGGGCCGACGAGCTGCTCAGCCTGATGTGCCTGGCCCGCCCGATCGGCCGGGTCCCGCTGCTGCTGGCGCCGGCGATGAACCGCGAGATGTGGGCCCACCCGGCCACCCAGCGCAACATGGCGCAGCTGGCGCAGGACGGCGCGGTGCTGCTCGGCGTCGGCCGCGGCGACCAGGCCTGCGGCGAGACCGGCGACGGCCGCATGCTGGAGCCGCAGGAGCTGCTGGAGGACATCACCGCCTTCCTGCAACCCAAGCCGCTGCGCGGCAAGCGGGTGGTGGTCACCGCCGGCCCGACCTTCGAGGCCATGGACCCGATCCGCGGCATCACCAACCATTCGTCGGGCAAGATGGGGTTCGCCATCGCGCGGGCCGCGCGCGAGGCCGGCGCCGAGGTCACGCTGGTGGCCGGCCCCGTGCACCTGCCCACCCCCCGAGGCGTGCAGCGGGTCGACGTGATGTCGGCGCGCCAGATGCTGCAGGCCACGCTGGCCGCGGTGCCGCAGGCCGACGTGTTCGTCGCCACCGCGGCCGTGGCCGACTGGCGCCCGTCCAGCGAAGCCGGCGAGAAGATCAAGAAGGACGGCTCGGGCCAGCCGCCGGTGCTGGCCTTCACCGAGAACCCGGACATCCTGCTGACCGTGGCACAGGGCGAGCGGGCCCGCAGCGGCGCGCTGTTCTGCGTCGGCTTCGCCGCCGAAAGCCACGACCTGCTGGCCCACGCTCGCGCCAAGCGCGAGCGCAAGGGCATCCCGCTGCTGGCCGGCAACATCGGCCCGCTCACCTTCGGCCTGGACGACAACCAGCTGCTGCTGGTGGACGAGCACGGCGAGCAGGAGCTGCCGCGCGCCCCCAAGCTGCAACTGGCGCGCATGCTGGTCGCCGAAATCGCACGCCGGCTGCCCGGCACCCTTCCCGCATGAAAGTCGACGTCAAGATCCTGGATCCACGCATGGTGGACCAGCTGCCCACCTATGCCACGCCCGGCAGCGCCGGCCTGGACCTGCGCGCCTGCATCGAGCAGCCGCTGGAACTGCCGCCCAACGACTGGAAGCTGGTGCCCACCGGCATCGCGATCTGGCTGAAGGACCCCGGCTACGCGGCGATGATCCTGCCCCGCTCGGGGCTGGGCCACAAGCACGGCATCGTGCTGGGCAACCTGGTCGGCCTGATCGACAGCGACTACCAGGGGCAGCTGATGGTCAGCTGCTGGAACCGGAGCGGGACCCCGTTCACCCTGCAGCCGATGGAGCGCCTGGCCCAGCTGGTGATCGTGCCGGTGGTGCAGGCCGAATTCAACGTGGTCGCCGAGTTCCCCGCCACCCAGCGGGGCGAGGGCGGCTACGGCTCCACCGGCAAGGGCTGAGGCGCACGCGCCGGCCCGACGAGCTCCTACACCCTCTCCCGCAGCCTCCTACAGCCATGCGCGGCGACGGCGGCGGCACGCCGGGAGCCGGACTGCCTGTAATGAAAAGCACGTGGCGCGCCTCGGCACGCCTGTTCGCATTTCAAGGAGAGTTCCATGGGCAACCGCTTCCTCAGCATCGCCGGTGCGACCGTCGTCGCCACCGGGCTCGTCGCCTGCGCCAACCCGACACAGCCGGTGGCCAGCTACCCCAGCACGCCGGTCTATCCGAGCGTGAGCACGGCGCCGTCCTCGTCGTACCCGAGCGCCACCACGGCGCAGACCGTGCCGCAGGGCGTGGAGTACGGCCGCGTGACCGACATCCAGACCGTGCAGATGGGCGCGACCAGCGCCACCAACCCCAGCGCCCGCAACGCGGTGGTGGGCGGCATCATTGGCGCGGTGGTGGGCAACATCGCCGGCAAGCACATCAACGACGGCGACAACCGCAGCGCGGCCACCGTGCTGGGTGGCGCGGCCGGCGCGATCGCCGGCAACCGCATCGGGCAGCGGCAGGAGAGCACGGCTGCGGCCGGTGCGGCCGGCCCGGCCTACCGCGTGACGGTGCAGACCGACCAGGGGCAGTGGCGCACGTACGAAGTCGGCGCGCTGGGCGACCTGCGGGTGGGCGACCGGGTGCGGGTGGAGAACGGCGTCATCTACCGGTCGTAGGCATCTACGCCGCAATCGTCCTGGTCATTCCCGCGAAGGCGGGAATCCAGGGCCTCCTGCCGCACTGCGCGCGGCCGACGGGCCCCGCGTCCGCGGGGATGACGGGTTTCACCCCACCCGGAAGAACCCCGTCCCCGCCGAGCCGCGGCCGATTTCCTCCTCGGTGGCTTCGCGCACGCCTTCCAGTTTCAGGTGCAGGCGCAGCGCGATGCCCGCCAGCGGGTGGTTGCCATCGACCACCACGTGCTCGGGATAGATCTCGGTGACCGTATAGAGCCGGTCGGCCGGCGCCTGGGGGTTGGCGCCCTTGGGCAGGCCTTCGAAGGTCATGCCTTCCTCCAGTTCCGCCGGGAACAGGGTGCGCGGCTCCAGGAACACCAGCTGGTCGTCGTAGTCGCCGAAGGCGTCCTCGGGCTCCAGGTGAAGGTCCAGCCGCGCGCCGGGCTCGTGTCCCT
Source organism: Ramlibacter sp. (assembly GCF_035627355.1). GTDB lineage: Bacteria > Pseudomonadota > Gammaproteobacteria > Burkholderiales > Burkholderiaceae_C > Ramlibacter. The sequence goes on from NZ_DASPLW010000025.1 coordinate 14,842, forward strand.
GCAGGGCCTCCTCGATGCGGGCGAGCAGGTCGTCGCCGCCGACCAGGAACTCCACGGGTTCCGACAGGGAGTCGAGTTCATCGCCGAGCGTGTCCTTGAGCGTCCAGGTCAGCGCGACGACGCATTGCGGGGTGACTTGCATAGGCGAGAATTCTCGCAGTTCCCCCGCCCTCGATGGACGTCCACCTGCCCCTGCCGCTGCTTGGCGGCCTCTCCCCGCGCCAGTTCATGAAGCGCCACTGGCAGCGCAAGCCGCTGCTGGTGCGCGGCGCCGTGCCCGCCTTCCAGCCGCTGCTGAGTCGCAGCGAGCTGTTCGCGCTGGCGGCGCGCGAGGAGGTGGAGTCGCGCATCGTCGAGCAGCGAGCGGGCGCGAAGTGGAACCTGCGGCGCGGTCCCTTCGGTCGCCGCGCCCTGCCGCCGCTGGCGCGGCCCGGCTGGACGCTGCTGGTGCAGGGCGTGGACCTGCACCTGGACGCCGCCCATGAGTTGCTGCAGTCGTTCCGCTTCGTGCCGCAGGCCCGCCTGGACGACCTGATGATCAGCTACGCCACCGACGGTGGGGGCGTAGGCCCCCATTTCGACAGCTACGACGTGTTCCTGCTGCAGGCGCAGGGGCGACGCCGCTGGCGCATCGGCCGGCAGGAGGACCTCTCGCTGCAGGAAGGCGTGCCGCTGAAGATCCTGGCGGCCTTCGAGCCGGAGGAGGAATACACGCTGGAGGCCGGCGACATGCTCTACCTGCCGCCCCGCTACGCGCACGACGGCATCGCCGAGGGCGAGTGCCAGACCTACTCGATCGGCTTCCGCTCGCCGCAGCGGGCCGAGCTCGCGCGCGAGCTGCTGCTGCGGCTGGCGGAAGAGGACGCCGGCGCCGCGGGCGAAGCCGTCTATCGCGATCCGGGCCAGGTCGCCGTCCGGGCGCCCGGTGAAGTCCCGGCCGAGCTGCAGCGCTTCGCGCAGGAGGCGTTGCGCGCCGCGCTGAAGGATCCGCAGGCGCTGCCGCGCGCGCTGGGCGAATACCTGAGCGAGCCCAAGCCCGACGTCTGGTTCGACGCGGGGCACGCGCCACGCGCGTGGCGCTCGGTCCGCCTGGACCGCCGCACCCGCATGCTGTACGACGGCCGCCACCTGTTCATCAACGGCGAGAGCTGGCATGCGTCCGGGCCGGACGCGCGCCTGATGCGCAAGCTGGCCGACGAGCGCCGGCTGGGCCCGACCGAACTCGCGCGTGCGAGCGAAGAGGCGCTGCAGCTGCTGGCCGGCTGGTGCGAGGCCGGGTGGGCCCACGAGGAGCCGGCGTGAGCGAGCCGGCGCCGCTGCCGCAGGGGCGCTTCGAAGGGCGCGAGGCGTTCGCGCAGCGGGTGCGCGACGCGCTGGCCTGCGCGGCGCGCGAGGGCTGGCGCGAGATCATCCTCAGCGACCCGGGGTTCGCCGACTGGCCGCTGGGCGAACGGGCGGTGGCCGAATCGCTGCAGGCCTGGTCGGCCAGCGGGCGCCGCTGCGTGCTGCTGGCGCGCCGCTACGACGAAGTGCCGCGCCGGCACGCGCGCTTCGTGACCTGGCGACAGACGTGGGCGCACATCATCGAGGCGCGCGCCTGTGCGTCGGCGGACGAAGGCGAGATCCCCAGCGCGATCTGGAGCCCGGGCTGGGTGATGCAGCGGCTGGACCCGCAGCGCTGCATCGGCGTGAGCGGTTGCGAGCCCGCGCGCCGCCTGGCACTGCGGGAAACGCTGGACGAATGGCTGCAGAAAAGTGCGCCCGCTTTTCCTGCAACAACACTGGGACTGTGAGGCCTTCTGCCAACAGGGTCGGCCACTCGAAAAGAGGTTCACACCTATAATTTTTTGCTGGACAGAGAGGGCTCGGGTGCCATCTGTTCCAGCGGTGCGCCAACCGGTTTGCGCCGCCGATTCGAACTACTACTACGACCCAAAGGATCATCCCAATGAAGAACTCGCTCGTCCTGGCCTCGCTGGTGGCCGCCGTGGCCCTGAGCGCCTGCGGCAAGACCGAAGAACCGGCCCCGGCTCCCGCGCCGGCTGCGGCTCCCGCCCCGGCTCCTGCCCCGGCCCCCGCTCCCGAGCCGGCCGCCGCTCCGGCCGCTGCCCCTGCTTCCGACGCCGCTGCCGCCGCTCCGGCTGCTGCCCCGGCCTCCGATGCGGCCGCTGCTGCGCCCGCCGCTGCCCCGGCTGCTTCCGCCGCCAGCAAGTAAGCGCATCGCGCTCGCTGCAGGAAGCCGCCTCCGGGCGGCTTTTTGTTTTCCGACGGTGAAGTCGAACGGTCGCCGCGCTACCAGGCGCTGCGACGTCGTGCCGTCAGGCCGACAGCCAGCCGCTGCCGCTCGGACCGTCGGCGACGTGGATCTCGACGGCCGTGCCCAGCGCCGATTCGAGCGCGGCCCGTGCGAGCTCGGGCCGGTTGTTCTGCTCGCTCAGGTGCGCGGCCACGACCTGGCGCAGCCCGTGCGCGAGCAGTGCCTGCGCGATGGCGGCGGCATCGCCGTTGGCCAGATGGCCCCAGTCGCCACCCACGCGCTTCTTCAGGAAGAAGGGGTAGGGCCCGGCCTGCAGCAGGTCCGGATCGTGGTTGCACTCCAGCAGCATGGTGGAGCAGCCGGCGAGCTGCGCCAGCACGTGCGGCGTGGCGTGCCCAAGATCGGTCAGCACGCCCAGTTGCGCCGCGCCGTCGGTGCAGCTCAGTTGCAGCGGCTCGCGCGTGTCGTGCGGGACGGTGAACGGCCGCACCCGCAGGTCGCCCAGCTCGATGTCCACCCCGTCGGCCGCGATGCGCAGCAGCCCGTCGAAGTCGGGCTGGCCCAGCCCCAGCCAGGTGCCCTCGGACATCCACACCGGGATGCGTTCGCGCAGAGCCAGCGAGCGCGCGCAGCCGATGTGGTCAGCGTGTTCGTGGGTGATGAAGATGGCGTCGATCTGCTCCGCCAGCATGCCGGCCTGGCCGAGCCGCTTGCCGAGCTGGCGGATGCCCAGCCCGCAATCGATCAGCAGGTGCGTGAGGGTGGTGCCGCTGCGCGCCTGGACGATCGTCGCGTTGCCCGAGCTGCCACTGCCCAGGCTCTTGAAACGCAGCATGAAGGGAGGAGGGCGTCGGGCGCCTGCGGGGGGCCGGCGGCGCCGGCCCGTTCCCGCGTGGCTTATTTCAGGTCGTCCGCGATCACCTGGACGATGCGTTGCGCATCGGCCGACGCTTCCGGCGCGCCCTGTGCGTTCAGCACCGAGACGGTGGTGGAGTCGCCCTGGCTGCGCACCGCGATGCGATATTTCAGCGGCGGTGCCGCCTGCTCGCTGCGACCGAAGTTGAGCAGCTTGCCCAGGAAGCTCGGCTCCTTCTTGTCCGGGTTCGGCGCCACGTAGCGCACGAAGTAGGTGCCCTGGCTGCGGTCGCGGTCCTCCACCGTGAAGCCGGTGCGGTCCAGCGCCAGGCCCACGCGGCGCCAGGCGCGGTCGAAGCCCTCGTCGATCTGCACGACCGGCGAGTTGTTGACGGTGGCCACGCGCGCGATAGGCTTGCTGGCGCCGGCGGCGACCAGCGCCCTGGACTGCTCCTGCGACACGCCCAGCTCGACCATCAGGCGGCGCAGGAATTCAGTCTCCAGCTCCGGGTCGGCCGGACGCGGCTGCCACACCGTCTGGTCCTTCTGGGTGTTGCTGTAGACCTCGACCATGCCGCGGTGGCTGATGTAGATCTCGGTGCCGCCGCTGGGGCTGCGCTCGAAGCGGGTGCGGAAGCGGTCGCGCTCGGCGGTGGAATAGACCGAGTCGATCAGCTTGCCCAGCGTGTTGCGGATGATGTCCTGCGGGATCTTGGCCCGGTTCTCGGCCCAGTCGGTTTCCATGATGCCCAGGTTGGGCTGGTCCATGGACAGCAGGAAGCCGTTCTCCTGCCAGAAGTCGCGCACCGGGCCCCACAGCTGGTCGGCCGGGCGGTTGACCACCAGCCAGCGCTTGTCGCCGGCGCGCTCGATGCGCACGTCCCCCACCGTGTTGGCGGCGGTGGGCACCCCGGGCGCGGCCTGTCCGACCTGGTAGGCGCTGGCCGTGACCGGGCCGCCGGGCACCTGGTAGCGCGAGTCGCGCGCGAGCTGCGTGAGGTCGGGCGGCACTTCCAGCGACGGGCCCTTGCTGGCCGACTTGTAGTCGATCCGGTCGTTCTCGAGGATCGAACAAGCCGCCAGCGCGGCGCAGGCGGCCAGCACGCCCAGCTTTGCAAATCGCTTCACGTCTTCGGGTCCTTCTCTTGGGGGTTCAGGCCAGCAGGCCGGTCGAGCGCAGCGCGGCTTCCACCTGGGCGTGGTAGGCAGGCGCCAGGGGCGTCATGGGCAGGCGCAGCGTCGGGCCGCACAGGCCCATGCGCGCCATCGCCCACTTCAGGGGAATCGGGTTGGCTTCCACGAACAGCTGCTTGTGCAGCGGCAGCAGTCGGTTCTGGATCTCCATCGCCTGGCGGGCCTGGCCCTTGACGGCCGCCACGCACAGCTCGTGCATCAGGCGCGGCGCCACGTTGGCGGTGACGCTGATGTTGCCGTCGCCGCCGCACAGCATGAGCGCGACTGCGGTCGGATCGTCGCCGGAGTAGACCGAGAAGCCTGCCGGCCGGTCGCGCAGCAGCCACTGGGCGCGCTCGATGTTGCCGGTCGCTTCCTTGATGCCGACGATGCCGGGCACCTGGGCCAGCCGCATCACCGTGTCGTGCTGCATGTCGGCCACGGTGCGGCCGGGCACGTTGTACAGCACCATCGGCAGGTCGCCCACCGCCTCGGCGATGGCCTTGAAGTGCCGGTACTGCCCTTCCTGGGTGGGCTTGTTGTAGTAGGGCACCACCTGCAGCTGGCAGTCGGCGCCCACCTTCTTCGCGAACTTCGCCAGCTCGATCGCCTCGGCGGTGGAGTTGGCGCCGCAGCCGGCCATGATGGGCACGCGCCCCTTGGCCTGCTCGACCGACACGCGGATGATCTCCTGGTGCTCCTGCACGTTGACCGTGGGCGATTCCCCGGTGGTGCCGACCACGCCGATGCAGTCGGTACCCTCGGCGATGTGCCAGTCGATCAGCTTGCGCAGGGTGGGGTAGTCCACGCTGCCGTCGTCCTGCATCGGGGTCGCCAGGGCCACGATGCTGCCAGTGATGGGGGTCATTGTCGGGTTCACTCGGGAATGGCGGATTCTATCTGGAGGCGGTGGCGAGCCCTTCCGTCGGCAGGGCCCGTCCGCACGGCGGCGACACGCTGGACGAACCGCGGCGGTGCGTCCAGGAAACCGTCCTCGTAGGCCACGATCCGCAGGCCCCGGCACAGTTCCAGCAGCTCGCCGTTGCGCAGCAGGAAATCGGGCCGCGAGGGCTTGCCGACGGTCTCGTTGCCTTCGGCAAAGGTCTCGTAGAGCAGCACGCCCCCCGGCGCCAGGCTGCCCAGCAGGGCCGGCCACAGCGGGCGCCACAGGTAGTTGGTGACGACCACCGCGTCGAAGGTTTCACCCGCGAACGGCCAGGGCCCGTTCTCGATGTCGGCCTGGACCGTCCGGCCGGCACCCGCGGCGACGGCCAGCGCCTCGGCGTCGCGGTCGACGCCCGTCACCTTGTGGCCGAGCTGGGCGAACCAGCCCATGTGGCGGCCGGCCCCACAGGCGGCGTCGAGCACGGTGCCGCCGGCCGGGACGAGGTGGGACCAGCGGAGGATCCACGGGGAGGGGGCTAGGGTGCCGTGCATGGGGTTGACGTCATTCCTGGGCGGCCGGTCGACTGTCATTCGTTGACTCGTCATTCCCGCGAAGGCGGGAATCCAGGGCGTCCGCATTCAGGGCTGGAGGTCTGGATCCCCGCCTTCGCGGGGATGACAGCCTTCGCTGCGCGAACACAGCCATGGATCCCGCCTGCACGGGGATGACAGCCTTCGCTGCGCGAACACAGCCAAACTGGATCCCCGCCTGCGCGGGGATGACAGCCTTCGCTGCGCTCGGCTGTCAATTGAAACAGGCCCAGACCTGGTCGGCGAGCATCACCGCCACGTGCGGTTGGGTATAGAGGGCAAACACCGCCACCAGCACGGCCGCGGCGGCGGCCCAGGCCAGCAGCTTGCGGGTGCGGGCGGCCATGCTCATGCGGGCTGCGCCACCGCGGCGCGGCGGATCGGCGCCTCGCGCACCGGCAGGTTGACCAGGGCCGCGAACACGCCCAGGGCGATCGCCAGGTACCAGACGATGTCGTAGCTGCCGGTGCGGTCGTACAGCAGGCCGCCCAGCCAGACGCCCATGAAGGAGCCGATCTGGTGGCTGAAGAACACGAAGCCGCTCAGCATGGACAGGTGGGCGATGCCGAAGATCTGCGCCAGCGTGGCATTGGTGGGCGGCACGGTGGACAGCCACAGCAGGCCGATCACGGCCGAGAACACGTAGACCGACATCGGCGACAGCGGCGCCCACAGGAAGGCCACGATGGCCACCGAGCGGCCGAAGTAGATCGCGGCCAGGATCTTGCGGCGGGCGAACTTCTGTCCCAGCACGCCGACGGCATAGGTGCCGAACACGTTGAACAGGCCGATCAGCGCCAGCGCGTAGCTGGCCACCTGCGGCGGCAGGCCCATGTCCTTCAAATAGCTGGGCATGTGCACGCCGATGAAGACCACCTGGAAGCCGCAGACGAAGTAGCCGGCCATCAGCAGCTGGAAGCTCGGGTAGCGGAAGGCCTCGCGCAGCGCCTGCACGATGGTCTGCTCGCGCGGGGCAGGAGCGCCCGACTGAAAGCCCGGCTCGCGCAGGCCCCAGGCGAAGGGGCCGATCAGCAGCACCAGCGCCGACAGCACCAGCAGCGCCTGCTGCCAGCCCAGGCCGCTGATCAGGAAGCCCTCCACCGGCACCATCAGGAACTGGCCGAAGGAGCCCGCGGCCGCCGCCACGCCCATGGCCCAGGAGCGCCGGGTCGGGTCGATCTGCCGGCCGATGACGCCGTACACCACGGCATAGGTGGTGGCCGCCTGGGCCGCGCCGATCAGCACGCCGGCCGTGAGCGCGAACAGGAAGGCGTTGGGCGAGAGCGCCATCCCGACCAGCCCCAGCGCATACAGCACCGCCCCGCCGGCCAGCACCTTGAAGGCGCCGAAGCGGTCGGCCAGCATGCCGGCGAACACGCCGAACAGGCCCCAGGCCAGGTTCTGCACCGCCAGCGCGAAGGCGAAGGTCTCGCGGGTCCAGCCCTGGGCCTGGGTGATCGGCTGCAGCCACAGGCCGAAGCCGTGGCGGATGCCCATGGAGAGCGTGACGACCATGGCGCCGCACAGCAGGACCTGGCGCATGGAGAGGCGGGCGGGAGAAACCATCGCGCGAATGTAGCGAATCGGCCCGGCCGGCAACCGTCGCCGCGCTGACAACCCCATGAAATCGCAGCCCGGGATTGATGCGTGGCGTTCATCGATGCAGGCCAGGGCTGTGGATCCATACAGGCCGGACGGGGTGCCCGACTACAATCCGCCTCCCATGGCATCGCGTTCCTCCCTCGCCACCGACTATTCGGAAGGCTCCATCCGCGTCCTCAAGGGCCTGGAGCCGGTCAAGCAGCGGCCGGGCATGTACACCCGCACCGACAACCCGCTGCACGTCATCCAGGAAGTGCTGGACAACGCCGCGGACGAGGCCCTGGCCGGCCACGGCAAGCGCATCAAGGTCACCCTGCACGCCGACGGCTCCGTCAGCATCGAGGACGACGGCCGCGGCATCCCGTTCGGGATGCACCCGGAGGAGAAGGCGCCGGTGATCGAGCTGGTGTTCACCCGGCTGCATGCGGGCGGCAAGTTCGACAAGGGCAAGGGCGGCGCCTACAGCTTCTCCGGCGGCTTGCACGGGGTCGGCGTGTCGGTGACCAACGCGCTGGCCAGGCGCATGGAAGTCACCAGCCACCGCGAGGGCCAGGTCGCCACCATCGTGTTTTCCGGCGGCGACGTGGTCGAGGAATTGAAGGTGCGCAGGCTGGCCGAAGGCGAGCGCCGCCAGGGCACCACGGTGCGCGTGTGGCCCGAGGGCAAGTACTTCGAATCCAGCCAGCTGCCCATGGCCGAGCTCCAGCACCTGCTGCGCAGCAAGGCGGTGCTGATGCCCGGCGTGGCGGTCTACCTGGTCAACGAGAAGACGCGCGAGAACCAGAGCTGGCAATACAAGGGCGGCCTGCGCGACTACCTGCTGCAGACGCTGACGGGCGACCCGGTGATCCCGCTGTTCGAGGGCGAGGGCTTCGCCGACAACAGCGAGACCTTCGCCGAGGGCGAAGGCGCCGCCTGGTGCGTGGCCTTCACGGAGGACGGCCACCCGGTGCGCGAGAGCTACGTCAACCTGATCCCCACCAGCGCCGGCGGCACCCACGAGAGCGGCCTGCGCGACGGCCTGTTCAATGCGGTCAAGGGCTTCATCGAGCTGCACTCGCTGCTGCCCAAGGGCGTCAAGCTGCTGCCCGAGGACGTGTTCGCCCGTGCCAGCTACGTGCTCTCGGCCAAGGTGCTGGACCCGCAGTTCCAGGGTCAGATCAAGGAGCGGCTGAACTCGCGCGATGCGGTGCGGCTGGTCTCCAGCTTCGTCCGCCCGGCGCTGGAGCTGTGGCTCAACCAGCACGTCGAGTACGGCAGGAAGCTGGCCGAGCTGGCGATCAAGGCGGCCCAGACCCGGCAGAAGGCCGGCCAGAAGGTGGAGAAGCGCAAGGGCTCCGGCGTGGCCGTGCTGCCCGGCAAGCTGACCGACTGCGAGAGCCGCGACATCTCGCACAACGAGGTGTTCCTGGTCGAGGGCGACTCGGCCGGCGGCAGCGCCAAGATGGGCCGCGACAAGGAATGCCAGGCGGTCCTGCCGCTGCGCGGCAAGGTGCTCAACACCTGGGAGGTCGAGCGCGACCGCCTGTTCGCCAACACCGAGATCCACGACATCGCGGTGGCGATCGGCGTCGACCCGCACGGGCCCAACGACGAGCCCGACCTGTCCGGCCTGCGCTACGGGAAGATCTGCATCCTGTCGGACGCCGACGTCGACGGCTCGCACATCCAGGTGCTGCTGCTGACCCTGTTCTTCCGCCACTTCCCCAAGCTGATCGAAGCCGGCCACGTGTACGTGGCACGGCCGCCGCTGTTCCGGGTGGACGTGCCGGCGCGCGGCAAGAAGCCGGCCGGCAAGGAATACGCGCTCGACGAGGGCGAGCTGACCCGCATCCTCGACAAGCTGCGCAAGGAAGGCGTCCGGGAAGGCGGCTGGACCATCAGCCGCTTCAAGGGCCTGGGCGAGATGAGCGCGGAACAACTGTGGGAAACCACGCTCAACCCCGATACCCGGCGCCTGCTGCCGGTGCAGCTGGGCCGGATCGACTTCGCCGGCACCGAACACCTGATCACCAAGCTGATGGGCAAGGGCGAGGCGGCGGCCCGGCGCGAGCTGATGGAACTGCACGGCGACGCAGTAGAGGTCGACGTCTGACCCCGGCCGACGAGATCACCGCATGCTGCCCGCCGCCGACGCCACCCGCAAGCCAGCGCCGGCCCGCGTGCGCCTGCGTCCGACCATGCAGAGCGACCTGCCGTTCGTGCTCTCGATCGAGCGCGACCCGGCCAACCTGCCGTTCATCACGCCCTGGGAGCGCACCCAGCACGAGGCGGCCATCCGCTTCCCGGACTTCCGCCACTTCATCGTCGAAGGCGGCGACGACCTGGCCGCGGTCGGCTTCCTGATCCTGATCGGCTGCAAGAGCCCCAACCAGTCGCTGGAATTGAAGCGCATGGTGGTGCAGTCCAAGGGCGAGGGCTACGGGCGCGCGGCCCTGCGGGTGGCCAAGAAGGTCGCCTTCGACGACCTGGGCGCGCACCGCTTCTGGCTGGACGTCAAGCACCACAACCTGCGCGCCAAGGCGCTGTACGACAGCGAGGGTTTCGTGGTCGAAGGCACCCTGCGCGAGTGCGTGCGCGGCGCCGAGGGCTTCGACTCGCTGATCGTGATGTCCCTGCTGCAGGCCGAGTTCGGGGCCCGGCGGGCGCAGGGGCTGGAGTTGCCGGCGTGAGGCGCCTTCCGTTCCAGTTCCCGTCATTCCCGCGGAGGCGGGAATCCAGTGCGTCCGCCTCGTGGCCGGCCCGGAAGCCCTGGATCCCCGCCTTCGCGGGGATGACCAACAGCGCATGGCGCTGTGCCGTTGCCGCACTCGGGTTCGGCCTTGCCGTCTCCGCCGCCCACGCCGACGTCTGGGGCTACGTCGACGCCAAGGGCGTGGCCCACTTCGCGTCCGAGCGTCTCGACGAGCGCTACGAGCTGTTCTTCCGCGGCGGCGAGAGCTTCGACACGGCCGAGGGAGTGGCCCCCCTGCAAGCCACACCGCGCCCGGTGACGGTCCCTTCACGTAGCGGCTCCCGACTGATCGCCTTCTTCGAAGTCTCGCCCGGCTTCAAGCGGGTTCAGCACCACCTGCGCGAGGCCGCCAGCACCCACGGCATCGACGTCGAGCTGCTCAAGGCCCTGATCGCCACCGAGTCCGGCTTCGACGCCGCCGCGGTCTCGCCCAAGGGCGCGGTGGGCCTGATGCAGGTGCTGCCCTCGACGGCGCAGCGCTACGGCGTGACGGCCGACCGCCGGCAGAGCGTGGAGAAGAAGCTGGCCGACCCGCGCACCAACATCCGCACCGGCGCCCGCTACCTGCGCTACCTGCTCGACCTGTTCCCCGGCCAGCTGGAGCTGGCGCTGGCCGCGTACAACGCGGGCGAGGGCGCCGTGCAGCGCGCCGGCAACCGCATCCCGAACTACCGAGAGACCCGCAACTACGTGCAGACGGTGCTGCAGCTGTACGCCATGCTGAAGCCGCCCGCGCGGGTGGCCTCGGGGCGCAGCGTGCCGCACCGCGTGCGGATCGAACTGTCCGGCCCGCCCGGCGGCGCGGCCGGCCGCGGCAACCTGCCACCGGCGCTGGCGTCCCGCCCGCCCGAGTTGGCGGCGTCCGACACCGACTAGAACCGAACCCGCGCGTCCGACGCCATCGTGGCCGGGCGCGCCCTGGACCTGACCGATGAGCGACCAAGAACAACTGATCTCCCTGGACGACGGCGGCAGCGACGACCAGATCGACCTGGCCAGCTACGCCCAGCGCGCCTACCTCGAATACGCCCTCAGCGTGGTCAAGGGCCGCGCGCTGCCCGACGTGAGCGACGGCCAGAAGCCGGTGCAGCGCCGCATCCTGTATTCGATGTGGCGCATGGGCCTGGGCTTCGGCGGCGGCGCCGGCGCCAAGCCGGTCAAGAGCGCCCGCGTGGTGGGCGACGTGCTGGGCCGCTTCCACCCGCACGGCGACCAGGCCGCCTACGACGCGCTGGTGCGCATGGCGCAGGACTTCAGCCAGCGCTACCCGCTGATCGACGGCCAGGGCAACTTCGGCAGCCGGGACGGCGACGGTGCCGCGGCCATGCGCTACACCGAGGCGCGGCTGGCCAAGATCACCAACCTGCTGCTGGAGGAGATCGACGAGGGCACGGTGGACTTCGCGCCCAACTACGACGGCAGCACGCAGGAGCCGCTGCAGCTGCCCGCGCGCCTGCCGTTCTCCTTGCTCAATGGCGCCAGCGGCATCGCCGTCGGCCTGGCGACCGAGATCCCCAGCCACAACCTGCGCGAGGTGGCCGACGCCTGCGTGGCGCTGGTGAAGAACACGAGGCTGACCGACGACGAGCTGTTCGCCCTGCTGCCCGGGCCCGACTACCCGGGCGGCGGCCAGATCATCAGCAGCGCCGCCGACATCGCCGAGGCCTACCGCAGCGGCCGCGGCTCGCTCAAGGTGCGGGCCCGCTGGAAGATCGAGGAACTGGCGCGCGGCCAGTGGCAGATGGTGGTGTACGAGCTGCCGCCCGGCGTCAGCGCCCAGCGCGTGCTGGAGGAGATCGAGGAGCTCACCAACCCCAAGGTCAAGTCGGGCAAGAAGGCGCTGCTGCAGGAGCAGTTGCAGCTCAAGCAGACCGTGCTGGCGGTGCTGGACGCGGTGCGCGACGAATCGAGCAAGGACGCCGCGGTCCGCCTTGTGTTCGAGCCCAAGACCAGCCGCATCGACCAGAACGAGCTGATCACCACGCTGCTGGCGCACACCAGCCTGGAGACGTCGGCTCCGATCAACCTGACCTCCATCGGGCTGGACGGCAAGCCGGTGCAGAAGCCGCTGCGGCAGATGCTCGCCGAGTGGGTCGAGTTCCGCCAGCGCACCATCGAGCGCCGCTCGCGGCACCGCCTGGACAAGGTGCTGGACCGCATCCACATCCTCGAGGGCCGGCAGCTGGTACTGCTGAACATCGACGAGGTGATCGCCATCATCCGCGGCAGCGACGAGCCCAAGCAGGCGCTGATGGACCGCTTCCGCCTGTCGGACCGCCAGGCCGAGGACATCCTGGAGATCCGGCTGCGGCAACTGGCCCGGCTGGAGGCGATCCGCATCGAGCAGGAGCTGAAGAACCTGCGCGAGGAGCAGAAGAAGCTGGAGGAGATCCTGGGCAGCCCGGCCGCGCTGCGCCGGCTGATGGTCAAGGAGATCGAGCAGGACGCGAAGCAGTTCGCCGATGCGCGCCGCACGCTGATCCAGGCCGAGAAGCGCGCCGTGGCCGAGGTGCGCGTGATCGACGAACCGGTCACCGTGGTCGTCTCGCAGAAGGGCTGGGTGCGCGCCCGCCAGGGCCACGGCCACGAGGCCGGCAGCTTCGCCTTCAAGGCCGGCGACGGGCTGTACGGCACCTTCGAGTGCCGCACGGTCGACACGCTGCTGGCCTTCGGCAGCAACGGGCGCATCTACTCGATCCCGGTGTCCGTGCTGCCCGGCGCGCGCGGCGACGGCCAGCCGGTCACCACCTTCATCGACCTGGAATCGGGCACACAGGTGGTGCACTACTTCGCCGGCGCCGCCGGCGCGTGGCTGCTGCTGTCGCAAAGCGGCGGCTACGGCTTCCTCGCGACGGTGGAGAACATGACCGCGCGCCAGCGTGGCGGCAAGGCCTTCATCAGCTGCGGCCCGGGCGAGACGGTGTGCAAGCCCTCGCCGGCCAACGTGCCGGCCGCTTCCGGCGCGGCCGCCACCGGCCTGCATGCGCCCGCCACCCACGTGGCCTGCGCGTCCACCGGCGGCCGCATCCTGACCTTCGAGATCGGTGAACTGCGCCCCCAAGCCAATGGCGGGCGCGGGCTGGTGCTGATCGACCTGGAGCCCAAGGATGCGCTGGCCGGCGCCGCCGCCTACACGCGCAGCGTGCGGCTGGCCGGCCTCGGCCGCGGCGGCAAGGAACGCGAGGAAACGCTCGAGATCCGCTCGCTGAACAACGCGCGCGGCGCACGCGGCCGCAAGGGCAAGGCGGCGGACCTGGGCTTCAAGCCGGTGATGATCGAACGGGTGGAATGAGGGGCAGCGCAGTGAACAAGCCGGGCAAGCAGGCGATCGCGGACTTCATCGCGACGGAATTCCCGCAGACGCGGGTACAGGTCCTGGAGGTGGGCGAGCGCTCCGCCACCGTGGTCCACGAGGTCGGGTTGGCCGAACTGCGGCCGGGCGGCACCGTGGCCGGGCCGGTGATGATGGCCACCGCCGACGTGGCGCTGTACGTCGCCATCCTGGGCGAGATCGGCATCGTGCCGCTGACGGTGACCACCAGCCTGAACTTCAACTTCATGCGCAAGCCGGTGGCCGATCGCCGCATCGTCGGCGTCTGCAAGCTGCTCAAGCTGGGCCGCACGCTGGCGGTCGGCGAGGTGTCGCTGTACTCGGAAGGCCTGCCCGACATGGTGGCGCACGCGGTCGGGACCTACGCGATCCCGCCGGACGCGCGGCGGTGAGGTGGGGGCGGCGATCGAGGGCAGCGCCCTGCGACGTTGAGAGCCGCAAGCACTGGATTCCCGCCTTCGCGGGAATGACGGCCTAAGCCACTTCCGCGATCAGCTCGATCTCCACGCACGCCCCCAGCGGGATCTGCGCGACGCCGAAGGCGGCGCGGGCGTGGGCGCCCTTGTCGCCGAACACCTGGGCGAACAGCTCGCTGGCGCCGTTGATCACCAGGTGCTGCTCGGTGAAGTCGGCGGTGGAGTTCACCAGCCCGACCAGCTTGACGATGCGCACCACCTTGTCCAAGTTGCCGACCGCGGCGTTCAGGGTGCCCAGCAGGTCGATGGCGACGGCGCGCGCCGCCGCCTGGCCCTCCTCGGTGCCCATGGTCTTGCCCAGCTGCCCGACCCAGGGCTTGCCGTCGCGGCGCGCGATGTGGCCGGAGGCGAACACCAGCTGGCCGGTCTGCACGAAGGGCACATAGGCGGCGGCCGGCGTGCCCACGGGGGGCAGCGCGATCCCGAGTTCCTTCAGCTTGTCATTGACGCTCATGTGCAGCTCCTTGTTCGTCGTGGATGGCCGGGGCCTCGGCCCGCGGCAAGAATGCCGGTTGGCGGGCGCCATTGTGGCAGTGGGCCTATGCCCCGACGCCCGTCCCGACGATGAGGAGATTCGCCTGATGTCCAAGCCGCACTCCGTCCGCACCCTCGGTCCCGGCGACGTCGACGCCATGCGCGCCATGCTCGAGGTGTTCGGCCGCGCCTTCGACGACGTGCCCACCTTCTGCGCCGCCCAGCCCGACGATGCGTGGCTGCAGCGGCTGCTCGAGTCCGACACCTTCATCGCCGTGGCCGCATTCCAGGGCGGTGCCGTGGTCGGCGGCCTGGCCGCCTACGTGCTGCCCAAGTTCGAGCAGGCCCGCAGCGAGGTCTACATCTACGACCTCGCCGTGGCCGAGGCGCAGCGCCGGCAAGGGATCGCCACGGCCATGATCCGCCACCTGCAGCAGGAAGCCGCTGCCCGTGGCGCCTGGGTGATCTTCGTGCAGGCGGACTACGGCGACGACCCGGCCATCGCGCTGTACACCGGGCTGGGCATGCGCGAGGACGTGATGCACTTCGACATCCCGGTGCCGCGCACGCCCGGCGCGTGAGCGGGGCACCAGCTACTTCCCCTCGACCTTGTCCAGCGTGAACAGGAAGGCCGCGATGTCGCGGGCATCCTGTTCGGTCAGACCGAGCGCCGGCATGGCCGACAACGGATCGACGGCCTGCGGGTCGCGCAGGAAGCGCACCATGTTCTCCGGCGAGTTGGGCAGCACGCCGCCGATGTAGGCGCGGCCGGCGATGCCGCCCAGCGGCGGGCCGACGTGCTGGTTGGCGCCGACCACGCCGGGGATCACGTGGCAGGTGGCGCACAGGTACTGCTGGGTCGCGAAGCGCCCGGCGTCCACGCGACCGGGCCGCGTGGCCGGTCCGTCCGGCGCCGGCTGCGGCGGCGCCGGCACGGGGGCGGCAGCCTGGGCCGTACCAGGCAGCGATCCGGCCAGTTCCGCATAGGCGCGCGGCGACAGCCGCGGCATGGCCTGCACGAAGGCGACCAGGTCCCAGATCTCCTCCTCGCTGAGCCGCCAGCCCCAACCGGGCATGCCCGTCATCTTGACGCCGTTGGCCACCACCCACTGGATCTCGCTGGGCGGCCAGGTGCGCCCCGCGTGCAGCAGGTTGGCGGGCGCGGGCGTGAGCCCGAAGGCCAGGGCCTCGGGCGCCACGCCCGGCGCTCCGTGGCATTGCAGGCAATGGCGCTGGAACTGCGCCAGCCCGGCGCGCACGCGACGCTCCTCGCCGAGGTCGCCGGGCGGCACGGCATCGGCGCGCACGTCGATCGCGCGCGCCATCGCGAAGTCGAGCAGGTGGAACACCGGCTTGGTGTGCTGCCGCATTGCCGAGATGTCGTAGAAGCCCATGTAGACCAGCACCGCGCCGCCGACGACCCCGGCCAGTAGCATGGCCACGAAACCGAGCACGAGCGTGCGCAACCGCAGGGTCATCGGTGCTGCGAGTAGAGGTAGGCCGCGATGTCCAGCGCCTCGTCCTGCGACACGCCGAGGTTCGGCATCGCGGTGCGCGGGTCCACCCCGGGCGGGTCGCGCAGCCAACGCACCATGTCCTCGGGCGTGTTGGGCAGCACCCCGGCCAGGTAGCCGCGCTGCGACAGGCTTACCAGCGGCGGGCCGACGTTCGCGCCGTACGAGGCCAGGCCGGGGATGCTGTGGCAGGCCACGCAGCCATAGCGCTCGATCAGCTCGCGGCCGCGCTGCGCGTCGCCGCCGGCGACGTGGACCGGGTGGGGCTCCGGCGAACCGCAGCCGGCTGCGAGCAGCGCCAGCAGCAGCACCGGAAAGGGTCGGGGCAAGGACGGTCGGCGGGCGGGCAGGGGCATGGACGCTGGACTTCCTGCGCCCGCTGCGGCCGGCGCATCGCCGTCCATTCTGGGCTGCGGTCCCGCAGCCGTGGGCCCGGCCAGCGCTGCTGTAGCAAATTGAGGAAAAAAAGGGGCCCGGTTGGGCTGCGCCGCGGCCCACGGCGCGCCGTGCCTCGGGGAAGATGGCCGTGGCCCGCGCCTCGCGAAGGTGCGGATCACGGCCTGCCGGCCGAGCCCGCCCGAACGCCCCTTCCACCGCCTCGTGTCGAGTCCCGCCCACGTGCCCGCCCAAGTCGCGCAGTCCACGCTGCAGGCCCATGGCGAGCCGGCGGCGCAGATCCTGGGCATCACCTGGGTGCTGTTCATCGGCGGCGCGCTGGTCTTCGTGGTGGTGATGGCCCTCTGTGCGGTCGCGATCGCGGGCCCGGCGCCGCTGCGCAGCTGGCTGAGCCAGCGCCGCTTCGTGGTCGCCGCCGGCATCGTCTTTCCCGTGCTCGCCCTGACGGCGCTGCTGGTCCATACCTTCGGCATCGCCGCGCAGATGGTGCGGTCCCAGGCGCAGCCGGCCGCCACCCGCATCCAGGTGACCGGCGAGCTGTGGTGGTGGCGCGTGCGCTATCTCGATGCGGATGGCCACGTGCTGCTGGAGACGGCCAACGAGATCCACGTCCCGGTCGGCGAGCCGGTGGACCTGCTGCTGGCCTCGGCCGACGTGGTGCACAGCGTCTGGCTGCCCAGCTTGGCCGGCAAGCTCGACATGCTGCCCGGCCACGTCAACCGGCTGCGCCTGCGCGCCGACGCGGCCGGTGTCTACCGCGGCCAGTGCGCCGAGTTCTGCGGCGCGCAGCACGCGCGCATGGCGCTGCACGTGGTGGCGCAGCCGCCGGAGGCCCACGCACGGTGGCTGCAGGACGCACGGCAGCCGGCCGCCGATCCGCAGCCAGGGCCCGCGCAGCGGGGCCGGGCGCTGTTCGAGCAGGCCCGCTGCAGCGTGTGCCACACGGTCCGCGGCAGCGGCGCCAACGGCACGCTGGGCCCCGACCTCACGCACGTGGGCAGCCGCCTCACGCTGGCCGCCGGCACGCTGCCCAACGGCATCGGCTCGCTGGAAGCCTGGATCGCCGATCCGCAGCACGCCAAGCCCGGCGTCCGCATGCCCTCCTACCGCCGCTTCTCGGGCGAGGAACTGCGCGCGCTGGCGACCTACCTGGAGGGGCTGCGCTGATGGCGTGGCTGGATTTCTCGCAGTACGCGGCGGGCTTCAACGCGCTGGCCTTCCTCGCGTGCGCGGCGCTGGTGTGGATCGCCGGCAGCCGGCTGGCCGTGAACGCCGACCGGCTGGCCTCGGCCAGCGGGCTGGGGCAGGCCCTGGTCGGCATGGTGGTGCTGGCGGCCCTGTCCTCGCTGCCGGAAACCGCGGTCACGCTGGATGCCGCGGTGGCCGACACGCCGGACCTCGCGATCAACAACCTGCTGGGCAGCATCGCGGTGCAGATCACGCTGCTGGCGGTGGGCGATGCGATCGTCGGCCGCGATGCGCTGACGGTGGTCGCAGGCCATCGCACCGTGCTGCTGCAGGCCACCTTCGTGGTGCTGATGCTGCTGGTGCTGGCCCTGGGGCTGCTGGCCGGCGACGTGGCGCTGCTGGGCGCCGGCGCCTGGACCTGGGGCCTGCTGCTGCTGTATCTCGTCAGCGTGCGCACCATCGCGCGCGAACGGGGCCGGGCCGCCTGGCAGGCGCAGCCCACCGAGGCGCAGCGCAGCCGCGGGGAGGAGGACCCCCTGGCTGCACAGGCGCCGCCCCCGCCGGCGGGCGAGCCTGTGCGCCCGCTGCTGCTGAAGCTGGCCGCGGCGGGTGCGGTGATCCTGGCGGCCGGGTTCCTGCTCGCCCGCAGCGGCGAGGCGATCGCGCAGCAGACCGGACTGGGCGCCAGCTTCGTCGGCGTGGCCCTGACCGGCGTGGCCGGCTCCCTGCCGGAGATCAGCACGGTGGTGACCTCCATGCGGCGGCGCCGCTACCAGCTGGCCCTGGCCGGCATCTTCGGCGGCAGCCTGTTCAACGTGATGCTGGTCTTCGTCGCGGACCTGCTGTACGGCGGCGGGCCGGCGCTGCGGGAGGTCGGCCGCTTTGCCCTGGCGGCCAGCTTGCTGGGCGCGGTGCTGTCGGCGATCTACCTGGTCGGGCTGCTGGAGCGGCGCGACCGGACCATCGCGCGCATGGGGATCGACTCGGTGACGGTGCTGTTCTGCTACGCGGCCGGCCTGGTGCTGCTCTACCGCCTGCGCGAGCCATGAGCGATCCGAGCGCCACCGTCGACTATCCGAACCCGCTGCCGCGGCCGCCGGGCGAGTTCGAGCAACTGCAGCGGGCCTGGAAGCCGCCCACCGGCATCCGGCTGCTCACGCGGGTCAACAACACCTATGTCGGCGTCTACTACGTCGGCACCTCGCTGCTGTTCTTCCTGCTGGCCGGCGTGCTGGCGCTGGTGATGCGCACGCAGCTGGCGGTGCCGGAGAACACGCTGGTCGGCCACGACCTGTACAACCAGCTGTTCACCATGCACGGCACGGTGATGATGTTCCTGTTCGCCGTGCCGGCGGTGGAGGCCATGGGCGTGCTGATCCTGCCCAACATGCTGGGCGCGCGCGACCTGCCGTTCCCGCGGCTGTCCATGTACGCCTTCTGGGCCTATGCGATCGGCGGGCTGATCTTCTTCGCCACCATCTTCTGGGGCCTGGCGCCGCGCGGCGGCTGGTTCATGTACCCGCCGCTGACCAGCTACGAGTACGCGCCCGCCGACAACGCCGACTGGTGGCTGCTGGGCATAGGCTTCATCGAGATCTCGGCCATCGCCGGCGCGATCGAGATCGTGGTGGGCGTGCTGCGCACGCGCGCGCCCGGCATGACCCTGGGCCGCATGCCGGTCTACGCGTGGTCCATGCTGGTGATCGCCGGGATGATCATCTTCGCCTTCCCGGCCATCATCCTGGGCACGCTGCTGCTGGAGATCGAACGCAGCTTCCAGTGGCCCTTCTTCGTGGCGGCCAAGGGCGGCGACCCGCTGCTGTGGCAGCACCTGTTCTGGTTCTTCGGCCACCCCGAGGTCTACATCATCTTCCTGCCGGCCGCCGGCATGGTCTCCATGATCATTCCGGCGATGGCCGGCACGCCGCTGGTGGGCTACCGGCTGGTGGTGCTGGCACTGGTGGGCGCCGGCTTCCTCAGCTTCGGCCTGTGGGTGCATCACATGTTCACCACGGGCATCCCGCAGCTGTCGTTGAGCTTCTTCTCGGCGGCCAGCATGGCGGTGAGCATCCCCAGCGGCATCCAGGTGTTCGCCTGGATCGCGACCCTGGCGGCCGCGAAGCGCCTGCGGCCGCTGAAGGTGCCCATGCTGTTCGTGCTGGGCTTCTTCTTCATCTTCGTGCTGGGCGGGCTCACCGGGGTGATGGTGGCCGTGGTGCCCTTCGACTGGCAGGCCCACGACAGCTACTTCATCGTGGCGCACCTGCATTACGTGCTGATCGGCGGCATGGTGTTCCCGCTGTTCGGCGCCCTCTACTACTGGACCCCCTACATCAGCCGCAAGGCGCTGTCCGAGCGCATGGGCCAGTGGGCGTTCTGGCTGATGTTCGTGGGCGTGAACCTCACCTTCTTCCCCATGCACCTCACCGGGCTGATGGGGATGCCGCGGCGCGTCTACACCTACGCCGACTACCCGGGCTGGGCCGAGCTGAACCTGCTGTCCACCGGCGGCGCCTTCCTGATCGCCGCCGGCGTGCTGGTGGTGGTGGTCGACATGGCGCTGCACCTGCGCATCGGCAATCCCAACGCCGGCAACGTCTGGGGCGCGGGCACGCTCGAATGGCTGCCCAACGGCGACTACGGCAACCGCAGCATCCCGATCGTCCACAGCCGCGAGCCGTTGTGGGACCAGCCCGGGCTGTCCGAGGACGTGAAGGAGGGTCGCTACTACCTGCCCGGCACGGCCACCGGCGGGCGCGAGACCATCGTCACCAGCGCGATCGACGCCAGGCCGCAGTACCTGCTGCAGATGCCGGGGCCGGGCTGGTCGCCGCTGCTGGCGGCGGTCGGCACCGCCGGCTTCTTCCTGCTGCTGACGGTGAAGCTGGTGCTGCCCGCGCTGCTGTTCGGCGCGCTGGCGCTCGCCTCCGTCGTGTGGTGGCTGTGGGGGAGCGACCCCGGTCCCAGCCACCCGCCGGTGGACGTAGGCGGCGGGCTGCGGCTGCCGGTGCAGATGACCGGCCCGGATTCGCATTCGTGGTGGGCCATGGTGGTGCTGATCCTGGTGTGCGGCTCCATCTTCGGCTCGCTGGTGTTCAGCTACCTGTTCCTGTGGACGGTGTCCCCGGACGTGTGGCCGACGGCAGTCGAGGCCTTGCCGGGGCTGGGCTCGCCGGCGGCCTCGGCCGGCCTGCTGCTGGCCAGCGCGCTGGGCGTGCGCTGGTGCAGCCGCCGGCTGGCGGCCGACCCGGCCCGGAGCGCCGGGCCGCTGCGCGGGGTGCTGGCGGTCGCCGTGCTGCTGTTGTGCGCCTCCCTGGTGGTCGAGGTCGAGGCGCAGCAGGACGCGGGCCTGTCGCCGCGCGAGACCGCCTATGGCGCCGTGGTGTACGGGCTCGCGGCGCTGCAGGGGCTGTTCGTCGCCATCAGCGCCACCATGGGCCTGTACACGCTGGCGCGGTCCTTCGCCGGGATGCTGTCGGCGCAGCGCCGGCAGACCTTCGACAACACGCGCCTGTTCTGGAACTACACCGTGGTGCAGGGGCTGGTCGCGCTGGCGCTGGTGCATGGCTTCCCGCGCCTGCTCCTGGGGTGATGCATGCGATTGCCCGTTGCCACCCACGACCTGCTGCTGCTGTTCGCCGGGCCCATGGTGTGGGCGGCCCACTTCGTGCTGATCTACGGCCTGAACGGCATCGCCTGCGCGCGCAGCGGTTCGGCGGCCCGCTGGGGCGGCCTGCCGTGGGAGGCCTGGGCCATCGTCGCGGCCGGCGCGCTGGCTGCGGCCGTGCTCGCGGCCTGCGCCGCCGCCCGGCCCCGCAGCGAATCGGAGCACAGCCGGCGCTTCGTGCGCTGGACCTCGCTGGCGCTGCTGGCCCTGGCGCTGCTGGCGATCGCCTGGGAGACGATGGCCGTGCTCCTGGTGCCGGCGTGTTCCGGCGCCTGAGGAGAGCCGTCGCCCCGGAGCTGCCATGACTGCCTTCATCCCCTTCCCCGACCCGGTGGCGGACTGCTCGATCGCCGACTACGGCGCGATCGGCGACTGCCGCACCGTGGCCCTGGTGTCGCGCTTCGGTTCGATCGACTGGTGGTGCTCGCCCGATTTCGCCAGCCCGTCCTGCTTCGCGTCGCTGCTGGACCGCGAGCGCGGCGGCCGCTTCGCGCTGACGCCGCGCGGCGTGCGCGAGGCGCGCCAGGCCTACCTGCCGCGCACCAACGTGCTGCAGACGCGCTTCACCTGCGAGGGCGGCGAGCTGGAGCTGACCGACTTCATGCCGCTGCCCGAAGCCGGCGGCGCCGGCGCGCACGGCGAATCGCCGCAGGAGATCGTGCGCCGGGTGCGCTGCCTGCAGGGCGAGGTCACGCTGGAGGCGCTGTTCGACCCGCGCCCGGACTACGCCCGGGCCCGCGTGCGCATCGACGGGCTGGGCAACGGCCAGTGGCGTTGCAGCGGCGGCGGCTTCGAGGCGCAGCTGAGCACCACCTTGCCGCTGGAGCCGGCCGGCGGGGGTGCGCTGCGCGGTTCGCTGCGCATGCGCGCCGGCGAGGTGGGTGTCGCCCTGCTGCATGCCGGCGCCGTGTCGTCCAGCTCGCCGGATGCGGCGCACGAGGACGTGCACGGGCGGCTCGCCGCGACCGTCGCCTGGTGGGGCGCCTGGTGCGACCTGTGCACCTACCGGGGCGAGTACGCCGGGGACGTGATGCGCTCGGCGCTGGCGCTCAAGCTGCTCGCGCACCGGCCGACCGGCGCCGTAGTGGCAGCGGCCACCACCTCGCTGCCGGAGAGCGAGGCCGGCGGTCGCAACTGGGACTACCGCTACTGCTGGCTGCGCGACACCTCGCTGGTGCTGCACGCCTTCACCGACCTGGGCTATTCGGCCGAGAGCCGGGCGTTCTCGCACTGGCTGCTGCATGCCACGCGCGCCACGCGGCCGAAGCTGAACGCGCTGTACGGCGTGCATGGCGAGACCGACCTCGCGGAGGTGGTGCTGCCCCACCTGCGGGGCTACCACGGCATCGGCCCCGTGCGCATCGGCAACGCGGCGGCCGGCCAGCTGCAGCACGACGCGTATGGCGAGGTGATCCTGACCAACTGCGACGACATCGAGATGGGCGGCTCCCTCGACGAGCACGAGAAGGACCTGCTGGCCGAGTTCACCGACCAGGTCTGCCGCATCTGGCGCCAGCCCGACCACGGCATCTGGGAGATCCGCCTGCCGCCGCGCCACAACGTCCACTCCAAGCTGATGTGCTGGGCGGCGCTGGACCGCGCGCTGCAGCTGCACCGGGACCATGGTTTGCCGATCGACGCGCAGCGCGTCGCGCGCGAGCGCGAGGCCGTGCGCGCCGGGATCGAGGCGCAGGGCTGGAACGACGCCGTGGGCAGCTACGTCGGTTACTACGGCAGCGACGCGCCGGACACCAGCGTGCTGCTGATGCCTCGCCTGGGCTACATCGACGCCCGGCACCCGCGCATGCGCGGCACGGTGGACCACGTGCTGCGCACGCTGTCGTCCCAGGGGCTGCTGTACCGCTACCCGCCGGGCACCGACTACGACGGCGTCGCCGGGCCCGAGCACCTGTTCGCGATCAGCGGCTTCTGGTGCGTCGACTGCCTGGCGCGGCAGGGGCGGCTGCAGGAGGCGCGGGCAATGTACGAGCGCCTGCTGGCACTGCGCAACCCGCTGGGCCTGTTCGCCGAGGAGTACGCGGCGAGCGACCTGCGGCCGATGGGCAACTTCCCGCAGGCGTTCAGCCACGTGGGGGCGATCACCGCGGCGCTCTCGCTGGACCGGGCCGGTCGCGGCGAGCCGGCGGGCCAGTGGTGAGGAAGGAGCAAGGGATGGATGGACGCGAACCGGGCGTGGTGGTGGTCACCGGCGCATCGGCCGGCATCGGGCGTGCGATTGCGCGCGAGTTCGGCCGGCGGGGCTGGCGGGTGGCGCTGCTGGCGCGCGGCGCCGACGGGCTGGAGGCGGCGCGCCGCGAAGTCCAGGCGCTGGGCGGCCAGGCGCTGGTGCTGCCGACCGACGTGGCCGACGAGCAGCAGGTGGAGGCCGCCGCCGCTGCCGTCGAGGCGCAGTGGGGTGCGATCGACGTGTGGGTGAACAACGCCATGGCGACCATCTTCTCGCCGGCGATGCAGGTCGACGCCAGGGACTTCCGGCGCGCCACCGAGGTGACCTACCTGGGCGCGGTGTGGGGGACGCTGGCCGCGCTGCGGCGCATGAAGCCGCGCGACCGCGGCACCATCGTGCAGGTCGGATCGGCGCTGGCCTACCGGTCGATCCCGCTGCAGGCGCCGTACTGTGGCGCCAAGGCGGCGCTGCGCGGCTTCACCGATTCGCTGCGCAGCGAACTGGCGCACGACCGCAGCCGGGTGCGGCTCAGCATGGTGCAGCTGTCGGCCTTCAACACGCCGCAGTTCGAATGGGGCCGCACCACCTTGCCGCGCCGCCCGCGGCCCATGGGCAGGATCTTCCAGCCGGAACTGGCGGCCCGCGCGGTGTACCTGGCGGCGACGCGGCCGCGGCGCGAGTTCTGGGTCGGCTGGCCGGCGGCGCAGGCCATCCTGGGCAACCGCCTGGTCCCCGGCCTGCTCGATCGCATGCTGGGCCGGCGCGCGGTCGAGGGCCAGCAGGACCCCGACCCGCTGCCCAGCCCGCGCCCGGACAACCTGTGGCAGCCGGTCGCCGGCGATCACGGCGCCCACGGTCGCTTCGATGCGGAGGCGAAGGACGGCAGCTTCCAGTTCTGGCTGGATCGTCATCGCGGCCCGGTGCTGCTCGGCGCGGCGCTGGGCTTGTGCGTGGCGGCCGCCGCGCTGGTGCGCGGGCGCGTTGCGCCGGATCCCCCGCCTGCGCGGAGATGACGGGGTGGGGCGGCGGCCGACGGGGACGCCTACGCCGCCACCACCCGGATGCCGCGCAACTGCCCGGCACCCGCCGGCCCGGAGGGCTTGGGGTACTTCGCCGGGTCGAACCGGTGCAGCAGTTCGGCCTCGCGCAGGCGCGCCGCGTCCACCGCGGCGCGCTTGACGGGTCCGTAGCCGCGCATCGACAGCGGCACGCGGGCGATCTCGGCGGCCAGCGCCAGCCGCTCCGCCGACAGCTCCGGCAGCAGCGACTCGATCCGCTGGGCGTACTCGCGCACCAGCGCGCGCTCCAGCGTCCTTTCCTCGGTGTAGCCGAAGACGTCGAGCACCGTGCCGCGCAGGCGCTTGCCGTGCGCCAGCAGCTTCATCGCCGGCAGCATCCAGCCGCCCAGCCGGATCTTGCGCGGGCGCTGCCCGTCCCTGGCCCGCGAGAGCAGCGGCGGCGCCATGTAGAACTCCAGCTGCGGATCGCCTTCGAACTGCTGGTGCAGGGACTGCAGGAACTCGCCGTCGGTGTACAGGCGCGCCACCTCGTACTCGTCCTTGTAGGCCATCAGCTTGAGCAGCGACTGCGCCACCGCGCGGGTGAAGGGCAGGCTGCTGTCGGCGCCGAGCGCGGCTTCGCGCGTGCGCACGCGGGCGACGAAGTCGGCGTAGCGGCGCGCATAGGCCTTGCCCTGGTAGCCGGTCAGGTGCTGCACGCCGCGGGCCACCAGGGCCTCCAGCGTGTCGCCCGCAGGCGCGGCTTCGGCCTGCGGTTCGCGCAGCAGCGCGGCCACGGCCTGCGGATCGGCGGCGGCCAGCCGGCCCAGCGAGAACGCCAGCTGGTTGTTGGCCACGCCGACGCCATTCAATTCAATCGCCCGCGTCAGCGCCGCCAGTCCCACCGGCACCAGTCCGCGCTGCCAGGCATAGCCCAGCGCCAGGATGTTGGAGACGATGGCGTCGCCGATGAAGGCCTCGGCCAGCGCCTGCGCATCCAGCGTCTCGACGCGGTCGGCGCCGGCGGCGAAGCGCAGCTTCTCCAGCAGGGCCGGCACCTTCAGGCTGGCATCCGGATTGCGCAGGCTCTCGGCCACCGGCACCTGGTGCGTGTTGGCCAGGATGCGGGTGCGGCCGTGGCGCACCGTGGCCAGGGCATCGGCCGAGGCGCCCACCACCAGGTCGCAGGCGAGCAGGGCGTCGGCCTGCTGGGTGTCGATGCGCACCTGGTTGAGGCGCGAGGGCACGTCGGCCAGGCGCACGAAGCTCAGCACCGAACCGCCCTTCTGCGCGAAGCCCATGAAGTCCAGCACGCTGGCGCTCTTGCCCTCCAGGTGGGCCGCCATGGTGATCAGCGCGCCGACGGTGACCACCCCGGTGCCGCCGACGCCGGTGACCAGCAGGTCGTAGGGAGCGGTCCAGGTGTGCGGCGCGGGAGCGGGCAGGGCGGCGACATGGCGGTTGAAGTCGGCCAGCCCGGCGCCGAGCGCGCCGACCCGCTTCTTCAACTGGCCCCCGATCACCCCCACGAAGCTGGGGCAGAAGCCCTGCACGCAGGAGTAGTCCTTGTTGCAGCTGCTCTGGTCGATCTTGCGCTTGCGGCCGAGGGACGTCTCCAGCGGCTGTACCGCCACGCAGTTGCTCTGCACGCTGCAGTCGCCGCAGCCCTCGCAGACGCGGTCGTTGATGAACACGCGCCGGGCCGGATCCACCAGCTCGCCCTTCTTGCGCCGGCGGCGCTTCTCGGCGGCGCAGGTCTGCTCGTAGATCAGCACGGTGACGCCGGCCACCTCGCGCAGCCGGCGCTGCACGGCGTCGAGCTGGCTGCGGTCGTGGAACTCGGTGCCGGCGGGGAAGCGGCCCTTGATCGCGTCGTACTTGCCGATGTCGTCCGAGACCACCACCACCTGCTTCACGCCCTCGGCCTCGACCTGGCGGGCGATGCCGTCGACGCTGATGATCCCGTCCACCGGCTGCCCGCCGGTCATGGCGACGGCGTCGTTGAACAGGATCTTGTAGGTGATCGTCGACTTCGCGGCCACCGCCTGCCGGATGGCGAGGTAGCCCGAGTGGTAGTAGGTGCCGTCGCCCAGGTTCTGGAACACGTGCGGAACCTTGGTGAACATGGCGTGCGAGACCCAGTCCACGCCTTCGCCGCCCATCTGGATCAGGCCCTCGGTGTCGCGGTCCATCCAGCTGGCCATGAAGTGGCAGCCGATGCCGGCCTGGGCATGCGAGCCCTCCGGCACGCGGGTGCTGGTGTTGTGCGGGCAGCCGGCGCAGAAGTAGGGCAGGCGCTTGACGCTGTCGCTCTCGTTGGACAGCAGCTCGGGCAGCGTGAAGTCGCGCACCAGGTGGCGGCGGTCCAGGTCGGGGTAGTGGGCCGCCAGCCAGTCGGCCACGATGGCGATCAGGCGCGACGGCCGCAGCTCGCCCAGCGCCGACACCAGCGGGGCGCCGCCGGCATCGGTCTTGCCGACGATCACCGGGCGCTCGGGCGCGTTGTAGAACATGGCCCGCAGCTGCTCCTCGACCACCGGCCCCTTCTCCTCGATCACCAGCACCTCGTTCAGCCCGCGCACGAACTCGCGCATGCGGGTGGGCTCGATCGGGTAGGTGAGGCCCAGCTTGTAGATGCGCACGCCGTGCTGCGCCAGCGTCCCGGGCGCGATGTCCAGCCGGCGCAGCACCTCCATGAAGTCGTAGTGCGCCTTGCCGGCAGTGACGATGCCCACCGTGGCGTGCTCGCTGCGCACGATGTGCCGGTCGATGCTGTTGATGCGGGCGAAGGCACGCACCGCCTCCAGCTTGGCGTGCAGGCGCTCTTCGATCACGAGCGAGGGGAGGTCGGGCCAGCGGTAGTGCAGGCCGCCGGGCGGCGGCGTGTAGCCGGTCAGCTGGCGCACCGTGTCGCCGTCCTGCCAGGCGGCGACGCGGGCGTTGACGAGGTCCAGGTCCACGGTCGACGCGCTCTCCACCACTTCCGACAGTGCTGTGAAGCCGACCCAGTTGCCGGAGAAGCGCGAGAGCTGCCAGCCGTACAGGCCGAACTCCAGGTACTCGGCCACGCTCGCCGGCGAGACGATGGGCGCATGCCAGGACTGGAACGCCTGGTCGCTCTGGTGCGGCATGGACGAGGACACGCAGCCGTGGTCGTCGCCGGCCACCATCAGCACGCCGCCGTGCGGCGAGGCGCCGTAAGCATTGCCGTGCTTGAGGGCGTCGCCGGCCCGGTCCACGCCGGGTCCCTTGCCGTACCACAGCGCGAACACGCCGGCGCAGGTGCGCTCGGGGTCGGCCTCGACCCGCTGCGTGCCCAGCACGGCGGTGGCGCCCAGTTCCTCGTTGATCGCGGGCAGGAAGCGCAGGCCGGCCTCGTCGAACTTCTTCCCCGCCTTCCACACCGCCTGGTCCAGCATGCCCAGCGGCGAGCCGCGGTAGCCGCTGATGAAGCCGCGCGTGTCCAGCCCGGCGGCGGCGTCGCGCTGGCGCTGCATCAGCATCAGGCGCACCAGCGCCTGGGTGCCGGTCAGGAAGATCGCGCCGCTGCGCGCCCACAGGCTGTCGCTGAGCTGGTAGTCGGGGCGGGCGAGCGCGGGCGCTTCGCGGGTGGGCGTGGCTGTGGTGTCCATGGCGTCTCCTCTGCCGTGTCGCGCCGCTCACCCCCGCCGCGCCGGTTCACGCCGGGATGGCATGCGCTGTAGGGGAGAGGCTACCTCTCGCGAGCCGGAAAAGGGTTCTTCATTTCCGTTCCCCTCGGTGCCGTGGAGAATAAGATTCTCAGGAACAGCGAAATCGAAGAATGGACGACCTCGACCGCCACGACGTGCTGCTGCTGGCCGAACTGCAGCGCGATTCGCGCCAGACGGTGCAGCAGCTGGCCGCCGCCGCCGGCCTGTCCAGCACCCCGTGCTGGAAGCGCGTGAAGGAGATGGAGGCCGCCGGCATCATCCGCGGCTACACGGCGCTGGTGGATCGCGAGAAGGTCGGCCTGTCGTTGTGCGTGCTCGCCGAAGTGAACCTCACCCGCCACCACGAGGACGACGTACGCCGCTTCGAGGAAGCGGTGGCCGCCGAACCGCGCATCGTCAGCTGCTACGCCACCACCGGCCAGGCCGACTACGTGATCAAGGTGCTGGTGCCCGACATCAAACGCTACGAGAGCTTCCTGCACGAGACCCTGTTCAAGCTCGCCGGCGTGACCCACGTGCGATCGAGCGTGGTGCTCAAGGAGGTGAAGGCGGAGACGCGGCTGCCGCTGGAGGCCCCCGGCGGTCGCGTGCCGGCGCGGAGGAGCCGGTGAAGCCCTGTCCCTGCGGCCGCACCGACCGCCGCGGCCGACCGCTGCCCCAGGACCAGTGCTGCGGTCCCTGGCTCGCCGGGGCGCCGGCGCCGGATGCCGAGGCGCTCATGCGTTCGCGCTACACGGCCTACGTGCTGGGCGACGAGGCCTACCTGCTGGCGACCTGGCACCCGCGCACGCGGCCGGCCGACGTACGCCCGGATCCGGCGGTGAAGTGGCTGGGCCTGGAGGTGCGCGATCACCGGGTGCTGGATGCCTCGCACGCCGAGGTCGAGTTCGTCGCGCGCTACCGCGTGCAGGGACGCGGGACGCGCCTGCACGAGCGCAGCCGCTTCGTGCGCGAGGACGACGGGCGCTGGTACTACGTGGACGGCGACGTCCGCTGAACGGGGCCCGGCGCCGGCCTCACTTGGTGGCGGCCGGCTTGCGCGTCCGGCGCGCGGCCTCGATGGCCGCGGCCTTCTCCGCATGCTTCTCGGCGCGCGACATGCGCGCCTTCGGCTTCTTGACGTCCTTGGTGGCTTGCGCGTCCTTGCCGGCCTTCGGCTTGTCCCTGGGCTGGGCGTGGTGCGTGCGCAGCAGCTTGTCGACTGCGCTGGGCTTGGGTTGCAGCGCCTGCGCCTTGCGCTTCTCGCGCTCCTCCTTCAGCTGCTGGCGCTCCTCGGCCAGCGCCTCCTCGGCGGCCAGGGGCTTCTGGTCCGCGCCACGGCGCATCTGGGCGCGATGCAGCGCCTGGCCATTCGCCGAGATCCGCTTGGACAAGGATGCAGTACGAATCGGCATGTCTCACTCCGGGTGGTCGGGCGGGAAGGCCACTCTAGGCCAAGCCGGCGCACGATGCCAGCGCATCCGAAGCGGCGACCCGGCGCCAGCTCTGCGTTACGCTCTCGCGCCATGATCGTCGTGCACCACCTCGAAACGTCCCGCTCCCAGCGCGTCCTGTGGTTGCTGGAGGAACTGGGCGTCCCGTATGAGATCAAGACCTGGCGGCGCGACCCCCGCACGCGCCTCGCGCCGCCGGAACTCAAGGCCATCCACCCCATGGGCAAGTCGCCGGTGGTGTGCGACGGCGACGTGGTGATCGCCGAATCGGCCGCGATCCTGGAGTACCTGGCGTATGCCCATGGCGCCCAGGCCGCGGGCGACCTCTCTCTGCAGCCGTCGCCCGGCACCACGGAATGGCTGGCGGTGCGCTATTGGATGCACTTCGCCGAAGGTTCGCTGATGAACTGGCTGGTGATGAAGCTGGTGTTCATGTCCATCCCGACCCAGCCCATGCCCTTCTTCGTGCGGCCGATCGCGCGCCGCCTGTGCGGGCAGGTGCAGCAGAAGCTGGTCGACCCCAACGTCGCGAACGCCGTGCAGATGATCGATGCGCACCTGGCCGGCACCCCCTGGTTCGCCGGCGACCGGCTCACCCTGGCCGACTTCCAGATGAGTTTCGCCGTGGAGGCCGCGCTGTCGCGCAGCCCGGAGGCCCGCCGCCTGCCGCACCTGCAGGCCTACCACGAGCGCATGCGCGCACGTCCCGCCTACCAGCGGGCGCTGGCCAAGGGCGGGCCGGTGGTGCCGGAAGCCGTGGCGTGAACGTCGACGGCGCCGGTTCTTCCCGAGTGAGCCGGGGCCGCGTAAAGGTTTGTGTGCCGAAGCCGCGCGACGGTCGTTCTCGCGCATGCTTACGTCCATGGACAAGGCAGACAGGCGCTCTGCGCGCAGGATGCACGACGGACACAGCCGCGAAGAGGCAGGGCTCCAGCGCGCGCAGCAGGAAGGTGCGGGCGAGTCGCACCATCCGGTGCAGGACATGCCGGCCCATGGCGCCCAGCCCGTCGGGCACGAGGGCATCGACATGCTCCGTCGCCGTTACGAAGACGCCCAGCGCCGGGAGGCGGTTGCGTGGAGTCGCCTCCAAGGGCTTCCCGGCGATGCCGGGTTCGCGGAGGAGGCCTGGGAAGACTGGAGGGACGCGGTCGAGGAGCGGGAGCGGGCGACCCGGCTGATGATCAACAGTGCGATGGACCTGCTGTCGCGCGAGCAGGCCCGTTTGCCGGAGCAGCCTTCATGACCACCCAGCCCAGCGAGTTCGGCGGCGTCGAGGAACGACTCCTGG
The DNA here is from genome assembly GCF_035627355.1 of Ramlibacter sp. Taxonomy (GTDB): domain Bacteria; phylum Pseudomonadota; class Gammaproteobacteria; order Burkholderiales; family Burkholderiaceae_C; genus Ramlibacter. The sequence goes on from NZ_DASPLW010000025.1 coordinate 45,584, forward strand.
AGAGCGCGCTAGAGGCCGTCGAGGCACAGATCGCGCAAGCGGAGCAGATCGTGGCCATGCATTTCCCCGCGCTGGACAGCGACGCCAGGGCACGGCTGACGGTCGCGGTGGTCCAGTCCATTGCGGTCAACTACCTGGCAGCGGCGACGATCCGCAACCTCCCCAAGGGCTGAGTCGACGGTCCCTGTCGGAATCCCCGGGCCGCAGCGCGCGCTTGGCCCCTTCAGTCAGGGCGCAAGCCGCTGGCCGGCAAGGCCGGCGGGGGCTCGTCGGCCTTCATGCGTTCCTTCACCAGTTCGTCCAGTTCCACCGAACTGGACGAAGCCCTGCAGCCAGCCGCCGTGAGTGCCAGGGTGCCGACCGGCATCCCGCAGACCCTGGAGGCCACGTCGGCCGGGACCAGCATGCTCAGCGGCATGAGGCTTTCGTCGAGGCTGTTCCGTTCCGCCAGCTGGCCGGACACATCGCTGAGGTCCACGCTGACCAGGGCCTGCTGCGATTGGGCAGCGCTCGTCGCCAGGCAGGCGGCCATGGCCAGCGATGAAGGGGCGTTGCGCAAGTGCATGTCGGTTTCCGGGATTCGGGCAACCACCCTACGCCGATCGACGGCCCCGCGCGGCGATTGCACCATCGGTAACAGTCGCAGGCCGGAATGGCAACAAGACGCGTTGACGCCCTTGCACGGCGGCGCGCCGGCTCAATCTGCTTCGGTGCGGGCTGCTTTTGGCCCGCGCCATGACCCCGACCCCATGCACGAAGACTTCCAGCGCCTGATGCAGGACGCAACCCGGCTCACCCGCGCCGGTCGCCTCGACGCGGCCACTGCCGTCATCCGGTCCGCACTGATGTCGCGGGCGGGTGGCGTGGATCCGGCCGTCATCGACGTCGAGGCCAGGGTGGTGCCCGGGACGGATGGCGCCGGCAGGTTCGGCCCGGCCCCCGCGCTCCGTGGGGGCGAGCCGCAGCCGGCGCGCGCCGACGAGTCGTCCTTCATCGAGGGCCGCTTCGGCACCGGAACCGCCGGGCGCAGCTACAAGCTGTACGTACCGCCGGGTGCCGGCTCACAGCCGATGCCGCTGGTGGTGATGCTGCACGGCTGCACCCAGGATCCGGACGACTTCGCGGCGGGCACCGGCATGAACGTTGCCGCGCGCGAGAGGGGGTTCTTCGTGCTCTACCCGTCGCAGTCGCGAAAGGCCAATCCCCAGCGGTGCTGGAACTGGTTCAAGCACAGCCACCAGGCTCGGGGGCGCGGCGAGCCTGCGATCCTGGCCGGCATGGTCCAGGACGTGATCGGCCGCTACGCCATCGACCCCGCGCGCGTGTACGTGGCGGGCCTGTCCGCGGGCGGTGCCATGGCCGCGGTGCTCGGGCACGCGTACCCGGAAATCTTCCGGGCCGTCGGCGTGCACTCCGGCCTGCCCGTGGGCTCGGCGCGGGATGTGCCGTCGGCACTGAAGGCGATGAAGGAGGGGCCGGCCCGATCGGCCGGCTCGCCGCCGGCGCCGAACGTGCCCACCATCGTCATCCACGGCGACGCGGACAAGACGGTCCATCCGTCGAATGCGGATCACCTGTTCGCAGCCGAAGCCGACTGGCGCACCGAGTCCGGCAGCGTGCCGGGCGGGCGGTCATGGACGCGCCGCGTTCGCCTGGATGCCGACGGCAAGCGAATGGCCGAACACTGGCTGGTGCATGGAGCGAAGCATGCGTGGTCCGGTGGCAGTCGCAAGGGCAGCTTCACGGACCCCGCCGGGCCGGACGCCACCGCAGCGATGCTGGACTTCTTCTGGGAGCATGGCGGTTGAGCCCCTGGATCCAGCCCAGGCGCTGACGGCCCTGCCGGCGGCACGTTCAGAGCGACTTCAGCCAGTCCCGGAACAGCTTCACCTCGGGGAAGCCGGCCCGGTCCTTCGGATAGAGCAGGTAGTAGGCCCCGGCGCTCTTGACCTCGCTGGTGAAGGGCCGGACCAGTTCGTCGCGCCACTCCACCTTGTCGATCTCGATGGTGGGCACGCAGGCGATGCCCAGGCCGTTGCGGGCGGCGTTCACGCCGAGGAAGGAGTGCCCCACCACCAGCGTGGAGGCCCCCTGGACCCGCGCGGCGCCATTGGCGGCCAGCCAGGACGGCCAGGCGTCGGCGCGGGCCTCGTTGTGGATCAGGCAGAAGCGGTCGAGGTCCAGCGGTGACCGGATCGGGCCTTCCCGCTCCAGCAGCGCCCGGCTGCAGACCGGGGTCAGGTAGTCGTCCCACAGGTGCGTGGCCGTCACGCCGGCCCAGCTCTCGACCATCTGGAAGCCGATGTCCGAATGGTCGCAGGGGTAGTCCTGCCAGGGCAGCTTGCCGACCCGGATCGCCAGGTCCACGTGGTCGCGGCGGAAGTCCACCGGCTCCAGCGAGCTCGAGACGTGCAGCCGCACTTCGGGGTAGGCGCGGTTGAAGTCGGTCAGGCGCTGCATCAGCCACAGGCTGCCCATGGACGGCAGGATGCTGATCGACAGCGAGTGGGTCCGGTTGACCAGGCTGCTGGTCGCTTCCTCGAGCGTGTCCAGCGCGGAGGTGACGGCCGCCAGGTAGGCCTGGCCGAAGGGCGTGAGCTCGACGTTGCGGGTCAGCCGGTTGAACAGCGAGGTGTTGAGGTAGCCCTCGAGGATCTTGATCTGGCGGCTGATCGCGCCCTGGGTCACGTTCAGTTCGTCGCCGGCCTTGGAAAAACTCAGGTGCCGGGCGGCGGCCTCGAATGCGCGCAGTGACAGCAGCGGTGGAATGACTCGTTTCATCGCCCGGACGCATCAGTTTGGCTCATGGGAGCGCGCAAACAAATCGTTTGTCGAAGCCTCCGACCGCGTCCCATAGTCGGTGAACCGCAGAATAACCCAGCCGCTCCTGTTGCCAGGCAGCGGCTGCCCTGCGGCAACGATCGGGAGCACGCATGGGCAAGAGGATTCGCTGCGGATTCGGCGTCGACGTGGATGCGGTCGCCGCCTGGCTGGGCACCTTCGGCGGGGCCGACTCGCCGCACGACATCTCGCGCGGGCTGTTCGCCGGCGAGGTCGGCTCGGTCCGGCTGCTGGACCTGTTCGACCACTACGGCATCAAGACCACCTGGTTCATCCCCGGCCATTCGATCGAGACCTTCCCCGAGCAGATGGCGCGCGTGGCCGAGCGCGGCCACGAGATCGGCCTGCACGGCTACTCGCACGAGAACCCGCTGGCGATGACGCCGGCCCAGGAAGCGGACGTGCTGGACAAGTGCATAGGCCTGGTGGAGAAGCTCAGCGGCCGGCGCCCGCGCGGCTATGCGGCCCCCTGGTGGGAGCTCAGTGCGACCACGCCTTCGCTGCTGCTGGAGCGGGGCATCCGCTACGACCACAGCATGATGCACCGCGACTTCGAGTGCTACCGGCTGCGCAGCGGCGACAGCTGGACGCCGATCGACTACTCGCAGCCGGCCGAGTCGTGGATGAAGCCGCTGGTGCGCGGCAAGGAGACCTCGCTGGTCGAAGTGCCGGTGAGCTGGTACCTGGACGACCTGCCGCCGATGATGTTCATCAAGAAGGCGCCCAACAGCCACGGCTTCATGAACCCGCGCGACATCGAGGAGCTGTGGCGCGAGCAGTTCGACTGGGTGTACCGCAAGATGGATGACGCGGTGTTCACGATCTGCCTGCATCCGGACGTCGCGGGCCGGCCCCAGGTGCTGGCGATGCTGGAGCGCCTGATGGACCACATGCTGGCCCACGGCGGGGTGGAGTTCATGACGCTGGAGGCGATTGCCGCGGCCTACGACCGGGAGCACCCGCTGGAGGGCTGACGCATGTGCGGGCTGTGCGGCCTCTGGGGCAACGTCGCGCACTGGAGTTCGGCCTCGTCGCGGGCCGTGTCGGGCGGGGCGGCCGGCGGGCTGAATCCCTTGCGCGAGCGGGCCCTGCAGGTCCGCTTGCTCGACCGTGTCGCCGGCCTGGCCGGTGCGCAGGTCGAGGACTGGGCCGGCTCCTCCTGGATCGTGCGCGGTGCGTCCGGGGCGACCGAGATCGTGGACGCCTTGCCCCTGGTCTGGCCGGCGCTCGAGCGTCTGGCCGGCAAGCCGATCGATCCCCTGTCGGATGCGGTGATCGAGCGGCTCTGGCAAAGGCAGCAGCCATGAGCGGCGTGCGCGACCCCCGCCTGCCGGTGCTCATCCTCTCCGGATTCCTGGGCAGCGGCAAGACGACGTTGCTGCGGGCTGCCCTGCAGCGCAGCGACCTGCGGCGTACGCTCGTGATCGTCAACGAGGTGGCCGACCAGGGCGTGGACGACCGGCTGCTGGCGACCAGCGGCGAGCCCGTTCGGCTGCTGGGCAACGGCTGCCTGTGCTGCAGCGCCGACGACGGGCTGGGCCGGTCGCTGCTTCGGATCGCCGAGGACGAGGCGCTGCTGCGATCGGTCGACCGCATCGTCATCGAGACCAGCGGGCTGGCGGATCCGGCGCCGGCGTTCGCCGCGCTCGCGCGCGCCGGCCGGGTGTCCGCACGGATGCGCCTGCACGCGATCGTGACCCTGGTCGACGCCATGCATGCCGGCGCGCAGGCCGGGGAATCGCCGGAGTTCGCGCTGCAGCTGCAGGCGGCGGACCAGGTGCTGGTCAGCAAGCTGGGACTGCCCGGCGCGGCCCCGCTGGCGGCGGTGCGCGAACTGGTCGAGGGGATCAACCCGGTCGCGCCCGTCGCGGCCGCCGACGCGGCCACGCTCGCAGCGCTGGTCCACCGCGAGGGATCCTCGCGCGCCGACCGGATCGCGGCGGACTGGTTGCCGGCTGGCCCCGCGCAAGCCAACGCGGGTCACCGGATCCGATTGCCCGGGACGCCATCGCGCCGCCACGACGGCGACGTCCGCTCGTTCTGCCTCGAATTCGACCAGGGCGTGGACTGGAATGCGCTGTCGGTGTGGCTGTCGCTGATGCTGCACGTGCACGGCAACCGGCTGCTGCGCATCAAGGGCTTCGTCGCGGTCGAGCAGGGCAGTGCGCCCGTCGTCATCCACTGCGTGCGCCACGTCGTCCATTTCCCGGAGCACCTGGCCGACTGGCCGGACGAGCGCCGCACCTCGTACCTGGTCTTCATCGTGCGCGACCTCGAGCCGGAGCAGGTGCTGCGTTCCTTCCTCGCGTTCACCGGCCGGCCGGGCGCGCGCATGGCGGGCGGGCCGGCGCCCGCGCCCCATCACCATCCCACGGAGGCAGCCACCGCATGAGGCAGAGCGCGACCGACCTGACGCAGACCCGGCACTACGACTACGTGCCCATCATCGACCGGGCACCGCTGAAGCTGCCCGACGGCCACCGCATCGCGGTGGTCACGTACGTGAACATCGAGCACTTCCCGGAGGCCATCCCCGGCACGGCGCTCGTGCCCGGCACCGCGCAGCACCGCCCGGACCCCCTGAACTACGGCTGGCGCGATTACGGCAACCGGGTCGGCCTGTGGCGGATGATGGAGATCATGGATGCACTGGGCATCCGCGGCACCGTGTGCCTCAACTCCGATGCCATCCGGGAGTACCCCCGCATCATCGAGGAGGGCCAGAAGCGCGGCTGGGCCTGGATAGGCCACGGCATCAACAACGCGCCGGCCAACTTCCTGACCGGGATCGAGGAGGCGCGCGAGCGCGAGATCATAGGCACCGTGCTGCGGGAGATGGCGGCCGCGCTGGGGACCCCGACCAAGGGCTGGATCGGGCCCTTCCTCAGCGAGACCATGAACACGCCGCACATCCTGGCCGACATGGGCGTGCAGTACCTGTGCGACTTCACGGCCGACGACCAGCCCTTCCGGTTCAACACGCGCACCGGCTCGCTGATCTCGGTGCCGTACACGCTGGAGCTGAACGACGTGCCCGCGTTCCTGAACCTGGGCCAGTCGGCCGAGGCCTTCGGCGACATGATCATCGACCAGTTCGACGTGCTCTACGAGGAGAGCGCCGCCAACGCCCGGATCATGCCGATCTGCCTGCACACCTTCCTGGCCGGGCAACCGTTCCGCGCCAAGCACCTCAAGCGTGCCTACGAGCACATCGCCTCGCACCCGGGCGTCTGGCATGCGACCGGCGACGAGATCAACGACTGGTACCGAGCCAACTACCTGTAGGAGCCCCCGTGGACCGCGACGTCTTTCCCCCTCTGGTCGACCTCGGGGCCGCCGGCTTCGAGCCCGCGGACGCCGGGCGCATCGCCGCGGCTGCCGCCGCCAGCGACGCGCCCGCAGCGCGAGCCGCGTTGCAACTGCTGGACCTGACGGACCACGTGCACTCGTTCGCGGCCTGGTGCGATGCGCAGGCGGAGCCGAGCCATGGCTGATCTCGAAAAGCTCGATCTGGTGGGGGTGGCCGATGCCATCGCCAGGCGCGACGTGTCTGCGCGAGACGTGACCCGCTGGTCGCTGCAGCGGCTGGAAGGCACCGGCCGGCGCCTCAATGCCGTGTTCCGCATCGACCATGAGCAGGCAATGGCCCGCGCGGCCGAGCTCGACGAATTGCAGGCGCGCAAGGGCGTGTGCGGACCCCTGCACGGCGTGCCCCTGGCCCACAAGGACCTGTTCCAGGTGGCGGGCCGCGAATGCCACTGCGGCTCGATCCTGCTGCGCGGCCGCACGGCGGAACGGACGTCGATTGCCCTCGCGCAACTGGATGCGGCCGGCCAGGTCAATACCGGCTCGCTGCACATGGCCGAGTTCGCCCTCAGCCCGACCGGCTTCAATGGCCATTACGGCCCCGCGCTGAACCCCTGGCATCCCGATCACGTGTGCGGCGGATCCTCCAGCGGCTCCGGCGTGGCAGTGGCCGCGCGACTGGTGTTCGGTTCGCTCGGCAGTGACACGGCGGGCTCGATCCGCATGCCGGCCGCCATGTGCGGCGTGACCGGCCTGAAGACCACCTTCCGCCGCATCAGTGCCGAGGGCTGCGTGCCGCTGTCCGCCTCCCTGGACAGCATGGGGCCGATCGCCCAGACGGCGCGCGACTGCGCCCGGCTGCTGACCCACGCCAGCGGGCCGAACGCCGCCGATGGGCTTTGCACGGGAGTTCCCAACCAGGACTACGAAGCGGTACTGGATGGCCGTCTCCAGGGCGTGCGCATCGGCGTGCCGGAGGCCTATTTCCGCAGCGAACTCGATCCGGAGGTCGGCGCGGCCCTGGATGCGAGCCTGGAGGTGCTGAAGCGGCTCGGCGCGGCGATCGTGCCGGCCGTGGTGCCGGACATGGAACGGGTGAACTCCCTGGCCCGGGTGCTCATGACCGTGGAAGCGGCCACGCTGCACCGGCGCTGGATCCGCGAGCAGCCCGAGGCGTACTCGACCCAGGTGCGGGCCCGCATCGAAGAGGGCTTTGCCTACCCGGCGGTGCGCTATGCCGAGGCCCTGTCGCTGCGCCGCCGGATCGCCGACGAGTTCCTGCGCACCGCCTTCGCCGGCTGCGACCTGCTGCACGTGCCGGTCCTGACCATGCAGGTCCCGACCATCCGGGACACGACCGAGGGGGAGCCCGCGACCGTGCTGCGCACCATCGCCCGCATCACGTACGCGGCCCGCGGTGTCAACTACCTGGGACTGCCGGCCATGAGCGTGCCGGCGGGGCTCTCGGCCGCGGGTTTACCCCTGGCCTTCCAGCTCATCGGAAAGCCGTTCGCGGAAGCGGCCCTGCTGCGCGTCGCCGATGCGTACCAGCGCGAGACCGACTGGCACCGGCGGATGCCGCCGGCCGCGCTGCCGGCATGAGTATTCCTGATGCATCACGCCAAAAGAATCGTTTGCCCGCTTCCGGCACCCATGGATAAATACCGCACACCCCACTGGAGGTTCACCATGCGCGCAATCCACGTTCTAGCAGCCGGCCTGTTCGCGGTTTCCGCCGGCGGCCTGCAGGCCCAGGGCCAGGGCTTCTCCGACAACGCCATCAACCTGGGCGTGCTCACCGACATGTCCGGCGTGTACTCGGACTTCTCCGGCCGCGGTTCCCTGGCCGCCGTGCAGATGGCGGTGGAGGACTTCGGCGGCAAGGTGAACGGCGTGCCCGTCAAGGTCGTCTACGCCGACCACCTGAACAAGGCCGACGTCGGCGCCAGCATCGCGCGGGAGTGGTACGACGTGGGCAAGGTCGACGCGATCTTCGACACGTCCAACTCCGCCGTGACGCTGGCCGTGATGGGCGTGACCCAGGAGAAGAACCGGGTCGTCATGATCGGCGGCTCCAGCACGACCCGCATCACCGGGGATTCCTGCACACCCAACAGCGTGCAGTACGTCTACGACGGCAACTCGCTGCCCAACGTGACCGCCAAGGCGCTGATCGAGCAGGGCGGCGACAGCTGGTTCTTCATCACGGTCGATTTCGCGTTCGGCCATGGCCTGGAGAAGTCGACCACCGAGGTGGTCAAGGCGGCCGGGGGCAAGGTGCTCGGGTCGGTGCGGCACCCGCTCAACGCGCCCGACTTCGCGTCCTTCATGGTCCAGGCCAAGAATTCCGGCGCCAAGGTGATCGCCCTGGCCAACGGCGGCACCGACATGGTGAACGCCATCAAGAGCGCCAACGAGTTCGGCCTCACCAAGGGGAGCCAGCGCGTCGCCTCGCTGCTGACCTTCATCACCGACGTGCACAGCATGGGTCTGGCGCAGGCCAAGGACATCATGCTGACCGAGGCCTTCTACTGGGACCTGAACGACGATTCCCGCAAGTGGTCCAAGCGGTTCTTCGAGCGCACGAAGAAGATGCCGTCGATGGTGCAGGCCGGCATGTACTCGGCCACCATGCACTACCTGAAGGCCCTGGCCGCCACCGGAACGGACGCTGCGCCGGCGGTGATGACCCACATGAAGGCCACGCCGATCAACGACTTCTTCGTCAAGAACGGCAAGATCCGCCCCGACGGCCTCCACGTGCACGACATGTACCTGATGCAGGTCAAGCAGCCGTCCGAGTCCAAGTATGCGTGGGACTACTACAAGGTCAAGGCCGTGGTGCCGGCGGACAAGGCGTTCTCGCCGCCGAACCCGGCGTGCAAGCTGGTCTCCAAGTAAGCGGGAAGCCGCATCGGCCCGCCGGGGCCCTGGAATAGGGAACCGGGCGCGGCCACGACCGGGCAAGGCCGGGTAATCCGCGCGGGGTCGAGGCAGACCGATCCGGCTATCGCTGCGCTGCGCCGGTCAGCGCGTGCGGCCGTGTTCAAGGAAGAAGCGCAGCATCTCTGCGCTCGCGTCCGGCCCTTGCGGGTCCGGCTCGGGCCCCCGCGGCCAGGGAGCCTCGGCTCGAGGCGCCGCCCCGCCCGCATGCGATGGCTGCGGATCGCCACTCGGAACACCGGCGCGGCGGCATCGCCGACCTCGCGTGCCTCGACGTCCAAGACGGCATCGTCGGCGCGGACCTCCGTCTGGCACAGCGCCCGCCGGATGGTCTCCGTGGCCGCCTGCAGTTCCCCGCGGCGGGTCAGTCGTGTGGCTTGCTGGATGAGGCGCTGGAACTCGGAGTTCATGCTTTCCTTCTGCAGAGGCGCCCGACACGGGCGGCCAGCACCGCAGGTGAGACCGGCCTGGCGCAGAGCAAGCCCCGCAGAGGAATCAGGTTCCTTCATCGGGCCGGACCACGGGAACGAGCCGCGTCGTCGCACGGCAGGCACGCGGGTGCGCATCGTGCTACCATGGCCGCTGCTGGACGTCTACAGACGGTCGTCTTCCAGGCCTCTCTTCTCCTTCCGCCGGACTTGCAACCCGGCGCGTCGTCGTCGGAATCCTCCTGATGCTCTCTGGCGTTGTGCACCGCGCGGCATGTCGCTGCGCGGCCATTTCCTTCATGGGAGTCATCATGGGAAACAAACTCTACGTGGGCAACCTGCCCTACTCGTATGCCGACAGTGACATGGAGCGTGCCTTCGGCGCCTTCGGCTCGGTGAACAGCGCCAAGGTGGTGATGGACCGCGACAGCGGCCGTTCCAAGGGCTTCGGCTTCGTCGAAATGTCCTCGCCCGCCGAAGCGCAGGCAGCCATCCAGGGACTGCATGGCCAGGACGTCGGCGGACGGGACATGGTCGTCAACGAGGCCAAGCCGATGGAGCCGCGTGCCCCTCGGGCGGGCGGGTACGGCGGCGGCCCTGGCCGCCGCCACTGATGCATGGCGCTCAGCCTGTTGCGACGGGCGAGCGTGCCCTGACTTGTTGTTGGCATCCGTCCGGGTGCCTGCAAAATCCCGGTGGCCATGCCTTGCGACCGGGACGCTCAATGCATGAGGGCACCGCCCGGGACCACGAACACGAGATCGGTGGCGGAGCGCACGATCATGGCGCGGGCGGCCCCGTCCATCGAGCGGAGCGTCAATTTCCAACGTCCACTCAGCAGCCTCTTGAGAGCCAGCACCCGATACAGATGGTGGTCGTCGACGAGTTGCAGGATGTCGTCCGTGCTCAGCTCCTGAACCGAGCGCAGCGCATACGCTTTCACGAGAAGCGTCTCCTGCGCTCGGGACCCCGGCGACGTTCGCGGTCCCGCTGAAGGTATGGCCGCGCGCCATCGGAGCCCTCTCCCGAGCGCTCTCCGGCTCGCCGGCGTTGCCCCTCCGTGGCTTCCTTTTCGGCTCCAAGGATCGTTTCGGAAGGCGTGTGCGGGGGCGGAAGCTTTGGCTTCATGGTGCGATCTCCTGCACCATCATGCGCTGGCGTGCAGCCCGGATCCTGTCGAGCCAAGAGAAAAAATAACTCGGGAAACGCGCCATCTGCTTTCGGCCAAGGCGCGCTGTTGCTTGGCCGATGCCTGCATGCCTGCATGACGATGCGCGCGTCAGGCGTAAGGGTTTGTATGCCGAGTCCGCCGGAACTGGTCTTCGCGGGGCATGCTTGCGCCATGGGCAACACAGACAAGCGTTCTGCGCGCAGGATGCACGACGACCACAGTCGTGAAGAGGCGGAGCTTCGCCGCGCGCAGCAACACGACGCGGGCGACACGCACCACCCCGTGCAGGACATGCCCTCGCACGGCGAGCAGCCGGTCGTGCATCACAGCCTCACCAAGCTCCGCCGCGACTACGAAGACAGGCTGCGCCGCGAGGCGGAAGCCTGGAGTCGTCTCCACGGGCTTCCTGGCGAGGCCGGATTCTCCCAGGAGGCCTGGGAAAGCTGGAGGGATGCGGTCGAGGAGCGTGAAAGAGCCACACGGCTGTTGATCAACAGCGTGATGGACGTGCAGTCCCGTGACTGACTGCGGCCGCAACCGGGCGGATGAGGCATCGGCGGACTTCGGGCCGGACCCGATCACCCGCGTGTTGTCTCGCCATGGGTCGGGTCTGCAAGCCTCCTGTCCTTGGACGACGGCGGTATGCGAGGAAGCCGGGCAGCAAAGCGGGTGCCCTCGGCCGTCGACGTGACTTCGATGTCGCCGCCATGCGCCACCGCGATCTCGCGCGTGATGTACAGCCCGAGGCCGAGCCCCGAAGACCCGGCGCTCCGCTTTCCTTCCGTCGTGCTCTCTTGGCGCAGCGGAAGGAACAAGGTCTTGCGGGCCTCCTGGGTGATCGGTGCGCTCTTGTTCCGGACCTCCACCAGCACCTCGCCACCGAGGCCGCTCACCCGCACTTCGATCGGATGGGTCCGGTCGCCGTGCTGCACCGCGTTCGCCAGCAGGTTGGACAGCATCTGCCCGATTCGTGCTCCGTCCCAGCGCCCCGCCAGGTCCCCTTCGAACGCCAGCTCGACGTGGCACTCCGGAACGAGCGTGGTCACCTCCGCCACGATGGCCGTGGCGAGCGTCCCCATGTCGGTGGGCGCGGGTGAGAGGGGAAGGGTGACGCCGAACGCGGTCTGGGTGAAATCCAGGATGTCCTTCACCATGGCGGACATCCGCTCCGAGGCGGTCAGGATGCGGGCCGCGGCTTTCGTCTGCGGGCCGTCGAGCGTGTCGGTCCGCAAGAGGTAGTTCGCGCTCATGTGGATGACGCCGAGCGGGGTGCGCAAGTCGTGCCCGAGCACGCCCAGCAGGAGATTGCGCGAATCGTCGACCTTCCTGGCGTACAGGGAGGCCGATTCCGAGAGGGCCTGGTCCATCCCCTCCCCGAACCGCGTCAGGGAATCCAGGTCACTGCGGCCTGGGTCATCCGTCTGCTCGGTCCATCTGCGGATGACAGATGCGCGCAGGGCACGGAACTCCGAGACGAGGTGGTCGAACGAGAAGCCTTGCTCGAACCGCTGTGTTGCGTGGTCGCGCGCCACGCGCGTGACGTCGGGCGCGTTGTCCGGGTCCTTGCCCCGGGACTTGTCGTGCTGCTCCTTGGCCCCTTGGGGCTCCCGGAGATCAGCGGCAATCGCAAGCAGGAGAAGCTTCGCGTGGTCGGCCAGCTCCTCGCGCGTGAAGTCGTGCGACGTGGCCACCCGGGTGCGCGCGAACTCCACCCACTCGTCGACGATCGAACCCAGCTGGTCCTCGATGAAGTCCGGAATGTCCATCTCCCGCGTTTCCTTCCGTGCATGGGCCGAGTTCCCTCGCCCGTCGTGCATGAGCCACCTGCCATGCCTGCGTCGCCCCGCTCAGCGCGGTGGTCCTCTACAGTGCAGATCGCACCCGCGTTTTCCGTCTCCTTGTCCACTCTTGCTGAAGGTGCAAGTCCATGACCACACAACCCAGTGAGTTCGGCGGCGTCGAGGAAAGGCTCCTCGAGAGCGCGCTCGATGCGACCCAGGGACAGTTCGCCCAGGCGGAAGCGATCATCGCCGCGCAGTTCCCGTCGCTGGAGGCCCCGGCCCAGGCCCACCTGACGGTCGCCATCGCCCAGTGCATCGCGATCAACTACCTGGCAGCGGCCACGATCCGCAACCTGCCCAAGGGTTGAGGTGCGCGGCCACGGGCTGGCGGGCTCCCCGTGCACCGCTAGTCGGCCGGCGAGCTAAGCGGCAGCGCAGCCGGGGGTTGCTCGTCGGCTTGCATGCGCTCCTTCACGAGTGCTTCGAGCTCCGTCGAATTCGACGCTGCCTTGCAGCCCCCTGCCGCGAAGGCCTGGCCGCCGGGCGGCGCCCCGCAGACCTTCGCCGCCACCTCAGTCGGGACCAGCATGCTGAGCGGCACCAGGCTTTCATCCAAACCGTTGTGCCGCGCGAGCTGGCCGGCCACGTCGCTGAGATCGACACTGACCATGGCCTGCTGCGATTGGACGCCGCTCGCCGCGAGGACGGCCGCGAGGGCCAGCGAGGGCGGGATGAGACGCGGATGCATGATGCTGCTGCAGGTCGGCAAGAAGCACCTTACGCCCTGGGATGGCGCAGCGCGCGGATTGCACCAACGGTAACACTCGCTCGGCTCGCGTTCGCCGGCTGCAGGGCGCGTCGCGCGTGGCGACTAGCGCGAATACGCGTCGAGCACGTAGCGTCGGACCATGCGGTGGCTGTTGAAGAAGGCCCCGTTCTTCGCGATGGCGCCCTGCATCACCTTCAGCCAGCCGTCCGGGTCCTCGTAGAACAGCGGCAGCACCACGCGTTCCAGCTTGTCGTACAGCGACGCCGAGTCGAGTTCGTCGTCGTGCGGGCCGTCCTCGCCGATCGCCCAGCCGGTGATGCCTTCCTCGCAGCCCTCCAGCCACCAGCCGTCCAGGATGCTCAGGCTGGGCACGCCATTGAGCGCGGCCTTCATGCCGCTGGTACCCGAGGCCTCCAGCGGCCGCTGGGGCGTGTTCAGCCACAGGTCGACGCCGCTGACCAGCAGCCGCGCCGAATCGACGTCGTAGTCGGGCACGTACACCACCGGGATCTCCGCGCCCAGTTCGCGGGCCCACTGGTGCAGGCGGGCGATGTGGCGCTTGCCCAGCTCGTCGCGCGGGTGCGCCTTGCCGGCCAGGGCGATCTGCAGCGGGTAGCGACGGGCGATGCGGCGCAGCCGGGCCAAATCGCTGAACAGCAGCGAAGGCCGCTTGTAGTCGGTCATGCGGCGCGCGAAACCGATGGTGAAGCGCTGCGGATCCAGCGCGCGCCCGCCGGTCCGCGACAGCAGGCCGATCAGCGCGTGCTTGGCTTCTCGATGCGCCGCCAGCAGCTCGCCGGCGGGAATGCGCTCGGCGTGCAGCAGCAGCTCGGGCTCGTGGCACCAGTGCGGCACGTGCTGGTCGAACAGCCGCCTGTGCGCGTCGGAGGCCCAGGTCCACGGGTGCACGCCGTTGGTGATCGCGTGCACCGTGTAGCCCGGGAACATGGTGCGCGACACCTCCGCGTGCCGCTGCGCCACGCCGTTGACCCAGCCCGACAGGCGCAGGGCCAGATGGGTCAGGTTCAGCGATTCCTCGCCGGCCAGCTCGGCCACGTCGAGCTCGCGCACCAGCGGCCCCATGCAGGCCAGCGCGAGCGGGTAGTCGAACTGGTCGTGGCCGGCCGGCACCGGCGTGTGGGTGGTGAACACGCAATGGGCCTGCACCGCGGCGATCGCATCTTCGCGTGATTCGCCCCGGGCCAGCCGGTCCCGCAGCAGCTCCAGCGTGAGCAAGGCGGCGTGCCCTTCGTTGAGGTGGTACTTGTGCACCGGCTGGCCCAGCGCCGCCAGCAGGCGCACCCCGCCTATGCCCAGCACCATCTCCTGGCACAGCCGGTAGGTGGCGTCGCCGCCATACAGGAAGGCGGTGAGTCGGCGATCCTCGGGGTGGTTCTCCGGCAGGTCGGTGTCCAGCAGCAGCACCGTCACCGAGTGCGAAGTCTGGCAGCGGCTTTCCACCCGGTATTGCCAGCCGCCGACCCAGACCTCGCGGCCGCGGATCGCGAGCGGTACCTTGGCCGGCAGCCGGGTGGCGTACCGGGCGGGGTCCCAGGTGGCGTCGTCCTCGACCTGCTGGCCGCCTTCGATCCGCTGGCGGAAGTAGCCCTGCCGGCTCATCATGGTCACGCCCACCATGGGCAGCGACAGGTCGGCGGCGCTGCGCATCACGTCACCCGCCAGCACCCCCAGTCCGCCGCTGTAGGTCCCCATGCCGGGATCCAGGGCCATCTCCATCGAGAAGTAGGCGACGCGGGGCAGCAGCTGTTCGGGTTCGGAGGTGGGCTTCACGCGGGCCACATTAGCACGCAGGGCAGCCCAGCCGTTCCGCGCCAAAGCTCGACCGGATGCGAATTTCCCCGACCGACCGCGGTGCTTGCGTCCCGGCCGACCCTCCTTTATTATCGACCGCTCGGTCGGGTAAAACCCGCCAAAAGTCAAGGAGAGCGCATGTACACGCAGGCGATGGACACCATGGGGAAGGACGAAACCGCCGCCAGGCCGGTCCGTTCGGCCGATGAGGTGCGGCTGCAGGAACGGTTCGACCAGCGCATCGATGCGGGCGAATTCATCGAGGGCAAGGACTGGATGCCCGAGCACTACCGCAAGACGCTGGTGCGGCAGATCAGCCAGCACGCCCACTCGGAGATCGTCGGCATGCTGCCCGAGGGCAACTGGATCACCCGGGCGCCCACCCTCAAGCGCAAGGCCATCCTGCTGGCCAAGGTGCAGGACGAGGGCGGTCACGGCCTCTACCTCTATTCGGCGGCGGAGACGCTGGGCACCTCGCGCGACCAGATGCTGGAGGCGCTGCACAGCGGCAAGGCCAAGTACAGCTCGATCTTCAACTACCCCACGCTCACCTGGGCCGACGTCGGCGTGATCGGCTGGCTGGTGGACGGCGCGGCCATCATGAACCAGGTGCCGATCTGCCGCTGCTCGTACGGGCCGTACGCGCGCGCCATGATCCGCATCTGCCGCGAGGAGAGCTTCCACCAGCGCCAGGGCTTCGAGAGCCTGCTGGTGATGATGCAAAAGGGCACCGAGGCGCAGAAGGCCATGGTGCAGGACGCGGTCGACCGCTGGTGGTGGCCCTCGATCATGATGTTCGGCCCGCCCGACGACCAGTCGCCCAACACCGCGCAGTCCATGCGCTGGGGCATCAAGCGGGTCTCCAACGACGAGCTGCGCCAGCGCTTCATCGACGCCACCGCCGAGCAGGCCAAGGTGCTGGGCGTGACGCTGCCGGACCCCGAGCTGAAGTGGAACGAGGAGCGCCAGCACTACGACTTCGGCGCCATCGACTGGGACGAGTTCTGGAACGTGGTGAACGGCAACGGCCCGTGCAACAAGGACCGCCTGGCCGCTCGCGTCAAGGCGTGGGAGGACGGCGCCTGGGTGCGCGAGGCGGCGCTGGCGTACGCGCGCAAGCAGGAGGCGCAGCCGCTGGCGGCCTAGCGGGTATTCCTCCTCTCCACCTCTTGGGGGAGGCTGGTGCATTTCTCCTCCCCCCTCTGGGGGGAGGCCGGGAGGGGGGCACGCACGGCGCTGAGATGACCGCCACGCGTTCCCCCACCCCAACCCTCCCCCATAGGGGGAGGGAGTCAAGACACAGGAGCGAACCATGAGCACGAACACCGAATGGCCTCTCTGGGAGGTCTTCGTCCGCAGCAAGTCTGGCCTGGACCACAAGCACTGCGGCAGCCTGCACGCGGCCGACGCGAAGATGGCGATCCAGATGGCGCGCGACGTCTACACCCGCCGGCAGGAGGGCACCAGCGTGTGGGTGGTGCGCTCCGACCAGATCGTGGCCAGCGACCCGGGCGACAAGGACATGTTCTTCGACCCGATGGAGGACAAGGTGTACCGGCACCCGACCTTCTACAAGCTCCCTTCCTCGGTCGACCAAATGTGAGCCCCATGGCCATGCAAGCTTCCATCGCGATCAAGGACGATTCCGCCGTGCAGTACCTGCTGCGCATCGGCGATACCGCACTGGTGCTGGCGCAGCGGCTGGGCGAATGGACCGGGCACGCGCCGGTGCTGGAGGAGGACATCGCGCTGGCCAACATGGCGCTGGACCTGGTCGGCCAGGCGCGCGCGGTGCTCACCCGAGCCGGAGAACTCGAAGGCCAAGGCTTCGACGAGGACCAGCTCGCCTTCCTGCGCGAGGAGCGCGACTTCCGCAACGTGACGCTGGTGGAACTGCCACGCGGCGACTTCGCCGTCACGGTGCTGCGCAACGCCATGGTCGCCACCTTCCTCAAGCTGCTGTGGACTCGGCTGCAGCAGTCGACCGACGCCGAAGTGGCGGCCATCGCCGGCAAGGCGGTGAAGGAGGCGCGCTACCACCAGCAGCACGCCGCCGACTGGGCGGTGCGGCTGGGGCAGGGCACCGATGAATCGCGGCGCCGCATGGATGCGGCGCTCGGCCAGCTCTGGCGCTATGCCGCCGAGTTGTTCGCGGCCGATGCGGTCGACGAAGCGGCGGCCCGCAGCGGGCTCGGCCCGTCGTGGGCCGAACTGAAGGCCCCGTGGGAGGCCGAGATGGCCACCATCCTTTCCGCAGCGGGACTGCAGGCGCCCGCCGCGGGAACCTTCCTGTCCACCGGCAAGCGCGGCGTGCACAGCGAGCACATGGGCTACATCCTGGCCGAGATGCAGCACCTGCAGCGCGCCTATCCGGGCGGCGTCTGGTGAGCCTCGTGAGCACCGATCGCGTCGAGCGCGCCTGGCAGGTGCTGGACACGGTGCTGGACCCCGAGGTGCCGGCCCTGTCGGTGTGCGACCTGGGCATCGTGCGCGAGGTGATCGACCACGGCGCCGAGCTCGAGGTGGTGCTCACGCCCACCTACTCGGGCTGCCCGGCCACCGAGGTGATCGAGGCCAGCGTGCTGGACGCGCTGGAGACCGAAGGCCTGGGCCCGGCCCGCGCCACCCTGCGCCGCGCGCCGGCCTGGACCACCGACTGGATCAGCGCGGAAGGCCGGCGCAAGCTGAACGACTACGGCATCGCGCCGCCCGGACCCGTCTCGCCCGAGGACGGCGTGCCGATCCGCATCTTCGGGCGCAAGGCCGATGCGGTGGCCTGTCCGCGCTGCGGCAGCGCCATGACCGAGCGCCTGTCGGCCTTCGGCTCCACGGCGTGCAAGGCGATGTACCGATGCCTGTCCTGCCGGGAACCCTTCGAGCACTTCAAGCCGATATGACGATTGCCTCGCCGTTCTGTCATCCCCGCGAAGGCGGGGATCCAGGCCGTTCGCAGCGAAGGCGGAAGCACTGGATTCCCGCCTTCGCGGGAATGACCAGGTCCACGATGCCGTTCCAACCGACATGACCACGCCACTCTTCCACCCCCTCAAGGTCCGATCCATCACCCCCGATACGGCCGAGGCCGTGGTCGTGTCCTTCGAGGTGCCCGAGGACCTGCAGCCGGTGTTCGGTTTCACCCAGGGCCAGTACCTCACGCTGCGCAAGGAGATCGACGGCCAGGACCTGCGGCGCTCCTACTCGATCTGCGCCGGCGTGGACGACGGCGAGCTGCGCGTGGGCGTGCGCAAGGTCCGGGGCGGCACCTTCTCCAACTGGATCAACGAGCAGCTCAAGCCCGGCGACACCGTGAACGTGATGGCGCCGCAGGGCCGCTTCTTCGTGCCGATCGAGCCGCAGGCGCAGCGCCACCACCTGGGCATCGCGGGCGGCAGCGGCATCACCCCCATCCTGTCGATCATGAAGACGGTGCTGGCGCGCGAGCCGGCCAGCCGCTTCACCCTCGTCTACGGCAACCGCAGCCTCAAGTCCACCATGTTCAAGGAGGAGATCGAGGACCTGAAGGACCGCTACATGACGCGGCTGGTGCTGCACCACGTGTTCTCCGACGAGCACACCGACGCGCCGATCAACATGGGGCTGATGAACCGCACCAAGATCGGCGAGTTCCTGCAGGGGCTGGTGCCGGCCCGGTCCGTCGACCACGCCTACGTCTGCGGCCCGTTCCAGATGAACGACGAGGCCGAGGCCGCGCTGCTGGCGGCCGGCGTGCCCGAGGACCGCATCCACATCGAGCGCTTCGGCGTCCCGCAGCAGGCGGCCGGCGAGGTCGGCGCGGTGGTGCACCAGGCCCAGCCCGGCGACGCCGAGCAGGCTCGGGTGACCCTCATCCGCGACGGTTTGCAGCGCGAGGTCGCCTTCAGCAAGGACCAGCCCAGCATCCTGGACGCCGCCTCGGCGGCCGGCATGGAAGTGCCGTACTCCTGCACCTCCGGCGTGTGCGGCACCTGCCGCGCCCGGCTGGTCGAGGGCCAGGTGCGCATGGACCGCAACTTCGCACTGGACAGGAAGGAAGTGGAGGCCGGCTTCATCCTGACCTGCCAGGCGCACCCGACCACCGAGCGGGTGGTCATCTCGTTCGACGAGCGCTGATGGGGCGCGGACGGCACGCCGGCTACGAGGACCAGCGCGAGGCCATCCTGGCCGGCGCGGCGCGGTTGTTCGCCAGCCAGGGTTACTGGGCCACCTCCATGAACCAGGTGGCCCAGGCCTGCGGCCTGTCCAAGGCCACGCTCTACCACTACTACCGTGACAAGTACGCGCTGCTGTTCTCGATCGCCGATTCGCACGTGCTGCGGCTGCAGCGCATCGTCGGCGAGGCGGCGCTGGGCACCGGCCAACCGCGCGAACGGCTGCAGCTGCTGATCCGCCGCTTCGTGCAGGCGTACGCCGATGCGCAGGATGCGCACTGGGTGCTGACCAGCGAGGTCCGATTCCTCGAGCCGGCCGACCGCCAGCGCGTGCTGGACCGCGAGCGGGCCGTGGTGGCCGCGTTCGCCAAGGTGATCGCCGGCATCCGCCCCGACCTGGACGAAGCCACGCTCGCCAAGCCGCTGACCATGCTGCTGTTCGGCATGGTCAACTGGATGTTCACCTGGATGAAGCCCGACGGGAAACTGGACTACGAGGCCATGGCGCCCATCGTGACCGACCTGTTCCTCGGCGGCTTGCAGGCGGTCCAGGCGCCGCAGGAGGCGCTCGCGCAGAATCGCTGACTTTGCATTTCTCCTTCCCCCTCTGGGGGAAGGCCGGGATGGGGGCATGCAGCGGCGGATGAACCGGCGCCGGGCGTGCCCCCACCCCAACCCTCCCCCAGAGGGGGAGGGAGACAGACAGGCAACCCTCCCCAGAGGGGAAGGAAGACAGACAGGCAACCCTTCCTTGGAGGGAAGGGAGTCGAAACCAAGGAGACCCTGACATGAGCACCCCCATCCTCCAGAGCTACATCGCCGGCCGCTGGATCGGCGCCGAAGCGGCGCAGGCGCTGCGCAGCGCCGTCAACGGCCAGCCGGTGGCCAGCACGCACGCCGAGAAGCTGGACTTCGCCGAGGCGGTGCAGCACGCGCGCAAGGTCGGCGTGCCCAACCTGCTGAAACTGGACTTCCAGCAGCGGGCCGAGCGCCTGAAGGCCATGGCCAAGTTCCTGGGCGAGCGCAAGGAGGAGCTGTACGCGGTGTCGGCCCACACCGGCGCGACCCGCACCGACAGCTGGATCGACATCGAGGGCGGCAGCGGCACGCTGTTCGCGTATGCCGGTGTCGGCGCCAACGAGCTGCCCTCGGGCAACCTGCTGCACGAGGGCCCGGCCATTCCGCTGGGCAAGAAGGGCGGCTTCGCCGGCACCCACGTCCTGGTACCGCGCGGCGGGGTCGCAGTGCACATCAACGCCTTCAACTTCCCGGTCTGGGGCCTGCTGGAGAAGTTCGCACCCAGCTTCCTGGCCGGCGTGCCCTGCATCGGCAAGCCCGCCACCGCCACCAGCTACCTCACCGAGAAGGCGGTGCGCCTGCTGGTCGAATCCGGCCTGCTGCCCGAGGGCAGCCTGCAGCTGGTGATCGGCTCCACCGGCGACCTGCTCGATCGCCTCGATGGCGCCGACGTGGTCACCTTCACCGGCTCGGCCGACACGGCAGCCAAGCTGCGCGTGCATCCCAACCTGGTGAAGCACTCGATCGCGTTCAACGCCGAGGCCGACTCGCTCAACATGGCGGTGCTGGCGCCGGACGTCACGCCGGACGACGAGGAGTTCGAACTGTATGTCAAGGAAGTGGCGCGCGAGATGACCGTCAAGGCGGGCCAGAAGTGCACCGCCATCCGCCGCGCCATCGTGCCGGCGAAGTACGTGGACGAAGTGGCCAAGCGGCTGAAGGCTCGGCTGGCCAAGGTCGTCGTGGGTGACCCCTCACTGGAGGACGTGCGCATGGGCGCGCTGGCCTCGCAGGACCAGCGCAGCGACGTCGCCGGGCGCGTGCAGGCCCTGATGCAGAACGCCGAGCTGGTGTTCGGCGAGCGCGACGGCTTCGCGCCCAAGGGCGAGGGCGTGGCCGAAGGCGCGTTCTTCGCGCCCACGCTGCTGCTGGCCAAGAACCCGATGGTCGACGACGCCGTGCACGACATCGAAGCCTTCGGGCCGGTCAGCACGCTGATGGCGTACGAGGACATCGAGCAGGCGCTGGAGCTGGCCGCCAAGGGCAAGGGCAGCCTGGTCGGCACGCTGGTGACCAGGGACCCGGCCACCGCGGCGCGCTTCGTGCCGGCCGCGGCCGCCACCCACGGCCGCATCCTGGTGCTGGACCGGGAGGCCGCCGCCGAATCGACCGGCCATGGCTCGCCACTGCCGCTGCTCAAGCACGGCGGTCCGGGCCGTGCCGGCGGCGGCGAGGAGCTGGGCGGGCTGCGTGCCGTCAAGCACTACCTGCAGCGCGCGGCGGTGCAGGGCTCGCCCACCATGCTCAGCGCGGTGACCGGCGAGCACATTCGCGGCGCCAAGGTGCGCGAGAGCGAACTGCACCCGTTCCGCCGCCATTTCGAGGACCTGCAGATCGGCGACTCGCTGCTGACGCACCGCCGCACCGTGAGCGAAGCCGACATCGTGGCCTTCGGCGGCCTGTCGGGCGACTACTTCTACATGCACTTCGACGAGATCGCGGCCAGGGACAGCCCGTTCGGCCAGCGCATCGCACACGGCTACTTCGTGCTGTCGGCGGCGGCTGGCCTGTTCGTCTGGCCCTCGCCGGGACCGGTGCTCGCCAACTACGGCCTGGACACGCTGCGCTTCGTCAAGCCGGTCGGCATCGGCGACACCATCCAGGCCCGCCTGACCGCCAAGCGCAAGATCGACAAACGCAAGAAGGATGCCAAGGGCGTGGGGCAGGGCGTGGTGGCCTGGGACGTGGAGGTCACCAACCAGCACGGCGAGCTGGTGGCCAGCTACGACATCCTGACGCTGGTGGCGAAGCGGGGGTGACCTCCCTCGAAGCCCTCCGCCAGCGCCTGCGCGACGCCGGCGCCGGCTCCACCCACGAGCGCCGCGTGCTGCGCCTGTGGTCGCACGCGCTGCCGCAGGACAGCGGCCCGCGCGCGATCGGGAGCTTCCTGCCCAAATCGCTGATCGAAGCGCTGCCGTCGATCACGGCCGGCTTCGGGTCATTGGCGACGCTGGTGTCGCGCCACCCGGCGCAGGACGGATCCGAGCGACTGCTGGTGCGCCTGCCGGATGGCCAGACCTGCGAGAGCGTGCTGCTGCCGCGCGGCGGCCTGTGCGTGTCGACCCAGGTCGGCTGCGCGGTCGGCTGCCGTTTCTGCATGACGGGGCGCGACGGCCTGCTGCGCCAGATCGGCAGCGCCGAGATCGTGGCCCAGGTCGCGCTGGCGCGTTCGCTCCGTCCGGTGCGCAAGGTCGTGTTCATGGGCATGGGCGAGCCGGCGCACAACCTGGCCAACGTCATGGAGGCGATCGAATTCCTCGGCACCGTGGGCAACATCGGCCACAAGGAACTGGTGTTCTCCACCGTCGGGGACGAGCGCGTGTTCGAGCGGCTGCCGCAGGGGCCGGTGAAGCCGGCGCTGGCGCTGTCGCTGCACACCACGCGAGCCGACCTGCGGGCCGAATTGCTGCCACGCGCGCCGCGCATCGCGCCGGCCGAACTGGTGGAAGCGGGCGACCGCTACGCCCGCGCCACCGGCTACCCGCTGCAGGTGCAGTGGACGCTGCTGGACGGGATCAACGACACCGACGAGGAAGTCGAGGGCATCGTGGCGCTGCTCAAGGGTCGCTTCGCGGTCCTGAACATGATCCCGTACAACGCTGTGCCGGACCTGCCGTACCGGCGGCCGCCGTGGGAAAAGGCGGCAGAACTGGCGCGCCGCCTGCACCGCCGCGGCGTGCTCGCCAAGCTGCGCCGGTCAGCGGGGCAGGACGTGGAGGGTGGCTGCGGGCAACTGCGCGCCCGGGCCGTGCGCGAAGTGCCGGTGCAGCGGCATCACTTGGGCCGCTCGCCCGAATCGCGCGTCTTGCCGTAGCTGTCGCCGGGCCGCTCGAACAACTCGCGCAGCAGCTGCCGCAGCCACTGCTGGGCCGGGTCGCGCGCCGTGCTGGCATGCCACACCAGCCGCACCTCGTAGTGCGGCGCGAACGGCAGCTGCCAGGTGCGAACGCCCTGCAGGCTGGCCGCGTACATGGCCGGCACGATGGCCAGCAGGTCGGAGCCGGTCACCAGCTCGGGCAGCGCACTGAAATGCCGGGCCCGCAGCACGATGCGGTCCGCCAGCTCCAGCTTGACCAGCATCTCCTCCACGCTGCTGTGGAAGGTGGCCGTTGGGGAGGCCACCGCCAGTGCCGCACCGGCCAGCTGGGCCTGGTCCAGCGATTTGCCGTTGCGACCGGAGGGCGGCTTCCAGTCCGGTGCGGTGATCGCGACGTACTGCTCGCGGAACAGCGGATCGGCATGCACGCCCCGATGGCGCGGCTGCAGGATGCCGACGGCGCAGTCGATCTCGCGCTCCTCCAGCGCCCGGGCCACGGCCGGCGCGGCCACCGCGATGTTGGTGATGCGGGTACCCGGTGCGCGCTGGCGCAGCGCCGCCGTCAGCCGCGGCAGGAACAGCATCTCGCCCAGGTCCGACAGCGACAGCCGCCAGGTGAGGCGGCTGTCGCGCGGGTCGAAGGCCTCCATGCCGGTCACCACCGCCTCCAGCGACAGCAGGTGGGCGACCACGGCCGGCGCGACCTGCTCGCACAGGCGCGTGCGGTGCAGGCCGGTGGGCGAGCGCACGAACAGGTCGTCGCCGAAGAATTGGCGCAGCCGGGCCAGCGCGTTGCTGGTGGCCGACTGCGACAGCGACAGGAGCTTGCCGGCCTCGGTGACCGAGCCGGTGCGGTGGATGGCCGCCAGCACACGCAGCAGGTTGAGGTCGAGCTGGCGGAAGTTCATGCCTGGGTTCGCGGCGCTCGCCGCCGGGTCATCGGATCGGTGAATGTACGTCACCCGCAGCATCCGCTTCGCGAATGCAGGCGCGCCCGACGACCGGGGGCACGCGGCGCTCTCCCAGGGCGCGCGGCGCTCAGAGGGCCATCTGCTTCACGTCCGCCAGCAACGCCTGCCGGTCCGCACCCATCGCCTCGTCCAGCATCGGATACATCATCTGCTCCTCCTTCTGGTTGTGCGGGACGAGGATCTCGAGCAGCGCCTGGGTCGCGCGCTCGTAGCCGGGGCCGTCCTGGCCGCTCACGGCGGACTGCAGCTGCGCCAGGATCGGCTGCATCTGCACGTGCTCCTCGCGCATCTGCACGCTCGGGCCACCTGCGGCCATGCCAGTGCGTTGCTCGAAGGCCGGGAACAGCAGGTCTTCCTCCATCTCGATGTGGCGGCGCAGCCGCCGCAGGAATTCCGAGCCTTCGCGCTCCAGCGTGGCCCAGTCGCCGGCCGCGGCGGCGGCCACGGCGCGCTCGGCGATGCCGTCGATGAGGTCGTGGTCCTGCTCCATGTAGATGCTGATCGTTTCGCTCATGGTCTGCCTTGGGTTGGATGCGAGCGCCTCAGGGGTGCTGCAGGTGGTCGAACTTGCCGGACACCCCCGTCCACTGCGCCGCATCGGGGAGGGGATCGCGCTTCTTGTTGATGCTCGGCCAATGGCGGGCGAGCTCCGCATTGAGCGCCAGGAACTTGCGCTGGCTGTCCGGCACGCTGGCGTCTGCGTAGATGGCCTCGACCGGGCAGGCGGGAGCGCACGCATCGCAGTCGACGCACAGGTCCGGGTTGATGACCAGGAAGTTCGGACCCTCATGGAAAGCGTCCGTCGGGCACACCTCGACGCAGTCGGTGTGCTTGCAGTTGATGCAGGATTCGGTGACGACGTAGGTCATCGCTGGCTCCGTTTCCCGTGCCGGGGACGAGGGGGCTGCGGATCAGGCCGGAGCCTGCTCCGAGGTGGTGGCAGCAGGGGCCGTCTTGACGACGGTGACCGGGCATTCGCCGGTGTTGCAGGGCTCGAAGCGCTTGCGGGTGGCGGCCATCGCCGACCAGCGGCGCACCGGCTTGTTGCCCTCGACCAGCCCTTGCTGGGCGGCGGTCGGCGGGATCGGCTTGCCTTCGGCCAGCAACTTCTCCACTCGGCGCAGGCCCAGGTAGGCGGCGCCATAGGCTCCGTTGAGCTGGCCCAGTCCGTTCGGCGCGACGTGGAAGCTGTCGCCGAGGGCGGTCTCCAGCGCCTTCACCATCGCCGCGTTGCGGGTCATGCCGCCGGTGAGCATGTAGCCCGGCTCCAGGCCGACCCGCCGCATCAGCTGGATCGCCCGTCCGCCGAGCGAGACCATGGCGCCCATCATGATGTCCTCGGCCGGGACGCCGTTGGACAGGTGGTTGATCACCTCCGATTCGGCGAACACCGCGCACACGCTGCTGATCGCCTTGGGCGAGGTGGAGCGCAGCGCGTAGGGGCCGATGTCCTCGGTGGTCAGGCCCAGGTAGCGGGCGGTCTTCTCCAGGAAGGCGCCGGTGCCGGCCGCGCACTTGTCGTTGAGGCGGAACGCCTTCACCCGACCCTCGGCGTCGACCTTGATCGCCTTGATGTCCTGCCCGCCGATGTCCAGGATGGTCCGGGTATCCGGGAACAGGTGCACCGCTGCCTGCGCGTGGGCTGTCAGCTCGGTGATCTGGGCGTGGCGGAACGGCACGGTGTAGCGGCCGTAGCCGGTCGCGCCGACGTAGATCACGTCCGCGCGCTGCAGGTTGCAGTTCTTGAGCAGGTCCTCGAAGACCGCCTCGGAGGCCTGCGCCAGCTTGAAGCCGGTGCGCCGCACCGCGGTGCCCACGACCTTGCGGTCGCCGTCGAGCGCGATGGCCTTGGTGTAGGTGGAGCCGATGTCCAGTCCGACAACGTAGATCATGTCCGTCCTCCTCAGGCCAGGGCCGCTTCGACCGGCGCGGCCGCGTTCGACAGTGCGTGCTCGCGGGCGAAGAGCGCCGCGCCGAGCGCCCCGCAGAAGTGCGCGTCGGGGCTGACGTTGATCTTCATGCCCACGGCCTGCTCGATCAGCTGCACCATGGCGACGTTGCGGCTGACGCCGCCGGTGAACGTCACTTCCGAGTGGATGCCCACGCGGCGCGCCAGCGACACGCAGCGGCTGGTGATCGCCTGGTGCACGCCCATGAGCACGTCCTCCGGCAGGATGCCCTTGGACAGGTGGCTGATGATCTCGGACTCGGCGAACACCGTGCAGGTGGTGGTGATGCGCACCGGGTTGCGCGACTGCTGCGCCAGCGGGCCGAGGTCCGACAGCGACATCTCCAGCGCGTACGAGGCCGCGCCGAGGAAGCGGCCCGTGCCCGCAGCGCACTTGTCGTTCATGGTGAAGTCGGCCACCTGGCCGTCGGGCTTGACGGCGATCGCCTTGGTGTCCTGGCCGCCGATGTCGATCACCGTGCGCGTGCCGGGGAACAGCGCCACCGCGCCGCGCGCGTGGCAGCTGATCTCGGTCACCTGCTCGTGGCCGAAGGACACGTTGTAGCGGCCGTAGCCGGTGCTGGCGATGCGCTCCACCTGCGATTCGGCCAGCCCGGCGTCCGCCAGCGCCGCGCGGAACGCGTCCTGGGCGATGGTCACCATGCTGGTTTCCATGTCGAGCAGCGCGCGGCCGACGAGCTTGCCGTCCTCGTCGAGCACCACCGCCTTGGTCTGCGTCGAGCCCACGTCGACGCCGCCGAAGTACCTCATGCCTTGCCTCCTGTCGTTGTGGTTGCTGGGGTGCCGGGTGCCGCCCCGCCGCGCTGGTGCAGCGATTCGAAGAACGCGTCGACCCGGTTCTTGATCTGCGCATCGGACCAGTAGCGCGGGTCGATCAGGTCCGATTCGATGTACAGGCTGGGCATGTTCAGGCGCTGGTTCAGGTAGTTGCGCGTGTCGGCCATGCCCGAGGAGACGAAGCGGCAGCTCTTGATGCCGTGGAACACGATGCCGTCCACGTCGTACTCCTTGATCTGCTGGGCCAGCCGCTCGTGCGCGAAGAACTGGTTGGAGAGCCCGCGCTGGGCGGCCAGCGCCGTGATCTCGGCCAGGCTCTCCAGCGGGCGCGACGTGTCGTAGACCATCTCGCCGGCGTCCATGCCGCCGGCCGCGAAGGTCAGGTAATCGGAGTAGGCGAACACGCCGCCCCAGGTCTCGAACAGCTCGACCAGCCGGCGCATGGACACGTAGCACGGCGTGCCGGAGAACAGCAGCCGGAAGCGCTCTTCCGCGACCCGGCCCTCGCCGCGCGCCACCTTGGCTCGCAGCTGCTCCTCCAGGCGGCGCATGTACTCCACGCCTTCCTCGGTGCCGCGGTAGACGTTCATGATCCCGATGTAGGTCAGGCCGTCCAGCATGGCGTTGTAGGGCGCCGGGCAGACCCGGTTGAGCGCCATCACGTTGTTCCAGTGGTGGACCATGCGGTTCACGCGGTCCTGCACCTGCGCCAGCTTGTCGAAGTCGAAGCGCCGGCCGGTGATGTTCTCGCAGCGGGTGATCAGGTGCCGGAACTGCGCCTCCACCCACTGGGCGTCGGCCATGTGCTGGGCGTCGCCGCGCCGCACCTGCCAGTTCGGCCCGCGCTGGCCGGGCAGGTCCAGCGTGAAGGTGGGCATCTTGAGCATGCGCTCCCAGATCTCGCCCCACTTGATGAAGGTGCTGCACATGTTGGAGGTGATGGCGATGTCCGCCTTCGGGATCTGGCCCGCCGGGTGCTGCTGCTCGCGCAGGATCAGGCCGACGTCGGCCTTGACGTAGGAGCACACGTCCGGCGAATAGCCGTAGTCCTCGGATTCGCGCAGGTACTCCTCGGACTTCTTGCGCACGCCGGTCTGCAGCGAGTTGATCTCCGGGAAGACGAGCTGGAAGTCGAACGCGCGCAGGATCTCCACCGCGTTGCCCATCACGAAGACGTTGGCGACCTTCTGGTCGCGCGCCTTGGCCTGCTCGAGGTTGGCGTACCAGGCCTTCATCAGGCGCTGGCCTTCCTGGATCGGGTTGAACTCGGCCTCGCCGGCCGCGGGCGCCGGGGCCCGTTCGAGTGTTTCGGTGTTCATGGACGGGCTCCGGTCAGGCGGTTGCGAACAGCAGCGATTCGGCGAAGGTCTCGAGCTGCATGGCCATCTGCTCGAAGGAGGTCATCTTTTCCTCGAACTCGAGCACCAGGTACTGCACGCCGACCTCGTCGAGGTGCTTGGACCAGGCCACCTGTTCGTCCAGGCCGGGCTCGCAGAACTTGGCGGCGGTGACGATCGCCGCCTCGGCCTTGCTGCCGGCGATCATGTCCATCAGGTAGGCCTCCTTGGTCTTGCGCTCGTCGTGCTGCACCGGGCTGGCGGCGCAGCGCTGGATGAAGCTCTCGGCCAGCGCCCAGATCGGGTCGCCCGTGCCGGGGACGTCGTCGGTGAGCCAGCGCAGGCCGATCAGCAGGTCGTCGTCGACCACGTAGCAGTTGTCGTCGATCGCTTCCAGCATCTCCAGCGGCGGCTGCTCGCAGAAGCCGCCTACGAACACCACCCGGGGCTTGTCCTGGGCCTGGCGGTTGCGGGCGCGGATGCCCACCAGCGCGCGCTCGAGCAGCTCGTTGTGCGCCTCGCAGGGGATGCGGGTGCGCGCGCGCAGCAGCAGGTAGGACTCGGTGCAGCTGAGCTTCCAGGGCTCGTCGCGCCGGATCGCGTACAGCTCGCGCAGCAGGGCGCGGTTGCGGTTGTAGGCGCGGATGCTGGCGGCCAGCTTGGCGTCAGTGGCCTCCTGGCCCGACTTGCGCTCCAGCTCGCCGCGCAGGCGCTGGTACTCGGACGCCACGTAGCGCACCGCCCCCGGCGTGTTCGGGTTCTGCGGCAGGTACAGGATCTGGGCCAGCTGTTCGGGGAAGTTGCGGCCCCAGATCCCGGCCAGGTGCTTGGCCGCGTCGCAGATCGGGTGGGTGATGAAGCCCTTCAGGCCCTGCAGGGAACCGTTGAGCCCCATCTCCGAGGTGGAGCGGCAGATGGAGCAGATGAACGAGCCCATGTGGGCGTCGGCATGCTTGAGCTCCAGCTTGTTGCCGCCGCCCAGGATGTTCACCGGCAGCAGGCCGGCGGCATGGGCGATCTCCTCGGGGAAATACACGGGGAAATGGCCGAGCGTGCCGGTGAAGCCGGTCGGCAGGGCGCTGTCATCCGGCACGGGCGACTGCCGCAGGGTGTTGCAGTACTCGAGGATCTCGTCGAGCTCGGCGCCGGGGCCGTCGGACGGTGCTGTCTCCATCGCTTGTCTCCTGTAAACCGGTATTGCAGTACCGGAATACGTTTATTTAAGCGCGGGACCGGCCTGGCAATGTCTGACGTGGATCAAGGTTTCGGAGCGCGGCCTCCTGATGGGGTACTTGAATGAGGCCCTTCGTTTTCAGGGTTGGCCCGGATCATTCACGCGCGGAATGTGCGGCATCGACACAATCCATTCGCCAAATGTCAAACGGGTGCGTAGATTGCTGCGTTACCGCTGTCCCGGGACCCCCATGGCTGAACGTTCCTTTGCCGCCGAAGTCGAGAAGCTGCGCCTGGGCGCCGGCGAGGAGTTCCGCGGCGAGGGCATCCTGGCCGTGACCAAGGCGCTGCTGCAGTCCGGCGTGTCCTACGTGGCCGGCTACCAGGGCGCGCCGATCTCGCACCTGATGGACGTGCTCACGGATGCCAACGACATCCTGCGTGAGCTGGGCATCCGCTTCGAGCACAGCGCATCGGAGGCGACCGCGGCGGCGACGCTGGCCGCCTCGGTCAACTACCCGCTGCGCGGCGCCGTCACCTTCAAGTCCACCGTCGGCACCAACGTCGCCTCCGACGCGATCGCCAACCTGGCCTCGGGCGGCGTCACCGGCGGCGCGCTGATTATCGTCGGCGAGGACTACGGCGAGGGCTCCAGCATCATGCAGGAGCGCTCCCACGCCTTTGCCATGAAGTCGCAGGTCTGGCTGCTGGATCCGCGGCCCAACCTGCCGTCCATCGTGCAGGCGGTGGAGCAGGGCTTCGAGCTGTCCGAGGCCAGCCGAACGCCGGTGATGCTGGAGCTGCGCATCCGCGCCTGCCATGTGCACGGGCGCTTCACGTGCAAGGACAACCGGCGCGCCGACTTCACGCTCAAGGACGCGATCGAGCAGCCGCGCCGCGACGCGGGCCGGATCGCACTGCCGCCCTCGACCTACCTGCACGAGCAGGAAAAGGTCGAGCAGCGCTGGCCGGCCGCCGTGCGCTTCATCCAGGAGCGCGGGCTCAACGAATTCTTCGCCGAGGGCGAGCAGGACGTCGGCATCGTGCTGCAGGGTGGCCTCTACAACGGGGTGCTGCGCGCGCTGGAACTGCTGGGCCTGGCCGACGCCTTCGGCCGCTCGCGCGTGCCGCTCTACGTGCTGAACGTCACCTACCCGCTGGTGGATGCCGAGTTCACCCGCTTCTGTGCCGGCAAGCGCGCGATCTTGCTGGTGGAGGAGGGCCAGCCCGACTTCATCGAGCAGGCGGTGCACGCCATCCTGCGCAAGGCCGACGTGCAGACCCAGGTGCACGGCAAGGATTTCCTGCCCATGGCCGGCGAGTACACCGGCGGGGTGCTGGTCAAGGGCATCGCCGGCTTCCTGCGCCAGTGCGCCCCGGCGCTGCTGGAGGGCCGCGAGCTGCCGGTTGCCGCGCGGCCGGCTCCGCCCCCCGCCCGCATGGAGGGAAACCCGAAGGCGATCGCGATCCGGGAGGCCACCGAGCAGGTGCAGGGCCGGCCGCCCTCGTTCTGTACCGGCTGCCCGGAGCGGCCGATCTTCACCGCCATCAAGCTGGTCGAGCGCGAGCTGGGCACGCACCACGTCAGCTGCGACATCGGCTGCCACCTGTTCTCCATCCTGCCGCCGTTCAACATCGGCGCCACCACCATGGGCTACGGGCTGGGCTGGGCGGGCGCGTCGGCGTTCAACACGCCCGAGACCGGCAAGCGGGCCCTGGCCATCATGGGTGACGGCGGCTTCTGGCACAACGGCCTGACCAGCGGCGTCGGCAACGCGGTGTTCAACAAGTCCGACAACGTGCTGGTGGTGATCGACAACGGCTACTCCGCCGCGACCGGCGGGCAGGACCTGCTGTCCTCCAAGGCGTCCAACCCGATCCGCGCCACCAACCACCCGATCGAGAAGGCCGTGCGCGGCGTCGGCGTCGAGTGGGTGCGCACCATCGACCACACCTACAGCCTGTCGAAGATGCGCGATGCGTTGCGCGAAGCGCTGACCACGCCGGTCCAGGGCCCGAAGGTGATCGTCGCCTCCAGCGAGTGCATGCTGAACAAGCAGCGCCGCGTCAAGCCGCTGGCCCGCAAGGCCATCGCCGAGGGCAAGCGGGTGGTGCGCGAGCGCTTCGGCGTGGACCCCGACACGTGCACCGGCGACCACTCCTGCATCCGGCTGTCGGGTTGCCCGTCGCTGACCATCCGCGAGAACCCCGATCCGCTGCGACGCGATCCGGTGGCGACGGTGATCGACAGCTGCGTGGGCTGCGGCCTGTGCGGCGAGACGGCGCACGCGGCGGTGCTGTGCCCTTCGTTCTACCGCGCCGAGATCGTCAACAACCCGACGCGCTGGGACCGCTTCAAGCAGCGGCTGGCGGCCGCGGTGATCGGCTTCTTCCAGGACCGCATCGAGCGCCGGCTGGAGGGCCTGGCCGCATGACACAGCCCCGCGCCATCACCATCGCCCTGCTCGCCATGGGCGGCGAGGGCGGGGGCGTGCTGTCCGACTGGCTGGTGGACCTGGGCGAGGCCAACGGCTTTCTGGCACAGGCGACCTCGGTGCCGGGCGTGGCGCAGCGCACCGGAGCGACGGTCTACTACATCGAGCTGTTCCCGCAGTCGGCCGTGCCGGCGGGGGCGCAGCCGGTGCTGGCACTGGCGCCCGTGCCGGGCGAAATGGACGTGGTGATCGCCTCCGAGCTGATGGAAGCCGGCCGCGCGCTGCAGCGGGGCCTGGTCACGCCCGGGCGCACCACCTTCGTGGTGTCCACCCACCGCGTGTATTCGATGAACGAGCGCACCGCGATGGGCGATGGCCGGGTCGACGGCGACAAGCTGATGGCCGGCGCACGCGCCGCGGCGGCACGGCTGGTGGCGGCCGATTTCGCGGAGCTGGCCGAGCAGGCCGGCGGGCCGATCTCGCCGGTGCTGTTCGGCGCGCTGGCCGCCTCCGGCGCCTTGCCCTTCGCGCGCCAGCAGTTCGAGGAGGCCATCCGCCGCGGGGGCGTCGGCGTCAAGGCCAGCCTGAAGGCCTTCGCGGCCGGCTACGACGCCGCCCTGGCCGAGGCCGCCGCGCAGGCAACCCCGGCCAGCACGGTGCCCTTGGGTCCCCGGCTGGCCGAATTGGGTGCGCGCATCGCCCGGGAGTTCCCGCCCGCCGCCCAGGACACCCTGCGCCACGGCGTGCTGCGCCTGGCCGACTACCAGGACGAGGCCCATGCCGCGGACTACCTGGACCGCCTGCTGCCGCTGCGTGCCGCGGGCGAGGTGCTGGTCGAGGCCGCGCGCCACCTGGCCTTGTGGATGAGCTATGAGGACGCGATCCGCGTCGCCGACCTGAAGACCCGCCGCACCCGGTTCGCCCGCGTCGCCGGCGAGGTGCGCCTGCGGCAGGACCAGCTGCTCGCGATCAACGAGTACATGCACCCGCGCGTGGAGGAGATCGCCGACATCCTGCCGGCCGGCCTGGGCCGATGGCTGCTTGCCAGCCGGATGGCGCGCGCGCTCGTCGGCCGCTTCACGCGCGAGGGCAAGGTGGTCCGCACCAGCTCGCTGGGCGGCTTCCTGCAGCTGTATGCGATCGCGGCGCTGCGCCCGCTGCGGCGCCGCTCGCTGCGCTTCGCCGCCGAGCAGCAGCGCATCGCCACCTGGCTGGCCGAGGTGCAGCGGCTGGCGGCCATCCACCCGGATTTGGCGCTGGAGGTGGTGCGGGCGCAGCGCCTCGTCAAGGGCTACGGCGACACCCATGCGCGCGGCTGGCGCAGCTTCCAGCGCCTGATGGCCGAATTGCCCCGGCTGGAGGCCCGGGCCGATGGCGGCCGCCGGCTCCGCGAACTGGCCGGCGCCGCGCTCGCCGACGACGACGGTGCGGCCCTCGAACGCATGCTCGCGTCTGCCTGAATTGACCGGTCCCCCTGCAAGCTATATGTTCGTCCACCACCACAAGGAGACAAGGCGATGAAGCGAAGAGTCCTATGCCAGGCCGCGGCAATGCTGCTGGCCACCGGGTTCGCGGCGGGAGCCGCTGCGCAGGAGGCGACGCTGCGCATGGTCAGCGCCTTCGCCGAGAACGGCATCTACGTGCAGCGCCTGCAGCCGTGGATCCAGAAGTTCAACGCCGAAGGCAAGGGCGTGCTGCAGATCAACTTCATCGGCGGGCCCAAGGCGATCCCGACCTTCGAGGTCGGCAACGCGGTCAAGACCGGCGTGGTCGACATGGCCCTGTCCACCGGCGCCTTCTACACCAACGTGATGCCGGAGGCCGACTTCCTCAAGCTCACCCAGATCCCGGTCGCCGAGCAGCGCAAGAACGGCGCCTTCGACGCGATCAACAAGGTCTGGAACGAGAAGGCGAACATGCAGTACCTGGCGCGGATGGTGGAGAACCAGCCGTTCCACCTGTACACCACCAAGAAGATCGACAAGCCGGACCTCACCGGCCTGAAGATCCGCATCACGCCGGTGTACCGCGAGTTCTTCCAGTCGCTCAACGCCAACGTGGTCACCACCCCGCCGGGCGAGGTCTACACGGCGCTGGAGCGCGGCGTGGTCGACGGCTACGGCTGGCCGATCGGCGGCATCTTCGACCTGAACTGGCAGGAGAAGACCAAGTACCGCGTCGATCCCGGCTTCTACGACGCCGAGGTGTCGCTGATCATGAACCTGCCGGCGTACCGCAAGCTCACGCCGGCGCAGCGCGACTACCTGCAGAAGCAGCTGCTGGCGCTGGAGGCGCAGAACACCTTCTGGGCCCAGTACACCGCCGACGAGATCGCGCGCCAGCAGAAGGCCGGCATCGAGACGATCAAGTTCGATCCCGCCACCGCCAAGGCCTACCGTGACAAGGCCTACGAGGTGGGCTGGGCCAACGCCCAGAAGCTGAGCCCCGAGGTCGCCGCGCGCTTCAAGCCGCTGTTCGCGCCCAAGCAGTGAGGGCGAGCCTCGCCCTCGGATGGCAGCGCCTGCTGGCCGGCCTGGCGCTGGCCGGCTGCGCGGTCATGTTCGCCATGATGATGGTCATCGTGGTCGACGTGGCCCTGCGCAACATCCCGGTGCCGGGCCTGCCGCGCGGGCTGGCCTGGAGCAACGAGGTCTCCGAGATGATGCTGTTCCTCACCACCATGCTGGTGGCGCCCTGGCTGCTGCGCCAGGGCCAGCACATCCGGGTCGACATCGTGCTGCAGGCGCTGCCGCCCAAGGTGGCCTGGCAGATCGAGTGGCTGGGCGACATCGTCGGCCTGGCCTGCTGCATCTTCATGACCTGGTACGGCGCCCGTGCCGCGTGGGCGAGCTGGAGCGACGGCTCGCTGATGATCAAGACGCTGGTCACGCCCGAGTGGTGGTCGCTGGCGCCGCTGCCCATCACCTTCGCGCTGCTGTCGGTGGAGATGGTGCTTCGGATGCAGCGGCTCGCGGCCGGCGAGCGCGCCCCGCGACAGGATGCGGTGAGCGCCGCGTGAGGAAGGCCTTCGAATGAGCGACTGGGTCGTCGCCGCCTGGCTGATGCTGGGCGGCTCCACGCTGCTGCTGTTCATCGGCATCCCGGTGGCGCTGACCTTCATCACGATCAACATCGTCGGCGCCTGGCTGTACATGGGCGGCGAGGCCGGGCTGGCGCAGCTGGCCCGCAGCAGCGTCAGCTCGGTGATGGCGTTCTCGCTGACGCCCATCCCGCTGTTCGTGCTGATGGGCGAGGTGCTGTTCCACACCGGGCTGGCGCTGCAGGTGATCGAAGGCATCGAGCGGCTGATCCGGCGCCTGCCGGGCCGGCTGGCGGTGGTCGCCGTGGTGGCCGGCACCGTGTTCTCGGCGATCTCCGGTTCCACCATCGCCACCACCGCCATGCTGGGCTCGCTGCTGCTGCCGGTGATGCTGGCGCGGGGCTACCACCCCACGCTGGCGACCGGGCCCATCATGGCCATCGGCGCGGTCGACATGCTGATCCCGCCTTCGGCGCTGACGGTCCTGCTCGGCTCGCTGTCCGGCATCTCCATCTCCAAGCTGCTGGTCGGGGGTGTGCTGCCCGGTGCGCTGCTGTCCGCAGCGTTCGTGCTGTGGATCGTGCTGCGGGTGCGGATCACGCCCTCGCTGGCACCGACCGCGGAGCAGCAGCCGGCCTACACCGGCTGGGCGAAGTGGAAGCCCTTCTTCGCCTACGTGCTGCCCACGCTGTCGATCTTCGGCGTGGTGGTGGGTGCGCTGGCGGCGGGCTGGGCCACGCCCACCGAATGCGCGGCCCTGGGCGCCTTCGCCACCCTGCTGCTGGCGGCGGCCTACCGCGCGCTGACCTTCACCGCGCTGCTCAAGGCCCTCAAGGGCACGGCCAACATCTCGGGGATGATCCTGTTCATCATCCTGGGCGCGACCACCTTCGCGCAGATCCTGTCCTTCTCGGGCGCCAGCAACGGGCTGGTGCAGCTGATCACGGGGCAGGGCTGGTCCACCGGCGCGATCGTCGCGGGCATGATGGCGATGCTGATCTTCCTGGGCATCTTCGTCGACCAGGTCAGCATGATGATGATCACGCTGCCGATCTTCATGCCCATCGTGCAGCAGCTGGGCATAGACACCGTCTGGTTCGGCATCATGTTCCTGATCTGCATGCAGCTGGGGCTGCTGCTGCCGCCGCACGGCCTGCTGCTGATGACCATGCGCGGCGTCGCGCCGCCCTCGGTCAGCATGGGGCACATCTTCCAGGCGGTGGTCCCCTACGTGGCGATGAGCATCCTGCTGCTGGCCGCCGTGTTCTGGCTGCCGGCGATCGCGACCTGGCTGCCGGGCTGGATCGGCTAGCGAAGGCAGCGAATCCCCGGTGCGGCAGGCGTGACGCAGACCGGGCGTCAAAGCGCCTTGCCCGAACCCGGTCGAGCTCCCTCTGGCGCACCCGCTGTGGCTTAATCGGCTCACGTGGATGTGTGCACTGGAACGCGGGAGTTGCAAGGTGGATCTGAGCGTGGGTGTGGACGGGCTGGACGACGTCCTGGGCGGTGGCCTGACACCGGGAAGGCTGTATCTGGTCGAAGGCACCCCGGGCGCCGGCAAGACCACGCTGGCGCTGCAATTCCTGCGCGAGGGGGCCCGACGCGGCGAAGCGGTGCTGTATGTCACGTTGTCGGAAACGATCGGGGAGTTGAAGGGCGTCGCCGCGTCCCATGGCTGGGACCTCGCAGGCATCGAGCTGCGCGAGCTGCTGCCTTCGCCGGACAGCCTGCTGCCGGACGAGCAGTACACCATGTTCCACCCTTCGGAGGTGGAACTCGGCGAGACCACGCAGCGCGTGATCGCGGACGTGGGTCAGCTCAATCCGACCCGCGTCGTGTTCGACTCCCTGTCGGAGTTGCGGCTGCTGGCGGGCAACTCGCTGCGGTACCGCCGGCAGATCCTGGCGCTCAAGCAGTTCTTCGCCGGGCGCAACTGCACGGTCCTGCTGCTGGACGACATGACGTCGACCGACCACGACCTGCAGGTGCAGAGCATCTCGCACGCGGTGCTGAAGCTCGAACAGCAGCAGTCCGACTACGGCGTGACGCGCCGGCGGCTGGTGGTCACGAAGTATCGCGGTCACGATTTCCGGTCCGGCTACCACGACTACAAGATCGTCCGGGGCGGGCTGGTCGTCTTCCCGCGCCTGGTCGCCGCCGAGCACACCGGCGATGTCGCCCCCGAAAAGCTCGCCAGCGGCGTCCAATCCCTGGACGCCCTGCTGGGGGGCGGCCTCGACCGGGGCACCAGCACGCTGCTGGTCGGTGCGCCGGGAACCGGCAAGTCGAGCGTGGCGGTGCAGTTCGCCTACGCGGCCGCCCAACGCGGGGAATGCGCCTCGCTTTTCATCTTCGACGAGAGCGTGGCCACCCTGAAGCGGCGATGCCAGGGGCTGGGGATGGACCTCGCACCCCATGTCGAGGCGGGCCGCATCCTGATCCGGCCGGTGGATCCGGCGGAACTGTCGCCCGGGGAATTCGTGCATCTCATCCGGGACGCGGTCGGTCGTGGCGCCCGGCTGGTGATCATCGACAGCCTCAACGGCTACCTGAACGCCATGCCCGACGAACGCTTCCTCGTCATCCAGCTGCACGAACTGCTGACCTACCTGGGCCAGGCCGGGGTGGCGACCCTGCTGGTGGGCGCGCACCATGGCCTGATCGGCCCCCAGATGCAGACCCCGGTCGATGCCAGCTACCTGGCCGACTCCGTGGTGCTCCTGCGCTACTTCGAGGCGGAAGGCGAAATGCGCCAGGCCATCTCCGTGATCAAGAAGCGCAGCGGAGCGCACGAGCGCACCATCCGCGAGTTCTTCCTGTCGGACAGCGGATTGCGCGTGGGGCCGCCCCTGAAGGAGTTCCGTGGCGTCCTGACCGGCGTGCCAGCGTCCGTCGGCGGCTCCCCCTCGCAAGACAAGGGGTGAGCCTGCCGTGAGTGCCGGGCCCGGATCCGGGGAACTGCGCGTCCTGCTGCGCGCGGTGACCGGCAAGGATGCGTCCATGAGCGTGCGCCTGCTCGAGCGCGCCGGCATCGAGGCCCTGCCGTGCACCGGTCCCCGCCACCTGCTGCAGCAGATCGCCGGCGGTGCGGGCGCGCTCATGGTGGCCGAGGAGGCGCTTGGGGAGCCCGGCTTCGAGCAGGTCATCGTCGCGCTCCGGTCGCAGCCGGCGTGGTCGGACCTCCCGGCCATCGTGCTGGCCCGTCCGGGTGCGGACTCGCCGGCCATCGCGCGCGCCATGAGCGAGCTGGCCAACATCACGGTGCTGGAGCGACCGGTCCGGGTGGCCGCCCTGGTCAGCGTCGTGCGGTCCGCGCTGGCGGCCCGCAAGCGGCAGTACCAGCTGCGCGCGATGCTGGACGGCCTGCGGGAGGCCGACCTGCGCAAGACCGAGTTCCTCGCCACGCTGGCGCACGAACTGCGCAACCCGCTGGCGCCCTTGCGCAACGGCCTGGCCATCCTGAACCGGCAGGAGGTCGAGCGCACGCGCGCGATGGAGCTGTACGGAATGATGGAGCGGCAGGTCGGGCACATGGTGCGCCTGATCGACGACCTGCTGGAGGTGTCGAGGATCACGCGCGGCAAGCTGCAGCTGCGGCTCGAACCCGTGGACGTGGTGCAGGTCCTGCGCGATGCCGCGGACGTGAGCCGGCCGCTGGTCGAGGAGAACGGCCTCGAGCTGGTGCTGGACCTGCCGCAGGAGCCGTGGCCGGCCATGGGCGACAAGGTGCGGCTGGTCCAGGTGTTCAGCAACCTCCTGAACAACGCGGCCCGCTATTCCGTGCGCCAGGGGCGGATCGAGGTCGAGATGAAGCGCGAGGACGGGACCGGCCGGGTGTCGATCCGCGACGGCGGCATCGGCATCGCGCCGGCGGATCTTCCTCGCATCTTCGACATGTTCGTCCAGGTGTCGGATGCGTCGCGTGCGCCGCGCGCGGGACTCGGCATCGGCCTGACCCTGGTTCGCACGCTCGTCGACCTGCACCAGGGCGAAGTGTCCGCGCACAGCGAGGGGCTGGGTCACGGCTCGACCTTCACGGTCCGGCTGCCCCTGCTGCCTGCAACCGAACCGGTCGGGCCCGCGCCGGCTCAGACCCCCGCCGTGTCCGGCCAGCAGGTCCTCGTCGTGGACGACAACCGGGACGCGGCGGACTCGCTGGCCTCCCTGCTGGAGATGCTGGGCTGCACCCCGCAGACGGCCTACAGCGGCGCGGAGGCCCTGCGCCTGGCCGTGACGACGAAGCCGGCGATCGCGATCCTCGACATCGGCATGCCGGACATGGACGGCTGCGAACTGGCGCGACGCATCCGCTCCCTTCCGGGCACGGCCGGCATCTACCTGGTCGCCTTGACGGGCTGGGGACAGGAGCCCGACCGTGCGCGCGTCAGCGCGGCCGGCTTCGACCAGCACCTGCTCAAGCCCGTCGCGGTCGAGGACCTCGTCAGGACCTTGTCCGCGGCAGTGCCTGCGCCCCAGCGGTGACGATCAGGCCCTCGCAGGTCAGGTCTTGCGGCTGGCCGGCAGCGGCACCATCACCGGTTGGCCGGGCGTGCTGCAGCCGCTGTCGCAGCAGCGGCCGGGTTGCCGGTTGCGGGTGATCGCGCGGCCTTCCTCCTGCAGCACCCCTCGCTCCAGCAGGCGCTCGACCAGGTCGACCTTGCTGCCCACCGGGTAGTGCCGCCAGATCTCCTGCTTCATGGCAGCCGGCGAGCCGCCCCCGTGGAGGCTGATCAGCGAGTACCAGCCGCCCTGGTAGGACGCCGTGAGGTCCTCCAGGAAGCGCGCCACCTCGATGCGCTTGTCGTAGGGCACGGCCGGATTGGCGCGCAGCACTTCGGCCAGGGTGGCGGCGGTGGCCGGGTTGTGGTCCTCGTCCGGGCCGGGCAGGGCCACGATCAGCCCGCCCGACACCTCGTGCGCGAGCCGGTGCATGTCGTAGATCTGGGTGGCCAGCAGCAGTTTGCCGATGTTCGCGAACACCGGCTCCGGCATGAACGAGCCGCTGTGCGGGTCCTGCGTGCCATACACGCTGGCGGCCACGCCGCAGGCGAAGAAGCCCTCGGTGATCTTGATCAGCTCCACCATGGGCTCGCGCAGGTTGGATTTCTCGCCGGGGTCGAAGCCGTTCGCCTCGCACATCAGGGCGCCGGCGCCGATCAGGAGGTCGCCGAAGCCGGCCCGCGCCGCGATGCAGCTGTGGCGATGGTGGGTGGCGTAGCTGTAGGTGAGCACCTGGCTGTGCTCCCACTCGCCTTCGTAGAACACCCGCTCCCACGGCACGAAGACGCGGTCGAACAGCACCACCGCGGTGGCCTGGCCGTACTTGCGCGAGAACAGGGCGCTGCCGTGCTCCAGCTTCTCGCCGGGCCGGCCGGCCGGGCGCGACACCAGCGTCACGCCCCCGGCGTCGATGGGCACCGCGCAGCAGACGGCGAAGTCGCGGTCCTCCTGGGTCATCTGGCGGCCCGGCATGACCAGCAGTTCGTGCATGTACGGTCCGCCGGTGACGATGGCCTTGGTGCCGCTGATCACGATACCGCGGGCGTTGCGCTCGACCACGTGCACGTAGGTGTCCGGGTTGGCCTGCTGGTGCGGCCGCTTGCTGCGGTCGCCCTTGGCATCGGTCATGGCGATGCCGAGCGACAGGTCCTCGTCCTGGCAGCGGGCCAGGTAGGCCGCGAACCGTGCGCGGTGCTCGTTGGAGCCGCGCGCATCGTCGATGCAGGCGGTCGCCTGCGCCAGCGCGTTCAGCGCGTCGTGCGCCAGGTAGCGCTGGGCACAGCCGGTTTCCTGGCACAGCACGCGCACCGCTTCCAGCTTGTTGAGCAGGTCGCCCGCCGAGTCGTTGACGTGCAGCATGCGGTTGACCACGCGCTGGCGCGAGGCCTGCGTCGCCAGCGCGATCGGCTCGTGGGCGGCATCGCGCGCGAAGTCGTAGGTGAAGGCCAGCGCGTTGACGCCGGGGCGCAGCGAGGGCTCGTCGGCCACGCTCTGCACGAGTTGCCCGTCGACGTAGACCCGGGGCTTGAGGCGCCGCAGCGACTCGCGGTAGTCGTCGCCGCTCATCAGGGACGCGCGGGACGGCACGGGATCGGAGAGTTTCATGCGGGCTCCTGTCAGGCTCGGTCCATTGGACCATCGCCTCGGCGCAGGCGCGATCAGGCGTTTCCCGCGGCCGGCTTGTCTGCGAGCGGAATCCGGAACCCGAAGGTCGCGCCCTTGCCCAGGCCTTCGCTGTGGGCCGACATGCTGCCGCCGTGCATCTGCACCAGCGCGCGGGCCAGCGCCAGCCCGACGCCCAGGCCGGTGTCGGATGCGGTCGGGGCCAGCCCCGCCGCGCCCTGGGCGAACAGCTCGAAGATGTGCTCCAGCTCGTCCTTGGCGATGCCGCGGCCGCTGTCGGTCACCGAGACTTCCACGTTGTCCCGCGTGCGATGCAAGGTCAGCGTGATGCGCCCGCCCTCGGCGGTGTACTTGGCCGCGTTGACCAGCAGGTTCTGCAGCACCTGGGCCAGGCGGGTGGGGTCGCCGTCGACCTGGTGGGGGCCGGGCGGCACGTCCAGGGTCAAGGTGTGCGCGCGCGCCTCGATCAGCGGCCGCACGGTTTCCACGCTGCGGGCGATGACCTCGGCCAGGTCGATCGGCTCGCGCCGCAGCCGGATCTTGCCGGTGGTCAGGCGCGAGACGTCCAGCAGGTCGTCGACCAGCCGCGTCATCTGGGTGAGCTGGCGGTCGATCACGTCGCGCATGCGCTGCACCGGCACCGGCAGCTGGGCGTCCATCTTCTGCATGATGGTCACGGCGTTGCGGATCGGCGCCAGCGGGTTGCGCAACTCGTGCGCCAGCATGGCCAGGAACTCGTTCATGCGCCGCGTGGAGCGCTCC
The DNA here is from genome assembly GCF_035627355.1 of Ramlibacter sp. Taxonomy (GTDB): domain Bacteria; phylum Pseudomonadota; class Gammaproteobacteria; order Burkholderiales; family Burkholderiaceae_C; genus Ramlibacter. The sequence goes on from NZ_DASPLW010000025.1 coordinate 87,265, forward strand.
AAGTCGGCGATCTTGCGCTGCACCGACAGGTCCTGCGTGATCTTGGCGTAGCCCGCCAGCTGGCCGGTGCTGCCGCGGATGGGCGTGACCAGCACCCGCCCCCAGAAGCGGCCGCCGTCCTTGCGCACGCGCCAGCCCTCGTCCTCGAAGCGGCCGTCGGCGCGGGCCAGCGCAAGTTCGCGCTCGGGCTTGCCGGCCTGGCGATCCTCCGGGGAGAAGAAGATTCCGAAGTGCCGGCCCATGATCTCGCTGCCGCTGTAGCCGTGGATCACTTCGGCGCCGCGGTTCCAGCTGCGCACGTTGCCCTCCGCATCGAGCATGAAGACGCCGTGGTCCGAGATGCCGTTGACCAGCATCCGGAAGCTTTCCTCGCTGGAGCGAAGCGCCTCCTCGTGCTGGCGCCGCTCGGACAGGTCGCGCGTCACCTTGGCGAAGCCGGTCAGCTCGCCGGTGGACGGTTCACGCAGGGCGGTGATCACCACGTTGGCCCAGAAGCGGCTGCCGTCCTTGCGCACGCGCCAGCCCTCGTCCTCGAACCGGCCGTCGCGCGCGGCGCGCCGCAGCTCCTCCTGGGGCCAGCCGGTGGCCACCGCCTCAGGAGGGTAGAAGACCGAGAAGTGCTGGCCGACGATCTCGTCGCGGGTCCAGCCCTTGAGCTTCTGCGCGCCGCTGTTCCACGAGCTCACCCGTCCGTCCGCATCGAGCAGGAAGATGCCGTAATCGACGACGGAGTCGATCAGCAACTGCAGCCGGCGCTCGATGTCCGTTCGTGAAGATGGTGCAGGCACTGGCAGGCGGTTGAGAGGCAGGTACGGCGAGGGCGGAAAAGGGGACGTCGGCCATTATCACGTGCGAATGCGGTCCGGTACGTGCGAAGGCCCACGGTGCAACTCATCGGTGCCTGTCGGGCCCGGTCGCCGTGCAGTCCCGCCAGCGTCCTACCCCCGTGCACGCGACGGCGGCGCAGCATCGATCGGGATCCATGAAGCAAGACCAGGCGCCAGCAGGGGGCGACAGCGACCCGCAGCAGGCCGCGCGTTCGGCGGGCCTGGTGTACGTCGGCGACGAGGAGCCCGGCATCCGGCGCGAGCCCGCTGCGCAGGGCGTGCGCTACCTCCACCCCAACGGTTCGCCGGTGCGCGACGAGCGCACGCTCGACCGCATCCGCGGCCTGGCGATCCCGCCCGCATGGACCGAAGTCTGGATCTGCCCGTCGCCCGACGGCCACCTGCAGGCCACCGGCCGGGACGCGCGCGGGCGCAAGCAGTACCGCTACCACCCGCGCTTCCGCGAGCTGCGCGAGGAGAACAAGTACGGCCGCATGATCGAGTTCGCGCAGGCGCTGCCGCAACTGCGGGCTGCGCTGGCGCAGCACATGGCGCTGCGCGGGTTGCCGCGCGAGAAAGTCCTGGCCACGGTGGTGCACCTGCTGGAAAGCACGCTGATCCGGGTCGGCAACGACGACTATGCGCGGCAGAACCGCAGCTTCGGGCTGACCACGCTGCGCGACCGGCACGTGGAGGTCGAGGGGGCGCAGCTTCGCTTCCGGTTCAAGGGCAAGAGCGGCAAGAGCTGGCAGTTGCAACTGCACGACCGGCGGGTGGCCCGGGTGGTTCGCGCCTGCCAGGAGCTGCCCGGCCAGCGCCTGTTCCAGTACGCCGACGAAGCCGGCGAACTGCGCGAGGTGACCTCGACCGACGTCAATGCCGACCTGCGCGAGATCAGCGGACGCGACATCACCGCCAAGGACTTCCGCACCTGGGCGGGCACGGTGATGGCCGCCTTCGCGCTGCAGGCGATCGGCCCGGCCGATGCGACCCGCAAGGCCGTGCGCGACGCGGTCGCGGCCGTGGCTGCACGGCTGGGCAACACGCCGACGATCTGCCGGAAGTGCTACGTCCACCCCGAAGTGTTCGCAGCCTGGCAGGCGGGCGAACTGGTGCTGGCGGTGGAGTCCGTCCGCGTCCGCGATGCGACCGGCGGGTTGCGGCCGGAGGAGGCGGCCGTGCTGGCCCTGCTGCAGGCGCGGCTGTCGCGCACTGTCGAGGGCGACCTGGCCCGCAGTCTGGCGGCGCTGGGGCCGCGCGAGGGGGCGCGCCGGCGCCGCGGCGGCAGCAAGCGCCTGCGTGCTTGAGCATCCGCCCGAGCCGCCTTAGTCAATCGCCCTAAGCCTCGAGCCGCAGGGGTCCCTAAGCTCTTCACCACACCAGGACCGAGGAGAGCTCGCATGTATGCACCGCCCGCCGATCGCACCAGCCCGTGGCTGGTCCAGCTCGCGCGCCTGCAGGCCGAGCGCAGCGGCACCCCGCAGACCCCCTTCGCCCTGGAACTCGCTGCCGTCCGCAACGAGGTGGCCCACTTCGCGGCGGCCCGTCCGGCGGCGCCGCGTGCCGCCGGCGGGCTGGTGCGGCGCAGCCGCCTGCAGTCGCTCGGTTGAGCAAACCTGCACTCAGCGGCAAGAACCCTGCACGAGTCATTCGTCGGATCCGTTCACATCCGCTTACGTTTCCCTTCCCTGAAGACGGGCTTCAGGCCTTATGTCCAGCTTGCCCATGTAACGCTGAGTCACCAATAATGTGACTCGGCTGCACATCGCAGTCACAGGGAGGACCTCATGCATTCCGCACCGGTCCCGAGCGACTCGCGGTACGAATCGCTCTCCCGGGTGTCGGCACAGATCGCCTGGATCACCGACGCACACGGTGAGTTCGCAGCGCCCCAACCGGCCTGGGCCGACTACACCGGCCAGTCCTGGGACGAGCACCGCGGGCTGGGCTGGCAGCGCGCGGTCCATCCCGACGACCTGCCCGCGATGCGGCGCAACTGGTCCGTCGCACAGGAACAGCGCGCGGTCTTCGGCGCCGAAGGGCGCATCTGGCATGCGCCCAGCGCGCAGTACCGGCACTTCGAGATCCGGGCGGTGCCCAGCCTGGGCGAAGACGGCCAGGTCCGCGAATGGATAGGCACGTGCACCGATGTGCACGAGCGGCGCAGCAACGAGCAGGCACTGCGCATCGCCGACCGGCGCAAGGACGAGTTCATGGCGGTGCTGGCCCATGAGCTGCGCAACCCGCTGGCGCCCATCCGCAACGCGGTCCACGTGCTCAAGGTCTGCCGCGAGGACAACGCCCGCTCGGCCTGGGCCCGCAACATCATCGAACGCCAGGTCGACCAGATGGCGCGCCTGCTGGACGACCTGCTCGACGTCACCCGGATCGCACGCGGCAAGCTGGAGGTCCGGCGCGAGCGGCTGGATCTCGCCGAACCGCTGGAGCGGGCCATCGAGACCAGCCGCCCCCAGCTCGACGCCCAGGGCCATGCGTTCGAAGTCGATGTGCCGCGCGGCACGCTCGTGGTGGAGGGTGACGCCCCGCGCCTGGCCCAGGTGTTCGCCAACCTGCTGAACAACGCGGCCAAGTACACCGACCGCGGCGGCCGGGTCCAGCTCAGCGCCCACGCCGAGGACGGGCAAGCCGTGGTGCGCGTGCGCGACAACGGCATCGGCATCGATCCGGCCGTGCTGCCCACCCTGTTCCGCATCTACACGCAGGCGGTGCCGGCCCGCGAACGCGCCCAGGGCGGCCTGGGGATCGGGTTGTCGCTGGTGCGCGGGCTGGTGGAGATGCAGGGTGGTTCGGTGGCCGCGTCCTCCGAAGGACTGGGCCGCGGCAGCGAGTTCGTGGTGCGGCTGCCGCTGGTGAGCCATGAAGCGGCACCGGTCCGCCGCAGCGCGCCGGTAGCCGAACCCCGGCGGCTGCGCGTGCTGGTCGCCGACGACAACCACGACGCCGCCCAGACCCTGGCCGTGCTGCTGGAGGTCATGGGCCACCAGGCCCGCATCGCCGCTGACGGCGAGGAAGCGGTGGAGCTGGCCGAGTCGTTCCGTCCCGATGCGGTGCTGCTGGACATCGGCATGCCGCGTCTGGACGGCTATGCGGCCGCGCAGCGCATCCGCGAGAAATGGCCCGGCACGCTGCTGGTGGCCGTCACGGGCTGGGGGCGCCGGGAAGACGTGCAGCAGGCCGTGGCGGCCGGGTTCGACCACCACCTGGTCAAGCCGGTCGGCCCCGAGCAGCTGGCCCGGCTGTTGTCAGGCGACGTGCGCAACCGCGCCGACGGGCCTCAGCCGGTGAAGTAGCGCCCCGGCCGGTGGTTCACGGCCAGCACGAGGTTGAGCACCACCACCGCCAGTACCGAGGCCAGCACGCGCGGCAGGTCGGCCACCAGCAGGCCACCGCCCAGCACGATGGCCGCATCCAGGCCCATCTGCACCTTGCCGGCGCTCCAGCCCCAGCGTTCCTGCAGGTAGAGCGCCAGCACGTTCAGCCCGCCCAGGCTGGCCCGGTGGCGGAACAGCACGAGGATGGCCACGCCGCACAGCAGGCCGCCCAGCACCGCCGCCACGATCGGCGCGATGCGGGTGATGGCCAGACCCTGCGGCAGCAGCCAGGCGAACAGCGCCATCAGGCCCACGGCCAACAGCGTCTTGAGGGTGAACTCGCGGCCCATGCGCAGGCAGGCCAGGCCGTAGAAGGGCGCATTCACCAGCAGCAGGGCGATGGGCAGCGGCACGGGCGAGGCGTAATGCAGCACCAGCGAGAGGCCGACGGTGCCGCCGGTCACCAGGCCGGCCTGCTGGAACAGCACCAGGCCGAGCGCCGCCAGCAGCGTCCCCGTCAGCAGGGCCAGCAGGTCCTCGGAAGCGGCGTGGCGGGCAGGGGCCGGAGCGGCCAGCGTGGCGGACGAAGGAGGCATGCCGCCGAAGCTAGCGGCCCGTGGGCCGCAGGGGATTGACGTGCGTCAGGGGCGCTCCGGCGCCGCGACCCTCATTGCGGCGGCAGGCCGCGCCGCGCGCGTCCGGTCGGCGGCAGCGGGACGGCGGCGGGCAGGGCGCCGGAAGCGGTCACTTCCGGCACGACTTCGTCGTCCGCCGGCGGGGTGGGGATGGCCTCGGTCCAGCGCTCCACGTCCTGGGGCGTCATGGTGCTCAGTGCGGTCAGCCGTCCGTCGACATAGCCCAGCCGCTGGATGTCGTGCAGGTACTGCTCGCGCGACAGCAGCGTGCCGGCGCAGACGTGTGCATCGTCCTGCGGCGGCTCGCCGGTCTCCTGCGCGAGCCGGGCCAGCAGCGTGTCCATCACCCAGCGCGGCACCCGGTGCCGCTCGCCGGGGTATACGAAGCCGAACAGCGTCAGGTGGGCCAGCAGCACGCGCCAGTGCGGGCCGAAGCGGCGCACCAGCCGTTCCCAGTCGAGCTGCTCGGCATTGGACTGCAGCAGGTGCGCGATGTCGGCGCCATCGAAGCGCTCGCGCTCCATGATGAAGGCCTTGGACAGCAGCGAGTCCTCGATGTTGGCGATCAGCACCGGCACGCCCAGCACCTGCGCCTGCGCATTGCCCTGGAACCACTGGTCGTCCACCGGCGTGACGCCGTTGCCCGAGTTGAAGATCAGGTCGATGAAGTCCTCGCCATCGCCGGCATACACCTTGGCCAGCCAGTGCGGGAAGGCCAGCTCGGTGCGCCAGCCCTGCGCGCGCATCAGCGCCTCGACCTGCGCGTAGTGCTCGCGGCGGATGAACAGGTCCAGGTCCTTGGTGGAACGCCGGATGCCGGTGAAGCAGGCATGCGCGAAGGCGCCGCCCACCAGGAACGGAATGCCGACATCGGACAGGGCCTGCAGCGCGCACCGGTAGAACGCCGCGGTGTCGGGCTGGACCTCATCCTCCAGCGAGGGGGCGAGCGCAAGGGCGGACATCCTGGGGTGGGCATGGCGATGAAGGGGATTCAGGCTAATCGCCAAAGCCCCTTCCGCCATCCGGGCAAGAGGCCCCAAGCAGCGTCGGCGTGCGCCTACAGGCCTCGGCGGCGGTTGGACATGGCTGTCGGCGCGGCGGCGCGGCAGCATCGGTGCACGGGCGGCGCCGTGCCGCGACAAGGACAAGAACCCGAATGCCCAAGACCCGGACGGCCCCGGCCAGCCGCGTGCGCTTCGCCGCCGTCGGCGACCTCCACGCCACCCGCGACTCCGCGGGCCACCTGCGCGGCTTCTTCGCCGAGGCCACCGAGAAGGCCGATGCGCTGCTGCTGTGCGGCGACCTCACCGACTACGGTACGGCCGAGGAAGCCCACGTGCTGGCCGACGAGCTGTCGACGGTGAAGGTGCCCATCGTCGCCGTCCTCGGCAACCACGACTACGAGTCCGGCATGCCGGAGAAGGTCTGCGAGATCCTCACCCGCGCCGGGGTGCGCGTGCTCGATGGCGAGGTCTGCGAGATCGAGGGCGTGGGCATCGCGGGAGCCAAGGGCTTTGCCGGCGGCTTCGGCCGCGGCTCGCTGGGCGCCTGGGGCGAACCGGCCATCAAGCTGTTCGTCAAGGAAGCGCAGAACGAGGCCATGAAGCTGGAGGCGGCGTTGGCCAAGCTGCGGATGCCGCGCAAGATCGCGCTGCTGCACTACTCGCCCATCGCCGGCACGATCGCCGGCGAGCCGCCGGAGATCTTTCCCTTCCTCGGCAGCAGCCGGCTGGAGGAGCCCCTGCTGCGCTATCCAGTGGACGCGGTCTTCCACGGGCATGCCCATCGCGGCACCCCGGAAGCACGCACCATCAACGGCGTGCCGGTGTTCAACGTCGCGCGCCCGCTGCTGCAGCGCACCCGGCCGGGGCAGGCACCGTTCCGGCTGTTCGAACTGCCCCGCCAGGCCGGCGACGCAGCCGACCAGCCGCTGATGCATGCCGCGGCCTGACACCCAGGAGAGCGAGATGAAGAAGGACAAGCAACCCCGCCGAGCCAGCAAGGACCTGCCGCTGGACCAGCTGCACCCCGCCAGCGACATGGGCAAGCGGGCCAAGGGCGGCGACAAGGTCAGCAACCGCGAACTGCCGCGCCGCATGAAGGGCAGCGAGCAGACCGGGGTGGCCGCGCAGGCGACGCGCGAGCCGTCGAAGAAGGGCAAGGGCGGGGCTTGACGCGGCTGCCGCGCGCGAGCGCCTCAGTGCGAGCGGGCGGCGCGGCGCTCCAGCCATTCCTGGCAGGACGCGCAGTGCGTGGTCGTGGGCAGGGCCGTGAGCCGGCGCGGGTCGATTTCGTCGCCGCACTCCTGGCAGAAGCCGTAGCTGCCGTCCTCCAGCCGGCCGCGCGCGGCCTGCAGCCGGTGCAGTTCGGCGACCACGTGCGCGGCCTGCGCCTCGTCCACCGTGGCCTGGACTTCCGCCACCGCCATGTCCTTGAAGTCGCCGACCTCGCGCTCGTCGGCCGGCTGGATCGCGCCCCAGGTGCAGGCGTCCAGCAGCGACCGCAGCTCCGCTTCGCGCCGGGCCAGCCGCTGGCGGACCTGGGAGGCTTGGACGGGATCGGTCAGCGTGGGCATGATGGCTCCTGGGCGGGGGTGCGATCCCATTTTGGGAAGACGACCCGATGGGCGCATTGACCTGTCTCAAGCCGCTGCTCGGCTTTGGACCCGCGTTGACACATGTCAAGCCATCCATCCCGCCCGCGCGCGAGCATTGCCCCATCCACCTGCAACAGTGAGGACCCACCCATGTTCAAGCACATCCTGCTGGCCACCGACGGCTCCGAAGCTTCCACCCGCGCCGTGCAACTCGCGGTGGGGCTCGCGCGCGAGCACGGAGCCCGCCTGACGGCGCTGTACGTGGTCGACCCCTATCCCTACCTCGGGGTCGGCGAAGCCAACCCGATGGGGTTCCAGGCCTACATGTCCGCCGCGCTGGAGCATGCGGCGCAGGCCCATGCGGCCGTGATCACGGCGGCCGACGCCGAACCCAAGGTCAACGTGGACCTGCGCCGGGTGGAGGACGTCGCGGCCGCCAAGGGCATCACCGAGAGTGCCCGCGAACTGGGCGCCGACCTGATCGTGGTGGGCTCGCACGGACGCTCCGGGCTGCAACGGCTGATGCTGGGCAGCGTGGCCGGCAAGGTGGTGGCGCAGGCCGAGGTTCCGGTGCTGGTGGCCCGCTGAGCGCCCCGCCGATACGATGGCCAGCATGAGCAAGCTCCCGGTTTCCGACGACCTGCTGCGGCGCTTCGACGTCCCCGGTCCGCGCTACACCTCCTATCCCACGGCCGACCGCTTCGTCGATGCCTTCACCGAGGCCGACTACCTGGCCGCACTGGCGCAGCGCGCAGCCAGCCCGCTGCCGCAGCCGCTGTCGGTCTACGTGCACATCCCGTTCTGCGAGCAGCTGTGCTACTACTGCGCCTGCAACAAGATCATCACCAAGCACAAGAACCGCTCGCCGGTCTACCTGGAGTACCTGCAGCGCGAACTGGACCTGCATGCGCTGCACCTGGGGCGGCGGCAGTCGGTGTCGCAGCTGCACCTGGGCGGCGGCACGCCCACCTTCCTGTCCGATGACGAACTGCGCCAGCTGATGGCGATGCTGCGGCGAGCGTTCGACATCGCGCCCGGCGGCGAGTACTCGATCGAGGTGGACCCGCGCACCGTCGATGCCTCGCGGCTGCAGGCGCTCGCCGAGATGGGTTTCAACCGGCTCTCGTTCGGCGTGCAGGACTTCGACCCCGAGGTGCAGAAGGCGGTGCACCGGGTGCAACCGGCCGAGCAGGTGTTCGCGCTGGTGGAGGCGTCGCGCCGCATCGGCTTCGAGTCGATCAACGTGGACCTGATCTACGGCCTGCCCAAGCAGACGCCGCAGTCCTTCGCCCGCACGCTGGCGCAGGTGTCCGAGCTGCGGCCCGACCGCATCGCCCTGTACGGCTATGCCCACCTGCCCGAGCGCTTCAAGCCGCAGCGCCGCATCAACAGCGACGAGATCCCGCTCGGCGGGGACAAGGTCGCCATGCTGTCGCAGGCGATCGGCGCGCTGCTGGAGACCGGCTACGACTACATCGGCATGGACCACTTCGCGCTGCCCGAGGACGCGCTGGCGGTGGCCAAGCGGCAGGGCCGGCTGCACCGCAACTTCCAGGGCTACAGCACCCAGCCCGATTGCGACCTGATCGCGCTGGGCGTGTCGGCCATCGGCCGGGTGGGCACCACCTACAGCCAGAACGCCAAGACGCTGGAGGAGTACTACGACCTGCTGGACCAGGGCCGGCTGCCGATCGTGCGCGGGCTTTCGCTGACGCGCGACGACCTGGTGCGGCGCGCCGTGATCATGGCGATCATGTGCCAGGGCCAGCTGCAGTTCGAGGACATCGAGGCCGGCTGGCTGCTGGACTTCCGCAGCTATTTCGCACCGGAGCTCGAGCGCCTGCAGTCGCTGGCCGCCGAGGGGCTGGTCACCGTGGACGAGAAGGGCATCGAAGTCACGCCCATCGGCTGGTACTTCGTGCGCGGCGTGGCCATGGTGTTCGACCGCTACCTGCACGCCAACGCCAACCGCTCGCGCTTCTCGCGCATCCTGTGAGGCAGCCGTGATCTCCGTCTCGCTGGCGGGCACGGCGCTGCTGATGGGCATAGCCGGCGCACCGCACTGTGCGGCCATGTGCGGCGCCGCCTGCGGTGGACTGTCCGGCGGCGCACGCCCGGCGCGCTCGCGCTGGCTGTTCCAGGGCGGCCGCCTGGCAGGCTACGCCGCGGCCGGTGCCGTCGCCGCCGGCGCCGTGCAGGCGTTCGGTTCGCTCACCCAGTACGCCGCCATGCTGCGACCGGCCTGGACCCTGTTCCACCTCGCCGTGCTGGCCTGGGCGCTGTCGCTGGTGGTGCTGGCGCGCCAGCCGGTGTGGGTGAGCAGCGCCGGGCGCACCGCGTGGACGCGCATCCGCCCCATGGCGCAGCGCAGCGGCGGCCTCTTCACCGCCGGCGCGCTGTGGATCTTCATGCCCTGCGGCCTGCTGTGGTCGGCGCTGCTGGTCGCCTCGCTCAGCGGCGGTCCGGTGCAGGGCGCGATCTCGATGGCGCTGTTCGGCGGCGCCAGTTCCACCGGCCTGCTGTTCGGGCCCTGGCTGTTCGCCAAGCTGAAGCAGGCCGGCAACCGCCTGCGCCAGGACTGGGGCACCCGCGCGGCCGGCGTGCTGCTGGCGGGTGCGGCGGGCTGGGCGCTGTGGATGGACCTGGCCGAGCGGATCGCGATCTGGTGCGCGTAACGCTCTCGGCCGCGCATCTCTTGCCACCCCGGCCTGATCGCGCCACTTCCGATCGATTCCTTTCCCGCGAACGTGGTGTCGCAGGCTACGTGCGCGGGCCGTTGAGCTCCCATTCTCATTAAAGTAAAGTCGGCTTGTGTTTAATAGCCGACTCGCTTATTCAAGCCAACCCGAGCGGAGCTTCCATGCGCCGTGATCGTACCGGTCGCCATGTCCGCAGCATCGCCGGCAGTGAATCGGTGGGTGCCTTCGTGCCCGCCCCACTGCCGCCCACTCCGGCGCTGCAACTGACCGGCGCCCGCCAGGCCCTGCTGGAGCGTGCCACCCTTGCCCTCGGCCGCCTCGACAGCGTGGCGCTGTTGTTGCCCGACCCTCAGCTGTTCCTCTACGCCTACGTCCGCCGCGAGGCCGTGCTGTCGTCGCAGATCGAGGGCACCCAGTCGTCGCTGTCGGACCTGCTGCTGTTCGAGCTGGACGAACTGCCTGGCGTGCCGTTCGACGACGTGGTGGAGGTCTCCAACTACGTGGCGGCGCTGGAGCACGGCATGGCGCGTCTGCGCGAGGGCTTTCCGCTGTGCAACCGGCTGCTGCGCGAAATGCACGAGCGCCTGATGGCGCGCGGGCGCGGCAGCGACAAGCTGCCCGGCGAGTTCCGCCGCAGCCAGAACTGGATCGGCGGTACCCGACCCGGCAACGCCCACTTCGTGCCACCACCGCCCTCGGAGGTGGACGCCTGCATGGCGGCGCTGGAGTCATTCCTGCATGCCGGCGAGGCGGGGAATGGTGCGACCGCCGGGGGCGAACTGCCGATACTGCTGAAGGCGGCGCTGGCGCACGTGCAGTTCGAGACCATCCACCCCTTCCTGGACGGCAATGGCCGCCTGGGGCGGCTGCTGATCGCCATGCTGCTGCACGACGGCGGGGTGTTGCGCCAGCCACTGCTGTACCTGAGCCTGTACTTCAAGCAGCACCGAGCTGTGTACTACGAACTGCTGGACCGGGTTCGTGCCGAAGGCGATTGGGAGGCCTGGGTCGACTTCTTCCTCGAAGGCGTGGAGCAGACGGCGCAGGGTGCGGTGGACACGGCGCGCCGGCTGGTGGACCTGTTTCACGAGGACGCGAAGCGCGCGCAGGCAGAGGCGGGGCGCAATGCGAGCTTGCTGCGCGTGTTGGATGCCCTGCGGCGCCGGCCCGTGTGCAGCCTGCGCCAGATCGCCGCCAGTGCCGGCATCAGTTTCCCGACGGCCAGCAAGGCGATGCTGGCGCTGGTGGAGATGGGGATTGCGCGGGAGTTGACGGGCCAGAGGAGGAATCGGGTGTTCGTGTACGACGCGTACCTGGGCGTGCTGAGCGAAGGCGGAGAAGCGTTGTGAAACCCGCGCATCGAGCGCTTTCCCTATCGGCTCATCTCACCCTCTGCACATCCAGCAGCGACACCGCCGGCGCGTCGTTGCCCCACGCACTGCGCACGTAGCTGGCGACCGCGGCCACCTCCGCATCGCTCAAAGCCTGTCCGAAAGGCTGCATGCCGAAGGGGCGCGGATGCCCCGGCGTGGTCGGCGGGAAGCCGCCGCTGAGGATGACCCGCACCAGGTTGGCACTCGACCCCATGGTCACCGTGCGGTGCCCGGCCAGCGCCGGGTAGGCGGCGCCGGCGCCTTCGCCCTGCTTGCCGTGGCACTGGGCGCAATGGTTGCCGTAGACGCGGGCCCCGAGTTCCAGCACCTCCCTGGGCGCGCGCGCGGGCTCGGGCGGATCGGGGTCGTGCCGCGGCACCTGCTTCAGGAAGGTCGCCATGGCGCGCAGGTCGGCATCGGACAAGAACTGCGTGCTGCTGAACACCACCTCCGCCATGGGGCCCATGGTCGCGCCACGCCGCGACATCCCGGTCTTGAGCAGTTGCACGATCTCGTCGATCGACCAGTGCTGCACCCCTGCTTCGGCCGGCGAGGCGAGCGAGGGCGCGTACCAGTTCTGCATCGGGATCAGCCCGCCACTGAGCTCGAGCCGGTCGTTGGTGGCGCCCAGGACGTTGCGCGGCGCATGGCAGGCCTGGCAGTGCGCCAGCCCGCGCACCAGGTAGGCGCCGCGGTTCCACTCCGCCGGTTTCGACGGGTCGGGCTCGAATTCCGCGGGCGAGAAGAACAGCGCGCGCCAGACCGCCAGGGCCGCCTGCTGGTCGTAGGGAAAGCGCAGGTCGTGTTCCCGGTTGCGTTGCCGCACCGCCGGCTGGCTCTGCAGGAAGGCATAGAGGGCGTCGGAATCCTCGCGCGTGACCCGCGTGAACTCGGTGTAGGGGAAGGCGGGATACAGCAGCCGGCCGTCCTTGGAACGCCCGTGGTGCATCGCGCGCCAGAACTCCGACGGCGACCAGTTGCCGATGCCGGTGGCCGCGTCCGGCGTGATGTTGCTGGCGTAGACGGTGCCGAAGGGCGTGGGGATGCCCTTGCCGCCGGCGAAGGGCGCGCCGCCGCGCTCGGTGTGGCAGGCCGCGCAGTTGCCGGCGCGCGCGAGGTAGGCGCCCCGCTCCAGCAGCGCCCCGGTGGCCGGACCCAGGGATGCTTCCGGCTCGAGGGGCGCTTCGCCCCGCACGTTCAGCCAGGCCACCGCGGCGGCCAGCACGAGCAGGAGCACCGCCAGCGCGGCCACGACTTTCGGCCAGCGCCGCCCGCGCCTCATCGCAAGCCGCTCCCGCAGTCCAGCGGCAGCTTGGGTGCCAGCGACCCCGCCGGCGCCGGCCCCGAGGTCACCGGCTGCGAGGACAGCCAGGCGGCCGCGGCGGTGACGTCCTCCAGCGACAGCCGGCGGGCGATTTCCGCCATGCAGTCCGGCGCCGCCGCGCGCCGCTCGCCGGTGCGCCAGGCACCGAACTGGGCCAGGATGTAGTCGCGGGGCAGGCCCAGCAAGCCCGGCATGGCGGGATTCACCCCGGTCATGGCGGTGCCGTGGCACTGCGAGCAGGCCGGGATGCCGCGCTGCGGGTCGCCCTGGCGCACCAGCTGCTCGCCGCGCGCCAGCAGTGCGGGCGGCGCCCCCGTGGTCTGCGGCGGCGGGTAGGGCAGGTCGAGCCCGGCGAAGTAGCCGGCGATCTCGTGCAGGTAGGCCTCCGACATGTGGTCGACCAGGTAGGTCATGGTCGAGTTGAGGCGCCGGCCTTCGCGGAAGTTGTTCAGCTGGTTGAAGAGGTAGCCGGCCGGCTTGCCCGCGATGCGAGGGAAGAAGCCGTGGTTGGTGGCGCGCCCTTCCTTGCCGTGGCAGACCACGCAGGCCTGCATGCGCTGCGCCATGTCGTCCGGCACGGTGAGCGCCGCGGTGGGCGCCGCGGCCAGCAGCGAACCGGACAGCGCGGCAGCCAGCAGGGCGGCACGGGCGCGAAGCGGTGGCTGCGGATTCGGCATGGGCAAGCCGGAATTCTGGTCGATCCTGCGCGTCAGGAAGCCAGCCCCGCGGCGCGCATGAACTGCTTCAGCAGCCAGGCTGCCAGGCCCAGCGCGAGCACGCCGGCGCTCCAGAGCGCCACCAGCCAGGCGAGACGGCGCCAGATCGAGGCACCCGGTGTTGCCTTCATCCGTGGTAGCCCTCGCCCGCGCGCACCTTGCCGCGGAACACCCAGTAACCCAGCGCCGTGTAGCCCAGGATCATCGGGATGATCAGCAGCGCGCCGACCAGCGTGAAGCCCAGGGCCTGCGGTGGCCCGGCCGCCTCCCAGATGGAGATGTCGGGCGGGATGACGTTCGGCCACAGGCTGATGCCCAGGCCGCTGTAGCCCAGGAAGACCAGCGCCAGCGTCAGCACGAAGGGCAGTGCATGCGTGCCGGGCGAGTGGAGCTCGCGTTGCAGGTACAGCGTGACCAGCACGACCAGCACCGGCACCGGCGCGAACCAGAACAGGTTGGGCAGGCTGAACCAGCGTTCGGCCACCGCCGGCTGCGACAGCGGTGTCCACAGGCTGACGGCGGCGATGAAGGCCAGCAGCACCCAGGCAAGGATGCGCGAGACCGCCCGCATGCGCCGGTGCAGGGGACCCTCGGTCTTGATCACCAGCCAGGTGCCGCCCAGCAGCGCGTAGGTGGCCACCAGGCCGAGGCCGACGAACAGCGGGAAGGGGGCCAGCCAGGCGAACGGCGAGCCGGCGTAGGCGCCGTCGCGCACCGGCACGCCCTCGAGGAAGCCGCCCAGCGTCACGCCCTGGAAGAAGGTCGCCGCATAGGAGCCGCCGGCGAAGGCGCGGTCCCAGATCCAGCGCCGGTGCTCCCGGGCCTTGAAGCGGAACTCGAAGGCGACGCCGCGGAACACCAGGCCGACCAGCATCAGCACCAGCGGCAGGTAGAAGGCGCTCAGCACCACGGCGTAGGCCAGCGGAAAGGCCACGAACAGCCCGGCCCCGCCCATCACCAGCCAGGTCTCGTTGCCGTCCCACACCGGCGCGACCGTGTTCATCATCACGTCGCGATCCTCCTTGGTGCGGAAGAACGGGAAGAGGATGCCGATGCCCAGGTCGAAGCCGTCCATGACGACGTACATCATCACGCTGAAGAGGATGATCACGGCCCAGACCAGCGGGAGGTCGATGCCCACGCCCATGTCAGGCTCCCGTGGCCGCCGAGGCGGGTGAATCGTCTTCGTCGTCCGATGCGCCGGACATCGGCCGCATGCCCTGCCGCATCCGCCCGGGCCCGCCTTCCCGCGAATGCAGCGACTCGTCCACCGCCGGGCCGCGGCGGATGATGCGCAGCAGGTAGAGGGTGCCTGCACCGAACACGAGCGCGTACACCAGCACGAACAGCGCGAGCGTGAAGCCCACCTGCGCGGCGCCGTGCGCCGACACGCCCTCGGCGGTGCGCATGACGCCGTAGATCAGCCAGGGCTGGCGTCCCACCTCGGTCGTGATCCAGCCGGCCAGGATCGCCAGCAGGCCGGCCGGTCCCATGGCGAGCGCGAACTTCAGGAAGGGACGGCTGGCATAGACGCGCCCGCCGCGGCGCAGCGCGTTGCCCCACAGCGCCAGCGCGATCATCAGCAGGCCCAGGCCCACCATGATCCGGAACGACCAGAACACGATCGGCGAGGGCGGCCGGTCCTCCTTCGGGAACTCCTTGAGGCCCGGAAACTGCCCGTCGAGCGAGTGCGTCAGGATCAGGCTGCCCAGGCGGGGGATCGCCACGGCGTAGCGCGTCGCCTCGGCCTCCATGTCCGGCAGGCCGAACAGGATCAGCGGGACGCCTTCGCCCGGCGTGTTCTCCCAGTGGCCCTCCATCGCCGCCAGCTTGGCCGGCTGGTGCTTGGCGGTGTTCAGCCCGTGCAGGTCGCCGACCACGGCCTGCACCGGCGCCGCGACCAGCGTCATCCACAGGGCCATCGACAGCATCAGCCGCACCGGCGGGTTGTCGCGACCGCGCAGCAGGTGCCAGGCCGCGCCGGCCGCGACCATCAGGGCCGTCGCCAGGAAGGCGGCCGCGACCATGTGCACGAGGCGGTACGGGAAAGAGGGATTGAAGATCACCCGCAGCCAGTCCACCGGCACCACCCGGCCGTCCAGGATCTCGTGGCCCTGCGGCGTCTGCATCCAGCTGTTGGAGGCCAGGATCCAGGTCGCCGACAGCAGCGTGCCCAGCGCCACCATCAGCGTGGCAAAGAAGTGCAGCCCGGGCCCGACCCGCTGCATGCCGAACAGCATCACGCCCAGGAAGCCCGCCTCGAGGAAGAACGCGGTCAGCACCTCGTAGGCCAGCAGCGGCCCGGTGACGCCGCCGGCGAAGCGCGAGAACTCGCTCCAGTTGGTGCCGAACTGGTAGGCCATGACCAGCCCCGAGACCACGCCCATGCCGAAGGCGACGGCGAAGGGCTTCAGCCAGAACTGGAACAGGTCGAGGTAGACGCGCTGCCCGGTCTTCAGCCAGATCGCCTCCAGTACCGCCAGGTAGCTGGCGAGGCCGATCGTCAGCGCCGGAAAGATGATGTGGAACGAGATCGTGAACGCGAACTGGATGCGCGCGAGCATCAGGGCGTCCAGGCCGTCCATGTGTGTCCTGTGTCGGGTCCTAGTAACCGGAGCCATGGACCCTAGCAGACCTGGCCCGGCTTGTGGCTGCCCGGCCGCGCATCTCCGGGCCCGTCCTACAGCGGCCCTGCACCCGCGTGCCCAGACTGGGGCCGGCGCGCCACCGCGCCAACCCGACGGGATGAAGGATGAGCAAGACCACCAGCGACCAGCTTCTCGAACGCCTGCACGAATGGGGCGTGCGCCGCGTGTTCGGCTACCCCGGCGACGGCATCAACGGACTGATGGGTGCCTTCGGCCGCATCGGCGATCGCCTGCAGTTCGTGCAGGCCCGGCATGAAGAGCTGGCCGCCTTCATGGCCTGCGCGCACGCCAAGTTCACCGGCGAGGTCGGTGTCTGCATGGCGACCTCCGGGCCCGGTGCGATCCACCTCCTCAACGGGCTGTACGACGCCAAGGCCGATCACCAGCCGGTGCTGGCCATCGTCGGCCAGGCGGCGCGCGCGGCCATGGGCGGCGACTACCAGCAGGAGGTGGACCTGCACGTGCTGTTCAAGGACGTGGCGCACGAGTACGTCCAGGTCGGCATGGTGCCCGAGCAGATCCGGCACCTGGTCGACCGGGCCATGCGCATCGCGCGCGACCGGCGCGCCGTCACCTGCATCATCCTGCCGCACGACCTGCAGGACCTGCCGGCGGTGGAGACGCCGCCGCGCGAGCACGGCACCGTGCACAGCGGCATCGGCATGACCGCCAAGCGCGTGGTCCCCGCCGAAGCCGACCTGCGCGCCGCCGCCGAGGTGCTGAATG
Organism: Ramlibacter sp.; assembly: GCF_035627355.1. Lineage (GTDB taxonomy): Bacteria > Pseudomonadota > Gammaproteobacteria > Burkholderiales > Burkholderiaceae_C > Ramlibacter. The sequence continues at coordinate 104,141 of NZ_DASPLW010000025.1, forward strand.
CCGGCCGCAAGGTGGCGATGCTGGTGGGTGCCGGCGCGCTGCACGCGACCGACGAGGTCATCGAAGTGGCGGAGCGGCTCGGCGCCGGCGTTGCCAAGGCGCTGCTGGGCAAGGCCGTGCTGCCCGACGACCTGCCCTTCGTCACCGGTTCCATCGGCCTGCTGGGCACGCAGCCGAGCTGGCGGATGATGAGCGGCTGCGACACGCTGCTGATGGTGGGCTCGAGCTTCCCCTACTCCGAATACCTGCCGAAGGAAGGGCAGGCGCGCGGGGTGCAGGTCGACATCGACGGCCGCAAGCTGGGGCTGCGCTACCCGATGGAGATCAACCTGGTGGGCGACAGCCGCGAGACGCTGCGCGCGTTGATCCCGCTGCTGCAGCGCAAGACCGGGCGCGAGTGGCGCGAGGCCATCGAGGACGACGTGCGCAAGTGGTGGCAGGTGCTGGAAGCGCGCGCGAAGAACGCCGCGGAGCCGGTCAACCCGCAGCAGGTCTACTGGGAACTGTCGCCGCGCCTGCCCGACGACTGCATCCTGACCTGCGATTCCGGCAGCTCGGCCGCCTGGTTCGCGCGCGACCTGAAGATCCGGCGCGGGATGATGGCCTCGCTGTCGGGCGGGCTCGCCACCATGGGGCCGGCGGTGCCCTACGCGTTGGCCGCCAAGCTGGCATACCCGGACCGCACGGCGATCGCGCTGTCGGGCGACGGTGCGATGCAGATGATCGGCATCAACGGGCTGGTGACCGTCGCGCACCGCTGGCGGGACTGGGCCAACCCGCGGCTGCTCGTGCTGGTGCTGAACAACAGCGACCTCAACATGGTCACCTGGGAGCAGCGCGTGATGGCCGGCGATCCCAAGTTCGAGGCCTCGCAGGTGCTGCCGGCCTTCCCCTATGCCGACTACGCGCGTTCGCTGGGGCTGGAAGGCATCCGCGTGGACGATCCGGCCTCGGTAGCGCCGGCGCTGGACCAGGCGCTGGCGGCCGACCGCCCGGTGGTGCTGGAAGTCGTCACCGATCCCAACGTGCCGCCGCTGCCACCGCACGTGACGGCGAAGCAGGCCGGCGCCTATGTCCGTGCGCTGACGCAGCGCGACCCCGACGCGCTACGGACCGTGATCGCCACGGCCCGGGAGTGGTGGGACGGGCTGTTCCCCGGCAAGTCGCGGTAGGTCGCACATCCGCGGCCGTCAGCGGCCGACCGCCTTCTGCAACTGGGCCTTGCTCATCCTGGAGCGGCCCTCGACGCCCTTGCGCCGAGCTTCCTCGTACAGCTGCTCGCGCGTGCGCTCGCTGCTGCCACGCGACGCGGCCGGCTTGCTGCTCTTCCTGCTGGACGAGCCGCCCGAGCGGCCGGACGACTTGCTGCCGCGCGAGGAACTGCCCTTGGTCTCGCCGGCCTCGGCCCGCTCCTTGTTCACCGTGCGGGCGGCGATCTCCTCGGCACGCCGGCCCTGTCCGCGGGACTCGTAGCTTTCCTTGATGTGCTCGTACTGGCGCTCACGCTTGGGACTGGAACCTCGGGGCATGGTGCTCTCCTGGTGGTGGATAGGAACGGGTCCGGGTGGCGGGCGGCGGTGCGGGCAGGGGGCCGCGCGGCGGCTCGGGCTGCGGACCCAGCGGTGGCCGGGGTTGCGGTGGCGGCTGGCCCGGTGGAACGCCGGCCGCCAGCGGGCACGCGAAGCCGTGTCGCATCGTGCGCGTCGATACCCGCGCGTCAGAGCGACAGCAGCCGCTGGAAGAACGAGCGGTAGCCGCGCAGGGCCATGCGCATGTCTTCCGTGTCGGCCTGTCCGTCGCGGCCCAGGCTGGCTTCGAGGCGTGACCGCTGCTCGGCGAAGCTGCCGGCCAGGCGCTTCATGACCTGCGCCACCAGTTCGTCGGCCTGCTGCACCGCCTGCCGCGGGTCGTCCACGAACCCGATCTGCACCTGGTTCCAGCGCTCGCGGAACTCCGCGGCGATCTCCGGCGGGAACAGGGCCGCGAGTTGCTCCATGCCGTGCGCCTGCGGCTGCCCATGCGGCTGGCCGTGCATCGCCTGCGGCGCTTGCCCGTGCTGGACAGGCTCGCGCTCCGGCGCGTGGCGCTGCTCCATCTGCTGCGGCATGCCGGGGTCGCCCTGTTGCCGCAACTGCGGGTCGCGCCCGTGGGCCATGGCCTCCCCGGCCTGGCGCTCGCTCCAGGCGCGCTGGTCCTGCTGTCCGGCGCCGGCCACGAGGTCGGCGGTGCCCATGCGTTCGTGCGATTCGCGGTTCATGCGGAGGTCCTCATTTCAGGGTGGTGATGGCCCGCTTCGCGCGGACCCTGCGTCTGCAGCAGGTCGGCGAACAGGGCGCGGTAATGGATCACGGCCTGGCGCATGCCTTCGGTGTCGACTTCGCCGCTGCGTTCGCGTTCGGTCAGTTCATGGGCGGCGCGGTAGTGCTCCACCACGCCGGGGTGGTGCACCGAGATGTCGGCGGCGCGCCGCTCGAAGTCGTCGCCAGCCGGGTAGCCGCGCTTGTCCATCAGCTCGCGCACCAGCGCGTCGGCTTCGCCAAGCACGCCGCGCGGGCTGTCCACGAAGCGCGCCTGCAGCGCGCGCCAGGCCTGCGTAAAGCGGTGGGCGTCCTCCGGGCTGAGCGGAACGAGCTTGAACTGCTGCACCCGCTTGCGCCGGGCCAGCAATTCGGCTTCGGCCTTGTCGCGGCTGCCCATCGCACGGACGGCGCGGCCGTACTCGGGGCCGAAGTCGCGTTGCAGGCGGTGCGTGCGGGACTGGCGCTGCTGGAAGAAGAGGGCGACGGCGACCAGCGCCAGGATCACCAGCGCGAGGATCAGCAGGTCGGTTTCCATGGCAGGCTCCTTTCGTTGTGCATGGCGCCAAGCTATGCCCCGGAAACGTCGCGTGATGTCGGTCCGTGCCCACCGGAAGCTGCACCCGTGCTGATCCGGTGGTAGGACAGGTCCGGCCGGGCCGTGGCGCCGGCCGGGGAGGCTTCACGCGAGGTCAGCTTTCGCCGACATCCGCATCGTCCTGGTCGAGGGAGGAGCGGCTGCGCTGCTGGCGCTGGTCGGTCTGGCCCTTCTGGTGCTGCTGCTGTTGCTGTTGCCGCCCGGATTGGCCCTGGCCCTGGTCCTGCTGGCTGGAGGGGTTGCGGCCCATGTTGCCGCCCTGTTGCTGCTGGCCGGGCTGGTGGCGGCCGCCCTGTTCCTGCTGGCTGGATTGGTTGCGGCCCATGTTGCTGCCCGGGTTCCGGCTACCGCCCTGGTTCTGTTGTGCCATGTCGATCTCCTTGGAGGTTCGCAGCGGCGGGATTGCCGCTGGTAGAGGTCAACATACCGGTGCGGTTGCGTTGGGCCTGTGGGACGGCGCCCCCTGTGCTGTAGGCCCGCGCGCAGCGGCCCGCTCAGGCGTCGCGGCAGCTGCGGAAGCCGGCGAACACGTCGCTGCGATGGGGCTCGAAGAAGTTGCGATAGCGGGCATGGGCCAACGCCGGCGACGTGGCCGGGCAGGCGCCCCGCAACACGCGGCGCGTGCCGAACCACGGTGCCGAGTAGTCGCGATAGGGATGCGGCTGGAACCCGGCGTAGGGCTCGAACGGGCTGGCCGTCCACTCCCACACCTCGCCCCAGCGGAAGTCCGGCGCCGACAACGCCGCGCATTCCCACTCCGCCTCCGAGGGCAGGCGCCGTCCGGCCCAGCGGCACCAGGCCTCGGCCTCGAAAGCCGTCAGGTGCATGGCGGCGCGCGTGGGATCGACCGCCTGCCAGCGCCCGCCGCGCCGCCGCAGCCAGCGGCTGCCCTCGGACCGCCACGGCGCGGGTCGTTGCCGCAGCCAGTCGCGGCCCGGCGCCGACCACCATTCGGGCTGCTCGTAGCCGCCATCGGCGACGAAGGGCAGGAAGCGCGCCCAGCTCACCGCCCGCGCATCGATGCGGGTCGGCGAGAGGGTGGTGTCGTGGGCCGGCAGTTCGTTGTCGAACGCGAAACCGGGCCCGCCGGATCCCATGCGGAAACGCTGGCCCGCCAGTTCGATTTCTTCGTTCGTGGAAGGCGCCGGCTCGTCCTCCGCTTCCGCTGCAGGCGAGATGCCCAGCGTCTGCGCCATGTACAGCGCCGCCTCGGCGTGCATCGCCTCGTGCAACGCGACCAGCCGGAAGAAGTACAGCTCGTCGTGGCCGGCATCCGCGGGCAGCTCGTCCAGCCGGCGCAGCGTCCGCCAGAAGGTACGGGCCAGGTACTCGCGCGTGCCGTCGGCGTCCGGCAGCGGCAAGCTCCAGCGCGAAGCGTGGGCCACGCGGCTGGAGTCGTACCAGGCGTCCGCCTGCGGCAGCAGCGAGGGCTCGCGCGGGTGCGAGGTATCGCAGGCCGCGCCCCGGGCGCGTTGCCGGTTGCGGGCGATCCACCATTCCTGGAACCAGGCCACGTGGCCCAGCTCCCACAGCGGCGGATTGAGTTCGGCGGCATAGGGCACGCCGGGATAGGCCGTACCGAGCGCAGCGAGGGTGGCGTCGGCCAGCGCCAGCGTGCGGCGCCGCACCGCCAGCAAGGCGGCGCGGACTTCCCTGGTCGTCCCGCTGCGCAAGGCCAGCGCCTCGCGCGGACCGGTCGCGCTATAAAGCTGCGATGCCTGAGCCATCGCTCGTCATCGTAAGCCCGGCGCTCGCCGATGCGAACAACGGCAACTGGCGCACCGCCTCGCGCTGGGCGCAACTGCTGGCGCCCACGCACCGCGTGCGCATCGTCCGGCACTGGCCCGATGGCGACGATGCGGCCGGGGATGCCGCGATGCTGGCCCTGCACGCACGACGCTCGGCGGACGCCGTCGCCAACTGGGCGAAGGCCCATCCCGGACGCGGGCTGGCGGTGGTGCTCACCGGTACCGACCTGTACGAGGACATCCTGCACGACGGTCCGGCCCGGCACTCGCTGCAACGGGCGCAGCGCCTGGTGGTGCTGCAGGATCTGGGCGTGCAGGCCCTGCCGCCGCAGCACCGGCACAAGGCGCGGATCGTTTTCCAGTCGGCCCCGGCAGTGCCGCCCGCCGACAAGCCCCGGCAGCTCCTGCGCGCGCTGATGGTGGGGCACCTGCGCGCGGCGAAGGCGCCGCAGACGCTGTTCGAGGCGGCGCGGCGCTTGCGCGACCGGGACGACATCCGCATCGAGCACGTCGGCGCGGCGAGCGAGCCGGTGCTGGGCGAGCAGGCGCGCGCCACCGCCGAGGCGTGCCCGGGCTACGCCTGGCTGGGCGCGCTGCCGCACGAGGAGGTGCTGCGCCGCATCCGCGAGGCGCACGTGCTGGTCCACACCAGCGCGCTCGAAGGCGGCGCCAACGTGATCATCGAGGCGGTCCGCAGCGGCACACCGGTGCTGGCCTCGCGCGTGCCGGGCAACGTGGGGCTGCTGGGCGCCGGGTACGTGGGCTGTTTCCCGCCGGGCGACGCGGCCGCGCTCGCGCAGCTGCTGGTGGACTGCCGCGCAGGCCAGGCCGCCGCGGGCGGCTTGCTCGACCGGTTGCGTGTGCAATGCGCGGCACGTGCGCCCCTGTTCGATCCAGCTGCCGAGCGCGAGGCCCTGCTGCGCCTGCTGGCCGAGCTGGACCAGGGCTGAGCGCGCCCGCGGACCTACTTTTGCCGGGGTGATCGCAGGCCGCTGTCCGGCGCGCTCAGCCGGCCTTCGCGCAATTCGGCCACCGCCGCGGCCACCGCGCGTGCGACGTTGCGCACCTCCTCCTGCACGCCGGTGTCGGCGTCCAGCGCCTGGTGGCTGGTGGCGTAGGGCTCGTAGTAGCCGATGTAGCGGTCGAGCCGAGCCTGCGAACCGGCGTCGATGAGACCCATCCAGTCCAGCCAGTCGCACAGGGCGCGCCGAGTGCTCTCGATGCCGGCCACGTCGCCATGCACCACCACGCCATAGGTGCGCCCCGCCAGGTGCTTGGGATAGGGCCAGCCATCCAGTTCCACCTGCTTGGCCCGCTTCGGGTCCTTGCCCCCGGTCGCGGTCGGATCGGGATTGCCGCCGTCCGCGCAGACCAGCCGGTCCATCATCAGCTTCAGCGGGCTGGACATGGTGTACCAGTGGGTCGGCGTCACCAGCAGCACGCCGTGGGCGGCGGTCCACCGCTCGTAGATCTCCGCCATCCAGTCGTTCACCTGGTTCAGTTCATGGTTGGGGTAGCAGCTGCAGGGCCAGTGGCACAGGGGCATGGCGGTGGAGACGCAGCCCTTGCAGGGATGGATGTGGCGGTCGTAGTCGGAGGCCAGCCGGCTCAGGTCGAGCAGGTCGGTCTCCAGGCCCGCCGCGGACAGCGTCTCCTGCGCGATCCGCGCCAGCCGGAAGCTCTTGGACATCTCGCCGGGGCAGGTGCCGTCGTTGCGCGTGGCGCAGTTGATCAGCAGCACCCGCGAAGGCGTCGCGCGGTCGGCCCACTTCTGCTGCGCGGCCAGCAGCCGGTTGCGCGTCTCGTACCACTCCACCGACAGGTCGTAGTCGGGGTCCTTGAATTCGGGCCCCGCCTTGCGCGTGACCGGTGCCTTGCGCGCCTGGCAGTAGCCGTCCCAGGCGATCGCCTCCAGCCGGTCGATCGCCGCGTCCTCGGCACGGAAGGCCGGGTCGAAGAAGCGCGCCCGGAAGCGCTCGCGGAAGGCTTCGCGCGTATGCGCGGGTGGTGCCTGTCCGGTGCGGACGTCGATGGTCGCCATGGGGGTCTCCGGGGTCGGAAAGCCCCAGCGTAGGCCGGGCCGCGCGTTCGCAGGGCCCGCTGTAACAGCCGCGCTCAGGGCCGGTTGGGGCCAGCGGCGCGGCGCAGCGACTCAGGCGTCGCGCTGGATCAGCTCGATCTTGTAGCCGTCCGGGTCCGTCACGAACGCGATCACGGTGGAGCCGCCCTGGACCGGCCCCGGCTCGCGCGTGATGGTGCCGCCCGCCGCGCGGATCTTCTCGCAGGCTGCGTACGCGTCCGGCACACCCAGCGCGATGTGGCCGTAGGCCGTGCCCAGCTCGTAGCCGGACACGCCATGGTTGTAGGTCAGTTCGATCTCGGCGTGGTCCGGATTGCTGCCGTAGCCGACGAAGGCCAGCGAGTACTTCTGCTCGGGCCGCTCGGTGGTGCGCAGCAGCTTCATGTCGAGCACGCGGGTGTAGAAGTCGATGGAGCGCTGCAGGTCGCCGACGCGCAGCATGGTGTGGAGGAGTCGCATGGGGGGGATTATGCGAAGGGAGCTCCCGCGTTCAGCGGTGAGCAGATGCGCGCGCAAGCCGTCGAGTTGAGGCCGCGAGGAACGCTCTGCGGATGCCGAGCAAAGAAGGGAGGCGTCGCGAGGATGACGGCGTCAGCCCTTCGGCAGCTCGAACACCAGGCAGGTGGTCGTCCCGTGCGCGTACAGGGTTCCGTCCGGCCCGTACAGCCGGGCTTCGGCGGTGGCGAGCTGGCGGCCGGCGTGGATCACCTTGCCTTCGGCCCGGACGCGCGGCGCCTTGTTGCCGATCGCGCGCACCAGGTTGACGCTCAGCTCCGCCGTGGTGTAGCCGCGCCCCGGCGGCAGCCTGGTGTGCACGGCGCAGCCCAGGGCGGAGTCGAGCAGCGTCGCATACCAGCCGCCGTGGATGCCGCCCATGGGGTTGAGGTGCGCCGGACCGGGCGTGCCCTGGAACACGGCGCGGCCCTCGTCCGCCTCGATCAGCAGGAAGTCCAGCGTCCGGGCGATCGGCGGGTAGGGCAGGCGGCCGGCCAGCATGGCCTGCATCAGCTCCAGCCCGCTGAGGCCCGCCACCTGCTCGGGGCGGGCCACGCCGGCGCCGGGACCGGCCTCGAAGCGCGCGTTCTGCTCGCGCTCCTGCGCCAGCCAGTCTTCCAGGGAGTTGTGCTGTGTCATCGGGTGTCTTCCAGTCGGTTCCATCTTCACACTTGCATATGCAATCGTTGCAGCTACAATAAATCGCCATGGACACCGCTGTCAAGCCCCAGGGCTGCACCCACCTCAAGCTGCGCAAGCTGATGCGGCAGGTGGCGCAGCACTACGACGCCGAGCTCGGCAAGACCGGGCTGAAGACCACCCAGTACTCGCTGCTGTCGCACGTGTGCAAGCTGGGGCCGATGCGTCCGGTGGACCTCGCGCGGGCGATGAAGCTCACGCCCTCGACCCTGAGCCGCAACCTGCAGCCGCTGGTCGCTGCCGGCTGGCTGGTGGTGGAGGCGGGCGACGACGCGCGCAGCCGCCGCATCAGCGCCACCGATGCCGGCCGCGACAAGCGCCAGGAAGCGCAGCGCCGCTGGCGGGTGGCGCAGGAGCAACTCAATGCGCGGCTGGGCATCGAGCGGGTGCTCGCCCTGCACGCGCTGATCGCCGAATGCAGCGAGCGGCTGGCGCCGCCATCCACCGGAGACCACGAATGAGCGAGTCGAGGGCCCGCGCGGCCGTCTGGATCATCCTGCTGGCCGCGGCCGGGACCTTCGTGCTGACCATGGGCGTGCGCCAGACCATGGGGCTGTTCCTGTCGCCGCTGAACACCTCGACCGGACTGGGCCTGGGCAGCATCAGCCTGGCCTTCGCCTTCGGCCAGCTCTGGTGGGGCATCACCCAGCCCTTCGCCGGCGCCATCGCCGACCGAGTCGGCGCCGGACGGGTGCTGCTCGCCGGCGCGCTGATGGTGGCGGTGGGCACCTACATCACGCCCTGGATGACCAGCACCGCCGGCTTGCTGCTGGCCATCGGCTTGCTCGGTGCGGGTGGCGCCGGCATGGCCGGGCCGGCGGTGCTGATGGCGGCGGCCACGCGCATGATCCCCGCGCAGCGCGCGGGCATGGCCACCGGCATCATCAACGCGGGCGGCTCGACCGGGCAGTTCCTGCTGGCGCCGCTGGCGGCGGCACTGATGGTGGGCATCGGCTGGGTCGGTGCGATGCAGGCGATGGCGCTGCTGGTGCTGCTGTGCCTGCCGGCCGCGTGGGTGCTGCGCGGCCATCCGTCGCACGCGGGCGGCGCCGCCGCTCCCCGGCGCCTGGGCGCGCGCGAGGCGATCGGGCAGGCGCTGCGCGATCCCAGCTACCGGCTGCTGGCCGCGGGCTTCTTCGTCTGCGGTTTCCACGTGGCCTTCCTCGCCACCCACCTGCCGGGCGTGGTGGCCGCCTGCGGCCTGCCGACGCAATGGGCGGGCTGGTCGCTGGCGCTGCTGGGGCTGTTCAACATCGTGGGCAGCGTCGCCATGGGCTGGGCCGTCGGCCGCTGGCGCATGAAGTCGCTGCTGTCGCTGGTGTACGCGACCCGCGGGCTGGCGGTGCTGCTGTTCCTGCTGGCGCCCAAGACCGGCCCGGTCGTGCTGCTGTTCTCGGCGGTGATGGGCGTCACCTTCCTGTCGACCGTGCCGCCGACCGCCGGGCTGGTGGCCAAGTTCTTCGGGCCGGCGAACATGGCCACGCTGTTCGGGATGGTCATGCTCACGCACCAGATCGGCGGCTTCCTCGGCGCCTGGCTGGGCGGCGCCGTGTTCCAGGCCACCGGCAGCTACGACTGGGTCTGGTACGTGGACATCGTGCTGGCCGCGGGCGCCGCGCTCATCCACCTGCCCATCCGCGAGGCCCGGCTGGCGCGGCCGTCCGCCGCGGCGGCCTGATCGCCATCGCGAACGAATCGCGTCGCGCGCAACCCGGCCAGTTCGCCGGATGAGTCCCGCCGGTGTCATGGGAATCTTGTCCTACGCGGTTTGGCTCGACTGTCCGATGCGCCGCGCGCTCAGCTGCGGTCAACTGGGAAGCCCCTTTGCGCCTGCGAAGGGCCGATCCAGGAAGAGGGCTCCATGCGCATCAAGCTGTCGTTCGCGCTCGTTCCACCGCTGGCGGGTCTCCTGCTCGGGGCCTGCGGGGGCGGCGGAGGCGGGGGGGACGGAGGCGGCGATGCGAGTGCCGTGGGCCTGTCCAACACGGCCGAGGGCTTCTGGAGCGGCAGCACCTCGGACGGCCTCTCGATCTCGCTGCTGATCCTGGAGAACGGGCAGACCTGGGGCTTCTACCGCGCCGGCGCCAACGTGCGCGGACTGGTGCAGGGCGAGACGACGGGCTCCGGCAGCCGGTTCAGTTCCGCCTTCATCGACTTCAACGCCGATGCCAACCTGCGCGAGCCCGGCACCGCCGAAGGCTCGCTGGTGCCCCGGTCCAGCGTCGATGCCGTGCTGGGCAACGGCCAGCGGCTGGCCCTGTCGTACGTGGCCGACTACGACCGGCCCGCCTCCGCCGCCGACGTGGTCGGCACCTGGTGGATCGAGGGACGTACGCTGTTCGCGGACTTCAGCTTCCCGGCGCTGGTGGTGGATGCCACGGGGACCCTGAGCGCGCAGGACAGCGGCTGTTCCATCAGCGGCCGCATCGTGCCGCGCGGCACGGGCAAGAACGTGTTCAACCTGAGCGCCACCTTCACCGGCACCAGCTGCGCCCTGGGCAACGGGGCCAGCACCAGCGGCGTGGCGTACGTCGACACCACGTCCAGCCCGTTCCAGGCCGTGGGCATGGCGCTGCGCAGCGACGGCGAGAACGGGTTCGTCATCACCGGCGTCAAGCAGGCCGGCGCCCCTACGGCCGCGCCCACACCAGCGCCCACCGCAGCACCGACGCCGGCGCCCACGGCGGCACCGACGCCGGCGCCTACGCCCGCACCCACAGCGGCACCCACGCCCGCGCCGACCCCGGCGCCCACGCCAGCCCCGACGCCAGCCCCGACGCCAGCACCGACACCGGCGCCCACTCCAGCGCCGACGCCTGCACCGACACCGGCGCCGACACCCGCACCGACACCGGCACCCACGCCAGCCCCGACCCCCGCGCCCACGGCGGCACCCACGCCGGCGCCCAC
>NZ_DASPLW010000026.1:0-7353 GCF_035627355.1 Ramlibacter sp.
CAGCCGGGCTTCCTCCAGCCGCAGCGCCAGGATCTCGCGGATGTTGGCCGTGTTGTCGAACTTGCGGAACTCTTCCGGGGCCTGGTCGCTGGCGCGCGTGACGTAGGCGCGGTACAGGCGCTGGCGCAGTTCCCGGTTGTGCGCGAACTGCATCACCGGCAGGTAGCTGGGCATCTTCAGCGTGAGCTTGCAGCCCTCCTTGCCCTCGGCCTGGGCCGCGGCGCGGGCGGCGTGGACCACGTCGTCCGGAACACCGTCCAGCTCATCCGGGCTCGCGTAGTACGCGAAGCAATCGGTGGCGTCCAGGGCGTTCTCGCTGAACTTCTGGCTCAGTTCGGCCTGGCGCTCCTGGATCTGCGCGAAGCGCTCCTTGGCCGCGCCCTGCAGCTCGGCGCCGCCCAGCACGAAGTTGCGGATGGCATTCTTCAGGGCCTGGCGCTGCTCGGGGTCCAGCCTGGCCGGGTCCATGGCCTTGTACTTGGCGTACAGGCGTTCGTCGGAGCCCAGCCGGGTCCAGAAGTCGGTGATCTTCGGCAGCGCCGCGTTGTAGGCGGCGCGCAACTCGGGCGTGTCGGCCACGCTGTTCAGGTGGCTGACCGCCCCCCAGGCCCGGCCCAGCCGTTCGGTGGTGCAGTCCAGGCGCCTGGCCATGGCCTGCCAGTCGGCCGGGAAGTCGGGCGCCACCACGGCATCCAGCGCCGCTTCGCTTTCGGCGAGCAGGCTGTCGATGGCGGGAGCCACGTGCTCCGGCCGGATCCGGTCGAAAAGGGGGAGGTCGCTGAAGTCGAGCAGGGGATTGGGCATGTCGGTCATTTTGCGGCAGCCCCGCCGACTTCAACGGCCTGCGGGATCGGCTTTGTCGATCGCGCCGATCAGCCCGCCGCGCGCTCGGCCGCTTCCAGCGTATTGACCAGCAGCATGGCGCGGGTCATCGGCCCGACGCCGCCGGGCACCGGCGTGATCCAGCCGGCGACTTCCTTCACGCCCGCGAAGTCGACGTCGCCGCAGAGCTTGCCTTCGTCGTTGCGGTTCATGCCGACGTCGATCACCACGGCGCCGGGCTTGACCATGTCGGCCGTGAGCACGTTGCGCTTGCCCACGGCGGCGACGATCACATCGGCCTGCAGCGTGAGCGCCTTCAGGTCGCGGGTGCGGCTGTGGCAGATGGTGACCGTGGCGTCCTTCTGCAGCAGCATCAGCGCCATCGGCTTGCCGACGATGTTGCTGCGGCCGATCACCACGGCATGCTTGCCGCGCAGGTCATAGCCGATGCTCTCCAGCATCTTCATGCAGCCGTAGGGCGTGCAGGGCCAGAAGCCGCGCTGCCCGGTGAGCAGGGCGCCGGCGCTGGCCACGTGGAAACCGTCCACGTCCTTGGCCGGCGCGATGGCTTCGATCACCTTGCTGGCATCCATGTGCTTGGGCAGGGGCAGCTGCACCAGGATGCCGTGCACGGCGGGGTCCTCGTTCAGGGCCCGGATGCGATCGAGCAGCGCGGCCTCCGGCAGGTCCGCCGGGTAGGTCTCCAGCGTGGCCTTCAGGCCGGTCTGGGTGCTGTCGTTGGCCTTGTGGCGCGTATAGACCTGGCTCGCGGGATCCTCGCCGACCAGGATGATGGCCAGCGATGGCTCGACGCCGCGCGCCTTCAGCGCCTGGGTGCGGCCGGCGACCTCGGCGCGGATCTTCTGCGCGAGCGCGTTGCCGTCGATCAGTTGCGCGTGCATCAGGAAACCTCCGCCCTCCGGGCTGCGGTATTCGCCTTGGGAGCGGCCCGGCGGCTCATGCCTTCGCCGGGTGGTTCTGGCCCAGGGCGATCTTCAGCAGGTCGGCCACCGTGTTGGCATTGAGCTTTTCCATGATGTTGGCGCGGTGCGCCTCCACCGTCTTGATGCTGATGCCCAGGTCGTCGGCGATCTGCTTGTTCAGGCGGCCGGCCACGATGCGCTCCAGCACCTGCGCCTCGCGGCTCGTGAGCTTGGACAGCAGCGCGTCGCGGCTGGCGGCGCTCTGGTATTCGGCGAAGGCGCCCTTGGCGTGCTCCAGCATGCGCTCGACCAGGCTGACCAGTTCCTCTTCCTTGAAGGGCTTCTGGATGAAGTCCATCGCGCCCTTCTTCATGGTGTTCACCGCCATCGGCACATCGCCGTGGCCGGTGATGAAGACCACGGGCAGCGGCGACTTGCGCTCGATCAGTCGGTCCTGCAGTTCCAGCCCGGTCATGCCGGCCATGCGGATGTCGACGATCAGGCAGGCGACCTCGCGCGGGTCGTACCGCGAGAGGAAGGACTCGGCCGACTCGAAGCAGCGGACCCGGTAGTCCTTGCCTTCGAGCAGCCACTGGAGGGAGTCGCGGACGGCCTCGTCGTCATCCACGACATAGACGGTGCCCTTCTTCGGTATCAGGCTCATGCAACGGCTCCGGCGTCCTTGTTTGCTGCGGAAGTGATAGCGCCGGAGACCGGAATCCAGAAGGAGAACCGGCAGCCGGCGACTTCGCTGCCATTGTAGATGTTCTCCGCCTGCATCCTGCCCTGGTGCGACTCCACGATGGTGCGGCACAGGTTCAGGCCTATGCCCATGCCTTCGGCCTTGGTGGAAAAGAAGGCCTCGTACAGGCGCTCCAGCACCTCGGGCGACAGGCCCTGGCCGGTGTCCTGCACCGAGAAGTCCACCACCGGCTGGTTGTCGACGTGCCGCGGCACCACGCGCAGTTCCACGCTGCGCTGCGCGGTCGGGCGGCGCGCATGCTCGATCGATTCGGCCGCGTTCTTCAGCAGGTTGACCAGCACCTGCTCGATCAGGATCGGGTCCACCATCAGCTTGGGCAGCCGCGCGGCCACGTAGTGCGACAGCCGGACGTTGCGCCGGCGCAGTTCGATCTCGGCCAGTTCCACCGCTTCGCTCACCATGGTGGGCACGTCGGACAGGGTGCGATTGGGCTCGCTGCGGCGCACGAAGCTGCGAATGCGCTGGATGATCTGTCCGGCGCGCTGGGCCTGGCGCGCCGTCTTGTCCAGTGCCTGAAGCAGGTCGTCTTCCTTCATCTGCCCGGCCCGGATGCGCGACACCATGCCGTTGCAGTAGTTGTTGATCGCGGTTAGCGGCTGGTTCAGCTCGTGCGCCACGCTGGACGCCATCTCGCCCATGGTCACCAGCCGGCTGGCGGCCTGGGCCCGTTCGGCCTGGGCGGCCGCCTGCTCCTCGGCGTGGCGGCGAGGGGTGATGTCGGTGGCGATGACCATCTGGGCGAGACGGCCGTCGACCCAGTTCAGGTAGCGCGAGCGCACTTCCAGCCACTTGCCCAGCTCGGGCACGAAGATCTCGGCGTTCTCCGATTGCGCGGTGGTGAGGTGGCCGGTGGGCAGTCCGACGAAGGCATCGACTTCATCGAGCTGCTCCTCGTTGCGCGGCTGGTCCGGGACCCCAGCCTGCGCCACCATCTGCAGGTGGCCCCCGGTGTTCAGGCCGAACCACAGGCGGTACAGCTTGTTGGCGAACAGCAGCTCCTCGCTGCCCAGGGGCGCGACCGACACCGAGGCGTCCAGGGCTTCCAGCACCGTGGTGAAACGCTCGTAGGACGCCGAGAGCTGCTCGCGGATGCGGTTCGGCTCGGTGATGTCGGTCATCGACGTCATCCAGCCGGTCTGGTGGCCCTTGGGGTCGATCAGCGGCGACACGTACAGGCGGGCGTCGAAGATGCTGCCGTCCTTGCGCTTGACGCGGGTCTGGAAGCCACCGGGCGCGCTGCGGCCATGGAGCTCGTCGTCCAGCCGCGCGGCCAGCTGCTCGCGGTCGGCGTCGGGCCAGTAGGGGAAGGGCGCCGTGCGCCCGACCAGCTCGGACTCGGTCCAGCCGGTCATCTGGCAGAAGGCGGGGTTGACGTAGCTGATGCGGCCCTGCATGTCCAGCGCCCGCATGCCGGTCAGCATGGAGTTCTCCATGGCGCGGCGGAAGTTCGTTTCCGCGATCAGCGCCTGCTGCGCCTGCATGCGCCGGCGCGTGTGGCGCCAGTTGCCGATCAGCATCCAGGCCGTCATGGCGCTGAGCGTGCCGACCAGCCAGAACAGGCCGCTGCCGACCACGCCCAGCGAGGTGCGGTAGGCCTGGCCGCGCAGGACCAGGCCGTTGCCCACCGGCGATACGGGGACCTCGAATTCGTTGGCTTGCGGCCCGGCCCAGGACAGCAGGCGGCTGGCCGTGCCTCGCGGCGGCAGGGCCTGGCCGGCGAGCAGGCGGCCCTTGGCATCCAGCAGGGCGACGGCATAGCGCGCCGATACCTCGGACGGGACGCCGTAGCGCAGCAGGCTGTCGATCGAGTACTCGGCCAGGATCACGCCGCCGAAGCGCGCCTGGTCGGCCAAAGGCACGTGCAGCTGCAGCATCTGCGGCGGGTCGGTGCCGGCGCTCGGCTGCGAATACACCGGCTGCTGCACGTCGCGCACCAGCGAGAACGTGGCCTCGGTCTCGCTGCCTGGGCGCAGCACGTCACCCTGCGAGCGGAGCTGCTGGGCCGGCACGCTGGGCCCCGCATACGAGGCCCGGATGCGGCGACGCTCGTCGACCCAGGACATGGCCTGCAGTTCCGGGTACTGGATCACCATGGTCTCGGCGCGGCTGGCGAACTCCTGGGCATCCACTTCCTTGTTGGAGATGTCGCGGGCGATCCGCATCAGCTGCTCCTGGCGCTCCAGCAGTCGGAGCCGCAGGCGCTGCTGCGCGTACTCGACGTCGCGCCGGACCGCCTCCTGCTCGCGGTCCATTTCCTCCAGCCGCAGGTACCAGAAGGCCGAAATGATGGCGGCGAGGAACAGCAGCACCGCAGCCAGCGGCGCCAGCATGGCGAAACGGTCCTGGCGGCCGGGCGACTGCCGTCGCCACCAGCGCCGCATCCAGGGCACCGGCGCGGCGGCCTCGTGCAACTCGTGGGCGCTGCTATCTTGCATGGAGGCTGAGAGTGTAGGTGAGCCCTTCCAGTGCCCGTCAATCACATTATGAAATGCTGCAGCGCAATTTGAAATGCAACCGGTTCTATGCCACACTGGACCGAGAGCTGCCCGGGAGCGCGCCTGCGGGCGCAAGCCAGCCGTTGCAGCCGTACTAAATTAGCCCGAACCCACAGGAGACCCAGGATGTCAGCCCAGCCCGAGCACGTCTTCGGCGCCGCCGCCAACGACGCGGACGCCCAGGAAACCCGCGAGTGGCTCGACGCGCTATCCGCCGTCATCGCCAACGAAGGCCGCGAGCGCGGCCACTTCCTGCTGGAGCAGCTGCTCGAGCAGGCCCGGCAGGAAGGCATCGACATGCCGTTTTCCGCCACCACCGGGTACGTGAACACCATCGAGCCGCAGGACGAGGAGCGCTGCCCGGGCAACCTGGAGATGGAGGAGCGGCTGCGCGCCTACATGCGCTGGAACGCCATGGCCATGGTGGTCAAGGCCAACCGCCTGCATCCCGAGGACGGCGGCGACCTGGGCGGCCACATCAGTTCCTTCGCGTCCGTGGCCACCATGTTCGGCTGCGGCTTCAACCACTTCTGGCATGCGGAGAGCGAGGGCCATGGCGGCGACTGCCTCTACATCCAGGGGCACAGCGCGCCCGGCGTGTACGCACGCGCCTTCATGGAGGGGCGGCTGACCGAGGACCAGTTGCTGCACTTCCGCCAGGAAGTCGGCGGCAAGGGGCTGTCCAGCTACCCGCACCCCAAGCTGATGCCCAAGTTCTGGCAGTTCCCGACGGTCTCCATGGGCCTGGGTCCGCTGATGGCGATCTACCAGGCGCGGTTCCTGAAGTACCTGCACGCGCGCGGCATCGCCGATACGGCCAACCGCAAGGTCTGGGCCTTCCTCGGCGACGGCGAGATGGACGAGGTGGAGTCCATGGGCGCGATCGGCGTGGCCGCCCGCGAGAAGCTGGACAACCTGATCTTCGTCGTCAACTGCAACCTGCAGCGCCTGGACGGGCCGGTGCGCGGCAACGGCAAGGTCATCCAGGAACTGGAAGGCGAATTCCGCGGCGCCGGCTGGAACGTGATCAAGCTGGTCTGGGGCAGCTACTGGGACCCGCTGCTGGCGCGCGACAAGGAAGGCATCCTGCGCCAAGTCATGATGGACACGCTGGACGGCGACTACCAGCACATGAAGGCCAACGACGGCGCCTACGTGCGCAAGCACTTCTTCGGCCGCCATCCCAAGCTGCTGGAGATGGTCGCGAACATGAGCGACGAGGACGTCTGGCGCCTGAACCGGGGCGGCCATGACCCGCAGAAGGTCTACGCGGCCTATCACCGCGCGGTGAACCACAAGGGCCAGCCGACGGTACTGCTGGTCAAGACCGTCAAGGGCTTCGGCATGGGCCGCGCGGGCGAGGGCCGGAACATCGCCCACCAGGCCAAGAAGATGAGCGACGAGGACATCCGCGCCTTCCGCGACCGCTTCAACATCCCCATCCCCGACGACAAGCTGCCGGAGATCCCCTTCTACAAGCCGGAGGAGGACACGCCGGAGATGAAGTACCTGCACGCGCGGCGCCAGGCGCTGGGCGGCTACCTGCCCAAGCGCCGCGAGAAGGCCGACGAGCAGATGCAGGTGCCGCCCCTGGAGGCCTTCAAGGCGGTGCTGGATCCCACGGCCGAGGGCCGCGAGATCAGCACCACCCAGGCGTTCGTGCGCTTCCTGACGACCTTGCTGCGCGACAAGCAGCTCGGCCCGCGCGCGGTGCCCATCCTGGTGGACGAGGCGCGCACCTTCGGCATGGAGGGGCTGTTCCGGCAGATCGGCATCTACAACCCGGAAGGCCAGAAGTACACCCCGCAGGACCGTGACCAGGTGTCCTACTACAAGGAGGACCAGGCCGGGCAGATCCTGCAGGAAGGCATCAACGAGGCGGGCGGCATGGCCAGCTGGATGGCGGCGGCGACCTCGTACTCGACCAACAACCGCATCATGGTGCCGTTCTACATCTACTACTCGATGTTCGGCCTGCAGCGGGTGGGCGACCTGGCCTGGGCAGCCGGGGACATGCAGGCGCGCGGCTTCCTGCTGGGCGGCACCTCCGGACGCACCACCCTCAACGGCGAGGGCCTGCAGCACGAGGACGGCCACAGCCACATCCTGGCCCAGACTGTTCCCAACTGCGTGAGCTACGACCCGACCTTCGCGCACGAGCTCGCGGTCATCATGCACGACGGCCTCAGGCGCATGGTCGAGAAGCAGGAGAACGTCTTCTACTACATCACGCTCCTCAACGAGAACTACCCGATGCCGGGCCTGCAGCCCGGCACCGAGGAGCAGATCGTCAAGGGCATGTACCTGTTCAAGCCGGGCGCCAAGAAGGCCAAGGCGCCGATGGTGAACC
>NZ_DASPLW010000027.1:0-40392 GCF_035627355.1 Ramlibacter sp.
TTCTGGAACGAGTCGATGGCGCCGGCGATCCGCGCCGGCCGGCGGCTGGTGGTGGCAGCCCACGGCAACTCGATCCGCGCGCTCGTCAAATACCTGGACGGCATCTCCGACGACGACATCGTCGGGCTCAACATTCCGAACGGCATCCCGCTGGTCTACGAGCTCGACGACGAGCTCAAGCCACTGCGGCACTACTACCTCGGCGATGCGGCAGCCGCCGAGAAGGCGGCGGCCGCGGTCGCCGCACAAGGCAAGGCCTGAAACTGAAATCTGCCGCGGCGCCCTCGGGTACGAGGAACCCCGGCAGACAACTTGCTTCCAAGCTGTGTATATTGGTTTGACAGGCGACAAGGACATTTAAATGGGGCAGAAACTCAAGATCACCGGCTGGGTCGCAGCCGGCGCCGTTGCTGGCGCGCTGACCACCGTCTCGTTGCAAACAGTTGCACGAGGCTCATTGGCCCCTCTCCCACTCGAAGAACTGCAGCAGCTCGCAGCCGTGTTCGGCATGGTGAAGAGCGACTACGTCGAGCCTGTAGACGAAAAGAAGCTGATCTCGGACGCGATCTCCGGCATGGTCGCCGGGCTCGATCCGCATTCGCAGTACTTCGACAAGAAGTCCTTCAAGGAATTTCGAGAAGGCACCACCGGCCGCTTCGTCGGGGTGGGCATCGAGATCTCGCAGGAAGACGGCCTGATCAAGGTGGTGTCGCCGATCGAGGGCTCGCCCGCCTTCCGCGCCGGCCTCAAGCCCAACGACATGATCACCCGCATCGACGACACGGCAGTGCGCGGGCTCTCGCTCAACGAGGCGGTCAAGCGCATGCGCGGCGAGGCCAACACCAAGGTGCTGCTGACGATCTTCCGCAAGGATGAGAACCGCACCTTCCCGGTGACCATCACGCGCGAGGAGATCCGCACCCAGTCCGTCAAGGGCAAGATGGTCGAGCCGGGCTACGCCTGGATCCGGCTGTCGCAGTTCCAGGAGCGCACGGTCGAGGACTTCGTGCGCAAGGTCGATGAGCTGTACAAGGCCGACCCCAACCTCAAGGGCTTGGTGCTGGACCTGCGCAACGATCCGGGCGGCCTGCTCGACGCCGCGGTCGCCATCTCCGCCGCCTTCCTGCCGGACAACGTGACGGTGGTCTCCACCAACGGCCAGCTTCCCGAGAGCAAGTTCGTCTACAAGGCCTCGCCGGAGTTCTACCAGCGCCGCGCCGGCCCCGACCCGCTGCGCCGCCTGCCGGCCGCGATCAAGAACGTGCCGCTGGTGGTGCTGGTCAACGAAGGCTCGGCCTCGGCCAGCGAGATCGTCGCCGGCGCCCTGCAGGACCACAAGCGCGCCACCATCCTGGGCAGCCAGACCTTCGGCAAGGGTTCGGTGCAGACAGTGCGCCCGCTCGGCCCCGACACCGGCCTGAAGCTGACCACGGCGCGCTACTACACGCCGAGCGGCAAGTCGATCCAGGCGCGCGGCATCGTGCCGGACGTGCTGATCGATGAGAGCGAGGAAGGCAACCTGTTCTCGCTGCTGCGCACCCGCGAGGCCGACCTCGAGAAGCACCTGGGCAACGGCCAGGTGCCGGAGGTGAAGGACCCCCTGCTGGAGAAGCGGCGCGAGGAAGCGCGCAAGCGCGCCGAGGAGGAAGCCCGCAAGCCGGCGTCGGAGCGCAAGCTCCCCGAGTACGGCGTGCTGGAAAAGGACTTCCAGCTGGTGCAGGCGCTCAACCAGCTCAAGGGCCGCCCGGTGCTGGTGAGCAAGACCCAGGTGATCGAGAACAAGGCCGAGAAGAAGGAGAACTGAACTGGCGCGGCGCGCAGCGCCGCCCGGTCATCCCCGCCTTCGCGGGCCTGACGCGATCCAGAAGCCGGCGACCTGCCGGCTTTTCTTTTGCGCCCACAATTCCCCCATGACCGACGACGACCTGCTGCGTTATTCCCGCCACATCCTGCTGGAGGAAATCGGCGTGGAGGGCCAGGAGCGGCTGGCGCGCAGCCATGCACTCGTGATCGGGGCCGGGGGCCTCGGCTCGCCGGCGACGCTGTACCTGGGCACCGCCGGGGTCGGCCGCATCACGCTGGTGGACCACGACCACGTGGACCTGACCAACCTGCAGCGGCAGCTCGCCCATGCCATGGACCGGATCGGCCAGCCCAAGGCGCAGTCGGCCCGGGCGGCCGTGGCGGCCCTGAACCCGCACGTGCGGGTCGAGCCGGTCGTCGCCCATGCCGACGACGCGCTGCTCGACCAGCTGGTGCCGCAGGCGGACGTGGTGCTGGATTGCTGCGACAACTTCGCCACCCGGCAGGCCGTCAACGCCGCCTGTGCGCGCCACCGCAAGCCGCTGGTGTCCGGCGCCGCCATCCGCTTCGACGGCCAGGTGGCGGTCTACGACACCCGGGATCCGGCCTCGCCCTGCTACGCCTGCCTGTTCCCGCCGGACAGCGCCCCGGAAGAGACGCGCTGCGCCACGCTGGGCGTGTTCGCGCCCCTGGTGGGCATCGTGGGCGCCACCCAGGCCGCCGAGGCCCTGAAGCTGCTGTGCGGCATCGGCACCTCGCTGGCCGGGCAGCTGCTGATGCTGGACGCCCGCAGCATGGACTGGAGCCGCATGCGCACGCCGCGGCGGGCTGGCTGCCCCGTTTGCGGAACTCGAAGCTAGGCGCCGAAGGCCGCTAGGGCGCGGCCGGCTTGCCTGGAGTGGCGATGCCGGCGGTGTCGGCCGCTTGTGCGGGCGTCCGCGCGCTGGCGGCCGGCGCCTTCCGCGCAGGGCCCGACCCCTGGCTCGCACGGCCTGCGGCCGGACCGGCACCCATGCGCTTGCCCGCATCCGCGGCGCCCGCGCCCGCTGCCACATCCTTGTCCAGCCGCGATTTCGCGCGCGGCGCCGCCACCGACTGCAGCGTGCCGGCGCAGTTCGCATCCTGGCCCGGACCGGTCTCCACGGTGGCGGCGAGCGCCAGCAGCGGGTTGATGGCCCCCAGCGCGATCGCCAGCCCCGCACGGCCGGCCAGGGCGCCCTTGTCCAGCCCCACCTCGGGCGCACCGAAGGTGCCGGCGATGTGCAGCGGCGATCGCAGGCTCAGGATGCTGGTGTCCTTGGGCGAGGGGCGGATCACGATGTCCATGCGCTCGCGTCCCAGGTGGAGGGTGCCGCCGCCTTCGAAGACCGTGTCGTCGGTGTCGATGACCAGCGCGCGGGAGGTCATGAGGCCATCCTGGACGTCGAACGAGACAGCCGCGCATCGCAGCTTCACGCGGTCGTCGCCCCGGACCAGGAACTTCATGATCTCGCCGCCGTCCAGCCCGGCGAACTCCAGCAGCAGGTTGCTGATCTGGCCGTTGCCCATCAGCAGCGCGAGCTGGCCGTCGGCACTGGCCAGCAACTGCGCGACCGAACGCCCCTGCGCCGCCAGGTCGACCTGGCCCTGGATCTTGCCGTAGCTGTTGCGGACCGATTCGGACTGCGGGAACAGGCGGCTCAACTCCAGCGAACGCGCATCCAGCCGCGTCTTCACCGCCACCGGCTGCGCGTTGGCATCGATGCGCAGCGTGCCGGCCAGCCGGCCACCCGCCACCCCCAGGTCCATGGGATCGAGCACCAGCACGCCGTCCTGCAGCCGCACGTGCGCGGCCATGCGGTCCAGCGGCAGGCCCTTCGCATTGACGACCTTGGCGGCATCGATGCGCACGTCCGCGTTCATGGCCTGCAGGCCGCCGACGTTGAGCGGGGCGGCCGGCAGCACCTTGCGGCCGGGGTCCTTCGCCTCCGGGCGTTCGCCGCGCCGCTGGTCGTGCTTCGCCGCGCCGCGCGCGCTTTCATCCAGGCCGATCACCGGAGCCAGGTCCTCGAAGTCCAGGGACCGCGACTGGAGGTGGCCGGTGAGCAAGGGCCGGGCGCCCGAGCGGTCGAAGGCCAGCTCGCCTTGCATGTCGGTGCGGCCCAGCGTGGCGTCGATGTTGCGCACGTGCCAGGTGGCGCCCTCCCGGGACAGGTGCCCCATCACCGCGTAGCGGCGGGTGTCGGGCAGCGTCACGCCCACCAGCCGGTAGAGCTCCGCGAGGTTGGGCCCATGCAGGCGGAAGTCGACGTTGGCGCCGTCCAAGCTGGCCAGGCTGGCGACGGTGCCGCTCGCGCGCAGCTGCGTGCCACCGGTGCTCGCCTGCACCTGCGCCGGGAAAGGCTGCTGCAGCGGCTGGCTCAGGTACAGCACGTCGCCCGTGCGGCCTTCGGCCCGGAACGGCTGGTCGTGCCAGCGGCCCTGCGCCTGGAAGCGCAGGGGCATGGGCGGCCCCGCCTGCCCGCCTGCGGCGCCCTGCCGCGGATCGATCGCGAAGGTGGTGCGGATGTCGGCCCCCTGGTGGGAAGCGAGATAGTGGAGCGAGCCTTCGTCCACCACCAGCGCGCCGATCGCGGGCACGTTCTTCTCGTCCGAGGTGTCGCCGCTCAGCGCCCAGGTGCGGCGGCCGTCCGGCTCGATCTGCAGGCCCAGTTGCGGCTTGCCCAGGTGCACGGAGGGCAGCACGATCTCGCGCCGCAGCAGCAGCGGGACGATGCGCACGGCCACTTCGGCGCGCTCGGCCTTGATGAGGAAGGGATCCTGCGCCCAGTCGGGGTTGGCGAACTCGACGCCGTCCATGAGCACGCGGGTGGTACGGCCGAGCTCGACATCGAGGTGGCGGGTGATCGCGAAGTGGCGCCCGGTCTTCTCGCTCACGTAGCGGTTGACCGGCCCGCGCAGCAGGTCCCAGGGAAAGAGCGCCAGCAGCAGGACGAGGGCCGCGATGGCCGCGGCCAGCACGGCGAGCGCCTTCAGCCACCCCCGCGCTCGCAGGGGATGGGAAGGCGCGGCGGTGCTCATGGGATCAGGCGGTCATCGCCCGCTGGCGGTGTGTGTAGCCGCTGGCGGAGCGACCAGCGCTTGCCAGGCGTCGGCCGGCTCGCCCAGCGCCACGATGGCGGCCGCGACCAGCGTGCCGAAGAAGATCATCAGGGTATCGAGAACCAGCTTCATGGCCGTGGGGCGTACTGCATGGGGGCGGGATGGACCGCGAGCAGTGTGGCGGCCGAGGAGGCACGGATCGGTCAGCACCGTGCGTGACGTCCTGTCGTCCTTGGCCTACGGGACACCGGTAGGAGTGCTCCTACGGCCGGGCTTGCCCATGGGCCTCACAATCGGGGTGAGCGGCGCGCCACAGGAGGCACGCTGGCGCGACCTCACCTTCGCCCGTGGAACTGAAAGCCTTCATCGTCGAGGACAACGCCACCATCCGGGAGAACCTGATCGGCGCGCTGGAAGAACTGGCCGCCATCCAGGTGCTCGGGTGGGCGGAGGCCGAGAACGACGCCAAGGCCTGGCTCGCCAAGCCGGGCGACGACTGGGACCTCGCGATCGTCGACCTGTTCCTCAAGCAGGGCAGCGGGCTGGGCATCCTGGACGCGCTGCGCGGCCGGCGCCCCGGACAGCGCGTGGTGGTGCTGTCGAACTACGCCACCACCGACATGCGCAAGCGCTGCTCGCAACTGGGCGCCGATGCAGTGTTCGACAAGTCCAACGAGATCGACGCCCTGATCGACTACTGCGTGCAGCAGTCGCACGCGCGGGCGTGAATCACACGGGCGGCATCGCCATCATGGCGAGGGGGCCGCGGCCACAGCGACGCGAGGAAGCCAGGAACGCGAAAGCCCTGGATTCCCGCCTTCGCGGGAATGACAGGGCTCCCTGGTACCGGTACGCGCCGCTTCAGTCGATCAGCTTGTTCTTCAGCGCGTAGTAGGTGAGGTCGCTGTTGGAAGCGAGGCTCATCTTCTCCATCAGCCGCGTGCGGTAGGTGCTGACGGTCTTGACGCTGAGCGACAGGGCCTTGGCGATGTCGCCCGCGGTCTCGCCCTTGGCGAGCTTGAGGAACACCTGGAACTCGCGTTCGGACAACTGCTCGTGCGGCGCGCCGCCTTCCTTGCGATTGAGCTGCTGGGCGAGCAGCTCCGCCACCGCCGGCGAGATGTAGCGGCGGCCCAGCGCGATGGTGCGGATCGCGTTGACGATCTCCATCGGCTCGCATTCCTTGTTCAGGTAGCCGCTCGCGCCCTGCCGGATCAGGTTCATCGCGTAGTGCTCCTCGGGGTAGCCCGAGAGGATCAGGATGCCCACGTCAGGCGCCTTCGCGCGGATCATGCCGAGGGCATCGATGCCGCTCTGGCCTGGCATGGAGAGGTCCATCACCAGCACGTCGAGCTCGGTGGTCCGCACCAGGTCGATGGCTTCGCGGCCGCTCGCGGCCTCGCCCACCACGCGCAGGTCCACCTGCTCGGAGAAGAACTGCTTGAGCCCCGAGCGCACGATGGCATGGTCATCCACAATGCCGACTTTGATCATGTCTGTTCTCTTTCCAAGTGGCAGCCGCCAAGGCAATTGTGACCCAAGGCGCGCCTGAAATGGCCTACCCTCCAGCCATGATTATTCCGGGTTTCATTCTCATCGGGTGTGCATCCAAGTGAAAGCAGGGCACTCGAAAGGACTACCCGCGAAGGCGATCAGCCTGCTGCTTGCGGTGCTGTCGGCCTGCCTGCTGATCGGCATCAGCGAGGCCGGCTACTACCGCTCGCGGGCCGAACTCGACAGGATGTCGGAAGAGGTGCAGGCGCGCACGGCCATCAGCCGGCTGCTGCAGCTGGTGCTGGACGCCGAGACCGGCTCGCGCGGCTTCCTGCTGACCGGCGACCCCCGCTACCTCGAACCCTACAACAAGGCGGTGGGCGACATCGGCCAGGGCCTGGAAGCGCTGCGGCAGGCCTATGCCGGGGCGCCGGAGGAGTCCGGCATCGTCGGCCAGCTCGCCCGCAACGTGCAGCGCAAGCTGGCGGAGATGGACCTCACGGTTCGCATGCGCAAGGAGGGCAAGGAGGACACCTGGAAGTTCGTGCTGCTCAGCGACGTGGGCAAGGAGCAGATGGACGCGATCCGCGAGCAGGCCGGGCGCCTGACCCAGCTGACCGGCCGCCGCATCGACGTCGGCCGGGACCAGGTGGGGACCACGCTGATGTACGCGCGCATCGGCGTCGCGCTCGGCGCGCTGGCGGCGCTGCTCGCGTTCTGGCTCTACCTGCGGCTGGCCACCGCGCTGAAGGCGGCCGACGAGAAGCAGCAGCGGGCGCTGGAGCAGGAGCGCGACCTGCTCGGGCAGCAGGTGCGCGAGCGCACCGCCACGCTGGCCGAACTGGCCACCCACCTGCAGCAGGTGCGCGAGGAGGAGCGCGGCCACCTGGCGCGCGAACTGCACGACGAACTGGGGGCCCTGCTGACGGCCGCCAAGCTCGATGTGGCCCGCCTGAAGTCGCGCCTGCACGGCCAGCCGCCGGAAGTGGGGCAGCGCCTGCAGCACCTGACCGAGACCCTGAACAGCGGCATCGCGCTGAAGCGCCGCATCATCGAGGACCTGCGGCCGTCGGCGCTGTCCAACCTGGGGCTGACCGCGTCCCTGGAGATCCTGGCGCGCGAGTTCTCCGATCGCTCCGGCGTCGAGGTGGCGGCCAGCCTGGAGCCCGTCGAACTCGACGACGCACACCAGCTCACGGTCTACCGGCTGGTGCAGGAGTCGCTCACCAACATGGCCAAGTACGCGCACGCCCGGCATGCGCAGGTGAACGTGCACGGGTATGGCAACCACGTCGAGGTGGTCGTGAGCGACGACGGCAAGGGTTTCGATCCGGCGCAGGTGAAGCCCTCCACCCACGGGCTGGCCGGGATGCGCCATCGCGTCGAAGCCGCCGGCGGCCGCCTGACGGTCACCAGCAGTCCGGGGGCTGGAACCCGCGTGAAGGCGGTGCTGCCCTCCCGGCCACTGCAGGTCCGTAAGGGCCCGCCACGGATGGAGCCCGGTTCAAAAGAACCCGAACGGCTGTAGTCGGGTTCCTACAGAGCGCCGCCTTGCCTGCCGACAGCCGGTCACGCCTGCGGCTGATCAGCCAGGGCCGGCTTCGACGCTTACGCTCATTGCTCGCCCGCGCTTTCCGCAGCAGCGCACGCGACGGTTGCCGCGTCCGGGCCGCGGCAGACAACCACGAACGAGAGGACACCCCATGGCCTTCAGCAGCAGATCGCTCCGTGCCGGAGCCGCCCAGCAATCCTTTGCCGACGATGCGCGGGAGAAGATGCGCGACATGCGCTACGGCGCCCAGGACCTCGCCAGTCGCGGCATGAGCGCGGTGGGCGAAACCGCCGCTGCCGCCCAGGAGCGCCTGGGGCGCTACGCGGGCGCCACCGGCCGCTACGTGTCGGAGCAGCCCGTCAAGTCGGCGCTCATCGCTGCCGCCATCGGCGCCGCGGTGGCCGCCATCGTGATGGTCGCGCGCAGCCGCCGCCACAGCCGCTACTACTACTGAAGCCGGCCATGAGCCTGGTGCACCCGATCTTCTCGGTGCTCGTGAGCCGGCCCGAGCTGGTCATGAACCACGTGGCCGGCTACGCCGCGCTGGCCCAGGAGGAAGCGACCTCCGTCGGCACCGAGGTCGCCAAGCGCGCGATCGCATGGGCCGTCTGCGGCGTCTGCGCCCTGGTTTTCGTGCTGCTCGCCGGCGTGGCGCTGATGCTGGGCGCGGTGAACGGCGATTTCCACTGGGCGCTGCTGCTGGTGCCCGCCGTGCCGCTGGTGGGCGCGGTCGTGGCCTGGACGATCGCGCGCAGGCAGCTGCCGGCGCGGGCCTTTGCCGAGCTGCGGGCGCAACTCGATGCCGACGTGCAGGCACTGCGCACTCTCGGGGGGAGGCCATGAGCGCCGCACGGCCGCCCGAAGGCGCTCGCCCCCTCCGCTTGCGGAGGGGGGAGGCGCAGGCCGCGAAGCGGACAAGCCTGGGGGAGGCTCGATGAGCGCCGGGTCCGATCGCCTGGAGCGCAGCCGGCTGGCCATCCTCGAGCACGTCCACCGCAAGGAACTGCGCCGGCAGGGCCGGCCCGCCGCAGAAGGCAGCACCGCCGCCGTCCACGCCGGTGATGCCGGCACCGAAGTCGACGCGCCGGGCGCGCGACCAGGTGGCGGACCCGCCTGGTTCGAGGCGGCCCAGGACATGCTGGATGGCTGGTGGCGATACCACCCGGCGCACCTGGCGCTGGACATCGCGCGGCCGGCGCTCACCGCCTACGCCCGCCGCAGCCCCCTGCTCTACCTGGGCGCTGCGGCCGCAGCTGGCGCGGCGGTGTTCTACATGCGGCCGTGGAAGCTGATCTCCGTCACCGGCGTGCTGCTGGCGATCGTGAAGTCGCCGCAGGTCGCATCGCTGGCGATGCGGGCCCTGTCGGCCGGTCGAACCCCGCCCTCGGACGGCGGGGCCGTCCAGCAGTGACGAACGCGCGGGCCGGCGTGGTGCGACCGGACCGGGCGTGCAGGACCAACGCACCGTAGTACTGGAACCGGGAGCAGACATGAAGCAGTACGCACGGGCCCTGGCGATCGCCGCGTTGGCCGGCGCCACCGTGTTGGCCACGGGTTGCGCCGTGGTGCGCGGCCAGGAAACGGCCGGCGCCTACGTGGACGACACCGCCACCACCACGGCCGTCAAGGCCAAGTTCGTGGAAGACAAGACGGTCGATGCCGCCGCCATCAAGGTGCAGACCCTCAATGGCACGGTCCAGCTGTCGGGCTTCGCGAAGTCCAACGCCGAGAAGGCCCAGGCCGAATACCTGGCTCGCAACACCAAGGGCGTGCGCGCCGTCCGCAACGACATCCTCGTGCGGCCGGGCAACTGAGCGCCGTCCGGCTATCCGCTCGCCAGCGTGAGCTGGTCGTTCACGCGCCGCACGCCCTTGACGGCGTGCGCCAGTTCGCCGGCGCGCGCTCGCACTGCCGCCGTGGGCACCGAGCCGCTGAGCGTGACGACGCCATCGCGGGTGTCCACGTCGATGCGCACCTCGCGCAGTTCGGCATCGGCCGCCAGGCGCGCCTTCACGCCGGCGGTGATCTCGGGATCGGGCTCGCGGCCGCCGGCGGGGGGCGGCAAGGCCCCCGGAACGCCCGGCGGCAAGGCCCGCGCGGGTGCCGCGCCCATGCTGGCGGTGCGGGGGTCGGGGTCATCGCCGGCCTGGCGCGTGGCCGAGCGGTCCTGCGCCGCGGCCGTCGTGGACGAGCGCGGGCTGCTGTCCGCCCGGTCGCTCTCCGATCGCGGATCGGGCGCGGGCTTGCACCCCGCCAGCACGAGCAGGGCCAGAGCGGCTGTCGCCGCGGCCAGGGCTTTGTTCACCAAAACTGTCATCGGATCTCCGTCAGGGGCCAGGCGGCTGCGCCGCATCGGTCCAATCTAGGAAGCTGCACGCGACCTGTCCGGCCGCCGAGGCCGCAAGCGGCTGTAGGACCACTCGCGCAGGCGCTCAGCCAGGATCGCGGGCGGCCTGCCGCAGGATGCGGTCCAGCCGGGCCGACAGCTGCTCGGTCGTGAGCTGCTCGCGGAAGCGTTCCACCATCAGCGGCAGGCTCAGCGGGCTGGGGTGCCGCAGCTGCACGTGGTCGATGCGCAGGGTGCGGAACCTCTCGAGCGTGGCGCGCAGCCGCGAGATCTCCAGTTCCTGGCCCAGCACTTCCTGCTCGGCCTGCGACAGCAGCAGGTTGCCGCGGTCGTACTTGCGGAACACCTCGTAGAACAGACCGCTGGAGGCCTGCAGCTGGCGCAGGCTGCGGGGCTGGCCCGGGTAGCCGGTGAACACAAGGCCGGCCACGCGGGCGATCTCGCGGAAGCGGCGCTGCGCCAGCTCCGAGGCGTTGAGCGAGGCCAGCACGTCGTGCAGCAGCTCGCCGGTGTCGAACAGGCGGCCATCGAGCGCCGGCGCGATGTCGAACGGCTCGGCGCTCACCAGCTCGAAGCCGTAGTCGTTGACCGAGAGGCTGAAGGTGTTGGGCCGCTCGCGCGCCAGCCGCCACGCCAGCAGGCTGGCCAGGCCCAGGTGCACGTGGCGGCCGGCGAACGCATGCACGTACAGGTGCTGGCCCTCGCGCGACTGCAGGCTCTCCAGCAGCAGCATGCCGGGGGTGGGGATGCGCGACAGGCGCGCCTGCAGTTCCAGCAGCGGCCGCGCGGCCCGCAGCTCGGGATGCGGGTAGCGGCCCTCGGCGGCGACCTGCAGCATCTCCAGCACCGCGTCGGCCAGTTCCGCGCTCAGGGCCATCTTGCTGCCCATCCAGGTCGGCACGGTGCCGCGGCTGCGCTCGGCCTTGCGCACGTAGGCGACCATCTCGCGCACGCGCACGAACTCCAGCAGGCGCCCCGCGAAGTAGAAGCAGTCGCCCTTGCGCAGGCGGGCGATGAAACCTTCCTCGATGGTCCCCAACGTGCCGCCGGAGAGGTATTTCACCTGCATCGCGGCGTCGCTGACGATGGTGCCCACCGACAGCCGGTGCCGGCGCGCGATGCCGCCATCGGGCACGCGCCACAGGCCCTGCTCGTCCTGGGCGATGCGGTGGTAGTCGGGA
Organism: Ramlibacter sp.; assembly: GCF_035627355.1. Lineage (GTDB taxonomy): Bacteria > Pseudomonadota > Gammaproteobacteria > Burkholderiales > Burkholderiaceae_C > Ramlibacter. The sequence continues at coordinate 11,459 of NZ_DASPLW010000027.1, forward strand.
TAGGCCGTCAGGCTCTCGCCGCCGCGCGCGCAGAAGGCCAGCGCCCAGTCGAACTCTTCGCGGGTGAGCTCGCGGTAGGCCCAGGCGCTGCGCACCTCTCCGTACAGCGCGTCGGCCTCGAAGCCGCCGCCCAGGGCCACGGTGACGAGGTGCTGCACCAGCACGTCCAGCGGCTTGGCCGGCGACTCGCGGCTTTCCACCCGCCCCTCGTAGGCGGCGCAGCGCGCGGCGGCGGCCTCCACGATCTCCAGCGTGTGGGTGGGCACCAGGGTCAGCCGGCTGGCGCGGCCCGGCGCATGGCCGCTGCGGCCGGCCCGCTGCAGGATGCGCGCCACCCCCTTGGCGGACCCGATCTGCAGCACCCGCTCCACTGGCAGGAAGTCCACGCCCAGGTCCAGCGAGGAGGTGGCCACCACCGCGCGCAGGGTCCCTTGCTTGAGGCCCGCCTCCACCCACTCGCGCGTGGCCCGGTCCAGGGAGCCGTGGTGCAGTGCGATCTCGCCGGCCCAGTCCGGACGCGCCTGCAGCAGCAGCTGGTACCAGGCCTCGGCCTGCGAGCGCACGTTGGTGAACACCAGGGTGCTGCCGCCGGCACGGGCGATCTCCTCGGCGACGGGCTGCTGCATCTGCGCGCCCAGGTGGCCCGCCCAGGAATACTGGCCCGGCTCGCGCGGGATCAGCGTGTCGATCACCAGCTTCTTGTCGATCCGGCCGCGCACCAGCACGGGCTCGGGTCGGGCGGCCTCCCCGCAAAGCACCGCCATGGCCTGCTCCAGGTTGCCCAGCGTGGCACTCAGGCCCCAGGTCACGAGCCCGGGGTTCCAGCGGCGCAGGCGGGCCAGCGCCAGCTGCACCTGCACGCCCCGCTTGCTGCCGATCAGCTCGTGCCACTCGTCCACGATCACGAAGCCGACCGACTGCAGTTCGGCGCGCGCGTGTTCGCGCGTGAGCATCAGGCTCAGGGACTCGGGCGTGGTCACCAGCGCCGTAGGCCAGCGGCGGTCCTGGCGAGCCCGTTCGGCGGCGGCGGTATCGCCGGTGCGCTGGCCCAGGGTCCAGGCCGGGGCGAGATCACGCAGCGGCTCGCCGAGCGCGCGCGTGGTGTCCGCCGCCAGCGCGCGCATCGGCGTGATCCACAGCGCCCGCAGCGGCTCGGCCATGCGAGCGGGTGGATGGCGCCGCCGCAGTTCGTCCAGCACCCCCAGCCAGACCGCGTAGGTCTTGCCGGCGCCGGTGGTCGCGTGCAGCAGGCCGCTGCGGCCCTGGGCGATCGCGCGCCACACCTGGCGCTGGAAGGCGAAGGGCTTCCAGCCGCGCGCGGCCATCCAGGCCGCTCCCGGCGCGCTGCCCTGCGGGCGGGTGTGGTCGGCAGGCAAGGTCGATCGGATGCGATCGATTGTGCATGGGCCAAGGCCGTCGCGAGGGTCGCTCGCGGACCATGCGGCTCGCGTAAGCTCGGCTCATGCGCAGCAGCTTGTCCCGCTGGTTCCCCTTCCTGAACTGGCCCCGGCCCACCCTGGGCCTGATGCGCGGCGAGGTAGCCGCCGCCCTCACCGTGGCGGTCGTCATGGTCCCGCAATCGGTGGCCTACGCCAACCTGGCCGGCATGCCGCTGGTCACCGGCCTGTACGCGACCTTCCTGCCGATGCTGGCGGCGGTGCTGTTCAGCGCCTCGACCCGGCTGTCGGTCGGCCCCTCGGCCCTCAGCAGCGTGCTGGTCGGCGCGTCCCTCATCGGCATGGCCGAGCCCGGCAGCGGTCAATGGGTGGCACTGGCCGTCTGGCTGGCCCTGCTGGCCGGGGCGATGCAGCTGGTGGTGGGCGGCAGCCGCTCGGCCTGGGTGCTGAACCTGGTGAGCTCGCCGGTGCTCACCGGCTTCAGCCAGGCCGCGGCCGTCCTGATCATCGCGTCGCAACTGCCGCGTCTGCTCGGGCTGCAGGGGCCACTGTCCTCGCTGCTGGACCGGCCGCAGTTCGAGCTGGAGGGCATGGCTTACGGGCTGATCAGCGTCGCGCTGTTCGAGCTGGGCAAGCGGCGCTTCCCCAAGATCCCGATGGTGCTGCTGGTGCTGGCCGCCGCCGGCGCGCTCAGCGCCTTCACGGGCTACGACACGCGCGGCAGCGTGGTCGGCGCCCTGCCGGCCGGCCTGCCCTCCCCCTACTGGCCCGGCTGGCCAGGCTGGGAGGCGCTGCGCGACCTGGTCGCCCCGGCCCTGGTGCTGGCGCTGGTCAGCTCGCTGGAGATGGCGGCCAGCGCCAAGATCGAGAACCAGAAGGAGGGCCGGCGCTGGGACGCCAACCAGGACCTGATCGGCCAGGGCATGGGCAAGCTGGTGTCGGGCCTGTCCGGCGCCTTTCCCACCAGCACCTCGTTCTCGCGCTCGGCCATCACTCTCTACGCCGGGGCCAAGACCGGCTGGGCGACGGTGGCGGCCACGGCCATCGTGCTGGTGGTGCTGGTGGCGCTGACGCCGGCGCTGTACCACGTGCCCTCCGCCGCCCTCGCCGCCGTGGTCGTCGCCGCGGTGATGGGCATGATCAAGCCGCGCGTGTTCAAGGCGCTGTGGCAGGTCGACCGGGTCGAGGCGGTCACGGCCGGCGTCACCGTGCTGGTGACCGTGCTGTCGGCCCCGCGCATCTACTGGGGCGTGCTGACCGGCGTGCTGCTGGGGCTGGCGCACTTCCTGTACCTGCGGCTGCACCCGCGCATCATCGAGGTGGGCCTGCACCCGGACGGCAGCCTGCGCGACCGGCACCTGTGGGGCCTGGTGCCGCTGGCGCCGCAGGCCTATGCCCTGCGCATGGACGCCGAGCTGGACTTCGCCTCCGCCTCGGCGCTGGAGCGCACGCTGGTCGAGCACCTGGCCGCGCACCCCGACACCCGCCACGTGTGCCTGTTCGCGCAGCCGATCAACCGCGTGGATGCCACCGGCGTCGAGGTGTTTGCCTCCCTGCGCAAGCTGCTGCAGGGGCGCGGGATCACGCTGCACATCAGCGGCATGAAGCTGCCGGTGGAACGGGTGCTGCGCCGGGCCGGCGAATTGCCCGAGGGACCCCAGCTGCGCCTGTACCGGACCGACCAGGAGGCGCTGCAGGCCTTCGATGGGCTCAACGCCTGAAGGCGAAGTGCTTGCTGCCCAGGTAGTTGAACGCCAGGGCCGCGATCGACGCGATGGCGAAGGGCACGATGGGCCGGGCCGCCATCGCGGGGGAGGCCAGCACCAGCCCGGTGTAGAGGCCGAAATTGACGCCGGTGCCCACCAGGCTCACGGCCAGGTAGCGCCCCAGGCTGCGCAGCAGGCCGATGCCCGGGTCCGGGAAAGTGAAGCCGCGATGCAGCCACCAGGTCGCCAGCACCGCGGCCGGGAACGAAATCGCCCGCGCGGCGATCGGCCCCCAGCCGGCGATCGACACCAATGCCTGCAGCAGGCCGCCATCGACCACGAAGCCGATGCCGCCGACCAGGCTGAAGCGCAGCAGCGGCGGCAACACCGCGATGCGCCCCGGCACCGTCACACCAGGCCCCGGAAATCGAGCAGGCGCGCCGCCACCCCGACCAGCACGACCAGGGAGACGGCAGCCGCGCTCGCCAGCACGGGCCGCGGCCGCTGCCGCAGCTGTCCGCCCAGCCAGGGCAGCAGCACCAGCGTGGCCAGCATCACCGCCAGCAGCGACCAGTAGTGGTAGCGCATGTCGGTGGCCACCCCGATCAGCAGGTAGGCCCCCGAGTACCCCAGCGCCGAGACCGCCAGCACGCGCGCGAGCGCCACGGCACCCGTGGCCGGCTCGCGCCGCAGCAGCACCAGCAGGCAAGCGGCCCAGGCCAGCCAGGTGACGGGCCAGACGCCCGGGTTCTTGCGCAGCAGGTCCATCCGCACGTCGCGCGCGGTCACCAGTTCCAGCGGCGGGCGGGTCGGGTCGCCGGTGCGGTACTCCGGCGTCAGGCGGATGTGCTTGAGCGGCACGGCGAACAGCAGCGCGGAGTTGAAATGCTTGAGCCGGTGCTGCATCCACGCGATCGGGTGGGCGGCGATGCTGCGCAGCCATTGCTGCGCCAGCCCGTCCGGCCGCGTCGGCATCTCGGCGCCGGCGGGTCGGTGCACCTTGTCGGCGCATCGGCCCCACGGGCTGAGGCTGTCCCACCAGTACGGCGAATAGCACTCGCGCAGTTCCTCGCGCGTGAAGGTCGCGCGCGGCTCCAGGATGGCCGGATCGCCGGTGTGCACGGCGATCCCCATCAGGTCGTACAGGAACAGCGACTGCACGGCGTGCTCGGGCTTGGGATCGAAGAGCACCCGGTTGGCGAACTGGCTGGCCGGCAGCGCCAGCACCGCCACCACGACGGTGGCGGCCAGCAGGCGCGGCGCGCGCAGCCAGCTGGCGGGCGCGAGCGCATAGAGCAGCAGCGGCCCCAGCCCGAACAGCGCGTTGGTGCGGACCATCGCCCCGTAGAACAGCAGCGTCGCCACGGCAACACCGGCCGCGATCGACAGGCGGCGGTGCTGCACGCGATGCACGTACAGCACGCCGATGGCGGCTAGCCAGGCCACGGCCATGCCGACGTCCTTGACCACCTGCGCGTTCACGTACAGGAAGGGCGGGAAGGCGCCGGCCAGCAGCACGGCCCAGGCCAGCCGCGGAAAGCCGCTGCGGCGCACCGCGTCGGCGACCAGCCCGAAGCCCAGCCAGTACAGGGTCAGGTGCAGCAGCAGCAGGGGCGCCGGCCCGTCGCCGAACAGGTGCAGCCAGGACCACAGCCAGGCCATGATCGGCGGGTGCCAGTCGCCGTACTGGCCGGTCAGTGCCTGCCGGTACTGGCCGATCGAGTCGTTGTTCATCACGCCGGGGAAATGCAGGACGGCATTGGCGACGAACAGCCCCAGCGCCAGGGCCGCGAGGGTCCAGCCGGACAGCGACAGGCCGCGGGCACGCTCGCCGGTGTCGCTCTCGCCCCAGCCGAACAGCAGGTCGGAATCGGTGTGCATGGCCTGCGCTCAGGACAGCGCCAGCGGGATGTCGGGCAGGGTCGCTTCGTCGGCAGGCGCGGTCGCCGGCTTGCGTCGGCGGCGCGGGGCGGACGGCACGGCGACCGGCTGCGCCGCGGTCTCGGCCGGCCACCCGGGCGCGGGCACGTCGAGGTAGGCCAGCCGCTTGAGTTCGCGGCGCGAGTGCGTCACGGTGTCGAGCACCAGCCCGCACCCCAGCGAGAGCACCGCCACCAGCATGATGCCCACCGACAGGATGGCGGTCGGGAAGCGCGGCACCAGCCCGGTTCTCAGGTACTCCAGGATGACCGGCGTCGACAGGCCGACCGACAGCAGCGCCAGCAGCAGCGCCGCGCAGCCGAAGAACATCAGCGGACGCTCCTCCTTGACCAGCAAACCGATCATGCGCAGGATGCGCAGCCCGTCGCGGATGGTGTTCAGCTTGGACGCGGAGCCTTCGGGCCGGTCCTTGTAGCGGGTGGGCACCTCGGCCGTCTTCATGCGCAGTTCGAGCGCGTGCACCGTGAGCTCGGTCTCGATCTCGAAGCCGCTGGAGGCCGCGGGAAAGGACTTGACGAAGCGCCGCGAGAACACCCGGTAGCCCGAGAGCATGTCCTCGAACTGGTTGCCGAAGATGACCTGCACCAGGCCGGTGAGCATGCGGTTGCCGAAGCGGTGGCCGAAGCGGTAGGCCTCCTTGATGTCGGTCACGCGGGCCCCGTTGACCATGTCCAGCTGGCGGTCCAGCAGCAGGCGGACGAGCGCCGGCGCGTCAGTCGCGTCGTAGGTATCGTCCCCATCGACCAGCACGTACACGTCGGCGTCCACGTCGCTGAACATCCGGCGCATGACGTTGCCCTTGCCGGGAAAGGGCTCGTGGCCGACGATCGCGCCGGCGCGCGCGGCGACCTCCGCCGTGCGGTCGGTCGAGGCGTTGTCGTAGACGTGGATGCGCGCGGTGGGCAGCGCACGGCGGAAGTCCGCAACGACGCGACCGATGGCGACCTCCTCGTTGTAGCAGGGGATCACGACCGCGATGTCGACGTCGTTCAGGTCTCTTGGCATGAATGGCCTCCGGTGGAACGGGCGACGCGTGCGCAACCGTTCGTGAAGTGGGGCCATGCTAGGTCGACCGCAGCGGCCGCATCGGGCTTTTGGCCCGTTCGGGCCATGCCTCGGCCGTTCGTTCGCGGCGCCTTCCTACGCGCTGACGATCCAGCCTTCCAGCGGGTCCAGCTCTTCGGGCAAGCCGTAGCGGGGCGGGCCCTGCCGTTGGGCCCAGGCGGCCTGCAGCAGGCACAGCACAGCGTCCAGCGAATCGCCGCTGGCATCCTCGACCAGCGCATCGCGCTGCGCATGGCTGAGCTTCAGGCGCAGGCCGAGCCGGGTACGGCCCGCCTCGAGCGCCGCGACGATGTCCTTGCGGGCGATCAGGCGCTCGGGCGTCTGCTTGCTGCGCTCGTCGCTCTTGTAGCTGCGCCGCGCGACCAGTTCGCGTGCCAGCAGGCCGGGGTAGGCCTCCAGCGCGACGCGGGCCGGGTCCCCTTCGCGCAGCCCGGGGATGTGCACCCCCGCGGCGATCAGCAGCGGAATCGCCGCGTGCAGCATGTAGGCGACCGGCGGATTGACCCACTTCATCGACGGGCTGGAGCCGGCGCGCCGGTCGAAGGCGCGGTGCGCGAACTTGTCGCCGGCGGGGCGCGCTGCGCAGTAGGCCGCGAAGGTCTCCCGGATCCGGCTGCGGTCCAGGCTGGCGTAGTGCGCCATGCAGGCTTCCCACTGCAGCGGCCAGCCGAGCTGCTCGACCAGCGCGCGCGGCAGGCCGAAGGGAAAGTCGAAACCGGCCACCCACGGGCCCGGCTGGCGCAGCCACTGCGCAAAGCCTTCCAGCGTGGGCAGCACCTGCAAGCGCTCGAGCACGACAGCGTCGCGCGCGGCATGGCCGAAGGCCAGCACGATGGGCTTGCGGCGGGTGGGGCTGCTGGAGAAGTCGCAGCCGACCAGCAGCGGGCCGGCAGCCGGCGTCGTCACGCCGCGGGCATTTCGCCCCACGCCGCGCGCAGCTCGTCCGGCAGCGGCTGGCTGCGCAAGGGCGTGCCGGGGCCGGCCTCGTAGCGGCACCACACGCGCGCCTCGTGGCCGCGCGCGAGCGGCTGCTCCTGGCCCTGCAGGAAGAACTCGTACTGCAGGGTGAAGGAACTGCGGCCGAGCCGGGTGACCGAACTGCGCACCTCGCAGTCGTCGCCGAACGTCGGCGAGCGCATGAAGGCGCAGCCCGAATCGACCAGCGGCACGGCCATGTGCTCCGCGCGCATGCGCTGCGCCGGCCAGCCGCACTGCGCCAGCAACTCGCCAATGGCGGCGTCCATCCAGCGGTAGTAGGTGGGATAGAAGATGATGCCGGCGGGGTCGCAGTCGCCCCAGGCCACGGTGCGGGACAGGCGGAAGATCCGGCTCATGCGCGGCGCGTGCTCAGGTGCGGTTGCAGATGGAGGCCGAGGCCACCAGGTCGTCAAGCAGCGCGAGCGCGGTCTTGCCGGAGGCGCTGTAGGGGTCCAGCTCCGGTGTCTCGAAGTACTTGAGCAGGACGTTCTGGTTGGCCTTGTCGAGATTGACCATGCCCATGCTCCAGCCGCCGAAGCGGCGCTCGGCGATCTCCTCGTAGTACAGCAGCGCGACGTCCTTGTGGCGGGGATCCCTCAGGATCTCGCCGAACAGGTGCGACACGGGCATGCGGCCGCCTTCGATGCACTGCAGGAAGATGCCGCGTCCCCAGCACAGGACCCCCGTGATGCCGCAGGCGGGGTTCTGCCCGCGGGCCTGCGCCAGGATGGGTTCGATCGCCGCGGGCGATGCGTCCACGGCCCGGCTGCAGTAGAGCAGGCGAACCAGCATGGTCAGCCTCCGTTGCGTCTGGGGATCAATGAGAGGAATTCCCGGCGCAGCGCCGGGTCCTTGAGGAACACGCCGCGCATGACCGAGTTGATCATCTTGCTGTCCATGTCCTTCACCCCGCGCCAGGCCATGCAGTAGTGGCTGGCTTCCATCACGATGGCCAGTCCGTCGGGCTGGGTCTTCTCCATGATGAGGTCGGCCAGCTGCATCACGGCCTCCTCCTGGATCTGGGGCCGGTCCATCACCCACTCGGCCAGCCGCGCGTACTTGGACAGCCCGATCACGTTGGTGTGCTCGTTGGGCATGATGCCGATCCACAGCTTGCCGATCACCGGCACGAAGTGGTGGCTGCAGGCCGAGCGCACCGTGATCGGCCCGACGATCATCAGCTCGTTCAGGTGCTCGGCGTTCGGGAACTCGGTGATGGTCGGCGCCTTGTTGTAGCGGCCGCGGAACACCTCGTGCAGGTACATGCGGGCCACCCGCCGCGCCGTGGCGCCGGTGTTGTGGTCGCTGGCGGTGTCGATCACCAGGCTGTCCAGCACGCCCTGCAGCTTGCCCGCGACCTCGTCCAGCAGCGCCTCCAGCTCGCCCGGCTCGATGAAGGCGGCGATGTTGTCGTTCGAGTGGAAGCGCTGGCGAGCCGCCAGCAGGCGCTCGCGGATCTTCACCGACACGGGCGTACCCTCGTCGGTGTCCGCGGGAACCAGCGGGCTCGGTTCGGCTTTCATGAGCATGGGCAATGGTAGCAAGGTTGGGGCCCGCACCCCGGCTCACCCCAGCAGGGCCTCCAGGTCGGCCAGGGTATTGGCCTCGCGCAGGGGCTTGTCGTGCCGGATGCGCAGCATGCGGGGAAAGCGCACCGCGATCCCGCTGCGGTGGCGGCTGCTGCGGTTGATGCCCTCGAATCCCAGCTCGAACACCAGGGAGGGCCGCACGCTGCGTACCGGGCCGAACTTCTCCACCGTGCTGCGCCGGATCAGAGCGTCGACCTGCCGGAACTCCTCGTCCGTCAGGCCGGAATAGGCCTTGGCAAAGGGCACCAGCTGCAGTGCCCCGGGCACCGGCGGGTCCTTGCGGGCGATCGCCCGCAGCACCTGCTCGACCTCGGCGTCGTCCTGCGGCTCGCGATTCCAGACCGCGAAGGTGTAGTCGGTGTAGACCGACGCGCGGCGGCCGTGGCCGGCCTGGGCATAGACCAGCACGCAGTCGATGCTCATGGGATCGATCTTCCACTTCCACCACAGGCCATCGGCCTTGGTACGGCCGGTGCCGTAGGCCGCGTCCAGCCGCTTGAGCATGAAGCCTTCGACGCCCAGTTCGCGCGAGCGTGCCCGCTGCCGCGCGAAGTCGAGCCAGGATTCGGCGGTCGCGACGGGCGAGAGCCGGATCCCGGTGCCGGCCAGCAGGCGCTCCAGCCGCTCGCGGCGTTCGCGCTGCGGGAGGTCGCGGACGTCCACCCCGTCCTGCTCCAGCAGGTCGTAGGCGAGGAAGGTCACCGGCGCCTCGGCCAGCACCTTGCGGGTCAGGTTCTTGCGCCCGATGCGCTGCTGCAGCAGCGAGAACGGCGCCGGCCCCCCGGCCAGGCTGGCCGAGAGGCCGCTCTCGGCATCGTCCTTCCAGGCCAGGATCTCGCCATCGAGGACCGTGCCATTGGGCAGCGCCTGCGCCAGCGCGACGATTTCGGGAAAGCGCTCGGTCACCAGTTCCTCGCCGCGCGACCACAGCCAGGCCTGCCCCTGGCGCCGCACCAGCTGGCCACGGATGCCGTCGTACTTCCATTCCACCTGCCAGTCCGCCACCGGCCCCAGCCTGGCGGCGAAGGTTTCCGCGGCGCCATCGAGCTGGTGGGCCAGGAAGAAGGGATAGGGCTGGCCCGCGTCGGCCGGCGAGGGCTCGCCGCCCTCCTCCTGCGCGGCCAGCAGCGCGGCGAAGCGCGCGGCCGAGGGCATGGTCTTGCCGTCGGTGTAGCCCATCATGCGCTGGGCGACCCGCTTCGGATCGATGCCGCCGTGGGCCGCCAGCGCGCGCTGCACCAGCAGGCGGCTGACGCCGACCCGGAAGCCGCCGCCCACCAGCTTGGTGAGCAGGAAGCGGCCATGGTCGTCCAGCTCGCGCCACCAGCCGCGCACCCGCGGCGCGATCGCCTCCGGCGGCAGCCCGCGCAGCGGCAACAGCCGGTCCTCCACCCACTCGGCCAGGCCCACGTCACTGGTCTCCCCGGAGTCCGGCAGCACGTGGGCGATGGTTTCGGCCAGGTCGCCCACGGCCTGGTAGCACTCGTCGAACAGCCAGGCGGCGATGCCGGCTTCCTCGCACGCCAGCTGCGCCAGCAGCGCCATCGGCATGACCTGGCGCGGCTTGCCGCCCGCGAGGAAATACACCGCCCAGGCCGCGTCGGCGGCGGGCGCCGCGGCGAAGTAGCGCTGCAGCGCGTCGACCTTGGCGTTGGTCGAGGTGGTGGCGTCCAGTTCGGCGAACAGCTGCGAGAAGCGCTTCATGGCCCCTCCTGCGCCGGCGCCGGCTCGGCCAGGTCGGCCTCGATGCGGTCGTCGCCGTACTCGGTGTCGAACGCGCCGGCATCCAGCCCCTGCTCGCACAGGTAGCGCACCATGGCCGCCGCGCTGCCATGGGTGACGATGACGCGCTGCGCGCCGGTGGCGGCGATCGCCCCCAGCAGGCCGGGCCAGTCGGCATGGTCCGACAGCACGAAGCCGCGGTCGTAGCCGCCGCGCCGGCGCGCGCCGCGCAGCTGCATCCAGCCGCTGGCAAAGGCGGTGCCGGCGTCGCCGAAGCGCCGCATCCAGGGGCTGGCGATCGCACTGGGTGGGCACAGCACGAGCGCCCGCCGCAGCTCGGATCGGTCCTTCACCTCGGTGGCGATCCGGGTGTCCGGCAGCGCGACCCCGGCCGCCCGGTAGGCCTCGTTGAGTGGCTGCACTGCCCCGTGCACGAGGACCGGTCCTATGCCCGGATCGATGCCCGCCAGGATGCGCTGCGCCTTGCCGAAGCTGTAGCAGCCCAGCACGCTGGCACGGCCCGCCAGCACGTTGTGCGACCACCAGTCGTTGACCGACGCCATCAGCTCGGCGTCGGGCCGCCAGCGGTAGATCGGCAGGCCGAAGGTGGACTCGGTGATGAAGACGTCGCAGCGCACCGGTTCGAACGGGGCGCAGGTGGGGTCCGGCGCGACCTTGTAGTCGCCGCTGGCGACCCACACCCGGCCGCCGTGCTCCAGCCGCACCTGGGCCGACCCGAGCACGTGGCCGGCCGGGTGCAGCGACAGGCGCACGCCATGGTGGGTGATGGCCTCGCCGTACGCCAGCAGCTGCAGGTCGATCGCCCCCAGCCGGGCGCGCAGCACGCCCTCGGAGGGCGCCGCGGCCAGGTAGTGGCCGTGGCCGAGGCGCGCGTGGTCGGCATGCGCGTGCGTGATGACGGCGCGCTCCACCGGCCGCCAGGGATCGATGTGGAAATCACCCGGCGGGCAGTACAGGCCCTCGGGCCGCTGGACGACCAGGTCTTCCATGCCTCACCAGTAGGTCTTCTTGCCCTGGATCGCGAGCGCCAGCCGCATCAGCGCGAGCGCGACCCGCTCCAGCACCCGCTCGCGCAGCGGGCGCTGCGCGTACTGGGCGGCTTCCATCCGCTGGCCCTCGTGCGCCACCGCGTGCAGCAGGCGCGCCCGCAGGTCCTGCGCGAACGCGCGGTCCTCGATCAGCACGTTGGCCTCGCGCGCCAGCAGCAGGCTGAGGGGATCGATGTTGGAGGAGCCGACGGTGGCCCAGCGGCCGTCGACCACGGCCACCTTGGCGTGCAGGAAGCTGGGCGAGTACTCGTGGATGTGCACGCCGGCGCGCAGCAGCACGCCATAGACCGGCCGGGCCGCGTAGTACTGCATGAAGTACTCGTAGCGGCCCTGCAGCAGCAGGATCACCTTCACGCCGCGGCGCGCCGCGCTCACCAGCGCCTTGCGCATCTTGTGGCCCGGCACGAAGTACGCGTTGGCGATGATCACCTCGGAACGCGCGCGGCCGATGGCGCGGCGGTAGGCGCGTTCGATGTCGGTGCGATGCCGCAGGTTGTCGCGCAGGGCCAGCGCCGCCCGGCTGCCCTGCCGCGACAGCGGGGCACGCGGCGCGGCTGGCGCCGGCCGCTGGCCGCGCAGCGAGGTGAGCGCGCCGGCAAACCCGCCGTGCTTGAGCTCCTCGAAGGCCCGCATGCGCTGCCACAGCTGCAGCATGGCCAGCCGCGCCTGGGCCACCAGCGGGCCGGACGCCTGGACCGCGAAATCGAGCCGCGGCGCGTCGAGAGGGCCGTGGTTGGGGTCGTGCAGGTCGTCCAGGATGTTGATGCCGCCGCAGAAGGCCACCTGCTCGTCGACCACGCACAGCTTGCGGTGCAGCCGGCGCCAGCTGGCCGGCCGCAGCACGCCGAAGCGGCCCGGCGGCGCGTACGAGCGCCAGTCGACGCCGGCGGCCACCAGCCGCAGGCGCCAGGGCGGCGGCGGCTCGCCGGAGCCGAAGCCGTCGACCAGCACGCGCACGTGCACGCCGCGGCGCGCGGCCCGCTCCAGCGCCCAGGCCACCTCGGCGCTGTCGCCGTTGAAATCGAAGATGTAGGTCTCCAGCCAGACCTCCTGGCGCGCCGCATCGATCGCGGCGACCAGGGCGGGAAAGAGCTGCGCGCTGCCCTCCAGCAGCCGCAGGGTGTGGCCGGTGCGCAGCGGCGGGATCCGTTGCGCCATCGCGGTCAGATCCGGAAGGTGGCGATCAGCGGCAGGTGGTCGGACATCTGCCCCCACACCCGTCCGCGCGGAACCTCCACCCCCTGCGGCTTGAGGCCCCGGCCATAGACATAGTCGAGCTGCGTCAGCGGCAGGCGCGAAGGGTAGGTACGCGCCCTGTCGTCCCGGAAGTCCTTCAGGCCGATCTGCGCCATGGCCGGCCGCAGCTTGCCGCCCCAGTCGTTGAGGTCGCCGGCGACGATCAGCGGCGCCGTACGCGGCACTTCCCGGTCGATGAAGCGCGCCAGCTGTTCGACCTGGCGCACCCGGCTGCCCGCGATCAGGCCCAGGTGCAGCACGATCACGTGCACGTCCTGCCGCCCGACCTGCACCTGCACGTGCAGCAGCCCGCGCTGCTCGAACCGGTGGTCCGACATGTCCTCGTGGCCGTGCGACACCACCGGCCAGCGCGACAGCATGGCATTGCCGTGCTCGCCGTGGCGGGTGGTGGCGTTGGTCTGGTAGACGGCCGCGTAGCCCTCGGGGCAGAGGAACTCGGCCTGCGGCAACTCGGGCCAGCGGGTGAAGTACTGCTCCTCGCGACGGTGCAGCTTGCGCACCTCCTGCAGGCACACGATGTCGGCGTCGAGCTGCTCGACCGCATGGCCGAGGTTGTGGATCTCCAGCCGCCGCACGGGGCCTATCCCCTGAACGCCCTTGTGGATGTTGTAGGTGGCGACGCGCAAGACGCTCATGCGGCGAATTCTGGCAGCAGCAGGATCGCTTCGGCGTTGGACGGCGAGAAGCAGGCGTCGGCCGCCTCCCGCCACGGCAGCCAGCGGAAGGCCGTGTGCTCGCGCGGGTCGATGCGGACCTCGGTGCCGGCCGGCACGAGCAGGCCGAACACGTGCTCGGTGTTGTGCGTCACGCCCTCGGCGTAGCGATGGCGCCAGCGCGGGTAGATCTCGTAGACGTTCTCCAGGCCCCAGTCGCGCAGCACGCCGGCATCGGCGGCTATGCCGGTTTCCTCGCGGACCTCGCGGATCGCCGTCTGCTCCAGGGGTTCGTCCTCCCGGTCCTGGGACCCGGTGACCGACTGCCAGAACCCCGGTGCGTCCGCGCGGTTGATCAGCAGCACCTCCAGCGCAGGGGTGTGGATCACGACCAGGACGGACCGGGGGATCTTGAAGGGCTTGGGCACAGCGGCATTCTGCCCACCTGGGTCGGCCGCGACGCGCCATGCACCCGCCCCGCGGCGCGTTGCGCTGGATCCTCCGCTGCGCGGAGGATGACCAGGGCCGACGGCTTACGCCGCCTGGGGATTGCGCAGCCGGATGTGCAGCTCGCGCAGCTGCTTCTCGTCCACCGGGCCCGGGGCCTGGGTCAGCAGGTCCTGGGCGCGCTGGGTCTTGGGGAAGGCGATCACGTCGCGCAGGCTCTCGGCGCCCGTCATCAGCATGACGAAGCGGTCCAGGCCGATGGCGATGCCGCCGTGCGGCGGGGCGCCATACTGCAGCGCGTCCAGCAGGAAGCCGAACTTGGCCTGGGCCTCCTCGGCGCCGATCTTCAGCGCGCGGAACACCTTGCTCTGCACGTCCTCGCGGTGGATACGCACCGAGCCGCCACCCAGCTCGATGCCGTTGAGCACCGCGTCGTAGGCCTTGGCCATGCAGCGGCCGGGATCGGTTTCCAGCCAGTCCTCGTGGCCGTCCTTGGGCGAGGTGAACGGGTGGTGCACCGCGATCCAGCGCTGGCCCTCGTCGTCGAACTCGAACATCGGGAAGTCCACCACCCACAGCGGCTTCCACTCGCCTTCCAGCAGGGCGTGCGACTTGCCGAAGTCGCTGTGGCCGATCTTCACGCGCAGCGCGCCGATGGCGTCGTTCACCACCTTGGCCCGGTCGGCGCCGAAGAAGATCAGGTCGCCGTCCTGCGCGCCGGTGCGCCGGATGATCTCGGCCAGCGCGGCGTCGTGGATGTTCTTCACGATGGGCGACTGCAGGCCCTCGCGGCCCTTGGCGGCCTCGTTGACCTTGATCCAGGCCAGACCCTTGGCGCCGTAGATCTTGACGAACTCGGTGTAGCCGTCGATCTCGCCGCGGCTCATCTCGCCGCCGCGCGGCACCCGCAGGCCCACCACGCGCCCGTCGGCCTGGTTGGCCGGGCCGGAGAAGACCTTGAAGTCCACGTCCTTCATCACGTCGGTGAGCTCGGTGAAGGCCAGTTGCACGCGCAGGTCGGGCTTGTCCGAGCCGTACAGGCGCATGGCGTCGGCGTGCTTCATGACCGGGAAGGCGCCGATGTCGATGCCCAGCACGTTCTGGAAGGTGCTGCGGATCATGCCCTCGAACATGGCGCGGATCTCCTCCTCGCGCATGAAGGAGGTCTCCACGTCGATCTGGGTGAACTCGGGCTGGCGGTCGGCGCGCAGGTCCTCGTCGCGGAAGCACTTGGTGATCTGGTAGTAGCGGTCGAAGCCTGACACCATCAGCAGCTGCTTGAACAGCTGCGGCGACTGCGGCAGCGCGAAGAACATGCCGTCGTGCACGCGGCTGGGCACCAGGTAGTCGCGCGCGCCCTCCGGCGTGCTCTTGGTGAGCATGGGCGTCTCGATGTCGATGAAGCCGTTGGCGTCGAGGAACTTGCGCACCTCCATCGTCACCTTGTAGCGCAGCATCAGGTTCTTCTGCATGTACGGCCGGCGCAGGTCCAGCACGCGATGCTGCAGGCGGGTGGTCTCCGACAGGTTCTCGTCGTCCAGCTGGAACGGCGGCGTGACCGAGGGGTTGAGCACCACCAGCTCGTGGCACAGCACCTCCACCTTGCCGCTGCGCAGGTGCTCGTTGGTGGTGCCGGCCGGCCGCTCGCGAACCAGGCCCTTGACCTGCACGCAGAACTCGTTGCGCAGGCCTTCGGCGGCCTTGAACATCTCGGGCCGGTCGGGGTCGCACACGACCTGCACGTAGCCCTCGCGGTCGCGCAGGTCCACGAAGATCACGCCGCCGTGGTCACGCCGGCGGTTCACCCACCCGCACAGGGTGAGGGTCTGGCCGAGCAGCGACTCGTCGACGAGGCCGCAGTAGGTGGTGCGCATTTGTTGGGAAGACATGGGAGCAACCTTGGAGAGAAGGCGCACCGCCGCGGCGGTGCGCTAGCGGGCGTCGGACAGCGCGGGCGGCACCGCCGGTACGGCAGGTGCAGCGGGCACCACCACGCCCATGGAGATGACATAGCGCAGCGCCTCGTCCACGCTCATCTTCAGCTCGATGCAGTCCTTGCGGGGCAGCAGCACGAAGTATCCGCCCGTGGGGTTGGGCGTGGTGGGGACGTAGACACTCACGAAATCGCCGTCCAGGTGGTTGGCGACGTCGCCGCCGGGGGTGCCGGTGATCAGTGCGATCGTCCACACACCGGGCCGGGGCCACTCGACCAGCACCGCGGTGCGGAAGGCATTGCCCGAGGGCGAGAACAGGGTGTCGGAGACCTGCTTGACGCTGGAGTAGATCGACCGCACCACCGGGATGCGGTGCAGCAGCGCATCGCTCCACTCGATGAGCTTGCGGCCGACGATGTTGCTGGTGATCGCGCCGACCGCCAGCAGGATGGCCAGCGCCAGCAGCACGCCCAGGCCGGGGATCCGGTGGCCGAACAGCCGGTCCGGTTGCCACGAGTCGGGCAGGATCAGCAGCGTCTGGTCGAGCGTGCCGACGATCCACTGCAGCACCCACAGGGTGATGCCCAGCGGGGCCAGCACGAGCAGGCCGGCAAACAGCCATCGGCGGAGAGCGGCCATCGCGATCCTGTGGCGTGCTTCAGTGGCAGGCGCAGGCGCTGCCGCAGTCACCGGCCGAGGCCGAAGGCGCCTCGGACTTGGACGCGCCGCCCTCGGCGGGCTTGTCGGCCGGCTTGGCATCGCCCGACGCCGGCGCTGCGTCACCGGTGGCCGGCTTGGCGCCGTTGCCGTTGTTGCGGAAGTCGGTCGCGTACCAGCCAGAGCCCTTGAGCTGGAAGCCGGCGGCCGTGAGCTGCTTGGTGAAGGTGTCGGCCCCGCAGGCCGGGCAGGTCGTCAGCGGGGCGTCGGAGATCTTCTGCAGGACGTCCTTGGCATGGCCGCAGGACCCGCATTTGTAGGCGTAGATGGGCATGGCAGGGAGTTGACCACGAAGGGTGGCAAAGCCCTCAATTATAGGCGGGGGCCCGGATCCCAAGCCCCTCGCCTCCGCCCGCCGGGCGCGGCGCTCAGGCCGTGGCGCCGGACCCGAAGTGGTGGACGTGGCCCTTGTGGTTGGCGATCCACTGCGGCGCCAGCGACCCCACGACCATGCCGGCGAAGGCCGCGATCAGCCCGGCCAGCTGCTGCGGGAACTCCTCCGCCAGCGGCGGGCTGACCACGAAGAACAGCCAGGTGCCCAGGCCGGCCGCCACCGAGAACAGTGCACCCTGGGTGGTGGCGCGGCTCCAGTACAGGCCCATCACCAGCGGCACGAACGCGCCGACCAGCGGCACCTGGTAGGCGCCGGAGACCAGGTCGTAGATCGAGGTGCCCTGCATCACGATGGAATAGGTCAGCACGATGGCGGTGAAGACCACCACCGAGATGCGCATCGCCTTGAGGGTGGCCTGGTCGCTCATGCCGGGCACGATGTTGCGCAGGATGTTCTCGACGAAGGTGGTGGCCGGCGCCAGCAGCGTGGCCGAGGCGGTGGACATCACGGCCGACAGCAGCGCGCCGAAGAACGCCACCTGCAGCAGCACCGGCATCTTCTGCATCACCAGGGTGGGCAGCACCTTCTGCGGATCGTCCGCCAGCAGCGTCGCGCCCTCGGCACCCAGCACCATGACCGCCGCCGTCACCACGAACATGGGCACGAAGGCGAACAGCAGGTACAGCGAGCCGCCGATGATGGGGCCGCGGCGGGCCGTCTTCGCGTCCTTGGCCGACATGACACGCTGGAACACGTCCTGCTGCGGGATCGAGCCCAGCATCATGGTGATGGACGCGGCGAAGAAGAAGGTCCAGGTCTTGGCGTCGCCGTCGACCGGGAAGAACTGGAACTTGCCGTGGGTGGACGCGTAGTCGAACACCGCGCCGGCGCCGCCGGCCAGCTCGGCCGCGAACCAGGCGATCGCCAGCAGGCCGGCAGCGATGACGATCATCTGCATGAAGTCGGTCAGCGCCACCGACCACATGCCGCCGAACAGGGTGTAGACGAGGACGATGATCGTGCCTATCGCCATGCCGCCGGTGACCGAGACCGCGTCGGGCATCAGCACGTGGAACACCAGCCCCAGCGCCGTGATCTGCGCCGCCACCCAACCCAGGTAACTGATGATGATCATGATCGAGCACAGCACTTCGATCAGGCGGCCGAAGCGCTGGCGGTAGTAGTCGCCCAGGGTGATCAGGTTGCGCTGGTACAGCTTGTAGGCGAAGAACAGTCCGACCAGGATCAGGCACATGGAGGCGCCGAACGGATCCTCCACCACCTCGCCCAGGTTGCCCGAGACGAAGCGAGCCGGCACGCCCAGCACGGTCTCCGAGCCGAACCAGGTGGCGAACGTCGTGGCCACCACGATCGCCAGCGGCAGCTTGCGACCCGCCAGTGCGTAGTCGGTGGTGTTCTGCACGCGCCTGGCGGCCACCAGCCCGATGGCCACGGACAGCAGCAGGTACAGCACGACGAAGGTGATCAGCATGGGCGTCTCCGGCGGGTGATTCACGGGGCCGTCTGGGCGGCCTGGGGCGGGATTATGGCAACGGATGGGCTGGACGACGTTGCAAATGTGCCCGCCTGGGCCCAGGCCCGACGGCAGCCCTCATGCCGCCGACGCGGATTCCTGCTTTTTAGGGGAAGGCGGAGTCCCCTACAACAGGTGCGACCGCATCAGCATCTGCATCGCGAGCAGCCCCAGCGTGAAGCCGATGCCGCCGTAGAGGAAGGCCTGCAGCAGCCGGTTGGTGCGGCGCTGCTCCTCCAGCAGCGCCTCCAGCTCGCGCCGCGCGTCGGCCGGCTTGCGGCGCAGGTAGTCGTGCAGCAGGCGCGGCAGGTCGGGCAGCAGCTTGGCGTACAGCGGGGCCTGGTCGCGCAGCTCGTCCAGCAGCCGCTTGGGCCCGACCTGGTCCAGCATCCAGCGCTCCAGGAAGGGCTTGGCCGTGGCCCACAGGTCCAGGTCCGGGTCGAGCTGGCGGCCCAGGCCCTCGATGTTCAGCAGCGTCTTCTGCAGCAGCACCAGCTGCGGCTGGATCTCGACCTGGAAGCGGCGCGAGGTCTGGAACAGGCGCATCAGCACCATGCCCAGGGAGATCTCCTTGAGCGGGCGGTCGAAGTAGGGCTCGCAAACCGCCCGCACCGCCGACTCCAGCTCGTCGACCCGCGTGCCCGGCGGCACCCAGCCCGATTCGATGTGAAGCTCGGCCACCCGCTTGTAGTCGCGCCGGAAGAAGGCGTTGAAGTTCTGCGCCAGGTATTCCTTGTCGAACTCGGTGAGCGTGCCGATGATCCCGAAGTCCAGCGAGATGTAGCGCCCGAAGGTGGCCGGGTCCAGGCTGACCTGGATGTTGCCCGGGTGCATGTCGGCGTGGAAGAAGCCGTCGCGGAACACCTGGGTGAAGAAGATGGTGACGCCGTCCCTCGCCAGCTTGCGCAGGTCGACCCCGGCCTGCGCCAGCCGCTCGGCTTGGCTGATCGGCACGCCGTACATGCGCTCCATCACGATCACCTCGGAGTGGCACCAGTCCCAGAACATCTCCGGGATCAGCAGCAGGTCCAGCCCCGCCATGTTGCGGCGCAGCTGGGCGGCGTTGGCCGCCTCGCGCAGCAGGTCCAGCTCGTCGTGCAGGTACTTGTCGAACTCGGCGACCACCTCGCGCGGCTTCAGCCGCTTGGCGTCGTACGACAGGCGGCCGACCCAGCCGGCCATCATGCGCATCAGCGCCAGGTCGTTCTCGATCACTGCCAGCATGCCGGGCCGCAGCACCTTGACCGCGACTTCGCGCGTGCGGCCCTCGCGGTCGCGCAGGGTCGCGAAGTGCACCTGGGCGATGGACGCGCTGGCCACCGGTTCGCGCTCGAAGCTCACGAAGATGGCGTCCAGCGGGCGGCGGAAGGCCCGCTCGATGGTGGCGATGGCGATGGCCGGATCGAAGGGCGGCACCCGGTCCTGCAAGCGGGCCAGCTCGTCGGCGACGTCGCCGGGCAGCAGGTCGCGCCGGGTCGAGAGCACCTGGCCGAACTTCACGAAGATCGGCCCCAGCCGCTCCAGCGCCTCGCGCAGGCGCTGGCCGCGCGGCGCGTGCAGGCGGCGGCCGTAGCGGATGATGCGCGTCAGCCGCACCAGCCAGGGCTGCCGGAAGCTGCTGAGGACGAGCTCGTCCAGCCCGTAGCGCAGGGCGATCCAGACGATGAAGGCGCCGCGCAGGTAGCGGGTCATCCCGGTCCCGGACCCGTCGGCCCGACGGGCCCCGGCGCGCTGCCGGGCGCGCCCGCGGGCGCCGCCGACGGCGTGGGCGCCGCCGGCGTGCCGCCCGCACCGGCGGGCACGAAGCGGCGCAGGGCCGCAGCCATGGCCCGGGCGCCCTGCCCCACGGCATGGGCCGGCGCATCGCCGATCAGGCGCGAGAGGTCCTCCTCCAGGTCCCAGCGCACGTGGTCGACCAGCCAGTTGACCTCGGCGGCGAACTGCACGTCGCCCTCGATGCGCACCGGCGGCTTCTCGCCGCGCAGGGCACCCTGGGCCAGCCGCCAGGGCGAGTCGTCGGTCACGGTCAGCGTCAGGTCCGGGGCGGCAGCGGGCGACCCCAGGTCCAGCAGGCCGGCTGGCGTGGCGACCAGCCGCACGGTGAACACGCGCCAGCGGCCCTCGACGGTTCGGCCCGCCTGCCGACGCAGCCGCTCCATGGCCTGGGGCTCCTGCATCAGCACGTGGTTGAGCAGCAGCACCAGGCGTCGCTGGGCTTCCTGCACCGCCCAGGGCGGCGGCGCAAGCCGCTGGCTGACGGCATCCAGCAGGCTGTCCACGAAGGGAAAGGGGGACCGTGTCGGCATGGCCCCGATTATTGATGACGAATGAAGCGGCCCAGGCGCCGCGAGGCGAAAGGTGCCGGCGATCCCGGCGTGACAAATGACGAGGGGCCCGTGCGGGCCCCTCCGTCGTGCGTCATGCGTCCTTCACTGGAGCGCCTGCACCCCCGCCACCAGCCAGCCGCTGCCGCCGTCGCGGGGCTTGGTCATGTTCCAGACCTCGCGGAACGGACTGGGCCCGGCGGAAGGCTGCTCGCGGATCATCCCGGAGAACTCGACGCTGGCCATGTAGGCGTCGCCCAGGTCCTCGATGCCCAGCAGCTGGGCCTGCAGCATCACGACCTCGGTCTTGTTCGGCTCGCCGCCCGACTGCTTCTCGCGCTCGGCCAGCTGCTGGCGGATCTCCGCCACCATCTCGTCGGTCATCATCGAGCGCAGGGAGGCGATGTCCGAGCGATCCCAGGCGTCCTGCAGGGTCAGGAAGTTGCGCTTGGCCGCCTTGACGAAGCCCTCGGTGTCGAACCCGGCCGGCACGCCCCAGTTCTGCGACCCGGCCAGGGCCGAGCCGATCTGCACGCCGCCGGAGCGGTTGGCGTCGAAGGCCATGCTGCCGCGTTCCCAGGGCCGTGCCGAAGCGTCGTTGCCGACCTTGTCGGGGCTGTACTGGCGCGGCGCGGTGGCCAGTTCGGGAGCGCCGGCCCAGCCCGCGCTCCGGGCTGCGGGCGCGGGGGCACGGCGGCGCATGAGGAAGCCGACTACCGCCATGATGACAAGGGCCAGCAGGGCGAACATCATGAATTGCGCGAGGGCCGGGCCGAAGCCCAGCGCGTTGGCCAGCCAGGCGAGGCCGAGGCCGGCGGCCAGCCCGCCCAGCATGCCGCCCCAGCGCGAAGGCGCGGCCGGCGTCGTGTTCGGGGTCCCCGGGCGCGCGGCGGCCTGGTTGGCCGGGGCCGGCTGCTGGCCGGCCTGCTGCTGGCCCGTGGTGTTCTGCACCGGGGCCTGCCGCGGCGGGGCCTCGCGGGTGACGTTGGGCGACTGGCGGCCGAAGGAGCCGCCGCCGCCCAGGCGGCGGGCGTCGGCTTCCAGGCTGGTGGACAGCGCCAGCACGCCCACGAGTACGGCAGTCGACAGCTTCATGATCGATCCTTCCTGATCAGTTGTGGATGTCCGGGGACAGATGGGGCTTCAGCACCTGATTCCAACATGCAGGGCGACCACGCCGCCGGTCAGGTTGTGATAGTCGACGTGGCCGAAGCCGGCCTGCTTCATCAAGCCCTTGAGTTCATCCTGGGCGGGATGCATGCGGATGGATTCGGCCAGGTAGCGGTAGCTGGCCGAGTCGCCCGCCACCAGCTGGCCCAGCCGGGGCAGCACCTGGAACGAATACCAGTCGTAGGCGCCCGCCAGCGGCCGCGCCACCTTCGAGAACTCCAGCACCAGCAGCTTGCCGCCGGGCTTGAGCACGCGGGCCATCTCGGCCAGGGCGGCGTCCTTGCGGGTCATGTTGCGCAAGCCGAAGGCCACGCTCACCAGGTCGAAGCGGCGGTCGGCGAAGGGCAGCTTCTCGGCATCGCACACCAGCGTGGGCAGGACCACGCCCTCGTCGAGCAGCCGGTCGCGGCCGGTGCGCAGCATGGCTTCGTTGATGTCGGTGTGCACCACCCGGCCGGTCGGGCCGACCTTGCGGGCGAAGGCACGCGCCAGGTCGCCGGTGCCGCCGGCAATGTCGAGCACCTGCTGGCCCGGCTGCACGTTGGCCACCAGCACGGTGTAGGCCTTCCAGGCGCGGTGCAGGCCGAACGACATCAGGTCGTTCATGAGGTCGTAGCGGGGCGCGACCGAGTCGAACACGCCGCGCACCCGCCGCGCCTTGTCGCGTTCCTCGACGGATTCGAAGCCGAAATGCGTGCTGCCCATGCCCCGATGGTAGGGGCAATCGCGGGCGGGTCTGTCCGGAAACCCGGGTTTGTGCGTCAGTGATGGCCGCAGCCGTGGCCGCCGCGCGTCACCATGGGCGCGTCACGGTCCACGCCGGCCTGCGCGAGGCGGCGCTCGTAGTCGGCCCAGAGCTGCTCCTGCTGGGAGCCCAGGAAGTACAGGTACTCCCAGGAGAAGATGCCGCTGTCGTGCCCGTCGGAGAACTGCGGCTGGACGGCATAGTTGCCGATGGGCTCCAGGCCCAGCAGGTCGACATTGCGCTTGCCGGTCTGCAGCACCTCCTGCCCCGGGCCGTGGCCCTGCACCTCGGCCGATGGCGAGTAGATGCGCATCAACTCGAACGGGATGCGGAACACCGCGCCGTCGGAGAAGGCGACTTCCAGCACGCGCGACTGCCCGTGCACCGTGATCGACTGGGGCGCCGGGGCGCCGGGTTTCAGGCCTGCCATGGGGCGATTGGATCAGAAGCGGACGCCGATGTTCACGTACAGCTTGTCATCGCCCCTCTGCGGGGAGGCGGCATTCACGGCCAACGGCACCCGGCTGCCCGTGACCAGGCGGCCGTACTCCAGCGACGCGACCAGCGGCCCGCTGCCGTAGCGCAGGCCGAAGCCCAGGCTGGCGAGCCGGTCGCTGGACGGCTTGTTGGCGCCGTTGGGGCTGTTGTTCCACAGCCAGCCGGCATCGGCGAAGCCGAACAGGCGCAGCCCCGGCGCCAGCTCGGGCGTGCTGACCTCGACCGACCCGGCCAGGCCCTTGTCGGCCGAGACCGGCCGCTCGATGGCCGTGCCGCGCACGGAGCCGGAACCGCCCAGGCCGAACTGCTCGCCCGAGATCAGCACGTCCGGGCTGTACTGGTACTGCGCCCGCGCCGACACCAGCCAGTTGCCGGCGAACGGCGCCGCGTAGTGCAGCGTACCGCGCAGCGCCTTCCAGCCGGTGGTGGTGATGCGCGGGTCCTCGCTCTGGTAGGCCGCCAGGGTGTTGGCGCGCCCGCTGCCGGTGTTGACCGCCAGGTACGCGTCATAGCCCCACACCGCAGTGTCGCTCTCGGTGCGGGCGTTGTAGCCGAGGACCAGCGGGCGGCTGCGCCGGTCGAGCGCGAGCGGCACCACGACGTCGTTGATGCGGGCCGCCTCGAACACCTTGTCCTCCAGGCCCAGCACCACGTAGCTGCGGCGCCCGCCTTCGGGCGGCAAGTACCAGGTGTAGTTCAGGCCCAGGGTGTGGCCGGCGCCGGTGCTGGTGAAGGCGCCGAAATTGCCGACCACGTCCGATCGCGTGTAGCTGGCCCCGACGACCCCGCCCAGCGCGTACAGCGGGACGCGGTAGGACAGGCCGAGCTGCTTCACGTCCGACATGCGCTCCAGCGAGGTGGTCCAGGCGCCGGTGAACTGGTGGTCGCGGTCGAACAGGTTGGTGTGGCCGCCGGCAACCGTCACGCGGTCGCGGCCGGTGGTGTCGGAACCCGTGTTGGAGGCATTCACGGCGAAGGTCCAGGGCCGGCTTTCCTTCACGGTGACGGTGGCGTCGATCCGGTCCGGTTCGTCGCCTTCGCGGATGCCGACCTGCACCTGCTTGTTGGGGTTCTCGTTGGCGATCGCCGTCTGCACGGCCAGCCGCTTGAAGTTGGGCGTGCGGCCTTCCTGCAGTTCGGGCAGCGTGCGGCGCACGTTGTCCTCGCCGTAGATCTGTGCGCCCTCAATGGCCACCTTGCTGACGGTGAAGGTGACGATCTCCAGCCGCACCGTGTCGCCCACCTCCTGCGGCGGCAGCGACACGCGGTGCAGGCCGTAGCCCCGGGCTCGCAGCGCCGCTTCCAGCGCGCTGGTCGCCTGCTGCAGGCTGTCCATGGTGGCGTCGGGCCGCACGAAGGGCGCGAGGATGCGGCCCGTCTCGGCCGGATCCAGCGGGTTGTCGCCCGTCACGTGGAAGCCCTTGATCGCGAACACCGGCTGCGGTGCCGGCGCCGGCACGGCGGCCGGTGCCTGCGCCCATGCGGCGGATGCCGCCGCCAGTGCCAGCGCGAGAACGGCCGGCGCGGCCCGCCCGCCGCGGCGCGGCGCGGCGCGATTGCCCTTGGTCATGATCGTCTGGCCCCTCTCATCGTTGTCTGTCCGCCGCGGCGACCGGCGCCGGGGCGTGGCTGCCCGTGCAGGCTCAGCTGCAGGTGTTCCTCGACTTCACGTTGTTGTCCTGCAGCACCGACTGCAGCAGCGGGTTCCGGCTGGTGGGCAGCGGGACGCTGTCGAAGTCGATGAACTTCGGGATGTTCACCGGCCGCGCCGTCGCGCCGTTCTCGCCGGCGAACCCGGCCTCGCCCCGGCCCAGGTGCAGCACCTCGCCGGCGGTGGCCACCTCGATGTGGCCGTCGCGCACGAACACGAACAGGCCTTCCTGCGCATCGGACACGTCTTCCTTCGCGAACAGCTTGGGCGGCACCGGCACGCCGTCGGGCCGCGGCCCGTCGATCGCCGGCTGGCTGTTGATCGGCACGATGCCGGCGCTGGGCGAGATGAACAGCCCCTGCCCGGCCTGCAGCACCTGCAGCGCGGTCTGCCCCTGCGGCGTCACCACGATGGAGCCGAGCCAGGTGTAGACGGTCAGGCCGGCGTCGTTGCCGGTCGGCGGCTCGCCCGCGCAGGCGCCGGTGCAGCCGATGTCCAGCCCGGTGCCACGCACGCCGATGGTGGCGGTGGCGGTGGAGAAGCCGACGTTGCGGTTGTTGGCTTTGGCAATCAGGCCGGTCAGCGCGCGCACCGTGCCGCGCAGCACGGAAGCCAGGAAGCGCCCTTCGCTGGCGTTCTGCTCGTCGTAGACGAAGTTGTCGACCCGGAAGCGGGTGGACGCGCCCAGCGTGATGCGGGTGTCGTCGCGGAAGGCGATCACCGCCCGCGTGCCGGTGCCGGTCTCGACGACGTCGCCGGGATAGATGCTGCCGCCGTCCACCAGCCGGCGGCGCTGGCCGGAGGCATCGACCGCGTACACCTCGCCCTGCGACTGCACGACCTTGGCGCTGGCCAGCACTGCGTTCGGCCGCGCCTTGTCGGCCACCTTGCCGGACTCGGCGCCGCAGTCGCGGGCGCACAGGCGGGCATCGAAGTCGGTGCCGCGGATGCCGATGGTCGCCGTGCTGGTCTGGACCTTGGCGGCATGCGGCGAGCTCTTGGCGATCAGCCCGGTCACCGCGCGGAAGCCGCCGCGGATCATCTGCAGCAGCATGCTGTTGTCCTGGGCGTTCTCCTTGAACCGGTACTGGGTCAGCACGATCTCGGAGTTGGGCCGCACCGTCATCCGGGTGCCGTCGGCCAGCTTCACGATGGCCGAGGCGCCTTCCGACGTGGTGATGCGGTCGCCCTGCTGCAGTTGCAGCCCCTTGCCCAGCGTGCGCGGGGCCTGGCCGGCCGTCTGCGCGAAACCCACGCCGCGGGCGAACTCCACCTCGCCCGCCGCCTGCGCCCATGCCGTGGCGGCGCCCAGCGCCAGCAGCGCTCCCGCGGCCAGGCGGGCCAGTCGCTTGTCGATGTCCTGCCTCCTCATGGGCGACCTCCGGATGCTCTGTATCCAGATGTTATACCCGCTGAAGAGCTCGCCGGGACCCGCAGGCGACCCCTCGGCCGCGCCGGCGCTGTGCGGAATTCCACGGCGGGGTCGCGGGCAGGCGCCCCCGACCCCGTTTTCAGACCAGAACGCGCTCGATGCCGCCGGCGTTGGCGGCACGGACGTACTGCGGCAGCCAGTCCTCGCCCAGGATGTGGCGGGCCATCTCGATCACGATGTAGTCGGCCTCGAGCAGCCCGTTCTGCAGGTCGTTGCCGTAGCGCGTCAGGCCCTGCAGGCAGCTGGGACAGCTGGTGAGGACCTTGATGTTGTCCTGCGGACCCACCGCGCCGGACGCCCGCAGCGCGGCCTCGTCCATGCGCAGCTGCTCCTCCTTGCGGAAGCGCACCTGGGTGGCGATGTCCGGCCGGGAGATGCCGAAGGTGCCCGACTCGCCGCAGCAGCGCTCGGTCTTGCGCACGTTCTCGCCCAGCAGCGCCTTGACGGTCTTCATCGGCTCCTGCTGCTTCATCGGCGTGTGGCAGGGGTCGTGGAACAGGTAGCCCTTGCCGCCCGGCAGGGTGATGCCCTTTTCCAGCAGGTACTCGTGGATGTCGATGATCCGGCTGCCGGGGAAGATCTTGTCGAACTCGTAGCCCTGCAGCTGGTCGTAGCAGGTGCCGCAGCTGACCACCACGGTCTTGATGTCCAGGTAGTTCAGCGTGTTCGCGACGCGGTGGAACAGCACCCGGTTGTCGGTGATGATCTTCTCGGCCTTGTCGTACTGGCCGGCGCCGCGCTGCGGGTAGCCGCAGCACAGGTAGCCGGGCGGCAGCACGGTCTGGACGCCGGCGTGCCACAGCATCGCCTGGGTCGCCAGCCCCACCTGCGAGAACAGGCGCTCGGAGCCGCAGCCGGGGAAGTAGAACACCGCCTCCGTCTCCGCCGAGGTGCCCGCCGGGTTGCGGATGATGGGGACGTAGTCCTTGTCCTCGATGTCCAGCAGCGCCCGCGCCGTCTTGTTCGGCAGCCCGCCCGGCAGCTTCTTGTTGACGAAGTGGATCACCTGCTCCTTGACCGGGGCCGGTGCGTGGGTCGAGGGCGGCAGCGCCATCTGCTTGCGGGCGAAGCCGCGCAGCAGGTCGCTGGCCAGGCGCTGGGCCTTGAAGCCGACGCCGACCATGCCGGCGCGCACCAGCTTGATGGTGTCGGGATTGGTGGCGTTGAGCATGAACATGGCCGCCGCGTTGGCCGGCCGGAAGCTCTTCTTGCCCATCTTGCGCAGCAGGTTGCGCATGTTCATGGACACGTCGCCGAAGTCGATCTTGACCGGGCAGGGATTGGCGCACTTGTGGCAGACCGTGCAGTGGTCCGACACGTCCTCGAACTCCTGCCAGTGCTTGATCGACACGCCGCGGCGGGTCTGCTCCTCGTAGAGGAAGGCCTCGACCAGCAGCGAGGTGGCCAGGATCTTGTTGCGCGGGCTGTACAGCAGGTTGGCGCGCGGCACGTGGGTCGCGCACACCGGCTTGCACTTGCCGCAGCGCAGGCAGTCCTTGATGGAATCGGAGATGGCGCCGATGTCCGACTGCTGCATGATCAGCGACTCGTGCCCCATCAGCCCGAAGCTGGGGGTGTAGGCGTTGGTCAGGTCCGAATAGACCGAGGTCTCGCCCTGCTGGGTGGACGGTCGCAGCAGCTTGCCCTTGTTGAAGCGGCCCTCGGGGTCGACCCTGGCCTTGTAGTCGGCGAAGGGCGCGATCTCCTCGTCGCTCAGGAACTCCAGCTTGGTGATGCCGATGCCGTGCTCGCCGGAGATGACCCCGTTGAGCGAACGGGCCAGCGCCATGATGCGCTTCACCGCCGCGTGGGCGGCCTGCAGCATCTCGTAGTCGTCGCTGTTGACCGGGATGTTGGTGTGCACGTTGCCATCGCCGGCGTGCATGTGCAGCGCCACCCAGACCCGGCCCTTGAGCACGCGCTGGTGGATCGCGGCGACCTCGTCCAGCAGCGGCCGGAACGGCTGCCCGGAGAACACCTGCTGCAGCGGCGCCCGCAGTTGCGTCTTCCAGCTGGCGCGCAGGCTGTGGTCCTGCAGCCGCGGGAACAGCGTGTCCAGGTCGTCCAGCCAGCCCTGCCACTCGCGGCGCACCTCGCCGACCAGGGCCAGCGCCTGCGCCACCCGGTCCTCCAGCAGTTCGGCCGAGGGGATCTCGTGGGCGTCGTCCAGCCGGCCCAGCGGCAGGTTGCCGCGGCGGAAGAAGGCCTCCAGCTCGTCGGCCAGCCGGATCTTGTTGCGCAGCGACAGCTCGATGTTGATGCGCTCGATGCCGTCGGTGTACTCCGCCATGCGCGGCAGCGGGATCACCACGTCCTCGTTGATCTTGAAGGCGTTGGTGTGGCGGCTGATGGCGGCCGTGCGCTTGCGGTCCAGCCAGAACTTCTTGCGCGCTTCCGGGCTGATCGCCACGAAGCCTTCGCCGCTGCGCGAGTTGGCCAGGCGCACCACCTCGGAGGTGGCGCGCGCCACGGCGTCCGCGTCGTCGCCCACGATGTCGCCCACCAGCACCATCTTGGGCAGGCCGCCGCGGCGCGACTTGGTGGTGTAGCCCACCGCCCGCAGGTAGCGGTCGTCCAGGTGCTCCAGGCCGGCCAGCAGGACCCCACTGCAGTCCTTCTCGGCGAACATGAAGTCCTTGATCTCGACGATGCTGGGCACCGCGTCCCTGGCGTTGCCGAAGAACTCCAGGCACACCGTGCGGGTGTGCGCCGGCATGCGGTGCACCACCCAGCGGGCGCTGGTGATCAGGCCGTCGCAGCCCTCCTTCTG
>NZ_DASPLW010000028.1:0-60987 GCF_035627355.1 Ramlibacter sp.
CGCCCAGCAGCATGGGCCCACCGATCTCCGGGCGGAACACCTGGATGGCGCCTTCCTCACCCAGCTGGGCCAGGCCCTGCTGCAACTGCTTGGTGCGCAGCGGGTTCTTCAGCACCACCACCTGGAACAGCTCCGGCGCGAAGAAGGGCAGGCCGGTGTATTGCAGGCTGACACTCCCATCAGTGATGGTGTCGCCCAGCTGCACGCCGCCGTGGGTGGTGAAGCCGATGATGTCGCCTGCATAGGCCTCGTCCACCGCCTCGCGCCGCTGCGACAGGAAGGTGACCACCGAGGTGGGCCGCAGCTCCTTGGCGGTGCGCTGCACCTTCAGCTTCATGCCAGGCGTGTACTTGCCGGAGGCCATGCGCACGAAGGCGATGCGGTCGCGGTGGTTGGCATCCATGTTGGCCTGCACCTTGAACACCACGCCGGCGAAGTTGGGCTCGTCCGGCTGCACGGTCTTCTCGACCACCTGCCTGTTGACGGTCAGCGAGCTGGTGCGCGGCTGCGGCGGCGGCGCCAAGTCCACCAGCGCGTCCAGCACCTCCATCACGCCGAAGTTGTTGACGCCGGAGCCGAAGAACACCGGGGTCTGCTTCGCATCCAGGAAGGCCTGGTGGTCCCACTCGGGCGAGGCGCCGGCCGCCAGCTCCATGCTCTCGGCGGCGGCCTCGTACTCGGTGCCGAAGCGCTTGCGCAGCGTGTCGGTGTCGCCCAGCGGGATGGTCTCGAAGTCCTGCGGCCGGCGCTCGCTGCCGGCCTCGAACACCGTCATCGCGTCGGTGCGCAGGTTCATGATGCCGCCGAAGCTCTTGCCCTTGCCGACCGGCCAGGTCATGGGCACGCAGGGCATGCCCAGCTCGCGCTCGACCTCGTCCAGGATGTCCAGCGGCTCGCGCACCTCGCGGTCCATCTTGTTGACGAAGGTGATGATGGGCGTGTTGCGCTGGCGGCAGACCTCAATCAGGCGGCGGGTCTGCGCCTCCACGCCGTTGGCGGCGTCGATCACCATCAGCGCCGAGTCCACCGCCGTCAGCACCCGGTAGGTGTCCTCCGAGAAGTCCTTGTGGCCGGGCGTGTCCAGCAGGTTGATCACGTGGTCGCGGTAGACCATCTGCATCACCGAGCTGGCCACCGAGATGCCGCGCTGCTTCTCGATCTCCATCCAGTCGCTGGTGGCGTGCCGCGAGGCCTTGCGCCCCTTCACCGCGCCGGCGATCTGGATCGCGCCGGAGAACAGCAGCAGCTTTTCCGTCAGCGTGGTCTTGCCCGCGTCGGGGTGGGAAATGATGGCGAAGGTGCGGCGGCGCCGGGTCTCGGCGGCAAAGGGCGATGCGGACACGGGGGAAGGACGGCTTTCGGACGACGCGGCCGATGAGCTGCAAAGCGTTTCGGCGGGACCCGTATTGTCGCCGATGGGTCTATGGTGGGCCGATGGCTGCGGCATCCCAGGGCGCCGT
This sequence comes from Ramlibacter sp., assembly GCF_035627355.1. GTDB lineage: Bacteria > Pseudomonadota > Gammaproteobacteria > Burkholderiales > Burkholderiaceae_C > Ramlibacter. The sequence continues at coordinate 1,461 of NZ_DASPLW010000028.1, forward strand.
ACTCGCCGCCGGCGGGCACGAAGTCACGATCAGCAATCCGGGCAAGCTGCTGTTCCCGCAGGCGGGGATCAGCAAGCTGGACCTCGTGCAGTACTACGTGGCGGTCGCCGAAGGCGCGCTGCGCGGCGCCGGTGGCCGGCCCTGCGTGCTCAAGCGCTACCCGGACGGCATCGCCGGCGAATCCTTCTTCCAGAAGCGGGCGCCAGCCGGCCGGCCGCCCTGGGTGGAGGTCAGCACCATCCACTTCCCCTCCGGCCGGACGGCCGAGGAAGTGGTGCCGCGCGACGCCGCCACGCTGGCCTGGATGGCCAACCTGGGCTGCATCGAGCTGCACCCGCACCCGGTGCGGGCCGAGGACCTGGAGCACCCCGACGAGCTGCGGGTGGACCTGGACCCGGTGCCGGGCGTCGAGTGGCCGCAGATCCGCGAGGTGGCGGCGCTGGCGCGCGAGGTACTGCGCGAGCACGGGCTGGTGGGCTGGCCCAAGACCTCGGGATCGCGCGGCATCCACGTGCTGGTGCGGATCGAGCGCCGCTGGTCCTTCGACCACGTGCGCCGCGCCGCCTTGGCGCTGGCGCGCGAGGTCGAGCGGCGGGCGCCGCAGCTGGCGACCGCGCAGTGGTGGAAGGAGCAGCGCCACGGCGTGTTCGTGGACTACAACCAGAACGCCAAGGACCGCACCGTGGCCTCGGCGTATTCGGTGCGGCCGCGGCCGGATGCGCGGGTGTCCACGCCGGTGGGCTGGGACGAGCTGCAGGTGTGCGATCCGGCCGACTTCACGCTGCGAACGGTTCCGGCCCGGCTGCAGAGGATCGGCGATCCGCATGCGGGCATCGACGAGGCGGCCGGCTCGCTCGAGTCGCTGCTGGAGTTGTCGGCGCGGCAGGAGCGCGAAGGGCAGGGCGACGCGCCCTGGCCGCCGCACTACCGCAAGCAGGCCGGCGAACCGCCGCGGGCGCCGCCGTCGGCGCGCAAGGCGCAGCGGCAGCCGATCGCCGCCGCCGACAAGCCGTCGCCCAAGCTCAGGAAGCCGGGTCCGCGGTGAGCGCGCGGCCTCTGAGGCGGCCCAGGCCCTCGAAGGCCGCCATGCCCGCCAGCATGGCCGCCACGAACACCAGCGCCTCGGGGTAGCCGGCCGCGGTCGCCACCAGCGCCGGCCCCGGGCAGAAGCCGGCCAGGCCCCAGCCCACGCCGAAGATCAGCGCGCCCAGCACCAGCGGCCGGTCGATCTCGCGCGCGGCCGGCAGCTGGAAGGGGTGGCCCAGGAAGCTGCGGCTGCGGCGGGCTGCCAGCGCGAACGCGAAGAAGCCGACCAGCACGGCGCCGCCCATCACGAAGGCGAGCGAGGGATCCCAGGCGCCGGCCAGGTCGAGGAAGCCCTGCACCTTGCCGGGGTCGGTCATGCCGGACAGCAGCAGGCCCCAGCCGAACAGCAGGCCGATGGCGAATTCGATGAGGCGGTTCATGGACGTCGGGCCTCCTTCAAACGTGGCGCAGCAGGTAGACCGTGAGGAAGCCGGCAGCCATGAACGCGGCCGTGGCGACCAGCGAACGGGGCGACAGGCGCGAGATGCCGCAGACCCCGTGGCCGCTGGTGCAGCCCGAGCCGTAGCGGGTGCCGAAGCCGACCAGCAACCCGGCCAGGACCAGCGTGCCCCAGCCGGCCTCGATGCGGGGCTCGGCCAGGAATCCGGCCGGCGCCGCCAGCCAGAAGGTGGCAGGCGCGGCCGCCAGCCCCAGCAGGAACGCGATGCGCCAGCCGGCATCGCCCGGCCGGCGCGCCAGCAGGCCGCCGAGGATGCCGCTGATGCCCAGCACCCGTCCGTTGAGCAGGATGAAGAGGGCGGCCGCGCCGCCGATCAGGAGGCCGCCGGCCAGCGACAGCCAGGGCGTGAAATGGAGCCAGTCGATCGTCATGGTTCTTGCCATCGGGGGCCGGACTTGCTGGTACAAGGCGTGCACCGCATCGCCGGCCCCATCCACGTTAACCCAAACCCTTCAACCATGACTCCAGCGGTACATGCCGACTTCGACCCGTCCACCGGGACGGTGAGCTACGTGGTGCACGACGGTCCCGGCTCGCCCTGCGCCATCATCGATCCGGTGCTGGACTACGAACCCCGCTCGGGCCGCACGGGGACCGCGTCGGCGGACCGGCTGGTCGAATTCGTGCGGTCCAACGAGCTGCGGGTGGAGTGGATCCTGGAGACCCACGCGCACGCCGACCACCTGACGGCGGCCCCGTACCTGAAGGAAGCGCTGGGCGGCCGCACCGCCATCGGCGAGCACATCGCCACCGTGCAGCGCGTGTTCAAGGGCATCTTCAACCTGGAGCCGGAGTTCCGCACCGACGGCTCGCAGTTCGACCGCCTGTTGGCCGACGGCGACGAGCTGCGCATAGGCCGGCTGGTGGGCCATGTGCTGCACGTGCCGGGCCACACGCCGGCCGACCTCGCGTACCGCTTCGGCGATGCGGTGTTCGTGGGCGACACGCTGTTCATGCCGGACGTGGGCACGGCGCGCTGCGACTTCCCCGGCGGCGACGCGACCACGCTCTACGGCTCGATCCGCCGCCTGCTGGACCTGCCGCCGGCCACGCGCCTGTTCATGTGCCACGACTACCCGCCGGGCGGGCGGGAGGCGGCCTGGGAAACCACGGTGGCCGCGCAGCGGGCCGGCAACATCCACGTGCGCGACGGCGTCGGCGAGGCCGAATTCGTGGCCATGCGCACCCAGCGGGATACGACGCTGGGCATGCCGCTGCTGATCCTGCCGGCCGTGCAGGTGAACATCCGCGCCGGCCAGTTGCCGCCCGCGGAGTCGAACGGGGTCGCGTACCTGAAGATCCCGGTCAACGCCTTGTGAGCCGGCTCTCCCTGCCTGCGCATTGACAGGCCCGCTGGCCGGCGGCATGGTGCCGGCCAGCCGCGTGCGACCGCGCGCGGCCGGGAAGCCTGCATGCCGGGTGTCCTTCCTCGATGCGCTGTCGCCCGCAGTCCGGGTGGTCGACAAGGCTCCTCTCGCCGTGCGGGCGTTCGTCACGCACACAGGGAGAGGACCATGCTGGAAACCAGCCATCTGGAACAGGTCATGCGGCAGGCGTCGCGGCAGCGCCTGCGGGCCTTCACGCCGCTGCTGGCGGCGGCCATGTCGCAGTTCGGGATCGATCGCAGCCTGCGGCGCGCCGCCGCCTTCATCGCGCAGCTGGCGCACGAGTCGGGGCAGTTCCGCTACCTGCAGGAGTTGTGGGGCCCGACCGAGGCCCAGCGGCGCTACGAACCGCCGGGCGCGCTGGCCCGGCGCCTGGGCAACGTCCAGGAGGGCGACGGCTACCGTTACCGGGGCCGCGGGCCGATCCAGCTCACCGGCCGCGCCAACTACGCGGCGTTCGGCGCGCTGCTGCAGATCGACCTGGAGGGCGACCCGGACCTGGCCGCCACGCCGGAGGTCGGCTTCAAGACGGCGGCCCTGTTCTGGGAACGCAACGGCCTCAATGCGTTGGCCGACGCGGGCAACTTCGACGCGATCACGCGCCGCATCAACGGCGGCACCAACGGGCTGGAGGAGCGCCGCCGCTTCTACGAGCTGGGACTGCAGGTGCTGGCACCGGTGTTCCCGGCAGCGGTTCCGGCGGGTGCGGCAGGCGCTGCGCCCACGGCCAACCCGCTGGATCGCGGCGCCGAGGCCGTGCGCGAACTGGCACCGTCTCGGCGGACGGACACGCGCACCGGCGCACCCGCACCGGCCAAGAACAAGGCCAAGCCGGCGCGCCGGCTCGACGTGCGGCCCGACACGCTGGACTTCCGCGACCGCATGTTCGTGCCCACGCTGGTGGAGGTGCCGACGCACATCCCGCTGGGCGACTACCTGGATGTCGGCGTGCCCATCCTGGACCAGGGCCGGGAAGGCGCCTGCACCGGCTACGGCCTGGCCACCGTGTGCAACTACCTGCTGCTGCAGCGGCGGGTGGTTCCCGATCCGGTGCCGGTCAGCGCGCGCATGCTGTACCACCTGGCGCGGCGCTACGACGAATGGCCGGGCGAGGCCTATGAGGGCTCCAGCGCGCGCGGCGCGATGAAGGGCTGGCACAAGCACGGCGTCTGCCCCGAGGAGTTGTATCCCTCGAGCGGTAAGGACCGCGGGCTGGAACTGACCGAGCAGCGCACCGCCGAGGCGCGGCGGCGGCCGCTGGGTGCCTACTACCGCGTCAACCACAAGGACATCGTCGCCATGCACTCGGCGCTGGCCGAGGTCGGCATCCTGTATGCGACGGCGCTGGTGCACGCGGGCTGGGACGAGGTCGGCGAGGACGGCGCCGTGCCGCTGTCGGACCGGGTGCTGGGTGGCCACGCCTTCGCCATCGTGGCCTACGACGACCAGGGCTTCTGGATCCAGAACTCCTGGGGCCTGGACTGGGGCAGCGGCGGCTTCGCCCGCATCAGCTACGACGACTGGCTGCGCAACGGCACCGACGTCTGGGTCGCGCGGCTGGGCGCACCGGTCACCCTGCGCAGCGCGGAGTCGACCGCCACCGCGCATTCGGCGGCGGCACGGCAATCGGTCGCCTACGCCTATGCCGACCTGCGGCCGCACATCGTCGCCATCGGCAACGACGGCAAGCTGCGCCCCGGCGGCGACTACGGCACGACGGAGGCCGGTCTGGCGCAGATCTTCCGCGAGGACATCCCGCGGGTGACCCAGGGCTGGGGCCGACGCCGCATCCTGCTGTACGCGCACGGCGGGCTGGTGAGCGAGGAGTCGGCGGTGCAGCGCCTGGCCGACTACCGGCCGGCGCTGCTGGAGGGCGAGGTGTATCCGCTGGCCCTGATCTGGAAGACCGACTGGTGGACCACCATGACCAACCTGCTGCAGGACGCGGTGCGGCGGCGGCGCCCGGAAGGCGTGCTCGATGCCGCCAAGGACTTCATGCTGGATCGCCTGGACGACGCGCTGGAACCGCTGGCCCGCGTGCTCGGCGGCAAGGCCGCGTGGGACGAGATGAAGGAGAACGCGCTGCTGGCCAGCCGCGCTGGCGGGGCGGGCCTGGCGGTGTTGAAGCACCTGGCCGCGCTGCAGCAGGCGCACGGGCCGATCGAGGTGCACCTGGTCGGGCACAGCGCCGGCTCCATCCTGCTGGCACCGCTGCTTACCCGGCTCAACGCCGCCGGCATCACGGTGGCGACCTGCACGCTGTGGGCGCCGGCCTGCACCCTGCAGCTGTTCGAGGACCACTATCGGCCAGCGCTGCAGGCCAAGGGAATCAGCCGCTTCGCGTTGTACGTGCTGAGCGACAAGGCCGAGCAGGACGACCACTGCGCCCACATCTACAACAAGTCGCTGCTGTACCTGGTGTCCAACGCCTTCGAGGCGCAGCCGCACATTCCGGGCTTCCGCGACGGCGTGCCGCTGCTGGGGATGGAGAAGTTCCTGGACGACGAGCTGCGGGGCCTGCTGACCGGCCCGCACGAGCTGGTCGTCGCGCCGGACGGCGCCGACCTGTCGCAGGCGCGCGAGCACGGCGCTTTCGACGATGACGCCTCGACGGTCGGTTCGACCTTCCGGAGCATCCTCGATTTCTCGGCCCGGGTCGCCAGGGCGAAGGCGGCCACTGCGCAGCCGCTGCCTATGGTGCAGTTCCGCCGCTCGGAGAGCTCGATGCGCGACCGGCGGCGGGCGATCGAGGCCCAGGCGCGCTAGGAGCCCGCCCGCCCGATCAGCCCTGGCGCAAGGCCGGTCCGGACGCGGTCTTGGGCACTGGCTTCAGCAGGTCGGCGGCCTCGACGCGCACTTCGGGCAGGAGTTCGCCCAGCCGCAGCGAGAGCGCTTCGTGCATCCTCCGGAACGCGAGCTCCATCTCCGCCTTCTCGTGCTGGCCGCCGCCACTGGGCGTCAGCAGTAGGCGGACGACGGCCGCCCAGGGGGAGGCGGCCAGGCGGTCGGCGAAGGAGGCGCCCTTGGCGAGCACCGCCTTGAGCCAGCGCCGCACGTCCCGCGCAGGGACGCCGGCCGCGATGGAGATGGCGCGGACCAGCTCGTCGTCGTGCGACTTCATGAAGGCGAGCATGTCCTTGGCGGCGGCCTCGACCGCGGCCTGGATCCCGCTCATGTTCCCTTCCTTGAAGGCGGACAGGGCCTTGGAGGCGAGCTCGCCGCACACCTTCTCGACCATCTTGTTGCACAGGTCGAAGTAGGCGTCGGCGATCTTCTTCTCGACGAAGGCGGGAAGGCCTCCGTCGGCGATTTCGAGGCCGGTGGCCACCGCATCCTTGTAGCGGCCGAAGGGGATCGCGATCACCTTGCGGATTTCCTCGCGCAGCGAGTTGCCCGCCGGCTCCGGCGCCTGCAGCATGCGGGCGCGCTGGTATTCCAGCCGCAGCGCGGCGACCTGCAGCGCGACCCCGTGCAGTTCCTGCAGCGTCTGCGCCTTGGCGGCCCGGGCCTTGAGCCGGTCTTCCTGGTGCAGCAGCCGCTGGAACTGCGAGGGCACCGACTGCCAGTCGTGCTGCCGCGCGGCGGGGGATCGCACGTGCGGCTGCAGGGCCGCCGGGTCGGCCGTGAGCATGCACACCGCCCGCGAAGGGCCCGGCCCGCAGCCCCCGGCCGGCGAGCTGGGGTGCACGTAATGTGCGCCGGCGGACGCGGGCCGCAGGAACGCTTGCTTCTCGCTCATGCGCAGATGCTAAAGGCAAGCCCTCATCCCTGCGAAGGCGGGAATCCCGCGCTCCCGCCTCCCAGGACGTCCTTCAACTCGAACGGCGTCGCCACCTCCAGCTGGTCATACCGGCACTCCTGCGGCGGCTTGTCCGGCCGCCAGCGCAGGAAGGTGGTGGCGTGCCGGAAGCGGTCGCCCTGCAGATGGTCGTACTTCACCTCGCAAACGCGCTCGGGCCTCAGCGGCTCCCAGCTCAGGTCCTTGCCGCCGCTCCAGCGCGACTTCGCGCCCGGCATGCGGTCGGCATCGCCGGCGCTCGCCTGTGCCCAGTCGCGCCAGGGATGGCCCTCCATCGCGTTCTCGCGCAGCGGCGCCAGCTCCTGCGCCAGTTGCCGGCGCGCGTCCATGGTGAAGGAGGAGGTCACGCCGACGTGCTGCAGCACGCCGGCGTCGTCGAACAGGCCGAGCAGCAGCGAACCGACCGCGTCGTCCGTGTCCTTGTACCAGCGGAAGCCGGCGACCACGCAGTCGGCGCTGCGCGCGTGCTTGATCTTGAACATGGCCCGCTTGGCCGGCTGGTAGGGCGTGTTGGCGGGCTTGGCGATCACGCCGTCCAGCCCGGCGCCCTCGAAGTGCTGCAGCCACTGTTGCGCCTGCTCGCGGTCGGTGGTCACCGGGGTCAGGTACAGCGGCGGCCGGGCCGAACCGAGCAGCCGTTCCAGCCGGGTGCGGCGTTCCTGCTGCGGCAACTCCATGATCGGCTTGCCGCCGGCCGCGAGCAGGTCGAAGGCGACGAAGCCGGCCGGCGTTTCCTTGGCGAGCCGGGCGATGCGCGACGCGGCCGGGTGGATGCGCTGCTGCAGCGCGTCGAAGTCCAGCCCTTTGGGCCCGGCCACTACCACCTCGCCGTCCACGATGCAGCCCTTGGGCAGCTGCTCGGCCAGCACCTTCTCCAGCTCGGGGAAGTAACGGTTCAGCGGCTTGAGGTCGCGGCTCTGGATGTGCACGCCGTCGGCGTTGCGGAAGACCAGGGCGCGGAAGCCGTCCCACTTGGGCTCGAACAGGAAGCCCTCGCCGGCCGGCAGCTCGTCGGCGACCTTGGCGAGCATGGGTTCGATGGGGGGCGTGGGGAAAGCGGTGGCGGCCATGCCCGTTTGTAGCGGTTCGCCGCCGTCCGCGGGGCGCAGGTCCGGCCCGACGAATACCCGCCGCTGCCCGTAGGTTTTGGTCGGCTTCCTAGAATCAGGGTAAACCCTAGGTTGCGCCCACCCGGCTGCACCTGCCCAGCGCGCCGTCCACGACGGCAGGGTCGCCGCCTACCCGGCGGCCAGGGCCGCGGACTCGCGCCGCACCCGACCGACGTTCACCTGCACGTGACCGCACCCGGCCCGCGCGGGGCGCCGGCTTCATCGCCGTTTCGCCACTTCGCAAGGAATCCCGCCCATGCAGGCCCTCGTCCGCCTGAGCCAGTTCGTCGGCAAGACCTTTGCCGTCTGGGTGCTGCTGTTCGCAGTGCTCGCCTTCTTCGCGCCTTCTTCGCCCCCGCACAGTTCCGCTGGATCGCCGCCTGGATCGTCCCGCTGCTGGGCATCATCATGTTCGGCATGGGGCTGACCCTGTCCAAGGACGACTTCCGCGAGGTCTTCCGGCGCCCGGTCGACGTGCTGATCGGCGTGCTGGGCCAATTCCTCATCATGCCGGGCCTCGCATGGCTGCTGTGCCAGGTCCTGCAGCTGCCGCCAGAGATCGCGGTCGGGGTGATCCTGGTCGGCTGCTGCCCCGGTGGCACCGCCTCCAACGTCATGACCTTCCTTGGCCGCGGTGACGTCGCGCTGTCGGTGGCGATCACCTCGGTCACGACGCTGCTGGCGCCGGTGGTCACGCCGGCCCTGATCTACCTGCTGGCGAGCGAGTGGCTGGAAGTGAGCGCCATGGCCATGTTCTGGTCCATCGTGCAAGTGGTGGTGCTGCCCATCGCGTTGGGCATCGCGGCGCAGTCGCTGCTGCGCGAGAAGGTGAAGGTCGCGATCGGCGTGCTGCCGCTGGTGTCGGTGGTCGCGATCGTGGCGATCGTCGCGGCCGTGGTGGCCGCCAACCAGCCCAAGATCGCCACCAGCGGCGCGCTGATCTTCGCGGTGGTGGTGCTGCACAACGGCCTGGGCCTGCTGCTGGGCTACTGGCTGGGCAAGCTGACCGGCCGCAGCATCGCCAAGCGCAAGACGCTGGCGATCGAGGTCGGCATGCAGAACTCGGGCCTGGGCGCGGCCTTGGCGGCCGCCCACTTCTCGCCGCTGGCCGCGGTGCCCAGCGCCATCTTCAGCGTCTGGCACAACATCTCCGGCGGACTGGTGGCGACCTGGTTCCAGCGGGTGCCCAACAGCCCCGAGGACGAGGTCGACCGCACCGTCGAGCCGCAGGTCGCGCGCGCCTGAGTCGGCGGGCGGCGCGCCCTCCCGGCGCGCCGCCAACCCGGCTGCCCCACGGCCAGCCCGGCCGTGCCCCGCCCGTATAATTCCGCCCCATCCGAGGAGCGTTGCAGCACCGCCCGGTGTGAGGCTCGGAACCTACACGCAACGACGCTCACCCACTGGTCCTGTGCGGTGAGTGAACCCCAGGCCCGTGGTTGATCCCGAACATGCTTTTGGAGCACCCATGAACGCCGTTCTCAAGCCCACGCCGACGCAGGATTGCGTCATCGCCGACCTCTCGCTGGCCGACTGGGGCCGCAAGGAAATCCGCATCGCCGAGACCGAGATGCCCGGCCTGATGGCCATCCGCGAGGAATTCGCCAAGGCCCAGCCGCTCAAGGGCGCGCGCATCACCGGCTCGCTGCACATGACGATCCAGACCGCGGTGCTGATCGAGACGCTGCAGGCGCTGGGCGCCCAGGTGCGCTGGGCCTCGTGCAACATCTTCTCCACCCAGGACCACGCTGCCGCCGCCATCGCCGCGGCCGGCACGCCGGTGTTCGCGGTCAAGGGCGAGTCCCTGTCCGACTACTGGGACTACACCCACCGCATCTTCGACTTCGGGCCCAAGGGCAGCGAGGGCGAAGGCCCCAACATGATCCTGGACGACGGCGGCGACGCCACGCTGCTGATGCACCTGGGCAAGCGCGCCGAGACCGACGCGTCGGTGCTGGCCAACCCCGGCAGCGAGGAAGAGCGCGTGCTGTTCGCCGCGATCAAGGCCAAGCTGGCCCAGGACGCGACCTGGTACTCGCGCAAGAGCGCCCAGATCATCGGCGTGACCGAGGAGACCACTACCGGCGTGCACCGCCTGAACGAGATGTCGGCCAGGGGCACGCTGATGTTCCGCGCGATCAACGTCAACGACTCGGTCACCAAGAGCAAGTTCGACAACCTGTACGGCTGCCGCGAGTCGCTGGTGGACGGCATCAAGCGCGCCACCGACGTGATGGTGGCCGGCAAGGTCGCCGTGGTGGCCGGCTACGGCGACGTGGGCAAGGGCTCGGCGCAGGCGCTGCGCGCGCTGTCGGCCCAGGTGTGGGTGACCGAGATCGACCCGATCTGCGCGCTGCAGGCCGCGATGGAAGGCTACCGCGTGGTGACCATGGACTACGCCGCCGACAAGGCCGACATCTTCGTCACCGCCACCGGCAACAAGTCGGTCATCACCTACGCGCACATGGCGAAGATGAAGGACCAGGCCATCGTCTGCAACATCGGCCACTTCGACAACGAGATCGACGTCGCGTCGCTGGAAGCCAAGTGCAAGTGGGAAGAGATCAAGCCGCAGGTCGACCACGTGATCTTCGAGGATGGCAAGCGCATCATCCTGCTGGCCAAGGGCCGGCTGGTGAACCTGGGCTGCGGCACGGGCCACCCGAGCTACGTGATGAGCTCCTCCTTCGCCAACCAGACCATCGCCCAGATCGAGCTGTTCACCCACAGCGACTTCTACGAGGTTGGCAAGGTCTACGTGCTGCCCAAGCACCTGGACGAGAAGGTCGCGCGGCTGCAGCTGAAGAAGCTGGGCGCGCAGCTGACCGAGCTGAGCGACGAGCAGGCCGGCTACATCGGCGTGCCCAAGCAGGGGCCGTACAAGCCGGATACCTACCGGTACTGAGGACGCGTCCTTCCGCACGCGCGGAATCCAGCGGAATCCGCCATGCGCGCCGACCAGCTCCTCGTCGAACGCGGCCTTGCCGCCACGCGCTCGCAGGCCCAGCGCCTGATCGCCGCCGGCATGCGCTGGCAGGATGCGCGCGGCTGGCACCGCGTCGCCAAGAACGGCGACGAGGTGCCTGACGCCGCCGAGGTGGAGCTGGCCGACGATGCCGAGACCCGCTATGTCTCGCGTGGCGGCCTCAAGCTCGAGGGCGCACTGCAGTCGGCCGGCCTCGATCCGCGCGGCCTGCGCTGCCTCGACGTCGGCCAGTCCACCGGCGGCTTCACCGACTGCCTGCTGCAGCGCGGCGCCGCACAGGTGGTGGGGGTCGACGTCGGCCACGGGCAGTTGCACCCGCGGCTGCGCGACGACCCGCGCGTGGTGTGCATCGAGAAGTGCAACGCCCGTGAACTGGACGCCGACCGCCTGCGCGCTGCCGGCGTCGAGCCCGGCTTCGACCTCGTCGTCGGCGACCTGTCGTTCATCTCGCAGACGCTGGTGCTGCCGGCGCTCGCGCCGTTGCTCAGGCCGGGCGGGCGCCTGCTGATGCTGGTCAAGCCGCAGTTCGAACTGCAGCCGGGCCAGCTCGGCAAGGGCGGCATCGTGCGCGATGCTTCGCTGTACGCCGAGGTCGAGCAGCGCATCCGCGCCGCCTGTGTCGGCTGCGGACTGGTGGTGCAAGGCTGGTTCGACAGCCCGATCCGCGGTGGCGACGGCAACCGCGAGTTCTTCGTTTTCGCTTCGCAGCAGGGGACCCCATGACCCTCCCGATCAGCCTCGAATTCTTTCCCCCCAAGTCCGACGAAGGCGCCGACAAGCTGCGCGTGGCGCGGCAGAAGCTCTATGACCTGAAGCCGGCGTTCTGCTCGGTCACCTTCGGCGCCGGCGGCTCCACCCAGGAGGGCACGCTGCAGGCGGTGCGCGAGATCATGGCCGAGGGCTGCGCGGCGGCGCCGCACCTGTCGTGCATCGGCCAGACGCACGACAGCATCCGCGAGCGCCTGTCCGCCTATGCGGCGGCCGGCATCCGGCGCATCGTCGCCCTGCGTGGCGACCTGCCCAGCGGCTATGGCCTGGGCGGCGAGTTCCGCTACGCCAGCGACCTGGTCGCCTTCATCCGCAGCGAGACCGGGCGCCAGTTCCACATCGAGGTCGCCGCCTACCCGGAGGTGCACCCGCAGGCCCGCTCGCCGGAAGGCGACCTGGCGGCCTTCGTCGCCAAGGTGGAGGCGGGCGCCGACTCCGGCATCACGCAGTACTTCTTCAATGCGGATGCTTACCTGCGCTACGTCGAGGAGCTGCGCAAGCGCGGCATCGAGGTGCCGGTGGTGCCGGGCATCATGCCGATCACCAGCTCGACCCAGCTGCTGCGCTTTTCCGACGCGTGCGGCGCCGAGATCCCGCGCTGGATCCGGCTGCGGCTGCAGGGCTTCGGCGACGACGGCGCCTCGATCAAGGCCTTCGGCCTGGACGTGGTCACCGCGCTGTGCGAGCGGCTGCGGAGCGAGGGCGTCCCGGGGCTGCACTTCTACACCATGAACCAGGCCCAGGCCACGCTGGAGATCTGCCGGCGGCTGGGGCTGTGAGGATGCGGCTGCGAGAGGCAGCGGTGCTGCTGGCGGTGGCGGCGGTGCTGCAGGGCTGCGCCGTCCCGCCCGGCACTGCACCGGATGCGGCAGGGGTGGAATCCGGTCCCGAGACGGCCTCGCCGGCGGCGGACGAGCCATTCCAGCGCGGCCTGGCCTCCTGGTACGGCCTGCCGTTCCATGGCCGGCGCACCGCCAGCGGCGAGCGCTTCGACATGAACGCGCTGACCGCTGCGCATCCCACGCTGCCCTTTGGCACGCGGGTGAAGGTGCGCAGCCTGGTCAATGGCCGCGAGGTGATCGTCAGGATCAACGACCGGGGGCCGTATGCGCGCGGGCGCATCATCGACCTCAGCCATGCCGCCGCTCGGGCGATCGGCCTGCTCGGGCCCGGGGTCAAGCGGGTCGCGCTGACGCTGGTCGAGCCCGATCCGGGCTGAGCCTCCTGGTGCGCGCCTCAGGCGCCGCCGGCTTCGATCGAATGCCCTTTGCCGCGGCCGCGGCCGAGCACCTGCAGCAACTGCGGCAGGGCGGCCTCGAGCGCCGGCTTGAGCGTGTGCGGCGGGTTGACCACGAACATGCCGCTGGCGGTGAGGCCTTGCCGGGTGTCGGCCGGCTCGCCGGCGGCCACGGGCTTCTGCCCGATCGAGAAGGTGGCGTGCAGCCAGGGCTTGCGCACCTGGCCGGCCAGCGTGCGCAGCTTGCGTGGCAGCTCGTGCGCCTCCGGGCGCGGGATCACCGGGTACCAGGCGGCGTAGGCGCCGGTGGCGAAGCGCTGCAGGCTGTCGCGCAGCGCGGCCGGCACCTTGGCGTAGTCGCTCTTGATTTCATAGCTGGGATCGACCAGCACCAGCGCCCGGCGCGAGGGCGGCGGCAGCAGGGCCTTGAGCGCCTCGAAGCCGTCCTCGCGCGCCACGCTCACCTGCCGGCCGGCATTGAGCTGGGCCACGTTGCCGGCCAGCGCCTTGCTGTCGCTGGGGTGCAGTTCGTGCAGCTTGAGCTTGTCGCGCACCTCGGTGCGCAGCAGCTTCTGGACGATGAAGGGCGAGCCGGGGTAGATCCGCCAGTCGCCCGGGCGGTTGAAGCCACGCACCAGGTCCAGGTAGTCGGCCAGGGCGGGTGCCAGCGCCTGGCCGTCGAGCGTGTCGTGGGCGCCCACTGCGCCGGCCAGCTTCACGATGCCGTCCTGGGCCTCGCCGGAGGTGCCGGCGTAGTCGCCGTCCAGCCGGTACAGCCCGGCGCCGGCGTGCGTGTCGATCACCCACAGCGGCGTGTCCTTGGCCAGCAGGTGGCGCAGCATGGCGACCAGCACCAGGTGCTTGAACACGTCGGCATGGTTGCCGGCGTGGAAGGCGTGGCGGTAGCTGAACATCCCGGCATCCTACCTGCCGGCGACCGTCGGCCTTGTCGTAAGTGCTTGATTTGGCATAGAATCTCTGGCTTTTCCGCAGCGCCATAGCGGCCCCGCGGCGGAAACGAGGGCCCACCGGGCCGTCGGCACCCACCTAAGAGGTTCCCGGCAGAGGAACACCGACCGTGGAAAAGGGCCCACCAGACCACTTTCTCGAAAGCTCACATGAAAACGTTCAGCGCCAAACCCGCTGACGTGGTGCACGAGTGGTTTGTGATTGACGCCACCGACAAGGTGCTCGGGCGTGTTGCCAGCGAAGCAGCAGCCCGTTTGCGCGGCAAGCACAAGGCCATCTACACGCCTCACGTCGACACGGGCGACTACATCGTCGTCATCAACGCCAGCAAGCTCCGCGTCACCGGCGCGAAGGAACTGGACAAGATGTACTACCGCCACTCGGGCTACCCCGGCGGCATCTACGCCACGAACTTCCGCGACATGCAGGCCAAGCACCCCGGCCGCGCGCTGGAGAAGGCCGTCAAGGGCATGCTGCCCAAGGGCCCGCTCGGCTACGCCATGATCAAGAAGCTCAAGGTGTACGGCGGCGCCGAGCATCCGCACAGCGCCCAGCAACCCAAGCCGCTGGAAATCTGAGGAGCCCACGATGATTGGTGAATGGAACAACGGCACCGGCCGCCGCAAGAGCAGCGTGGCCCGTGTCTTCCTCAAGAAGGGCAGCGGCAAGATCACGGTCAACGGCAAGGACATCGAGCAGTTCTTCGGCCGCCAGACCTCGATCATGATCGCCAAGCAGCCGCTGGTGCTGACCGGCAACGTCGAGGCCTTCGACGTGCAGGTCAACGTGCACGGCGGCGGTGAGTCCGGCCAGGCCGGCGCCGTGCGCCACGGCATCACCCGCGCGCTGATCGACTACGACGCGGCCCTCAAGCCGCAACTGTCGGCTGCCGGCTACGTCACCCGCGACGCCCGCGAGGTCGAGCGCAAGAAGGTGGGCCTGCACTCCGCCCGCCGCCGCAAGCAGTTCAGCAAGCGCTGATCGCCTCCACGGCAGCTGCTGCTGCCGTCGGGTTACAAAGCCGCACAAGTGTTTCTTGTGCGGCTTTGTCGTTTTCGGGCATTCTTCGCGCCTAGCTCATGCGTTGGAAACTGCTTCGCCGCCGGCTCACCATCAGCGCTCCTCGTGTCGCGGTGCGCAGTGCCATGCCCTGGCCGCTGCGCTGGGTGGTGGCTGCCGTGGTGCTCGGTTTCTGCGCGGCCATCGCCCTGTGGGCCTTCGAGCTCGGCAAGGACCTGGCCGGACTGGACGGCAACGCCAAGGAAGAACTGTCGCAGCTGCGCGCCGAGGTCGACCGCCTGCGCCAGGAACGCGACCAGGCGCAGTCGGTCCGCAATACCTCCGACAGCCTCATCATTGCCGAGCGCGCCGCGCAGGAACGGCTGGCCGCCCAGGTGCGCCAGCTCGAGGCCGAGAACCGCTCGCTGCGCGACGACCTGGGATTCTTCGAGAAGTTGATGCCGGCCCGCGGCAACGCGTTGGCGATCCGGGCCCTGCAGGCCGAGGTGCTGGCCGGCGCCCAGCTCAAGTGGCAGGTGCTGGTGATCCAGCCGACCCGCAATGCGCCTGAATTCCATGGCCAGCTCCAGCTCACCGTGGCCGGCACGCTCGACGGCAAGCCCTGGGCCATGGACCTGCCCGGCGGCGCCCAGGACCTCCGGTTCCGGCAGTACCGCCGCCTGGAAGGAATGATCGACCTGCCTGAGCAGGCCGTGGTACAAAACGTTTCCGCCAAAGTGGTGGAAGGATCGGCCACCCGGGCGGTGCAGAGCATCCGGCTGGGGGCTTGAAGCACGCAAGCACGACCGTCGAGGAGTTCACGGATGTTCGGCAAGAAAGCCCAGCCCCCGATCAAGAGCCTGATCGCCCATGGCACCCGGGTCGAAGGCAACCTCAAGTTCACCGAAGGCCTGCGGGTCGACGGCGAGGTGGTCGGCGACATCCGCGCGCTGGCCGAAGAGCCCAGCATGCTGGTCATTTCCGAGGCGGCCGTGGTGCAGGGCGAGATCCACGCCGACCACGTCATCGTCAACGGCACCGTCCGCGGCCCCATCCATGCCCGCGAACTGCTGGAACTGCAGCCCAAGGCCCACATCGAGGGCGACGTGTCCTACCGGGCCCTTGAGATGCACCAGGGCGCCGTCATCTCAGGGCAGTTGAAGCCGCTTCTGGTGGGCGAGGAAAAGCCCTTGCTCAAGCTGGCGGCAAACAACCACTAGACGGGCGCCGAAGGGCGATCTGTCGTAGCATTTCACCCGACCCTACGGAACCATCCCATGAGCGCTGCAGCCGAAACCGCGACCGACATGCCCGCCCCGCTGATCTTCACGGACAGCGCAGCGGCCAAGGTGGCCGACCTCATCGCCGAGGAAGGCAACCCGGACCTCAAGCTGCGCGTCTTCGTGCAGGGCGGCGGCTGCTCGGGCTTCCAGTACGGCTTCACCTTCGATGAAGTCGCCAACGACGACGACACCGTGATGAACAAGAACGGCGTCTCGCTGCTGATCGACGCGATGAGCTACCAGTACCTGGTCGGCGCCGAGATCGACTACAAGGAAGACCTGCAGGGCGCCCAGTTCGTGATCAAGAACCCGAACGCCAACAGCACCTGCGGCTGCGGCTCCAGCTTCTCCACCTGAGCGTTGGCGCCGGCCTCAGGCCGGCCAGATGCCTCCCAGCACACGGGCGCCCAGGGCGCCCGTGGTGCTTTGGAGCTCCAGCGCTTCCTGCCGCACGGCCTTGCGGGCCAGCCAGGCGAAGGCGGCCGCCTCCACCTGCAGCGGCGGCAGCCCGGCCTCGGCGCTGGACAGCACCCGGGTGGCGGGCAGCAGGGCCTGCAGCCGGCGCATCAGGTGCTCGTTGAGCGCGCCGCCGCCGCAGGCATACAGGCGGGGCAGGCCGGGCGCGTGCCGCTGCACCTCGCCGGCGCAGGCGGTTGCCGTCAGTTCGGCCAGGGTGGCCTGCACCTGCTGCGCGGTGAGCGCCGGGAACGGCGAAAGGTGCTGCTGCAGCCAGCCTTCGTCGAACAGGTCGCGGCCGGTGCTCTTGGGCGGCGGCGCGGCGAAGAAGGGCTCGGAGAGCAGCGCCTGCAGCAGCGCCGGATCGAACGGCGCGCCGGCGGCCCAGGCACCCTCGGCGTCATAGGGCTGGCCCAGGTGGCGCTGGCACCAGGCGTCCATCAGCGCGTTGCCCGGTCCGCAGTCGAAGCCGAGCTGCGTGCCGTCCGGGCGCAGCACCGTGAGGTTGGAGATGCCGCCGATGTTGAGCACGCCCACTGCCTCGCCCTCGCGCGCGAACAGCGCCCGGTGGAAGAACGGAGCCAGCGGCGCGCCCTGGCCGCCGGCCGCGACGTCGCGGCTGCGGAAGTCGGCCACGACGGTGATCCCGGTGAGTTCCGCCAGCAGGGCCGGCTGCGCCAGTTGGACCGTGTAGCCGGTGCCGTCGAAGGCCTGCGGGCGGTGCCGCACCGTCTGGCCATGGGCGCCGATGGCCCGCACGTCGGCGGCCGGGACACCGGTGCGCGCCAGCAGCTCGCGCACGACCTGCGCGTAGACGCGCATCAGCGCGTTGGCCGCCAGCTGGCTGCGGTGGATCTCGTCCGGGCCGCTGCGGTTGAGGGCCAGCAGCTCGGCCTTCAGGGCTGGATCGAAGGGGGCACTGGCATGCGCGCGCACCTGCAGGCTGCCGGCGAAGTCGGCCAGCACGCCATCGACCCCGTCGAGCGAGGTGCCGGACATCAGGCCGATGTAGAGCTCGGGCATGCGGCGGGGCCGCCGCGGGCGCGGCGCTTACTCCGCGGTGGCGACCGTGGCGAGCGAGGCCGCGGCGAGTTGCGTGCGCATGGAGCGCGCCAGCTTGTCGAAGGCAGGCCGGGCCGCCGCGCTGAGCGTGTAGGCCTGGCTGCGCTTCGCGACCTGGATCGGGTTCTGCTGCGCGCCGTTCTTGCGGAACTCGAAATGCAGGTGCGGCCCGGTCGCCCAGCCAGTGGAGCCGACGGCGCCGATGCGCTGGCCCTGTTCGACGCTCTGGTGCGGCTTGACGTAGATGCGGCTGAGGTGCGCGTACACCGTCTGGTCGCTGGCGTTGTGCTTGATGATCACCACGTTGCCGAAGCCGTTCTGCCAGCCGGCGAACTCGACCTGGCCGTCGCCCACCGTGCGCACCGGGGTGCCGGTGGGCGCGCCGTAGTCGACGCCCAGGTGGGCGCGCATGGTGCGCAGGATCGGGTGGAAGCGCATGGCGAAGCCGCTGGTCACGCGCGAGAACTCCATCGGCGAAGCCAGGTAGGCGCTGGTGAGGCTCTTGCCGTCCAGCGTGTAGTAGCCGCCCTTGGTGCCCTGCTCCTGGAACCACATCGCGTGGTAGGTCTTGCCGGCGTTGACGAATTCGACCGACAGCACGCGCCCGGTGCGCAGCGGCTCGCCGTCGGCCTCCAGCGCCTCGTAGACCACGCTGAAGCGGTCGCCCTTGCGCAGGCCGCGGTGGAAGTCGATCTCGGCCGAGAAGATGTCGGCCACCTGCATGGCCACTTCATCCGGGATGCGCGATTCGTCGACCGCGGCGTAGAGCGAGCTGCGGATGGTGCCGCTGCCCAGGCGCACGGACGCCGACAGCGGCGCCGATTCCACCCGGCTGGTGAAGTGGCCGTCGGCGTTGCGCTCGACCACCAGGCGGCGGAAGTTGCCGGAGTCGTCGGACACCCAGCGCGCCGTCAGGCGGGCCAGGCTGTGGGTCGGGGTGGCTTCGGCGCGCACGGTGCGGCCCGGCCGGCCCAGCATCTGGGTGCGCACGGTGCTGTCCCGGCGCAGGTAGGCCGCGGCGTCCGGGTCGCTGATGCCCAGCCGGCCCAGCAGCGATTCCACCGTGTCGGAGGCCCGCACCAGGTCGCTGCGATAGAGATTGAAGACGTGGGCGTCCAGCGCCTCGGCCTGTTCGCTCAGGCCCTGGGGCTCCACGGCCTCCAGCACCTCGCGCACCGGCAGGGCTGCGGGATCGGGACCGAAGGAGGCGACCGCGAAGGCGCCGCCCCCGCCACCGAGCAGGATGGCCGCCAGCAGCGCCGTCAGCTTGCGCGGATGGTGCTCCAGGCGCCGAGCCGCCGCCGACAGGGCATCTTCAGCAGCGCTGATCCAGCGGTTTCGTTTCAATCCTCGGATCCTTGTTCGTGTACCTGCCGGCGTTGGTGCCGGCAGTGTGCCCTCGGGCCGCGGGCAGGCGGAATGCCCCGAAACGGGCACCTCTTTAGAATCACCCCGCCTCTTCCGGGCGCCAGTATAGCGACGGTGACATCCCGTCCGATCAGTAAAAAACCGTGATGAATCAAGCGCTTGTTACCAAACCTTTCCCGGTCACCGATCGCGTGCAGGAAGCCATGGCGGTGTCGCTGCGGGGCTGCGAGGAGCTGATTCCGCGTGAAGAATGGCTGCAGAAACTGGCGCGCTCGGAAGCGACCGGCGTACCACTTCGTATCAAGTTGGGCCTTGACCCGACCGCACCGGACATCCACGTCGGCCACACCGTGGTGCTGAACAAGATGCGCCAGCTGCAGGACCTGGGCCACACGGTCATCTTCCTGATCGGCGACTTCACCTCGATGATCGGCGACCCCTCCGGGCGCAACACCACCCGGCCGCCGCTGACGCGCGAGCAGATCGAGACCAATGCCGAGACCTACCGCGCGCAGGCCTACCGCATCCTCGATCCGGCGAAGACCGAGCTTCGCTACAACAGCGAGTGGAGCGACCCGCTGGGCGCGCGCGGCATGATCCAGCTGGCCGCCAAGTACACGGTGGCGCGCATGATGGAGCGCAACGACTTCCACGAGCGCTTCAAGGCTGGCACCTCGATCTCGATCCACGAGTTCCTCTACCCGCTCATGCAGGGCTACGACTCGGTCGCGCTCAAGAGCGACCTGGAGCTCGGCGGCACGGACCAGAAATTCAACCTGCTGATGGGGCGCCACCTGCAGCAGGAATACGGGCAGGAGCCGCAGTGCATCCTGACCATGCCCCTGCTCGAAGGCCTCGACGGCGTCGAGAAGATGAGCAAGAGCAAGAACAACTACATCGGCATCACCGAGGACGCCAACACCATGTTCGCCAAGGTGATGTCGATCTCCGACGAGCTGATGTGGCGCTGGTACACCCTGCTGAGCTTCCAGAGCGAAGCCGCCATCGAGCGCCTCAAGGCCGAAGTGGCCGGCGGACGCAACCCGCGCGACGCCAAGGTGATGCTGGCCAAGGAGATCGCGGCCCGCTTCCATGACGCCGCGGCCGCGGACGCCGCCGAGCAGGACTTCGTCAACCGCAGCAAGGGCGGCATCCCGGACGAGATCCCGGAGGTGGCGCTGTCCGGCGCGCCGCTGCAGATCGGCGCGCTGCTCAAGCAGGCCGGCCTGGCGCCCTCGACCAGCGAGGCCAATCGCCTGGTCGACGGCGGCGGCGTGCGGGTGGATTCGGCGGTGGTGGCCGACAAGGGCCTGAAGCTGGCCGCCGGCACCTACGTCGTGCAGGTGGGCAAGCGCAAGTTCGCGCGGGTGACGCTGGGCGCCTGAGCCTTCAGCGGGCGCCCGCCTGCTCCAGCATCGCCGCCATGGCCGTGTAGCCGCGCGAGCGCGCCAGCTGCAGCGGCGTGCGGCCCTCGCGGTCGGCGAACTGCAGGTTCGCACCGGCGTCGATCAGCGCCTGCAGCGTGGCCTGGTAGCGGGGGCTGCCGTCGCCCAGCACGATGGCCTCGATCACCGCCGTCCAGTGCAGGTTGTTGACATGGTCCAGTGGCGCGCCGGCCCGGATCAGCTGGCGCACCACGCCGGCGTTCCCGAGGTGCGCCGCCGCGATCAGGGCCGTGCCGTCGTAGCGGCTGGTGACCTGCCTGGCGCTGGCGCCCAGGGACAGCAGCAAGGCCAGAGTCTCCTCGTCATTGGCCACGGCCGCGATGGTGACCGCGTCGTAGCGGTCGTTCTCCAGCCGGCCCAGGTCGGCGCCGGCCTGGGCCAGCGCCTGGATCGAATCGCGCCGCCGGGCGAAGGTCGCCACGTGCAGCGGCGTGCGGCCATGGGGGTCGGTGGCGTTGAGGGCGGCCCCGGCGGCCGTCAGGGCCAGGATCTTCTTCACGTCGCCCCGGTGGGCCGCCAGGTGCAGGCCACCCTGGCGCTTCAGCTCGTCCGCCGTGGGCGGCACCTGCGCCAGGGCCGTGCCGAGGGCTAGTGACGCGGCGATCGCCATCGCCAGGTGGGCCAGGCGGCGCCGCTCGCCGGTGCAGGAACGGTGCGGGTGTTCCATGCCCGCCGATTCTGCATCGGGCGGTGCCCGACAATGACGGCATGACCCTCGCCGACCGCGCCAGCATCGTGCCGCCCAGCGCCTGGCTGCGGATCTCGATCGGGGTCGCCGTGCTGACCATCGCCCTGAAGACGCTGGCCTGGTGGCTGACCGGCTCGGTGGGCCTGCTGTCGGATGCGATGGAATCGCTGGTCAACCTGGCCAGCGCGGCCTTCGGGCTGCTGATGGTGCATGTCGCGGCGCAGCCGGCCGATGCCGACCATCCCTACGGCCACCACAAGGCCGAGTACTTCTCCTCGGCGTTCGAGGGCCTGGCCATCATGGTGGCGGCGGCGGCCATCATCTGGGCCGCGGTGAACCGGCTGCTGCATCCGCAGGGCCTGGAGCAGATCGGGCTGGGCCTGGGGCTCTCGGTGCTGAGCTCGGTGTTCAACGGGCTGCTGGCCTGGGCCATGCTGCAGTCGGCGCGGCGGCACCGCTCCATCGCGCTGGAGGGCGACGCCCGCCACCTCTTCACGGACGTCTGGACCTCGGCCGGCGTCGTGGTCGGCATCGGCCTGGTGGCGCTGACCGGCTGGCAGTGGCTGGATCCGCTGGTGGCCATCGCCGTCGCGCTCAACATCCTGCGCGAAGGCGGCAGCCTGGTGTGGCGGTCCTCGCAGGGCCTGATGGACAAGCGCGTCGAGCGCGACGTGCAGGACGAGATCGACAAGGTGCTCAGGTCCTTCGAGCACCCGGCGATCCGCTTCGACCACATCACGACGCGCCGCTCGGGGCAGCGCCGCTTCGTCGACCTGCACATGCACATGCCGGGCAACTGGACCCTGCGGCGGGCGGCCGCGGTCCGCGGTTCGGTCGAGCAGGCGCTGATGAGCGCGGTGCCCGGCTTGCGCGCCACCATCGAGCTGTTGCCCAGCGACGTGGAGACCCACGCCGCGGACGAGGAGGACCTGATTTGATCGGACTGGTGCAGCGGGTGAGTGAAGCCCGGGTGGTGGTGGACGGCCGCGTGATCGGCGAGATCGGCAGCGGGCTGTTGCTGCTGCTGTGCGCGGAACACGGCGACGGCGAGGGCCAGGCCGACCGGGTGCTGGCCAAGCTGCTGAAGCTGCGCATCTTCGGCGACGAGCAGGGCAAGATGAACCGCAGCGTGCAGGACGTCGGCGGCGGGTTGCTGGTGGTCAGCCAGTTCACGCTGGCCGCCGACCTGTCGGGCGGCAACCGCCCGAGCTTCGGCCATGCGGCGCCGCCGGAGCTGGGGCGGCGGCTCTACGACTACTTCGTCGAGCGCGCCCGGGCGGCGCACCCGGTCGTGGCAACCGGGGAGTTCGCGGCCGACATGAAGGTGCAGCTGGTCAACGACGGGCCGGTGACCATCCCGATGCGCATCCAGTAGCTCAGTAGGGATTGGGGAAGCCCAGCATCCCGAGCAGCAGGACCTCCAGCGCCTCCATCTCGAACGCATCGCGCTCGCTGGTCTCGTGGTCGTAGCCCTGCGCGTGCAGGGTGCCGTGCACCAGCAGGTGGGCGTAGTGCGCCTCCAGCGGCTTGTCCTGCTCGCGCGCCTCGCGCACCACCACCGGCGCGCACAGCACCAGGTCGGCGCTGACCACCGGCTCGCGGGCGTAGTCGAAGGTCAGCACGTTGGTGGCGTAGTCCTTGCGCCGGTACTGGCGGTTCAGCGCCCGGCCTTCGGCCTCGCCGACGATGCGCACCGTGATCTCGGCCGGTCCGCGCAGCGCCGCCGCCATCCAGCGCTTGACCTTGGAATGGCCGAGGAGGGCCGCGTGCTTGCTTGCGCCGGCGAAGGTTGCGATCTGCAGATCCAGGGCCAGCGCGGAACCGGCTTTGCCGGGCCGCTGCTGGCGCCCCCCTGGGGGGGAGGCGGCCGAAGGCCGCTTCGGGGGGGAGCTCATTGTTTCCGTGCCGCGTCGTAGGCATCGACGATGCGGGCCACCAGCGGGTGCCGCACCACGTCGGCGCTGGTGAAGCGCGTGTGCGCGATGCCCTTGACCCGCTTCAGGATGCGCTCGGCGTCCACCAGCCCGGACAGCTGGCCCTTGGGCAGGTCGATCTGGCTGATGTCGCCGGTCACCACGCACTTGCTGCCGAAGCCGATGCGGGTGAGGAACATCTTCATCTGCTCGGGCGTGGTGTTCTGGGCCTCGTCCAGGATGACGAAGGCGTTGTTCAGGGTGCGCCCGCGCATGAAGGCCAGCGGCGCGATCTCCAGCGCGTTGCGCTCGAAGGCCTTGTTCACCCGCTCGAACCCCATCAGGTCGTACAGCGCGTCGTACAGCGGCCGCAGGTAGGGGTCGACCTTCTGCGTCAGGTCGCCCGGCAGGAAGCCGAGCTTCTCGCCGGCTTCCACCGCCGGGCGCGTCAGCACGATGCGCTGCACCCCGCTGCGCTCCAGCGCGTCGACCGCGCAGGCCACGGCCAGGTAGGTCTTGCCGGTGCCGGCCGGGCCGATGCCGAAGGTGATGTCGTGGTTGGCGATGTTGTCCAGGTAGACGCTCTGGTTGGGCGTGCGCGCCTTCAGGTCGGAGCGCCGCGTGTGCAGCACCAGCGCGCCGGACTCGTCCTCGTCCATGGCCTGCTCGCCCGCCACCATCAGCTGCACCTTGTCGGCGGCGATCGGGCGGCCGGCCATCTCGTACATCGCCTGCAGCACGTCCATCGCGCGCTGCGCCTTGGCCTTGGGGCCTTCGACCTTGAACTGCTCCTGGCGGCGGGTGATCCTGACCTGCAATGCCGTCTCTATGGTGCGCAGGTGTTCGTCCATGGGGCCGCACAGGTGCGCGAGGCGGGTGTTGTTCGGCGGCGCGAAGGCGTGGCGAAGGATCAAGCTGATAATCCGTGAAGCTCAGGAAGGCCATGTTGGCCGGGACTCGTCAATGATAGGCAGATTGAACGGAACGCTGGCCGACAAGAACCCGCCGCAGGTGCTGGTGGACTGCCACGGGGTCGGCTACGAGGTCGATGTTCCGATGAGCACCTTCTACAACCTGCCCGGCGTGGGCGAACCGGTCACGCTGCTGACCCACTTCGTGGTGCGCGAGGACGCGCAGGTGCTGTTCGGCTTCGGCAGCGCCGCCGAGCGCGAGGCCTTCCGCCAGTTGATCCGCATCTCCGGCGTCGGCCCGCGCACCGCGCTGTCGGTGCTCAGCGGCATGAGCGTGGCCGACATCGCGCAGGCGGTGACGGCGCAGGATGCCAGCCGCCTGGTCAAGGTACCGGGCATCGGCAAGAAGACCGCCGAGCGCCTGCTGCTGGAGTTGAAGGGCAAGATCGGCGCCGACGTCGGCGTGGCCGGCGGTGGCGCCGCGGCCACCGATGCCCAGGCCGACATCCTGCAGGCGCTGGTGGCCCTGGGCTACAGCGACAAGGAAGCGCAGGCTTCGCTCAAGGCGCTGCCCAAGGACGTCGGCGTGAGCGAAGGCATCAAGCAGGCGCTGAAGATGCTCGCTAGATAGGCTGACAACATTGGGGGTTGGGGGACACTGATGCTAATCACGAGACTGAAGCTACGGAACTGGAGAAACTTCCGGCAAGTTGACGTGGCCCTAGGCCCTAGAGGTTACGTGATTGGTGCCAATGCATCGGGGAAATCAAACCTTCTCGACGTGTTCCGTTTCCTGCGGACGGTCGCTCAATCTGAAGGTGGCGGCTTACAGAAGGCTCTCAAGGAACGTGGAGGTCTGAGCAAGCTTCGAAGCCTTCATGCGCGGCGTGAGCCAGATGTGAGGATTGAAATTGAGGTTTGTGAGTTACTTGAAGACTCGCAACCTCGTTGGAGATACGTCCTCTCTTTCAAATCGGAGGGGAAAGGCCAGCAGCGCGTCTTAGTCCAAGAGGAATCGGTGGACAAGGATGGCGAGGTGCTGTTTAGACGTCCGGACAGAGATGACAAACACGATCCAGCCCGCTTAACGCAAACCTTCCTTGAGCAGATTAACACTAATGCCAAGTTCCGGGAACTCGTCGATTTTTTGTCGGCAACGACCTACCTTCACTTGGTGCCTCAACTATTGAAGCACAGTGACGAGATCAGTGGTCGAATCATCGAGAACGATCCTTTTGGTCAAGGATTGCTGCAGCGCATCGCACGAACTCCCGCTAAGACTCAAAAGGCGAGACTAAGTCGGATTCAGCAGGCCCTCGAAGTGGCGGTGCCCCAGTTCTCCGAGTTGCACTTCGAGCAAGATCCAATTACAGGTCTCCCGCACTTGAAAGCTAACTTCAAGCATTGGCGTGTGAATGGCGCTTGGCAGCGCGAGGATCAATTTTCTGATGGAACGCTGAGACTGATAGGATTCCTGTGGGCATTACAGGAGGGTGAAGGGCTATTGCTACTCGAGGAGCCAGAGCTTTCGCTAAACGATGCGATAACCGAACATATTCCGCTAATGATTGATCGGGTTCTAAGGCAACGGAAGAAGGGCGGTTTCCTGAGACAGGTATTGAGCACAACCCATAGCGATACTCTAATTGGTTCCATTTCTGAGCCCGCGTCAATCCTACTTCTCGAACCCGGGGAGAACGGTACAACTGTCAGGACAGCAAACGAGGTTGAGATGCAGGAAATGACTCACGGCTTGACGCCGTCTGAGGTCATGCTCCCGAAGACGCGTCCGCAGAATATTGAGCAGATGGGGCTTTTTAAGTGAGGGACATCCTGCTGGTCGGCGAGGACCAGCTATGCTGCGAATTGGCGGTCAAGATTGTCCGGGGAGTCCTGCCGGGTTGGTCGATAGCAGGGCGCCCTATTAATAAGCGAGGCATCACTCGCTTGCTTCCGGACTTGAATCGCTACGCAGAGTGCGCGAGGAACGTTCGGACGGTGCTCTGTATCGCGGATACCGACCACCAGTGTGCTCTGGAGCTAAGGCAGAAATGGCTGCCAGAGGACGCGCCGGACAATTTTCTGTTCCGGCTCGCAGTCTCTGAGGCAGAGAGTTGGATCCTTGCTGACCGTCAAGCAATGGCAGACTTCTTCGAAGTTCCTCTAAGGAATATTCCGAATGATCCAGAGGAACTCAATGATGCGAAACATGAGGTCTTACGCATAGCTGCGAGGTCTCGGAGACCGGGTATACGCGCGGAAATGCTAGCGCCAGGGAGCGTCCTCCGACAGGGGACGGGGTACAACATCCACTTGGCCCACTTCGTGGCTGAGGCCTGGGGTGTTGAACGAGCCGCAGCTAGCGCACAGAGCTTGGGAAGGGCGATAGCGCACTTGCGTTCGCTAGAAGAATGACCATCAAGACCGACGACTTCGGCCTGCCGCCTCCGCAACGGGTGGTGTCGACCGCGCCGGCTTCGCCCAACGAGGAGGCGATCGAGCGCGCCCTGCGGCCCAAGCTGCTGGCCGAGTACGTGGGCCAGGCCAAGACGCGCGAGCAGCTGGAGATCTTCATCGGCGCCGCGAAGAAGCGCGGCGAGGCGCTGGACCACGTGCTGCTGTTCGGACCGCCCGGGCTGGGCAAGACCACGCTGTCGCACATCATCGCCCACGAGCTGGGCGTGAACCTGCGCCAGACCTCCGGCCCGGTGCTGGAAAAGCCCAAGGACCTGGCGGCGCTGCTGACCAACCTCGAGGCCAACGACGTCCTCTTCATCGACGAGATCCACCGCCTGTCGCCGGTGGTCGAGGAGATCCTGTACCCGGCGCTGGAGGACTACCAGATCGACATCATGATCGGCGAGGGTCCGGCCGCGCGCTCGATCAAGCTGGACCTGCAGCCGTTCACGCTGGTGGGCGCCACCACCCGGGCCGGCATGCTGACCAACCCCCTGCGGGACCGTTTCGGCATCGTGGCGCGGCTGGAGTTCTACACGGCCGGTGAACTCGCGCGCATCGTGCTGCGCAGCGCCTCGCTGCTGCAGGCGCCGATCGACGACGAAGGCGCCGCCGAGATCGCGCGCCGCTCGCGCGGCACCCCGCGCATCGCCAACCGGCTGCTGCGCCGGGTGCGCGACTACGCCGACGTGAAAGGCAGCGGCCACATCACGCAGGAGATCGCGCACAAGGCGCTGGCCATGCTGGACGTGGACCCGCAGGGCTTCGACGTGATGGACCGCAAGCTGCTGGAAGCGGTGATCCACCGCTTCGACGGCGGCCCGGTGGGGCTGGACAACATCGCGGCCTCCATCGGCGAGGAGCGCGACACCATCGAGGACGTGATCGAGCCCTACCTGATCCAGCAGGGCTACCTGCAGCGCACGCCGCGCGGGCGCGTGGCGACGCTGGCGGCCTACCGGCACCTCGGGGTCGCGCCGCCGCGCAGCGACGGCAGCCTGTTCCAGGAGTAGCGCATGGCACGGCCCCGGCCCCGGCTGCATCGGTGGGGGTGGGTCGTGGCTGTGGGGTTTGCGGTCGCGCTCGCGGCCGTGCTGCTCGCGCGCAGTGGCGTGGCTTCCGATGCGATCGAGGTCCGGGAAGCGCCGCTGGTGCGGACCCTGCAGTTCTCCGGCCGCGTCGCCACGCTGTCGCGCGTGGACGTCGGCAGCACGGTCACCGGCCGGGTCCGCCAGGTGCTGGTGCGCGAAGGCGACCGGGTGGAAGCCGGCCAGCCGCTGGTGCGGCTGGAGTCCGAGCAGACCCGGGCCGCGCTGGCGCAGGCGATGGCCAACGAACGGCAGGCACAGGCCCGCCTGCAGGGCTTGCGCGGCAGCGAGCGCCGGGCCGCGGCGGCGCAACTCGACCAGGCCGAGGCCAACCTGTCGGCGGCGCGCTCCGAACTGTCCCGGGCGCAGCAGCTGGTGGCGCAAGGTTTCGTCAGCGCCTCGCGGGTCGACGAGGCGCGCCGCGCGCTCGAGGTCGCGCAGGCCCAGCGCGATGCGGCGGCGGCGCAATTGCAGGCCCGCAGCGGGCAGGGCGCCGAGCTCGCCCAGGCGCAGGCGCAACTGGCCGCCGCACGCGCCGCCATCGAGGCCGCGCAGGCCCGCCTGGCCGAGGACACCGTGGTGGCGCCGACGCCCGCACGGGTGCTGACCCGGCTGGTCGAGCCGGGCCAGATCGTGCAGCCCGGCCGCGCCCTGCTGGGGCTGGCGCTGGCCGGGCCGACCCAGGTGGTGGCGCAGGTGGACGAGGCCTTCCTGCAGCAGTTGCGCACGGGGCAGCCGGCCTCGGTGCTGGCGGATGCCTTTCCCGAGCGGCGCATGGCCGCCCGCGTGCTGAGCATCGCCCCGTCCGTGGATGCGCAGCGTGGGGCGGTCGAGGTCAAGCTGGCGCTGCAGGGCGACCCGCCCGACTTCCTGCGCGAAGACATGACGCTGTCGGTGGAGGTGATCACCGGCCGCCGCGATCGTGCACTCGTGATCCCGGCGCGCGCGCTGCGGCCGGCGGATAGCGGCGGCGACAGCGTGCTGGTGCAGGACGCCGGCCGCGCGGTCGCCCGTCCGGTGCGCACCGGACTGCGGACGCTGGACGCTGTGGAGGTGCTGGAGGGCCTGCGCGAAGGCGAGCAGGTGCTGCTGGCGCCGGCGCTGCAGGCGGGCGACCGGGTGCGTGCCACCGTCATCGACTGGGCGCCGGCCCGCTCGGGCGCGGCGATCGAGGCCGCGCTGAGCTCCGACCCGATGTCCAGCCTCAGCCAGGGAGTGGGGCGATGAGGCTGCCGGCGTTCGAGTGGCAGGTGGCCGTGCGCTTCCTGCGCGAGGGCCGCTTCCAGACCGTGCTGATCGTGGTGGGCGTGGCGGCCGGCGTGGCGGTGATCGCCTACATCTCGGCCCTGGTCAGCGGGCTGCAGGCCAACACCCTGTCCAAGACGCTGGGTTCGCAGCCGCACGTGACCATCCGCGCGCCGGAGGAGGTGGTCACGCCGGCGCTCGAGCTGCCGCCCGGCGAGCAGTCGCTGACCGACACCCAACCGCGCGCGCAGCCCCTGCGCTCGGTGGCCAACTGGCAGTCGGTGCAGCGCCTGCTGGACCCGCGGCCCGGCATCGCCGTGGTCTCGCCCCTGGTCAGTGGCGCCGGCCTTGCGCTGCGCGCCGAAGCGATCCAGGGTGTCAACCTGTCCGGCGTGGAACTGGATCGCTACGACCGGCTGGCCGGGCTGCGAGACAAGGTGGTGGCCGGCACGGCCCGGCTCGATCCGGGCGACGCGATCGTCGGGCTGGCGCTGGCGCACGACCTCGGCCTGCGGCCGGGCGACCGCTTCACCATCCGCACCGGCGCGGTGAGCGACACCGCCCGCGCCACGGCACTGGTCGATTTCGGCGCGCGCGAACTCAATCGCCGCACCGTCATCCTGCCGCTGCGGGCGGCGCAGAACCTGCTCGGGCTGCCGGGCGGCGTCACCAGCCTGGACATCGGCCTGGACGACGTCTGGAGCGCGCCCGAGGTCGCCACCTCGCTGCGCCGCCAGCTGCCCTACCGGATCGAGAGTTGGCAGGACACCAACGCGCAGCTGCTGTCCGCGCTCAACGCGCAGTCGATCAGCACGGTGGTGATCCGGCTGGTGGTCGCCGCCGTGGTGGTGCTCGGCATCGCCAGCGTGCTGGTGGTGTCGGTGGTGCAGAAGCGGCGCGAGATCGGCATCCTGCGCGCCATGGGCGCCACCCGCGGCCAGGTGCTGCGCGTGTTCCTGATCCAGGGCGGGCTGGTCGGCGCCATCGGCTCGGTGCTGGGCCTGCTGCTGGCGCTGGCCATGATCTTCCTGTTCACCCGCTTCGTGCATGCCAGCGACGGCGGGCCGCTGTTCCCGATCGACCTGTCCTGGGCCACGGCCATGCGGGTGGGCCTGCTGGCGCTGGTGTGCGGGGTGCTGGCGGCGCTGGCCCCGGCACGCAGCGCGGCCCGGCTCGACCCGGCGCAGGCGATCCGGCTGTGAGCGAGGCCCTGCTCGAACTGCGCGGCCTGCGCAAGAGCTACAACGTCGGCCTGCCGAACGAGGCCGAGGTGCTGCACGGGCTGGACCTGCGGCTGGCGGCCGGCGAGTTCGTGGCCCTGGTCGGGCCGTCCGGCTCGGGCAAGAGCACGCTGCTGAACATCGTCGGCCTGCTGGAGCGGATGACGGCGGGCAGCTATCGCCTGCAAGGCGAGGACGTCGGCGCCCTGGACGACCAGGCGCTGACGCTGCTGCGCCGGCGCGCGCTGGGCTTCGTGTTCCAGTTCCACCACCTGTTGCCCGCGTTCAGCGCGCTGGAGAACGTCACCCTGCCGGCGCTGATGGCGGAAGGCCGCATCCGCCGCGAGCGGCTGCAGCAGGCGCGCGACCTGCTGGCCGCGGTGGGGCTGGCCCAGGCCATGGACAAGCGCCCGTCCCAGCTCTCGGGCGGCATGCAGCAGCGGGTGGCGATCGCCCGGGCCCTGGTGCTGCAGCCGCCGCTGGTGCTGGCCGACGAGCCCACCGGCAACCTGGATACCGCCTCCTCGGACGAGGTGTTCCGCGAGCTGCGCCGCATCCACGCCGAGCACGGCACCGCCTTCGTGGTGGTCACCCACGACCCGCGGCTGGCGGCCCGCTGCGACCGGCTGGTGGAACTGGTGGACGGGCGGATCGCGCGCGACCAGGCCGTCAGGCCGCCGGCGCCGCCTGGGGGTGGGGCGTCGCCGCCGGATTGACGGCCGGCGACGGCCGGCTGTTGCAGGCGATCAGCGCCTGCGCGGCGTAGTAGGTGGACAGCACCCAGAACTGCGCCATCGGCAGCGGCTGGTGGAAGCGGTTCAGCGCCAGCAGCGAGTCGCTGAGCATGAAGAACACGCTGCCGATCGCCACCGCGACCGCGGGCAGGTCGCGGATCACCGCGGCGCGGCCGATCGCTTGCGCCGCCATCAGCCCGATCACCACCACGTAGGCGGCGACAGCCGGCTTGAGCACCGGACCGAGGCCGGGGAACAGCAACGCGTACATCGCCCCGCCGACGCCCAACGTAGCGGCCAGCGCCCAGGGCCGCGGCAGCCAGCCCACGCCCTGCCGGAACAGCACGATGTAGCAGACATGCGCCAGCAGGAAGGCGACCAGGCCGGCGATGAAGTTGCCCGGCAGCATCAGCAGCACGTCGCCCGCCAGCGAGAACGCCAGGCCGGCGACCAGCAGTCCGTCGAACTTGCGCAGTCCGCCCTGGCCGCGAGCGCGCAGGACGACCAGCGCGATGGCGAACACCATGGCCAGCGGCTTGAACAGGCGGTGCAGTTCGACCATGCCCATGGCCGAAGTCGCGGTGGCCAGCGCCCCGGCTTCGATCATCAGCGCTGCGAGGATGGTGATGCGGCCCTGCATGACGGCGCCGGTGCACCACAGCACGGCAGCCAGCACGGCCAGCCAGACCGCATTGGCGGACAGCGGCGTGCGATCGGCCTGCCACAGGAACAGCGACACGCCGGCCAGCAGCGCCAGGAACTGCAGCGCACCGAACCAGGCGACCGGTCGCGTCATCGGCGGGTGGAAGCGCTCGACGCCGGCGATGTCGAACGGCGCCTTGGGGAAGCGCGCCGCCACGTCGGCCGGCCGCCAGCCGGGCGGCTTGAACCACACGCGCAGCTTGTCGCCCCAGTGCCTGGTGTGCCAGCTGTCCCGGGCCAGCGCCCAGTAGACCTCGGCGTTGGACCACAGCGGGTCCCAGCTGTCCAGCGGGCTGCGGGTGCCGTAGATGCATTTCTCGTCTTCGTCCTCGAAGGTGCCGAACAGGCGGTCCCAGACGATCAGCACGCCGCCGTAGTTGCGGTCGAGGTAGCGGTCGTTCACCGCGTGGTGGACCCGGTGGTTGGACGGCGAGCAGAACCAGCGGTCGAACCAGCCCAGCTTCGGCACGTGCTCGGTGTGGACCCAGAACTGGTACAGCAGGTCGATCAGCGCCACCACCCCGAACACCAGCGGCGGCACCCCGGCGATCGCCATCGGCAGGTAGAAGATCCATCCGAGCAGCGCGCCGCTGGAAGTCTGGCGCAGCGCCGTGGACAGGTTGTAGTCCTGGCTCTGGTGGTGCACCACGTGGGCGGCCCAGAAGATGGCGCTCTCGTGGCCGGCGCGGTGCAGCCAGTAGTAGCAGAAGTCGTAGAACAGCAGCGCCAGGATCCAGCCGTACCAGGAGGTCCAGAACGCCTCGTTGTGCCAGACGGCCACGTAGCCGTACACCGCGGTGTAGATGCCGACCCGGAACAGGCGGGTGAAGACGGCGGCGGCCTGGCTGAGCATGCCCAGCCCGATGCTGGTGACCGCGTCGTTCAGCCGATAGGTGTTGCGGCCCCGGGCCCAGCCCCAGGCGAACTCGATCGCGATCAGCAGCAGGAAGACGGGCGTCGCGAGGACGATGACTTGGCTGGGGGACATGGCGGCGATTCTCGGACCGGGGCGCAGTCCGCCGCTTCGGCGGGAACCCTGAGCGGGCCGCCTCGGCGGGCACGCCCGCAGGCGGGCGGCCATCCCGGCAAGACCCCGTTGCCAGTGACGTCAATGCGAACGATTCGCATTTGAGCCTGTACATTGGATCCCCGTAGCGAGCCAGCCCCGGTGGGCAAGGGAGCCAGCCAGAAGTCTTTGCCGATCGGGAGACATGCATGACTTGCAACGCGACACAGGCCTTCGAGGGGCAGGCGGACGACAGCCAGTTGCCGGCGCTCGAAGCCGTTCTCGCCGGCACCCTGGCCCTGATGACCAGCCATGCGGAGGCCGGCAGCGCCGGCCGCCGACTCGCGATGCGGGCCCGGATCGTGTCGAACATCGATCTCCTGATGCGAGACGAGCGGCTTTCGCCGGCGTTACGGTTGTCGCTCGGTCAGTTATGCGTCCACTGGAAATATATGGGCGCACCTGGCAGCGACCTCGCTCCGCAGCGCCTGGATGGGCACGGCGAGCGCTTGTCCATGCACTGATGGTGCGCGCCAATACCCAGTGAAATTGGGACTGACGCGCAGGCCATCGTTCGACGAAATGGATCCGCCAGGAGCAGGCGGAGGCCTTGGTGCGCCCGCCAGAGAAAGTCGATCAAGCGACGACCAAAACTATGCATTCGGAATTCCTTGAGGCAGATCAACTGCTCCCGAATGAACAGTTTTCGAAGGCGACTTCCGACGGGTAGATTCCCTCTACGCCTCGGATAGCAAGCCAATCCACCTGCCCGCAGCAGCCCGCCAGCCAGCGATCCGGTCCAGTGCACCAGGTGCCCACCTGGTTGCCATGCCAACCTGGAGAGATCGCTTTCATGACGTTCCGACCCTTCCAGCCGCGCCTGCGGCTCCTGACCCTCCTCATCGCCGCCGGCTTTCCTGGCTCCTACGCGCTGGCGCAGGCCCAACCCGGCCCCGCGCACAGTCAGCTGCGCACCCTCAACGTTACCGCCAAGGGCCACGCTGCCGAGGCATTGGAGACGCCCGCGGCCGTGCTGGTGCTGGACCGCGAGGACCTGTTCCAGCGCGGCGCCGCCAATGTGGGCGAGGCCTTGCGGGGCGCGCCCGGCCTGGCTGTCGCCAGCGATGGCGCGCAAGGCCAGAACCCGGTGATCCGCGGCCTCAAGCGCGAGAGCGTGGTGCTGCTGGTGGATGGCATGCGGCTGAATTCGGCCCAGCCGGCCGGCGCCATCGCCTCGTTCATGTCGCTAGGCCTGGCCGACAGCGTGGAAGTCGTCCGCGGCCCCGCATCCGTGCTGTACGGCACCGGTGCGCTGGGCGGGGTGGTCAACGTGCGGCTGCCGCAGGCCGAGTTCACGCCGGGCCTTCGCTTCCGCGCCTCGGCCGGCTACGACAGCGCCAGCCAGGGACTGCGCGCGGCCGGCATCCTGAATGCGTCCCAGGGTGACCACGCGCTGATGCTGGGCCTGGCCCCCTCGCACCAGGACGACTACCGTGCGCCCGGCGGCAAGGTGGCCGATACCGGCTACCGCTCTGCCAGCGCCATCGCCCAGTACCGGTTCCGCATCGATGCCGCACAGCAGCTACGCGTCTCGCTGCAGCAGCACGTCGACCAGGACGTCTGGTACCCGGGTTCGGCCAAGCCCGGCATGCCGCCGTCGCTCGGCATCGTCACCGTGCACTCGCCCCGGCAGGAGCGCAGCCTGGCGGAGGTCGGCTACAGCTTCCAGGGCCACGGCGACTGGCGGCTGGACGCGCGCCTGTACCGCCAGTCCGTGTATCGCGAAGTCCGCGCCTTCGCCAGCGCACTGGGGCGCGACCAGGCCGACACGCGGGTCCGCTTCGTCACCGACGGCGTGGACCTGAAGGCCGACTGGGCCGGCCTCGAGAACCACCTCCTGACCTTCGGCCTGAACGTCTGGGAGATGTCGGCCTCGCCCGAGCGCTACCTGAACAACAACCCGCCCCTGTTCAACAACCGGATGCGCAACGACCCGTTCAGCGACGGGCGCATCCGCGCGCAGGGCCTGTACGTGCAGGACGACATGCACTTCGGCCGGCTCGGCGTGCTGGCCGGCCTGCGCTTCGACCGCGTGACGGGCAACGCGGCGTCGATCAACAACGGTGCCGTCACCAACGGGCTGTCGCGCAGCGACAGCGCCACCTCGGCCAGCCTGGGGCTGGTCTACGAAGTGGCGCCGCTGCTGCGGCCCTATGCGAATCTCTCGCGCGCGTTCCGCGCCGGCGAGATGCGCGAGCGCTTCGAGGCCTCGCCGCGCGGCGACGGCTTCTTCTACCTCGGCAACCCGCAGATCCGCCCCGAGCAGGCCACCCAGTTCGAGGTCGGCCTCAAGGGCGAGGACGAGCGCTTCGGCTACACGCTGTCGGCCTACCGCACGCGCATCACCGACTTCATCACGGGCCGCGTCACCGGCGCCGTGCAGGCTGGCCTGCCGGTCAAGCGGACCGAGAACATCGGCCGCGTCACGCTGCAGGGCCTGGAGGCGGAGGGGCGCTGGCAGTTCACGCGCGGCCACTCGGCGAAGCTGGGCTATTCGCGCATCCGGGCCGGCAACGACGACCTGGGCGAGCCGCTGTTCCAGTCGCCGGCCGACGAACTGTCGCTGGGCTGGGAAGGTCGCGTCGCCCCCGGCTGGAGCGCCGATGCCACGCTGCGCCTGGTGAGGGCCCAGGATCGCGTCGCCACGCGCTTCACCAACGGCACCGAGAACACCACCCCCGGATTCGCCACCGCCGATGTGGGCGTCACCTACCGCTGGCAGCAGCAGAGCCTGCGCTTCGCGATCCGCAACCTGGCCGACAAGGCCTACCACGAGCACCTGGCCGAGGGCCTGTCCGGGCGAGAAATCCAGGCGCCCGGTCGCAGCCTGGCCATCCACTGGAAAGGAGAGTTCTGATGGATCGAACCTTCGCCCGCCATCGCCGCACCGTGCTGCGCGCGGTCCCGGCGCTGGCCGCGCTGCCTTTCGTGCAGGCGCGGGCGGCGCCGGCCCGGCGGGCACGTCTGGTGCTGGCCGGCCCCATGGCCAGCGTCTCCAACCCGCTGGTGCGCATCGTCGAGAGCGGCGCGCTGGCCGACCTGGCGGACCAGGTCGACTTCGTCCTGTGGAGCAACCCGGACCAGCTGCGCGCCCTCGCCATGCAGGGCCAGGCGGACTTCATCGCGGTGCCGACCAACGTCGGCGCCAACCTCTACAACCGGGGCGTGCCGCTGGCGCTGCTGAACGTCTCCGTCTGGGGCCTGCTGTGGATGGTGTCGCGCCGGGCGGACGCGCGC
Source organism: Ramlibacter sp. (assembly GCF_035627355.1). GTDB lineage: Bacteria > Pseudomonadota > Gammaproteobacteria > Burkholderiales > Burkholderiaceae_C > Ramlibacter. The sequence continues at coordinate 37,131 of NZ_DASPLW010000028.1, forward strand.
ACGCTGGCCGACTTCAAGGGCCAGGAGATCGCGGTGCCCTTCCGCGCCGACATGCCCGACATCCTGTTCCAGCTGCTGGCCGCCAAGCAGGGGCTGGACCCGCAGCGCGACTTCCGCCTGCGCTACGTGGCCAGCCCGATCGATGCCATGCAGCTGCTGGTGCTGCGGCAGGTCGACCACGCGCTGCTGTCCGAGCCGGCCGTCTCCATGGCCCTGCACAAGTCGCACGGGCCGCTCATGCCCGAGCTGCATCGCAGCGTGAGCCTGCAGGACGAATGGGGCCGGCTGCTGCAGCGCGCGCCGCAGATCCCGCAGGCCGGCATCGCGGCGCTCGGCGCGGCCCGGCAGGACGCCGCCCTGTGCGCGCGCCTGCAGGCGGCCTATGCCACCGCGCAGGACTGGTGCAATCGCAACGCCGAAGCCTGTGGCGCGATGGTGGCCAAGCGCATCCCGATGATGAACGCGCAGGCCGTGGCCGATGGCGTGCAGGCGGCGCCCAAGCGCCTGGCCACGGCGGCCGAGGCGCGGCCCGACCTGGAATTCTTCTACCGGCTGCTGCTGGAGCGCCAGCCCGCGCTGGTCGGCGGCAAGCTGCCCGACGCGGCCTTCTACGCCGGCAGCCACTGAGCCCGCATGCGAAGCCTGTCCCGTGCGCCGGCCGCCGTGCTGGCCTACCTGTGGAGCGGCTGGGGGGCCATCGCCAGCCTGTGCCTGTTCGCGGCGCTGTGGCAGGCCGGTGCCCAGGTCTACGGGCCGCTGGTGCTGCCGGGGCCAGGGGACACCTTCGCCACGCTGTCGGGGATGCTCGCCGGCAGCACGGCGATCCCGGAATTGCTGGTGTCGGCCCGGCGCGCGATGGTGGGCCTGGCGCTGGCGGTCGCGGTCGGCAGCGTGCTGGGCCTGGTGGCGGGACTCTCGCTCACGGCGTCCATGGTGTCGCGCCCGCTCGTCACGCTGTTCCTGGGCATGCCGCCGATCGCCTGGGTGGTGCTGGCGATGCTGTGGTTCGGCATGGGCGACGCCTCGGTGGTCTTCACGGTGGTGGTCGCCTGCACGCCCATCGTGTTCGCGGGCGCGCTGCAGGGCACGCGCACGCTGGACCACCAGCTCAAGGACCTGGGTCGGGTCTACCGGCTGCCCTGGCACATGACGCTGCTCGACCTGTACGTGCCGCACGTGGTCTCCTACCTGTTCCCGGCCTGGATTACAGCCCTGGGCACCTCGTGGAAGGTGGTGGTGATGGCCGAGCTGCTCACGGCGCCGGATGGCGTTGGCGCGGCGCTGGCCGTCTCGCGCTCGCACCTGGACACGGCCGCTTCGATGGGCTGGATCGTGGCCGTGCTGGGCCTGCTGCTGGCGGTGGAGTACCTGCTGCTGGAGCCCTTCCGGCGCGAGGTGGAACGGTGGCGGGTGACGGCATGAACCACCTGCATGCCGTGGAAGCCGGCGCGCCCACGGCCGGCCTGCGCATCCGAGGCCTGTCGCATCGCTACGGCCTCACCGAGGTGCTGGCCGGCATCGACCTCGACCTAGCCCCGGGCGAGACGCTGGCGCTGATCGGCCCGTCGGGCTGCGGCAAGAGCACGCTGCTGCACCTCGTGGCCGGCCTGCTGGTCCCGTCCGAAGGAACCCTGGCCAACGGCTTCCGCCGCATCGGCTGCATGTTCCAGCAGCCGCGCCTGCTGCCCTGGAAGAGCACGCTGGACAACATCGCGCTGGGCCTGAAGGCGCGCGGCGAGGCACGGGCCGATCGCCGCGAGCGCGCGGCCGCGATGGCACGCTGGCTGGGCCTCACGGACGAGGACATGGCCAAGTTCCCGCATGCGCTGTCGGGCGGCATGCAGAGCCGGGTGGCGCTCGGGCGCGCGCTGGTGGTGGCGCCCGACCTGCTGCTGCTGGACGAGCCCTTTTCGGCGCTCGACGTCGGCCTGAAGGCGGAGCTGTACGGGCTGCTGCGCGCGCGCGTGGCCGAGGTCGGCAGCGCGGTGCTGATGATCACGCACGACCTGATGGAGGCGGTGCGGCTGGCCGACCGCATCCTGATGATGGCGCCCGGCCCCGGCCGCCTGGTGCGGTCGTTCACGCTGTCGCAACCGCAGGCAGTGCGCAGTGAAGCCTGGATCTACCGCACCGCCGGCGAGCTGATGGAGGCCGAGGAAGTGCGGCTCGGCTTCGGACTTGCCGATGCGCGGCCGGCCAATGGCTGGCCGGCCGCGGCGGGAGGGCGCTGACCATGGACGTGGCTCGCGCATCGCTGCGCGCGGACTGGCTGGCCCGCATCGAGGCCCATCCGGGCCTGCTGTGCGGCTTCCGCCCCTTCTTCGTCCTCACGGCGGGCAGCGCCGTGCTGTTCATGGCCCTGTGGCTGGCGGCGCTGGCAGGCGGGCTGCCCGGCCTGCAACGGTTGCCGGGCGGCGCGCTCGCCTGGCATGCGCACGAGCTGGTGTTCGGCTTCGGGATGGCCTCGATCGCCGGCTTCCTGCTCACCGCCGTGCCCGAATTCACCGGCTGCGCGGCCGTCAGCCGCCGCACGTTGCTCTCGCTGGCGCTGTTGTGGATCTGCGCGCGGCTGGCCTTCGTGCTGGCGCCGGCCTGGCCGGCGGCGATCGGCATCTGGCCGGCAGCCTTGTGCAATCTGGGCCTGGCGACGGCGCTGCTGGCGCACCTGGTGCCGCCGCTGTGGCGCGATCCGGCGCGGCGCCACCGCAGCTTCGCCTGGGCGCTGGCGGCGCTGGCCGGGCTGCAGGCCGGCTTCTTCGTCACCCTGGCGCGCGGCGGCCATGCGCTCGCCTGGCTGTACGTAGCGGTCGGCTTGCTGATGGTGCTGATCATCGTGGCGACCAGCCGCATCTCGCTGCGCGTGGTCAACGGGCGCATCGAGGAGGGCCGGCCGGGCGCGACGCCGCCACCCGATGTGGGCTACCTGGCTCGCCCGCCGCGCCGCCACCTGGCCGCCGCCACCATCCTGCTGTGCAGCGCCGCCGAATTCGTGCTGGGTGCGAATCCGGTGACCGGCTGGCTGGCACTGGCTGCGGCGGCCGCCATGCTCAACCTGCTGAACGACTGGCACGTCGGCCGCCCGCTGTTCACCCGCTGGGCCCTGATGCTCTATGCCGGCTACTGGATGATGGCCGCGGGCTACGCATGGATGGGCGTCGCCTGGCTGGGGGCGCCGGTGTCCGCCTCGGCCGGGCGCCACCTGCTGATGGCCGGCGCCATGGGCCTGTCGATCTTCACCGTGATGTGCATTGCCGGTCGGCTGCACGCGGGCCAGTGGCTGGACCGCCGCCGCTGGCTGCCGCTGGCAGCAGCGACGCTGGTTGCCGCGGCGCTGTTGCGCGCCCTGTCGGGCCTGCCGTTGGCGGGGGCCTACGGCAGCGCCATCCTGTTCGCATCCGGCCTGCTGTGGATCGCCGCCTTCGCCGCCTACCTTTGGCATGCCTGGCCGGTGCTGACCGGGCCGCGCACCGACGGCGGCGCGGGTTGCGACGAGCCGCGCGGCGAGCGGGCCGGCCCCGCCTGCGGCTGAATCAGGTCAGGGCGCCGCGCGCGTCGACCCGGATCACCCGGTCGATGTGCCCGCGCAGCAGGCCGCCCTTCACGCCGATGATGTGGTCGTGCAGGTTGACGGTGGGGTCGCAGTGGCCGGGGATCAGCCACAGGATGTCGCCGATCGCCGGCACCGGGCCGCCGTCCACCGGCCGCAGGATGCCGTGCTCGTCGCCGCCGTTGGCATACGCCAGCTCGGGCTGGTCGCCCAGCCGGTGCACCTTCGGCAGGCCCGAGTCGATCGCATGGCTCTTGTGGCCGGCATCGCACACGGCGTGCTGCAGCCCGCTGCTGATCACCTGGGTCCGCACGAACAGGGCCGGCTCGAACTGCGGCTGCGCCGGGTCGCGCTCGTTCTGGGCGTAGTCGGCGTCCATGAACAGGAAGGAGCCGGCCTGCAGCTCGCCGTACACGCCGCTGGCCGCCTCGCAGACCATGCTGCCGGTGCCGGCGCCGGTGACCAGGCTGACCGCCACGCCCTCGTCCTGGATCAGCTTGCGGGTGAAGGCAGCGTCGCGCGCGGCCTGCGCGATGACCTCGCGCCGCTCGTGCGCGCTGCGGATGTGCTGGGCGCGGCCGTGGTAGGCCTGCAGGCCCATGAAGCGCAGCGCCGGGTGCTTGCGGATCTCGTGCACCAGCTCCACCGCCGAGCGCCCGGGCGCCACGCCGCAACGCCCGGAGCCGACGTCGATCTCGACGAACACGTCGATCACCGCCGCCCGCCCGCTGCTGCGCCGGGCCTCGTTCATGGCGTGGCCCAGCCGGCTGATGCCTTCGCGGCTGTCGACGGCGATCGCCAACTGGCCGTCGTCGGCCGCCAGCCGGTGTGCCAGCTTGGCGACCCGCGCCAGCTTGTGCGGCGCGATCACCTGGTTGGTGATGAAGATGTCCTTCAGCCCGCCCGCCGCCATGATTTCCGCCTCGGCGGTCTTCTGCACGCAGATGCCGGCCGCTCCGGCGTGCATCTGCAGCCGCGCGATGGCCGAGCTCTTGTGCATCTTGGCGTGCGGGCGCCAGCGGATGTCGTGCTTCTTCGCGAACTCGGCCATGCGATTGAGGTTGCGCTGCATGGCATCGAGGTCGACCACCAGGGCGGGGGTGTCGATGGTGTCGACCGGCCGGCCGACGAGTTGGCGGAGGGTGTCGCTAAGCGGTCGTTTCGTCGGACGGAGCATGGGCATGGTCGAGGTGCTGCGTGTCCGACCAGCCGATCAGCGTGAAGCCTTGCGGGGTCCAGAGCAGCCGGTTGATGGCACCGTTGGGCAACTCCCAGGTGCGCGGGGAATTCACTTCCTGTCCGGTGGCGACTCGGTAGATCGCATCCAGCACGCCGCCGTGGGCGACCACCACGATCTGCTGGCCCAGGTGGCGCGAGGCCAGCGAGGTCATCGTGCAGGTGACGCGCTCGCGCAACTGCAGCAGCGACTCGCCGCCCTCGGGCGGCTGCCAGTCGGGAATGCGCTTGCGCCAGTTGTGCGCGTGCTCCGGCCAGTCGCGGTGGATCTCGTCGAAGGTGCGGCCCTCGAACATGCCGAAGCAGCGCTCGCGCAGCCCGGCGTGCGGGGTGACGGGGGCACCGGCCGTTTCGGCGATGGAGCAGGCGGTTTCTCGGGCGCGGCCGAGATCGCTGGTGTAGATGGCGCTGATGGCTTCGCCGACGAGTGCCAGGCCGACGCGGCGGGCCTGCCAGCGGCCGGTGTCGTTCAGGCCGATGTCGGTCTGGCCCTGGATCCTCGCATCCACGTTCCAGGACGTCTCGCCGTGGCGCACGGCGATGATGCGTGTGGATTCCATCGGGGCGATTCTAGGCAGCGCCCTCGAGCCTGCCCAGCACCCCAACCGTAGCGAATTGTCACCGGGCCGGTGCGGGTGCGGACGCCGGTGCAGCCGGCACTGGCGCGGCGGCGGGCGGGCTGGTGGCCGACCGGACGGGCTGCGCGGACGCCGTCTTCGTCTGCCCGCCCAGCTGGATGTCGACCCGCCGCGGTCCGGCGGGCGGGTTGGGGAAGCCCTGCAGGGCGGCCTGGAACATGGCCGGCAGCACCGCCGCGGGATCCAGCCAGGGGCCGTCGCTGCTGGCGCGGGTCTCGTAGACCACGCGGCCGCTCGCCTTGTCCCGCACGACGATGCCGACTTCGCGCTGGAACCAGGCCTGGTCCATGCGCGGGAATGCGGGCCCCCAGCCGAACCCGTGGTGGTAGGGGCCGAAGTGGCCGAAACCGCCGCCCCACCACGGATCCCAGGGGTCGTACCAGGGCGAGAGCGTGCGCACCACGCTCGCGGTGACCTGCACCGCGTAGCGCGGCGACGCATCGTCGCGGCGCAAACCCGCGGCGAACAGGGCCGGATCGGCCATCGCCTCGAGCTGGGCCTGGCCCGGCTGGTTGGCCTGCGAGGGCAGGCGCTCGAAGGTGTAGGTGGGGTTGGCGGGCAGGCCCGACTGCAGGCCGGAGAAGCTCTGGACCTGGTTGTCCAGCAGGTAGCCGGCGGCGCAACCGGCGAGCAGCGTGGCGGACAGCACCGCCAGGAGGAGCGAGCGAGGCCAGCAGCGCTTCATGTCGGAACCCCCGCTTCAGGAGCCAGGAACGATCAGGGCTTGACGACCGACAGGCCGGTCAGCGCGGCCGGCGGGCCGAAGTCCTCCGGGTCGAAGGCCTTGTCGCCGTCTTCGCTGGCCACGCCAGTGGCTTTCAGACCCTTGAAATCGTAGAGCGTTCCATCGGCCAGGTGCGAGGGGACGACATTCTGTAACGCATGGGCCATGTTCTCCAGCCGGCCCGGGTGGCGCTTCTCCCATTCGCGCAGCATGGCGCCGACCTGCTTGCGCTGCATGTTCTCCTGGCTGCCGCACAGCGTGCAGGGAATGATGGGGAACTGCCGGTGCGCGGCCCACTGCACCAGGTCCTTCTCCGGCACGTAGGCCAGCGGCCGGATCACGACGTGGCGGCCGTTGTCGCTGACCAGCTTGGGCGGCATGCCCTTGAGCTTGCCGCCGAAGAACATGTTCAGGAAGAAGGTCTGCAGCATGTCGTCGCGGTGGTGGCCCAGCGCGATCCTGGTGGCCCCCAGCTCGTCGGCCACACGGTACAGGATGCCGCGGCGCAGCCGCGAGCACAGGCTGCACATGGTCTTGCCCTCGGGGATCTTGTCCTTGACGATGGAGTAGGTGTCCTGCTCCTCGATGTGGAAGGGGATGCCCAGCGCCTTCAGGTAGTCGGGGAGCACGTGCTCGGGGAAGCCGGGCTGCTTCTGGTCGAGGTTGACGGCAACGATATCGAAGTCGACCGGGGCCCGGTTGCGCAGCTTCAGCAGGATGTCCAGCAGGCCATAGCTGTCCTTGCCGCCGGACAGGCACACCATCACGCGGTCGCCCGCTTCGATCATGCGGTAGTCGGCGATCGCGCGGCCGACCTCGCGGCACAGGCGCTTCTCCAGCTTGTGCGCCTCGCGTTCGATCTTCAGGCCGCGGGAGGCGGGCGTGTTTTCGGGTTCGATCCAGACGGCAGACATCGTGCCGCCGATTTTCTCATTCGCTGCGTTCGCCCGCCGGGCCCTTGCCGCCGCCATGCGGCAGCCCGCCACTGCGCAGCGCCGGCGGGTCCTCGCCGAAGCCGGAGGTGGTCGGCGCGAAGCCCGGCCGGTCGACGGCGGCACCGGCGGCCTTGGCCGGCGTGGTGGTGATCGCCCCGCCGAAGTACAGGCAGGCCAGTTCGCGTTCCACCGCCTGCATGGGCAGCATGGTGAAGCCGCCGAGCTCATGCAGCGTGCAGGGATGGCTGGCCAGGTGCCGCAGCACCTCCTGCTGGTAATCGGACAACCAGGCCAGCGGCACCCGCGGCATCCGGCGCAGGTGGATGGGCTGCTTTCGATAGGCCTCCGGCAGCAGCCGGTGGTCGCTGCGCTGCACGTAGACCCAGGCCAGCTGGGCCGTGGTCAGCTGCTGGAAGCCGGGCGGGGCGACGCCGGCGCCATCGGGACGCCGCTTCCAGATCGCGGCGCGCAGCCGCTCGGGATGCAGGTCCGTCGCCAGGGCGGCGGTGCCGCGCTGGAAATCGAGCACCGCCGCCAGCTGCCCGCGGTCCTTCACGTGATAGACGGTGTGGCGCAGGCTGCTGCCCCCGTGCACCGTGTCTCGGCCGAGCTCGAACTGCACCCGCAGCGGCCGGAGGCGGATCTCGAAACCCCGCAGCGCCGCTTCCACGCTGGCGGGCGAGGCCGGATCGAAGTTGGGGGCCGATCCGCAAGCGGGCGCCGAGAACGCGACCGGTCGCCCCTCCAGGTTGAGCTTGACCGGCCGGCGCTGACCGGTCGGATCGATCACCCGCACATGCCCGTGCTCGGCCGGCTCGGCCTGGGGTCCGGCGATCATCCAGGCGTCGGCCCGCCGCGGGTCCTCGCAGACCAGCCAGCGCACGGCGGCCTGGCGCCGGGCGACCTGCAGCAGCCGGCTGGTGGCGTCGGCGTCGAAACCGCTCAGCGCCAGCAGCAAGCCCGGGACTTCGGAGGAGGAGGGCATGGGGAGCTAGGGGAGGGCCGCACGGGGCGGACCCGGGACTCTAGGGAAAACCCTTGGAGTGGCGGAAGACGTTGGCTGGCTATAGGCTTAACCGGCTGCCGTCACCCCGCATCGAATCGATCGGCCGGCCACGAGGACGCATGGACATCAAGCTCAGCCAGTTGCGCGCCCTGCTGCACGTGGTGGACCACGGCGGCATCCGGGCCGCCGCCCGCGAACTCGACTGGTCGCAGGCCGCCGTCACCCGCGCCATCCGCGAACTGGAGGCCGCCACCGGCCGGGTGCTGGTGCAGCGCGGCCCGGCCGGGACGGCGCTGACCGAAGACGGCCAGCGGGTGACCCGGCGCGCCCGCCTGATCGAGAACGAGCTGCAGGAAGCCATGGCCGAGCTGCAGCAGTCGGCGCGCGAGCAGAAGCAGGTGCTCGCTTCCGTCACCCCGCTGGTGATCGCCGGCGGCCTGGGGCAGGCCTGCCGCTGGTTCCGCCAGCGCTACCCGCAGGTGGAGCTCGGTCTGTTCGAAGGCGTGGTCTCGCACGGCCTGCCGGCGCTGCGCGAAGGCGCGGTCGACCTGGCCATCGAGGCCGACCACGACGATTTGGGCGAGGAGTTCGCCTGTCGCGAGCTGGTGACCACGCACTACGTCGTGGTGGTGCGGCGCGGCCACCCGGTGTTGGCCCAGCCCTCGCTGGCGGCGCTGCGCCGCTTCGAATGGGTGTTCACCGTCGCGCCCTCGTCCGCGCGGGTGCGGCGCTTCCTCGGCTTCTTCGAGGCGGCGGGGCTGGCGCCGCCGGAGCGCCAGTTGCAGTGCGAGGCCTACATCGCGCTGCAGATGCTGCGCCAGGGCGATGCCGTGACCGTGCTGCCGCAACCGCTGCTGGCAGCGCCCGAACTGGCGGACTTGGTGGCGGTGCCGCTGGCAGGCCTGCCGAGGCCGCCGCTGCGGCTGACGCTGCTCACCCGGCGCGACCGCCCGTTGGTGCCGGCCGCCGAATACTTCGTGGAATGCGTCGGCTACGCCCTGACCGGGCGCTCGCTGGCCGCCTGACGCCATGGACCTCAAGGCCCACCAGATCCGCGCGCTGCTCGCCGTGGCCGCGCACGGCAGCCTGCGCGGCGGCGCCGCCGCGCTCGGGTTGACCCAGGCCGCCCTGACCAAGTCGCTGCGCAAGCTGGAGGAGGACGTCGGCCTGGCCTTGCTGCTGCGCACGCCGCACGGCGTGCAGCTGACCGACGCCGGCCTGCGCCTGCACGCCCGCGCCAGCCTGATCGACCGCCAGCTCGAACTGCTGCAGTCGGACCTGGCGGAGGAGGGCCGCGGCGCGCCGGCCATGGTCCGCCTCCTGGTCACGCCGCTGGTGGCCGCCTGCGGGCTGGTGCCGGCGCTGCGTGGCTTCCGCGACCACCATCCGGCCGCGCAGGTGTGCGTCGGCGAGGGCTTCGCCCATGCGGCCGTGCGCGGCCTGCGCGACGGCTCGCTGGACTTCGCCTTCGTCCACGACGACGGCGACATCGCGCTGGGCGGGTTCGAACTCGAGGCCGTCGCCGAGGCGCCGCGTGGCCTGGCGGTGCGCGCCGGCCATCCGCTGCTGCAAGGCGGGCCCTCGGTCACGCCGGATGCGCTGCTGCAGTACGAATGGCTGGCGATGGGCTCGCGCACCGGCACCCGCTCGCCGCTGGTGGCCAGCTACTTCCGCAGCCTGGGCCTGAAGCTGCCCGCACAGGTGCTGCGTTGCGACGCGGTGGTCGGCCTCAGCCTGCTGCGAAGCACCGACGCGATCGGCATCGTGGCGATGCCGCTGCTCGAGTCGGGCCAGCCGCACGGCCTGCGGCGCATCGAGCTGCAGGGGCTGGCGCTGCCGCCGGTGCGGGTCGTCGCCTTGCGGCGGCGCGACGTGGGCCTGACCGCGGAGGCCGAGGCGCTGCGCCGCGGCATCGCGGCGGCCTTGCACCGGTCGGCCGAGGGCTGGCGGGCGGCCGGCGTGCCGCCGTTTGCGGGCGCGCGCTCGCGGCTGTCGGTCGCGGCCCTGTCGCCCTGACGGACTGGCCGAGCGCGGCGCTGCGCCTTTGCCAGATTCTTGCGCGAATCTCCTAGACTTAAGTCAAGACCAACGCGAATAAAAGGAGAAGAGCGCATGCGATTCGTGATGAACCGCGCACTGCGGTGGGCCGTCCTCGGCCCGGTGCTGGCCCTGGTGCTGGCGGGATGCGACAGCAACACGGCCGCGAGCAGCGCGGCCACGCCGGCATCGGCGCCGGCAGCGACGACCGGCAGCACGGCGGCCTCTGGCGATCCCTACGACCACCGGCACATGGCCTTCGGCTCGCCCACGGCGGTGGTCTCGAACGAGCGCCATACCGGTCCCTTCGCGGCGGGAAATTCGCTCAGCATGGAAGCGGCCCTCAAGCCGCTGGACCCGGCGCCGGTCAAGGAGATCCGGCTGGACATCACGCACAAGATCATCGAGATCGCGCCGGGCGTGAAGTACAGCGCCTGGACCTTCGGCGACATGGTGCCGGGGCCGGTGGTGCGCGCCAAGGTGGGCGATCGCATCCGCTTCGTCATGAGCAACCGCTCCGACGAGGCCATGCCCGGCCCGCGCGTGACCACCGCGCCCATGATGCACTCCATGGATTTCCACTCGGCCATGGTGGCGCCCAACGACAAGTACCGCTCGATCGCGCCGGGGCAGACCATCTCCTTCGAGTTCACCGCCAACTACCCCGGCGTGTTCATGTACCACTGCGGCACGCCCATGGTGCTGGAGCATATCGCCTCGGGCATGTACGGGATGATGATCGTGGAGCCGCGCGGCGGCTACCCGACCAAGGTCGACCGCGAGTACGCGGTGGTGCAAAGCGAGTTCTATACCAAGCTCGACCCGGAGAAGCGCAAGGTCGACGGCGCGCCGCTGTACGTGCTGGACGGCGACCGGGTGCGCTCCAAGGCGCCCACCTACACCGTGTTCAACGGCCGCTACAACGGCATGGTCGACCAGCCGCTGCCGGCCAAGCCGCTGGAGAAGGTGCGCCTGTTCGTGCTGAACGTGGGGCCCTCCAACACCTCCAGCTTCCACGTGGTCGGCACCATCTTCGACCGCGTCTGGATCGACGGCAACCCGGACAACCAGTTCCGCGGCATGCAGACGGTGCTGCTCGGCTCGTCCAGCGGCGCGATCGTGGAATTCATCATCCCCGAGGCCGGCGGCTACGCCATGGTGGACCACCACTTCGCCAACGCCTCGCAGGGCGCGGTGGGCATCATCGACGCCGGCACGGCGCCGGGCACCGACCCCGAGCACCACAACATCCCCGCCACCGGCGCACCGACCGATCCGGTGGCGCTGCAGGGCAAGCTGCACTTCGAGCAGAAGTGCCTGGCCTGCCACACCATCGGCGGCGGCGACCGCATGGGCCCGGACGTGCTGGGCGTCACCCAGCGGCGCGACGAAGCCTGGCTGGCGCGCTGGCTGAAGGCGCCCGAGCAGATGATCCAGACCGACCCGATCGCCAAGGAGATGCTGGGCAAGTACAAGGTGCCCATGCCCAACCAGGGCCTTTCCGACAACGAGGTCAAGGAGTACCTCGCGTACTTCAAGTGGGCCGACGCCAACGTCAAGGCGGAGGGCAAGCGCCAGCCGCAGCCCGCGGCCGAGGGCGCCACGCTGCCGCCGTCCCAGACCCGTTCGGCGGTGCCGATGCCGGCCTCGCCCGTGCCGGCACCGGCGCAGGGTGCCTCCGGGCATTCGGGGCACAAGTGATGAAGCGCAGCGCCTTCCTGTTGGCCGCCGCGGCCCTGGCCGCGCCGGGCGCCTGGGCCTGCGGCACCTGTGCCGAGGACAAGGTCGCCGCGACCTATGACTACGCGCTGCTGCAGAAGGCCGCCAGGCAGGGCCGGGTGATGGTGTTCTGCGAAGTGGCCGGGCCCTGGGACGCGGCGCGGCTGCAGGCGGCCGCGCGCAAGACCCGCGGCGTGGATCCGGACAGCCTGCGCTTCTCGCGCGAGCTGTCCGCCATGTCGTTCGCGCTCGACACGAAGCGGCAGTCGGCGCAGGGGGCCGCATTGGCGATCCAGCGCGGCGCGCCGGAGGGCACGCGGGTGAAGATCGTGCAGGTGATGGGTACGCCGGCGCCCAAGGACAGCGGCCACCGGCACTGAGCCGGCGCCGCTACCAGAGCCCGGTCTCGACGCGGATCGCGACCTCGCAGTCGTCGAAGATCGCCAGCTTGGCGATGCGCACCCGCACGCCCAGCACGCCGGGCAACTGCATCAGCCGCAGCGCCAGCTTGCCGATCAGGCTCTCCAGGAGGTTGACGTGCTCGGCCGTGCACTCCTCGATGATGATCTTGCGCACCTTGCGGTAGTCCAGCACGTGCAGGATCTCGTCGTCGCGCGGCAGCAGCGGCTGGGTGCCCAGGTTCAGTTCGGCATCCACCTGGATCGGCTGCGGGCTCGCCTTCTCGTGCTCCAGGATGCCGAGGTTGGCGTCGAAGCGCAGCCCGGTGAGGGTGAGGACCTCCTTGCCGCCGTCGGGGTTCATCTGTCTGTCGGCCTGAACCGGAACACTTCGACGCCGACCGCCTCGCAGTCCGGATAGACGTCCGGCTTGCGCGTGCTGACCCGGGCGGCTTGCACCTCGGGGTGCGAGAGCACGGCGCGGAGGATGTCGTCGCACAGCGTTTCCTGGAGGGCGATCGGGCCCCTCGCAACCCGCTCCAGCACGAGGTCGCGAACGAAGTCGTAGTCGACGACCTCGTCGATCGAGTCGCGGGCCGGCGATGCGGGGGAGACGTACAGGTCGACATCGACGAGGACCCGCTGCGCCTGGTCCTTCTCGAACTCGTGCACGCCGATCACGGCCTCGACCTGGAGCCCGCGCAGGAAGATTCGACGACAGTCCAGGAGCCGTTCGGTCGGGTTCATGCGTTCTTTCGCAGCAGGTCGTCCACGACGAACATGATGTCGCGCGGCAGGGGTACGAGGTGCTGCCCATTGTCCACGCAGACGCTCGTCCCGGTGATGCACTCGTTGTCCGCCAGGAAGAAGACGGTCTCCGCAACACGGACAGGGTCGACCGGGCGCCGCAGCAGGTTCGCGTTCGCGGCGAGCTCGAAGTTCTCGATGGTCTGGGGGCCACTCGGGTACATCAAGCCGGGAACCACCGAATTGATGCGCAGCGTGGGGGCCAGGGCCTGGGCCTGCTGGATCGTGGCCCGCTCCAGGGCCAGCTTGGAGAGGGTGTACGAGTAGTAGTCCGGATTCAGGTTGTAGACCTTCTGGTCGAGCACGTTGACCACGCTGGCGACCCCGCTCGCATTCGAGGCCTGCGACCAGCCGGCATGCAGGAGCTTCCCCAGCACCAGCGGCACCAGGAGATTGGTCTGCAACTGCTGCAGCAGGGACTGTGCGACGAAATCGGTGGCGGCGTCGGGAAAAAAGGTCGAGGCGTTGTTGACGATGCAGGAGGGCGGTCCGCCGATGCCTGCACAGGTCCGGTGGAACAGCGACTCGGCGTCGCTCTCGCTGTCGAGCGAGCCCTGTAGGGCGAGGGCCTGCACACCGAACGTCCGTGCCTGTTCGACCACTTCCTGCGCCTGCGCTTCCGAATCGCGGTAGTGGCAGGCGATGCTCCAGCCGCCCCGTGCGAAGACCGTGCAGATCTCGCGGCCGAGTCGGCGCGAGCCACCGGTGATGAGGACCCACCGTGTCATGGGACCAGCATAGCGTGGCGCTGCGTCTCGACCACGCCGCGCGCGAGGAACACATGGCGGAAGGCGGCCAGTTCCGCGCTGTCGGCGCCAGCCTTGCCGGGCAGGAGCGCCGTGCCGCCAACGACGACAATGACCACCAGGAGCAGAATGGCCGCCCGGGCCCACACGGGCAGCGCCAGCAGGCGCAACCATCGGATGAGCTCGTTCGATGCGGCCAAGCCGGATTGTTCAGATGCAGCCAACGCCACCTCGGTTTTTCCCGCCGCGCTTCCAACCAGAATGTCACCGATGAGTGACGAGGCGTCGAGTGTAACGAGCGCCCTCGCGGGGCTGATGACCAAGGCGATCGCGCGCGACGGCGGCTGGCTGCCGTTCGACCGCTTCATGGCGCTGGCGCTGTACGCGCCCGGCCTGGGCTACTACGCGAACGCCTCCCGCAAGTTCGGCGCCCTGCCGTCCAGCGGCAGCGACTTCGTGACGGCGCCCGAGCTCACGCCGCTGTTCGGCCGCACGCTGGCGCGCCAGCTCGGGCAGGCGCTGGAGGTATCGGGCACGGACGAGATCTGGGAGTTCGGCGCCGGCTCCGGCGCCCTGGCCCGGCAACTGCTGGAGGCGCTTGGCCCGGCAGTCGCGCGCTACACCATCGTCGATCTCTCGGGCAGCCTGCGCGAGCGGCAGCAGGAGCGGCTCAAGGCGCATGCCGGCAAGGTGCGCTGGGTGTCCGAGCTGCCGCAGCGCTTCGCCGGCGTGGTGGTCGGCAACGAGGTGCTGGACGCCATGCCGGTCAAGCTGCTGCACCGCATCGGCGGGGTGTGGCACGAGCGGGGGGTGGCTGCGGGCAGCGACGGGCTCCGGTTCGAGGACCGGCCGACCGCGCTGCGCCCGCCGGTGGAGGTCGAGGGCGCGCACGACTACCTGACCGAGATCCATCCGCAGGCACAGGCCTTCATCCGCACCCTGGCCGACCGGCTGGAGAAGGGAGCCGCCTTCTTCCTCGACTACGGCTTTCCCGAGCGCGAGTACTGGCACCCGCAGCGGCACATGGGCACGCTCATGTGCCACCGCGGCCACCTGGCCGACCCCGACCCGCTGGACGCGCTCGGCACCAAGGACATCACGGCGCACGTGGACTTCACCGGCATCGCGCTGGCGGCGCAGGACGCCGGGCTGGCGGTGCTGGGCTACACCAGCCAGGCCCACTTCCTGTTCAACTGCGGACTGCTCGAACTGGCCGCCGGCGCCGACCGGGCGCAGCAGGCGGCGATGCAGAAGCTGGTGAACGAGCACGAGATGGGCGAGCTGTTCAAGGTGGTCGGCCTGGCCGCGGGCGGGTTCTGGGATGCGATGGGCTTTGCCCGCGGCGACCGCACCGGGCGCCTCTGAAGCCCGCGTCACGGAGCCACCGCCTACACTGGCCGCATGATCCGGTGGTTCATCGTCGTCTTCCTGGCCCTGATGCTGATCAGCTGGCTGACGCCGCTGCTGCAGAAGCTGGGCTTCGGCCGGCTGCCGGGTGACCTGCGCTTCAAGCTGTTCGGGCGCGACTGGAACATCCCGCTGGCCTCGACGGTGCTGCTGAGCATGGTGGCGGCCGGCCTCTCCCGCCTGTTGTGAACGCCCCATGAAAGCCTGCATCGACATCGGCGGCACCAAGGTGTCGGTCAGCCTGAACGACGGCCGCAGCCACGACCTGGTCGCGCGCCGGCACGAACCCACCGCCAAGAGCGGCAGCCGCGACGCCGTGGCGCGCCAGATCCTGCGCATGGTCGACGAGGCCTGCGCCGAGGCGGGCATCGCGCCCGACGCCGTGCAAGCCGCGGGCGTTGCCTCCTGCGGTCCGTTCGTGCGGGTGGACGGCGCCATCGAAGTCGCCGCGCCCAACATCTGCGGCGGCCTGGCCGGTCCGCCCGGGCGCCTGCCCAACGACTGGACCTCCGCCGTGCTGGAAGCGCCGCTGGCGCGCCGCTTCGCCCGGCTGCGGGTGGAGAACGACGGCATCGCCGCGCTGGAGGCGGAGCGCCGCTGGGGCGCGCTGCAGGGCGTGGACGATTGCGCGTACGTGACGTGGAGCACCGGTGTCGGCACCGGCTTGTGCGTGGGCGGACGCGTGCTGCGCGGCAAGAACGGGAATGCCGGCCACGCGGGACATGCTTTCGTCGCCGACGACGATCGCATCCAGTGCGGCTGCGGCAACGTGGGCGACCTGGAGGCGCTGGTCGGCGGCACCTTCGCCGAGCCCCGTTTCGGCGTCGATGCGGCCACGCTGATGCAGCGCGCCCGCGAGGGCGACGCCCGGGCGCTGGCCGCCGTCGACGAGTTGTGCCGCGTGATGGGACGCGGGCTCTACAACCTGGTGGCGACCCTCGACCTGCAGCGCATCAGCCTGGGCGGCAGCGTGTTCTGCCACAACCAGGAGTTGCTGCTGCCGCGGCTGCAGGCGGAAGTCCGCCGCCACCTGCCGGCGCTGACCGCCGGCTGCGAGCTGGTACCCGCCGGGCTGGGCGAGCGGGTCGGCGACTACGCTGCGCTGGCGCTGCTGGACTGAGTGCCGGCCAGGCACTGCGCCACCGCGTGCACCCGCGCCTCGTGGATGCGCTCGCCGACCTGTGGCCCGGCGAGGCCCTGCGCCTGCGCGGCCGTGGCGATCGCGCGCGTGCCGACCGCCAGCGCGGCCTGCAGGGCGGTTCGCAAGCGGGGCCGCTGCGGATAGCCGGACTCTTCCAGCCCCAGCCGCCCGCGCGCATCGCACTCGCAGGCCAGCAGCACCTCGTCGAAGCGCTGCGGCTTGCGGAAGGCGTCGCAGCGCTCCAGCAATCGCACGATGGCCGCCGCGCCGAACTCGCCGCTGCGGTGGATGTTGCCGTGCTCGCGCGCGACCACGTCCGCCAGTTCGCTGCACTCGGTGGGCACGCGCAGCCGCTTGGCCAGCGACTTGAGCAGGCGGGCGCTGCGCTCCTCGTGGCCGATGTGGCGCGGCAGCACCGAGGCCGGCGTCGTGCCCTTGCCCAGGTCGTGCGCCAGGCAGGCGAAGCGCACCGGCAGGCTGGCCTGCAGCCGCGCGCTCATGTCCAGCACCATCATCAGGTGCACGCCGGTGTCCACCTCCGGGTGGTAGTCCGCGCGCTGCGGCACGCCCCAGAGCCGGTCCACCTCCGGCAGCAGCCGCGCCAGCGCGCCGCATTCGCGCAGCAGCTCGAACATGCGCGAGGGCCGCTGCTCCATCAGGCCGCGCGCCAGTTCCTGCCACACGCGCTCGGGGACCAGCGCATCCACTTCGCCGGCCGCCACCATGCCGCGCATCAGCTCCAGTGTCTCGGGGGCGAGGCTGAAATCGGCGAAGCGGGCCGCGAAGCGCGCCACCCGCAGGATGCGCACCGGGTCCTCGCGGAAGGCGTCGGTCACGTGCCGCAGCACGCGCGCGCGCAGGTCCGCCTGGCCGCCGAAGGGATCGATCAGGCGTCCGGCCTCGTCGCGCGCCATGGCGTTGATGGTGAGGTCGCGCCGGGCGAGGTCCTCCTCCAGCGTGACGCCGGGATCGGCATGGAAGGCGAAGCCGTGGTAGCCGCGGCCGGTCTTGCGCTCGGTGCGCGCCAGCGCGTACTCCTCGCGCGTCGCGGGATGCAGGAACACCGGGAAGTCGCGCCCGACCGGCAGGTAGCCGGCCGCCACCATCGCCTCGGGCGTGGCGCCGACGACCACCCAGTCGTGGTCGTTCACCGGCAGCCCGAGCAGCGCGTCGCGGACCGCCCCGCCCACCATGTACGTCTGCATGGCAGCCAGTGTAAGACGCGGCTGCCCGCGGCTCGCGTCAGCGCGCGAGCCGGTACGGCTCCTCGAATTCGCGGAAGTCCTGCTCCGCGAGCGCGTCGGTGATCCAGGCCTTCACGCCGGGCAGCTCGCAGACGCGCGCCACGTAGTCGGCCGCGACCTGCGGCACCGGCATGCCGTAGGTGCGGAAACGCATGCACACCGGAGCGTAGAAGGCGTCGGCGATGCTGAACTCGCCGAACAGCATGGGCCCGCCGTGCTGCCGCAGCAGCTCGTCCCACATCGCCACGATGCGATCCACGTCGGCCCGCACCGCCGGCTTGTCGCGATAGCCCAGCTTGCCGACGTCGGGCAGCGAGGCCTCGATGTTCATCGGGCAGAGGCCGCGCAGGGCGGCGAAGCCGGAGTGCATCTCGGCGCAGACGCTGCGCGCGCGGGCACGCGCCTGCCGGTCGCGCGGCCAGAGGGCCTTGTCGGGGAACCGCTCGGCCAGGTATTCGGCGATCGCCATGGTGTCCCAGATGGAGAAGCCGTCGTCCACCAGCACCGGCACCTTGCCGGCCGGGCTGACCTCGGCGATCGAGCGCTTCAGTTGCGAGTCGGCCGCGAACGAGTCGAAGCGCAGCTTCACTTCCTCGAACGGGATGCCGGCCTGCCGCATCAGCACCCAGGGACGCATGGACCAGGACGAATAGTTCTTGCTGCCGATGTAGAGCTTGAGCATGGAGGGCGCCTTTCGATGCGGATGTGCCACGAATGCTAGCGTCGCGCCCTTCGCGCATCGATTCCGAATGCCCGCACCATCGATGCGGATTGGCGATCAATGGCCTTCGTCGCGGTCCGCGGTGGCGACCAGCCGGCCGCGGCGGCGCTGCTCGATCCAGCGCTTCAGCGGTCCTTCCAACCGCAGGATGCCCAGCACCAGCACCGTGCTGAGGGCGGCGGTGGTGTCGCGGCCCAGGCCGACGCCCAGGCCGATGGCCGTCGTCATCCAGAGGCTGGCGGCGGTGGTCAGCCCGTGCACCTCGTCTTCGGCATCGCCCTTGAGGATGGCGCCGGCACACAGGAAGCCGACCCCCGCCAGCAGGCCCTGGATCACGCGGCTGAGGTCGCCCAGCTCGATGCCGGCCTGCAGCGGGATCAGCACGAACAGGGCCGCGCCCAGCGCCACCAGCATGTGGGTGCGCAAGCCCGCGGGCTTGCCCGCCAGTTCGCGCTCCAGCCCCACCAGCGCGCCCAGCAGCGCCGCCAGCACCAGGCGCACCACCACGCGCGTGAAGGTCTCGGCGTCGGGCAGGTCCGAGAACTCGTCGGCGACGGTGGCGAGGATGCGCTGCCAGAGATCCATGCCGCGGCGGTCAGGGCAGGTCGGCGTTGGGCTCGGGAAGGCTGGCGTCGCGCGGGCCGATGAAGCCCAGGCGGGCCTTCAGCGACTGCGGCTGGCCGGTCAGGATGGCGGCGTACAGCGTGGTGTTGGCCAGCACCTTCTTGACGTAGTCGCGCGTCTCGCCGAACGGGATGTTCTCGGCCCAGGCGGCCGCCTCGATCACCGGGCCGTTGCGCCAGGCACGCGGCCGCCGCGGGCCGGCGTTGTAGGCGGCGGCGGCCAGCGGCATGGAGCCGTCGAGATCGTCCAGCGCCAGCTTGAGGTAGGCGGTGCCGATGGCGATGTTGGTTTCGCGGTCGGTCAGCTGCTCGGGGCGGAAGCCGTTCATGCCGATCTTGCGGGCGGTCCAGCGCGCGGTGGCCGGCATCACCTGCATCAGGCCGGAGGCGCCCACGTGCGAGCGGGCGTCCATGATGAAGCGGCTCTCCTGCCGGATCAGGCCGTAGACGTAGGCCGGGTCCAGCCCGATCGCCTGGGCGCGGCGGACGACCGACTCGCGGTGCGGCATCGGGAAGCGCTGAACGGCATCGAAGGCCTCGCGCGTGCGCTCGCTGGTGTTGATGCAGCGGTCCCAGACCTCGCGCTCGCAGGCGATCTGCGCCGCCGCCAGCAGCTCCCGCTCGCCCATGCCGCCGGGCGTCGCCAGCGCCGTGGCATAGACCCATTCGCGGTTGCCTTCGGAACGCAGCCCGAGCTGGATGGCGTACAGCGCGCGCTGCAGCGCGGGGTTCCGGCTCGCGGCGTCGAGCTCCTCGGGCGTGGGCGGTGCCGGCCGCGGCGGCACGTCGATCGTCAGGCCCAGCTCCTCCAGCGCCAGCTGCTCGTAGAAGCCGGCCGGCGAGGCGATGGCTTCCAGCAGGCGTTGGGCCTCGGCGCGCTGCGCATCGCGCCCGGAGGCGAGCAGGGCGCGTGCCTTCCAGTAGCGCCAGGTGGGCTCCTGCTGCGCCTCGTCGCTCATCGCGTCTATGGCCGAGCGCACCCCGTCCCAGAGCGGCGCGCGGCCGGCCCGCAGGGCGGCGCGGGCCTTCCAGGCCAGCATGCTGTCGCTCAGGTCGGCGTCGCGGGTCACGTGCGCGAAGTAGCCGAGCGCGTCGGGCGACAGCTGCTGCGCGGCCCGCTTGCCCAGCGTGCCCCAGATCCAGTTGCGCTCCTCGGGGGACAACTGCGGCCCCCACTTGTCCTCCAGCATGCGCACGGCGCTGTCGGTGTCGGCGGTGGCCATCTTCAGCAGCGCCAGCCCGACCAGTTCCTTGCGCACGCGGGAGGCGGCGCTCACCCGGCCGGCGAGGAATTTCGTGGGGCTGGCCTGGATCTGAGCTAGCAGCGGCAGGGCGTCGGGGGCGACCATGCCCACCGCCGCTTCCACGCTGCGCGGCCGGTTGGCCTCCATGGCCAGCCGGGCCTTGACCCAAGCATCGGCCTGGGTGAGCCGGTTGCGCGCGCCGGCCTCGCCCATCAATCGGCTGGCCGCATGGGTGCACGCGCCCGGGTCGCCGCGCTCGGCCCACCAGAGGCGGCGGACCTCGTCGGCCAGGGTGGCGGGCGCGGCGGGGCCTTCGCTCAGGTGCTGCACCAGCAGGGCGTAGCACCGGACCTGCGGGTCGTCGCGCATCCGGAAGCCCGCGTGCGCGTCGTCGAAGGCGGGCCAGTCGCGGCGGTCGCCGAGCAGCAGCAGCCAGTCGTTGCGCAAGCGGTCTTCCTGGTAGGTGCCGGCGTAGCGGGTGAGGAAGTCCTGCACCTCCGCCGGGGTGGCCGTATCCAGCCGTGCGCGCAACTCCCAGTAGGCAGCCCAGGGTTCCAGGGCGTGCCCGCGCACCTGCGGCAGCAACTGCGTGAGGCGCTCCTTGTTGCCCTGGCGCCAGGCCTGCGCCATGTCCAGCACGATCGCGTCGCCCGGGGCCTGTGCGAATGCGGCGCCGGCCAGCGCCAGCAACAGGGATGTCAGAATCGGCCGGAACTTCATCGGGGGATTATGAGCACGCCGGAGGAGAAAAAAGCCTTGCGCCGGCGCCTGGTCGAGGACCGGCTGGCATTGCCCGACCGGCTGCGCCGGGCCGACCTGCTGCAGCAGGTGATGCGCATCTGGCTGGTGGGGCGGCCCGACACCGTGATCGGCGCCTACTGGCCGATCAAGGGCGAGTTCGATCCCCTGCCGGCGCTGCACCGGTGGAAGGAAGACGGCGAGCTGCTGGACGAACCGCAGCTGCGGCGCATCGCGCTGCCTGTGGTGGACAAGCAGCACAGGACGCTCGGATTTCACGCCTGGTACCCGGGCTGCCCGATGGAGGAGGACGCCTACGGAATCCCCAAGCCCAAGGACACCGAAGTGGTCGTGCCCACCCTGCTGTTCGTGCCCTGCGTCGGCTACGGACCGGGCGGCTACCGCCTCGGCTACGGCGGCGGGTTCTACGACCGCACGCTGGCCGCGCTGGAGCCCCGCCCGTTCACGGTGGGGTTGGGATACACCAACGGCTACCTGGACGACCTGGAGCCGGAGCCGCACGACGTGCCACTGGACGCCATCCTGAACGACAACGGCGTCGTGTGGCCTGTGTAAGAGACCACCCCGAAGCGCCTTCGGCGCCTCCCCTCAAGGGGCGCCACCAGCGGCCCGGCAGAGCCGGTTCCGCGGTGGCACTGGACTAGGCCTTGCGAATTCGTCCGTTGTGCGATGTAGATGTTCGGAGAAGAACTGAAATGAAGGGAGACGGGACGTGAAATACCTCAAGCGCGGACTGCTCGGGCTGCTGGTGCTGCTCGTGCTGACGGCCGCGGCCTTGCAGCTGGCCGGCCACGGCTACATCTGGAACGCCGTGCGCTACACCTACCTGCAGGGCCACAACACCGCGCACATCGACGATGCGCGCAACTTCACGCAGGCGCGCATCGCCGGCGGGGCGCCGCAGCCCTGGACGGCCGGGCCGCAGCGGCCGCTGTCGGAGGGCATGGCCAGCTACCTGCGCCAGCACCGCAGCGCCGCCTTCCTGGTGATGCACAAGGGCGCGCTGGTGCACGAGACCTACTTCCCGCCCTACGGGCCGGACAGCCGCACCAACATCTTCTCCATGGCCAAGACGGTCATGACGCTGCTGGCCGGCGCGGCGGTGGCCGACGGCATCGTGCCGTCGTTCGACGCGCCGCTGGCCACCTGGGTGGGCGAGTACGCGAACCATCCGCAGGGCCGCTTCGCCACCCTGGCGCAGCTGTCGGCGATGACCTCCGGCCACGCCTGGGACGAGAACTACTACCTGCCGCTGAACGCCACCACCGAGCTGTACTTCGGCGGCGATGCGCAGGCCACGGTGCTGCGCCACGGCTTCGAGCGCGAGCCGGGCAGCGGCTACGAGTACAGCAGCGCCAGCACGCAGTTGCTGGGCATCGCGCTGCAGCGGGCGCTGAAGGCGCGCGAGCCCGACCTGACGCTGGCGGGCTACGCGTCGCGGCGGCTGTGGCAGCCGCTCGGGATGGCCGAGGCCAGCTGGAGCCTGGACCGGCCACGCGAGGACGGCGGCATGGAGCTGGCCTACTGCTGCATCCACACCTCGGCGCGTAACATGGCGCGGGTCGCACAGATGATGCTGCAGCAGGGGCAGTGGAACGGACAGCAGGTGGTGCCGGCGGACTTCGTCAAGCGCATGACCAGCCCCAACGGGCACGTGGAGCACTACGGCCACGGGCTCTGGATGGACCCCAGGCACAGCCCGCCGTTCTGGTTCATGCAGGGCCACCTGGGCCAGTACGCCATCGTGGTGCCGTCGCGCGAGCTGGTGATCGTGCGCCTGGGCCAGTGGCGCACCAAGGAGCGCAAGCGCCACCCGTCCATCCCGGAGGAGGTCTACCTCTACGTGGAAGAGGCGCTGGCAATGACGCGGCCCGACTGATCCCGGCGGGGACGGCGCGCTCCGCTCCGTCCAGGGCGCATCGTCAGTCGATGTTGTCCACCGTGTCCGGGTCGGGCACTTCGCCAATGGTCTGGCGGGTGGACCTGGCCTGGCCTTCCAGCCAGGCGCAGAAGCCGGCCACCTCGGGGCGCTGGCCGCTGCGCTCGCCCTTGATCAGCCAGTAGGACAGGGGCGAGTCGATGCGCAGCTTCGGCAGCGGCTCGATCAGGTCGCCGTTGGCCAGGCTCTCGGCCACCATGGGCAGCCGCGCCAGCACCACGCCCTGGCCGGTGAGCGCCGCCTGCACCATCTGGTAGGCGTAGTTGAAGTACAGCCAGCGCTTGGGCTGGAAGCGCGTCAGCTGCTGGGCGTCGAACCAGCGCCGCCAGGTCAGCCACTCCATGTGCCCGGGATGGGCGTCGCCGGCCTCGATCAGGGCGAATTGCGCCAGGTCCGACGGCTTCTTCACCGGCGTGGCCTTGAGCAGCCAGGGGCTGGCCACCGGCGTGAGCTGCTCGCCGAACAGGCGCACCGAGCGTGGCGGCATGTTGGACGCCGGGCCGTAGCGCAGCGCCAGGTCCACGTCGGCCAGCTCCAGGTCGAGCGAAGTGTCGGTGGCGTCGATGCGGATGTCGATGTCCGGGTTGTCGCGCTGGAACTGCTCCAGCCGCGGGATCAGCCACATCGAGGCGAACGACGCGAACGTGGTGAGCGCCACCGCGCGCCGCCCCGCGCTCTGGCGGATCTGCCGCACCGCGCCGTCGATGCGCGGCAGCGACTGCGACACCGCCATCAGCAACTGCGCGCCGGCACTGGTCAATTCCACCGCGCGCGTGTGGCGCAGGAACAGGCTCACCCCCACCTCTTCTTCCAGCGACTGGATCTGGCGGCTCACGGCCGACTGGGTGAGCGCCATCTCCTCGGCCGCGGCGCGGAAATTGAGGTGGCGTGCCACGGCCTCGAAGGCGCGCAGGTGGCCGGCCGAGATCGGGCGCGAGCGCAGGTGGGTTTGCGAATGCTGCATGACGAGGAGGAGAGGGGTCCGA
>NZ_DASPLW010000029.1:0-26596 GCF_035627355.1 Ramlibacter sp.
GGCCGCGAGCGGCAGCAAGAGGCTTCCCGTCCACATCAGCCACTGGGCCGGCGTCGCACCGAGCCAGGTGCCGCGCTGCAGCCACTCGGGCATCCGCTCCTCGAGCCAGCTGCCCCGCTCCTGCCGGCGCAGGTCCGGCACGCGCGCGAGGGATTCCGAGGAGACCAGCCAGGCATCGCCCTGGCCGGGCTCGCGAACGCGGACCAGGAACAGGTCGACCTCGCGGTCCCCGACCGTCAAGGTCAGCTTCTCGCGGTCGGCAGGTAGTCCGTCGTCGAGCCGGCCGTTGGGGTTCGGACTCAGGCTGGTGAGCGAACGGGTGAAGTAGCGGTCCAGTACGGTGCCCAGGTCTTCCGCCAGCGCTTCACCCTGGCGCGAGCTCCTCGCTCCGAGCTGGAGATAGCGAGAGGCCAGCATCAGTTCCCCGCGGTGCACGGCGCGGCTGAAGCCGGTGACGGTGCCCAGGGGCGAGTCGCGCCCCAGGGCGTCGGGCGCTCGCGAGACTTCTTGCGGCGCAGCCTGGACAGGCGCGGGCTGCGCCAGCGAGACCGGCGGGCCTGCGTGCAGGGTGAAGGCGAGGAGGAGGGCGCAGCCGGCCACGCGTGCAAGGCGGGGGGCTGGCATCCATGCGCGCTTCCGGGTCGTCATGCCGAACCTCCTGTCGCCAACCCTCCGGTTGCCCGATGCAGCGTACCGTCCGCAGCCCTGCAGCGCGCATCGGACCTTGGTCCCATTGACATCACCCTGGGCGCGCCCTTGCGGCCGTCGTGAGAGCGATCGGTTTGCAAGTCAATGGGCCCATCGTCCAATGGCAAGGCCGCCAGGCATGCGCAACAAAAGCGGCCCGGCGCGTGGCGCGAACATCCGTCCAGGCGACGGACCCATCAGGAGGCCCCATGGCACGCGAACAACAGCATGACGACACGCTGAATTCTCCTTACGCGCACACCGCGCCGCACGACGACTCCGCCACGCGCGCAATGCAGGACCCCGATGCACGCGCTCGGGAACTGGAGGAACAGATGACCGATGACGAGCGCTTCTCGCTCATCATCAGCGTGCTCGGCTACATACCGGGCAGCGCCGTCGGGGGGCGCGACCCGCGGCTTCCCGCGGATCTCGGGAACATGAGTGCCGGCTACACGCCCGGCGTTCCGCGGCTGGGCATTCCGGCGATCCAGAGCAGCGACGCCAGCATGGGGATCACCAACCCGGGCTACCGGCCGGACGACCCGGGCGCCACGGCATTCCCGTCCCTGATCGCCCTCGGCGCCAGCTTCAACCCGGAGCTCGTCCGCCGGGGCGGCGAGGCGATTGCCCGCGAGGCGCGCATGCGCGGCTTCAACGTCCAGCTGGCCGGCGGCTGCAACCTGGCGCGCGACCCGCGCAACGGCCGCAACTTCGAGTACTTCTCCGAGGATCCCTGGCTTAGCGCGGTCATGGCCGCCGAACAGGTCAACGGCATCCAAAGCCAGGGCGTGGTCTCCACGCTCAAGCACTACACGCTCAACTGCAACGAGACCAACCGCCACTGGCTGGACGCGATCATCGACCCGGATGCGCATCGCGAGTCGGACCTGCTCACCTTCCAGGTCGCGATCGAGCGGTCGCAGCCCGGCTCCATCATGAGCGGCTACAACAAGATCAATGGCGAGTACGCGGGCGGGAACGACCATCTCCTCAACGGCGTGCTGAAGGGCGCCTTCGGCTACAAGGGCTGGGTCATGTCCGACTGGGGCGCCACGCCGCACTGGGACTTCGCGCTCAAGGGACTCGACCAGGAATCGGGTGTACAGGGGGACGCGATGCTCTGGAAGGCCAAGCCCCTGGCCGAGCCCTTCACGGAGCCGCTGCGAAAGGCCTATGCCGAAGGCCGGTTCCCCAAGGCGCGCCTCTCCGACATGGTGCGACGCATCCTGCGTTCACTGGTCGCGGTCGGCGCGGATCGCTGGGGGCCAGCCCCCGAAGTGGACATGGATCGGCACAACGACATCGCGCTGGAAGGCGCGCGCCAGGGCATCGTGCTGCTGAAGAACGAGAACGCGCTGCCCTTGCCGACGGACAAGCCGCTCAGGATCGCCGTGATCGGCGGCTATGCGCAGCAAGGGGTGGTCAGCGGCACCGGCTCTGGCGCGGTGGCGCCGGTGGGCGGCTTCGCGGGGGTCATCAAGATCGGTGGCGCGGGCGTCATGGGCAAGCATCGCAATCTCTTCCTTCTCCAGCCCTCGCCTCTGGAGGAACTTAAGAGTGCGCTGCCCAAGGCGCAGTTCGATTTCGACCCCGGCTACACGCCGGCCGAGGCGGTGTTGACGGCCCGGCGCTGCGACGTGGTCATCGCCTTCGGGATCCGCGTCGAGGGCGAGGGCTTCGACATGCCCGACCTGTCGCTGCCCTGGGGCCAGGATGCCGTGATCGATGCCGTGGCCAGCGCCAACCCCAACACCATCGTGGTGCTGGAGACCGGCAACCCCGTGGACATGCCCTGGCGCGACAAGGTCAAGGCCATCGTGCAGGCGTGGTACCCCGGGCAGGCCGGCGCCCAGGCCATCGCCGATGTCCTGGCGGGAAAGGTGAATCCGTCGGGCCGGCTCCCGATCACGTTCCCGCAGAGCCTTGCCCAGACGCCGCGGCCCGAACTGCCCGGCCTCGGAACGCCGTGGGGCACCCCGGTCACCATCGACTACAACGAAGGCGCGGAAGTCGGTTACCGCTGGTTCGCCCGCCAGAACGAGCAGCCGATGTACGCCTTCGGCCATGGGCTGGGCTACACGAGCTTCGGGTACGGGGGGCTGGAGGTGGAGGGTGGTGACACGGTCACGGCGAGTTTCACGGTCACCAACACCGGTGACCGGGCCGGTGCCGACGTGCCGCAGGTGTACCTGGCCGCCGCTCCCGGCGATCCGCGGCTGCGCCTGCTCGGCTTCGAGCGGGTGGAACTCCAGCCGGGCGAATCCAGGCGGGTCAGCGTGACCGCGGATCCACGGCTGCTCGCGCGCTTCGACGGCCAGCTGCAGAAGTGGCGCCTGGACGGCGGCGACTACACCGTGGTGCTGGCGCGTGCGGCCAATGCTCCGGTCGAGCGCAGGAAGGTGCGACTGGATCGACGCGTCTTCGGTGCGTAGGCGCCTACGGGGTGGGCGGCCCGTCCTTGTTGCGCGCGTTACCGGTTGCGAATTCGACTTGATCCGGGTGCAGCCCGTTCCTAAAACAGCAGGTCGGAGGTCGCAACCGCCTCCGTAGCCGAAGGAGGGTTGCCCATGCCCCACGATCCGCCAACTGTCCAGCAGGTCCGCGCCGGCGGACAGGATGGGCGACCCCAGGTGCACGTCATCGATGACGATCCAGGCCTGCGTCGCGTGCTCTCGCAGCTGCTCACGAAGAAGGGCCATTCCGTGGTCGCCCACCCGGATGCCGACAGCTTCACGGCGCTGGCGCCGCCGCTGCCGCATGGCTGCATCCTGCTCGACGTGGCGTTGCCCGGCGCGGACGGCATCTCGCTGTACCGGAGGATCGCCGGCGACCCGGACACGCTCCCGGTCGTGTTCCTCTCCGGGTGCGCCGACGTGGCCACCTGCGCCAGCGCCATGCGGGCCGGTGCGATCGACTTCCTGCCCAAGCCGGTCGATGCCAGGCAACTGCTTGCGGCCGTGACGCGCGCCCTCGCCGTGGACCAGGCCCGGCGCATGCGCTTGGCGATGCGCCAGAGCGTCGAGCACCGCATGGCGCTGCTGACCACCCGGGAGCGCGAGGTGCTGGTCCACGTGATGGACGGGCGCCTGAACAAGCAGATCGCGGCCGACCTGCAGATCGCGGAGAAGACGATCAAGGTGCACCGCGCGCGCGGCCTGCACAAGATGGGCGTGCGCTCGGCGGTGGAACTGGTGCGGGTCGTCGACCGGGCTTTCCTGGCCTGACGCCGCTTCGTCGGCCTCGTCACCGGAGGCATGCAGTGAAGGCATTGAAGATCCTGGCCACCGTGCTGCTGGGACTGCTGCTCCTGGTGGTGGCCGCGGCAGCGGTGCTCGCCTGGCGCTTCGATGCCGACTGGACGCGGCGCCGGATCGAGCAGGCAGTGCTGGACCGCACGCAGCGCACGCTGCGCATCGAGGGCGATTTCTCGCTCGCCTTCTATCCGTCGATCGGCTTGAAGCTGGGCAAGGCCCGCCTGAGCGAACCCGCTTCCCCTCAGCAGGCATTCGCCAGCGTGGAAGGCGCCCACGTATCGGTGCAACTGATCCCGCTGCTGTCGCGCCGCGTGGTCGTGGACCGTGTCGAACTGGACGGCGTCCGCGCGCGCATCGTGCGCCGCAAGGACGGCTCCTTCAATTTCGACGACCTGGCCGGCAGGGGCGGCGGACAACCGGGCGCCACGTCGGCACCCGCTCCAGCTGCCCAGGATGAGCCCATTGCGCTGGACATTGCCGGCGTACGCATCGCGCGATCGGCCGCCGTGCTGGTGGATGAGAAGGCCGGCCGCAACATCGAACTGGCCGACGTCAACCTCCGCACGGGGCGCCTGTCGCAGGCCGCTGCCAGCGGGCCGCTGGAAGTCGCCTTCCGCGCCACGGCCGGGCAGCCGCGGCTCGCGGCGGCGATCCAGCTCGCCGGCAACTACCGCTACGACACCGCGCAGGCGCGCTATGCGCTGTCGTCGCTGGACCTGGATGTGCAGGGCGACGTGCTCGGGTGGCAGCAGGTCCGTGCCGCGGTCGACGCCGGCGAGGCGAGCTTCGATGGTGCCCAGGGCATCGCCGTGAAGTCGCTGGTGGCCACGCTCGCGGGGCGGCTCGGACAGGACGCCCTCCAGGCGAAGTTCGAGGTGCCCCAGCTGGCGGCGGCGAACGGGGGCTCCTCCGCCGCGAACGCCACCGGCAGCATCAAGCTGGCAGGCCCGCAGCGCCAGCTGGATGCCAGCGCGAACCTCAGCGGAGTGCAGGGAAGCGCCATGCAATGGGACGTCGGCAACCTCGGCGTGCAATGGAAGTTGCAGCAGGGGCCGCTGGCCTCCAGCGGCCAGCTGGCCGGGTCGGTGCAGGCCCAGCTGGAGCCGCAGCGCCTCGTGCTGTCCAAGGTCACCGGCGATCTGCAACTGGCGCACCCGCAACTGCCCATGAAGCAGGTGCAGCTGCCGCTGCAGGCCTCGGCCCGCCTGGACTGGGGGCGGTCGCAGGCGAGCGGCGAGTGGTCCACCCGCCTGGACGACAGCCACATCCAGGGTCGCTTCGAGCTGGCCCGGTTTTCGCCGTTGGCGGCTGTCGTCGACCTCAAGGCGGACCGGCTCGACGTGGATCGCTACTTCCCGCCGTCGTCCGGTGCCGCTGCGAAGGCCGGCGCCACCTCCGCCCCCGCCTCTGCGCCCGCCGCTGCCAAGGCACCGGGTGGTGCGAGCGGCGAGGGGGACCGCATCGACCTGTCGTTCCTGCGCGGGCTGGACCTGCGCGGTACGGCGCAGGTCGGCGACCTCAAGGCGCGCAACCTGAAGCTCAATGCCGTGGCGGCGAAGTTCCAGGTGGACCAGGGACGAATGGAGGTGAACCCGCTGTCGGCGCGACTCTATGGCGGCAGCCTCGCGGGATCGCTCGCAGCCCAGGCGGACGGCAACCGCGTGGCGGTCCGGCAGACGCTGGACAACGTGGCCATCGGACCGCTGATCCGGGACTTCGCGCAGAGCGACGTGCTCGAGGGCCGCGGCCGCCTCGTGCTGGACGTGGGCACCGCGGGCCCGACCGCCCAGGCGATGCGCCAGGCCCTGAACGGCACGGCGCGGGTGAGCCTGCGCGACGGGGCGGTCAAGGGCATCAACCTCGCCAAGTCGCTGCGTCAGGCCAAGGCGATGCTGAAGGCCGGCGGGCAGGAAACCACGGGCGACCGGACCGAGAAGACCGACTTCTCGGAGTTGACGGCGAGTTTCCGCATCACCAACGGCGTCGCGCGCAGCGACGACCTGGACGCGAAGTCGCCCTTCCTGCGTGCCGGGGGTTCCGGGACCATCGACCTGGTCCATGAGCGGCTGGACTACCTGGCCAAGGTGACGGTTGTCGGCACTTCCAAGGGACAGGACGGGCGGGAATTTGAGGACCTGCGCGGCCTGACCATCCCCTTGCGCGTCGCCGGCTCCTTCGAGGACCCGAGCTTCCAGCTCGACTGGGGTGGCCTGGCCGCCGGGCTGGCGAAGCAGCAGGTGCAGGAGCGGGTGGAGGAGAAGGTCAAGGAGCGCCTGGGCGAGCGGCTGGGCAAGCCACTCGGCGGGAAGTCGCTGGGCGACGCCCTGCGCGGCCTGCGACGCTGACGGGCCCCGCTCCCGGGCGTCCATTGGCCGAAGGTCCCATGGCGCCCGTCGCTGCGCTGCGGCAAGTTCCGCTTCCGCGTGTGTGATCCGCGCGGCCTCACCCGTGTGCGAAGGAGGTCGACCATGAGCGTGCAGTCGCTGGTGCTGGGCGGCATCACCCTCAGCATTTTCCTGACGGTCCTCACGCAAGGCATGCAGGCCACCGTGGACAGCCTGCGATCGCTGTTCGCGCGGCCGGCGCAGCTGGTCCGGGCGATGCTGGTGATGTTCGTGCTCGGGCCGGCCATCGCGGTGCTGGTGTGCAAGCTGTTCTCGCTGCACCCGGCCCTGATCGTCGCCATCGTGACGCTGTCCGTCTCGCCGGTCGGCTCGGCGTTCACCCAGGCCATGCTGCCGCTGGTCACGCGCGAAGGCAGCTCGCGCGCCCACGGGCTGTTCTTCGCGAGCGCCGTGCTGTCGATCGTGCTCACGCCCCTCGCCGTGGAGGGCGTGCAGTGGTCGGTCGGCAAGAGCGACGTCCACATCCAGCCCATGGCAGTCGCCCAGGTGGTGGCCGGGTCGGTGCTGCTCCCGCTGGCGCTGGGGCTCGCGCTCGGCCGCGCCTGGCCGGGCGGACGGCGCTGGATACCGGCCCTCGAGAAGCTGGCTTCGGTGCTGCTGCTGGTGTGCGCCGTCGCGATCATTGCCGGAGCCTGGTCGGCGATGGGATCGGTGATGCGCTACGGCACCGTGACCGCGCTGGTCGTCATGGTCGTACTGGGGCTCGCTTCCGGCCACTGGCTGGCCGGCCGCGACGAGGACCGGCGCACGGTGCTGGCCTGCGCGACGGTGTCACGCCATCCCGGCGTGGCCGTGGCGGTGGCGAGCCTGACCGACCAGCCGCTGGCGCCGGTCGGCGTGCTGCTGGCCGTGCTGGTGAGCGAACTGGCGTCCGCCCCCTACAAGGCCTGGCGCAAGAAGCGCCTGACGACTGTGGCTGGACCGTCGCTGCACGGAACCACCGAACCCAGGCACTGACCTTCCAACGATCCCCAGGGAGACCCGCATGAACAAGGCAGAGCCATCCGGCCGCCCGGCTCGCAGCGTCGGTTTTCCTTCGGCGGCAGAGGTGGGATGAGGCTCGTCCGGGACTTCATCGCGAATGCCGTCGTCGGCGGCCTGCTGGTCGTGCTGCCGGTCTGGCTGGCCTTGTTGCTGCTGTTCAAGGCGGTCGCCGCCATCGCGGTGCTGGTCCACCCGGTGGCAGCGCTGCTGCCGGACTGGGCGGCAGCACCGGAGGCGGTCGCGCTGCTGATCCTGCTGGCCGCGTGCGCGCTGGTCGGCCTGGCCGTGCGCACGACGCCCGGGCGCGTCGTGCGCGAGCGCCTGGAGAAATCGTTCTTCGGCCGGCTGCCCGGCTACGCCCTGTTCCGCAGCCTGGTGCAGCAGTTCGCCGGGCGCGCGGAAGACAACGTGTGGAAGCCGGCGCTGGCCGAGATCGAGGACGCGCTCGTGCCGGCCTTCATCGTGGAAGAGTTGCCCGACGGGCGCTACACGGTGTTCGTGCCGTCGGCCCCCACGCCGCTGGCCGGCGCGGTGTACGTGCTGGACCCATCGCGCGTCCATGCGGTGGACGTGCCCTTCACGCAGGCGATCCGCTGCGTCTCGCGCTGGGGGTCGGGCACGCAGGCGCTGGTGGCTGCGATGGCCGCCGAGCGCGGCGCCACGACGGCGGCGGAGCCTGCGCCCGTCGTGCCGCCGAACGTCGTCCCGACGCGTTGACTGGGCCGATCGTCCGTGCCGGGGCCCCGCGCTCCGCTCACGGCGCGCACGACGACTGGGGCTGCACCGACAGCACGCGCTGCACGATGAGCATGGGCTGCTGCCCCGGGCCCTCGATCCGGGGCCGCTCGGCCACGTGCGCTTCCACGGTGGCCAGTGCCGGCACGCCCGGCGCACGTCGCGCCGCGAGATAGGCGCGCTCCAGCGCTGCCGCGGCGCCTTCGGCCGCGACCGGCCAGCGCGTCCCGCTCGTGCAGTCCGTGAAGACCGCAGCGTCGGCAAGGTAGAGGTAGAGCCCCACCAGGCTGCGCGCCGCCGGCGGCTGGCCGGCCGCGCGGCGCAGCAGGAGGTCGACGTGGGCCTGGCCGTCCGGGCCCGGCAAGGGGAGAGGGTACGCGCGGTCGGTGGCGAACAGCATCGCGCCATCGCCCGCCCGGATGCGCGCCCGCACCCCGTAGCGCTCGCCTGGCCGCAGCAGGGCCGGGTCGTAGGCGATCGCGAACTGGATCGGCACGCCCGTCACGGGCTGGCGCGTGCCGGCTACCGGAACGGCCGACGCATCGGCGCGCCAGACGTTCTCGATCGTCGCTTCGAACTGTGCGCCGGGCGGCAGCGCCATGCGCTCCCGGTACGTGGCCGTGCCGGTCAACAGGGCTTGGCCGGCCGGCGGGATCGGCAGGGTGCAGGCGGACAGCAGCAGCGCGAGCGCGGCGAAGCTGCGACGGCGGCGAAGCGCGGTGACGAACATGAAGGGCTCCGGTGGGAGCACTCTAGGTCGCATGACGAACGGTGCAAGCCGATCGACGACGGACGGCCATCATGGAACTGCTGCACCCGTCGTCGCCCCTGGCATGGCGCCGGATCGCCAGGCAGGAGCAAGCTCCCGCCTGCGCCGCCTCGAAAGCCGTTACGAAATGCAGGACGATTTCGGGGACGCTTGCAGGAAGCCCTGGCCTCGCGAGACGTCTCCATGGTTGGGCCGTCCGGTCGAGCGCGGAAGTTTCCGCAAGCGCGGAAACCAGATGCAAGTTTGAAGAGCTTGGCGTCCGCCCTCACTAGGATGCCCCCGTCGGCGTTGCCGTAAGCGCGGAGGGCAGCATGCGGAGTTCGAACCAGCTTGTTCACGTGTTTGTCGTCGCCCCGCCCATGTTGTGCTGGGGCTTCGAGAAACTGGTGCGCACGTCGTGTTCGGGCATCGAGCTTTCCGGCACCGCCCGCACGCTCGACGAGGCGCTGGCCGTCGACGGGCGCGCCGGCGTGGACATGATGGTGGTGGACATCGATGAGGCCCACACCGAGCAGGCCCTGCGCGATGCAGCCCAGAGGTTCCCCGTGATGCTGCTCACCTCCCGCGAGCCGGGCGCCGTGGAGCAGGAGATGAAGGAGATCGGGGTCTATGCCGTCCTCCGCACGGGCGATTCGCCGTCCGCGCTCATCTCGGCGATCCAGCAGGGCGTGGCGGCGGCCGATCGCCGGCCGCACGGCCTGCACGGAAGCCGTCGCGCCCCCATCGCGACCGCACCGGCGCGCGAGGCCGACGATCGGGCGCGGATCGAATCGCTCACCGTACGCGAACGCCAGCTGGTGCTGGCCGTGCTGTGCAACGCAACCGCTCCCGGCAAGGTGATCGCCAGCCGCCTGTGCATCAGCGAGCACACCCTGCGCAACCACCTGACGTCCATCTACGGAAAGCTCGGTGTGCGCAACCGCCTCAGCCTGCATGCCTATGCCGCGCAGCATCGGCTCGATGGGCAGGCCGGGTTGACCGGCCAGCCTCACTGAGTCGCCGGGGGCCACCGCCCGGCGGGCCGAACGACGGCCTGCCGCGCCGGGAGTGCAGATGTCGAATCCGATCCAGCCAGGCTACCCGCGCCGGGTGCGTGCGGGCTTGCCATCACGCCGACTTCGCGGGAGGGGACATACATCCCCCCCGCCGCGCGAGTGGGTGCCACAGAATCGGCGCCGGCCCGTCCGATCGCCTCAAGGACTGCGTCCTCCACGAAAGCATGCCTTGGTTCGCCCACGTGCACCGCACGCAGGCCGCGTCGAGCGGTCCTCGCGTCCACGTGCGGCCTCGCGCCTTGCCGGTGGCGCCACGCCCGCAACCATGAGCGCGGCCGCATCCGGCGCGCTGGGCCCGATCGGCGATCCAGAGGCCTTTGGGCTGTTGCGCGACAAGCTGCTGGCAGGGCCCTGGGGCAGCGCCGCGCGCCGGGCGCTGGCCATCGTCAGCGTCCATCCGGGCGACGGCCGCAGCTACGTCTGCGCCAGCCTTGCCATCTCGCTGGGCCTGCTGGGCCGCCGTACCCTGCTGATCGACGCCGACACGGCGCGTCCCAGCCTCCACCGGCTGTTCGGGGCCGACAACCATCGCGGGCTGTCCGACGTACTGGCGGGCGTGGAGCGCGCAAGCTGCATCCAGCCGCTGTCCGCTGTCCCCATGGTCTCCCTGCTTCCCAGTGGGCCGCTCGCGTCGATGCCGCCTCAGGAGACGGCGCTGGCGGAGCTGGTGAAGGGCGCCACCGGCGATTTCGACCACGTCATCCTGGATACGCCGCCCGCCGACGTCCGGCCGGAGGCGCTGGCGATCGCCGAGGCGGCCGGGTTCGCGCTGGTGCTGGCGTGCGGCGGTTCCAGTCCCCTGGCTTCGGTGCGGAACCTGGTCGATGCGCTCGTGAACGCGGGCGTGCAGGTGACCGGGGTCGTGGTCAACGACCACTGAGGGCGGGGCCTTCCTCAGGCGGCCTCGTCCAGCCACATGGTCGCGAAGCCGATGATCACGCAGGCGATCGCCACCGCATACAGGATCCATCCGGGGAAGGACTTCTCGCGCACCGGGCCGCCCAGCACGCGCCCGGCGACCGCTGCGATCACGGCCAGGATGAAGGGGTAGATATACGTCGGCAGGTCGGACATGGGCTGCAGCTGGCTGCGTGGAGGCTGGCAACCAGTCTGCCGGGGGTGCGCTCCGGGTATGTCAGGCGGGT
This sequence comes from Ramlibacter sp., assembly GCF_035627355.1. Lineage (GTDB taxonomy): Bacteria > Pseudomonadota > Gammaproteobacteria > Burkholderiales > Burkholderiaceae_C > Ramlibacter. The sequence goes on from NZ_DASPLW010000029.1 coordinate 11,038, forward strand.
TCTTCCGCGTGTGTAGGAATGCGAGGCCGCAGGCCGGCCTCACCCCAGGACGGCGAAGCCGGCCGCGGCGCACATCAGCACCACCACCAGCGGCGACACGCGCGCAAGCACCAGCAGCCCAAAGGCGGCCAGGGCGACGGCGAAGTCGGCGCGGGTGTGGATGGTGCCGGTCCACACCGGGTCGTACAGGGCCGACAGCAGCAGGCCGACCACGCCGGCGTTCACGCCGGCCAGGGCGGACTGGATGGCGGCACGCTGCCGCAGCGAGTCCCAGAAGGGCAGTGCGCCGACGACCAGCAGGAAACCCGGAAGGAAGATGACGGCCAGGAACAGCAGGCCGCCCGCCCAGCCGCCGAGCGGACCGGACGATGCCGCGCCGAGGTAGGCGGCAAACGCAAACAGCGGCCCCGGCATGGCCTGGGCGGCCCCGTACCCCGCCAGGAAACCGGAATCGGTCACCATCCCGGACGGCACCACCGTGGCCTGCAGCAGGGGCAGGACCACGTGGCCTCCGCCGAACACCAGCGCGCCCGCCCGGTAGAAGCCTTCGACCTGGCCGGGGAGCCGGCCGTCCAGCAAGCCCGACAGCAAGGGCAGCCCCAGCAGCAGCACGGCGAACAGGGCCAGAGCCGCGATGCCCGCAGTCCGTGACACGCCGCTGGCGACATGCGCCACCGGTGCCTGCGGCGGCAGCTCGAGCAGCCACCAGCCAGCCACGCCGGCCAGGGCGATGGCGGCGAGCTGCCCCGTCGCCGTCGGGGCCACCAGGGTGAGCAACGCCGCCAGCAATGCCAGGCCGGCCCGGGGCTTGTCCGGGCACAGCGACCGGGACATGCCCCAGACGGCTTGTGCCACCACCGCCACTGCCGCCACCTTCAGGCCCTGGACGAGGCCGCTCGCCGCGAGCCCGGCCCAGTGCTGGACGCCGTAGGCGACCAGGATCAGCGCCAGGGCCGACGGCAGCGTGAACCCGAGCCAGGCCGACAGGCAGCCCAGCCAGCCTGCACGGGACAGGCCGAGCGCCATGCCGACCTGGCTGCTGGCGGGCCCCGGCAGGAACTGGCACAGGGCGACCAGGTCCGAGAAGCTCCTATCGTCCAGCCAGCGGCGGCGCTCCACGAACTCCGTGCGGAAATAGCCCAGGTGCGCGACCGGGCCGCCGAAGGAGGTCAGCCCCAGCCGCAGGAAGGCCAGGAAGACCTCGACCGGACTGCCGCCGCGGGCGGGGGCAGTCGATTCGGGGGAGGGCGCGACCGGTTCGGGTGGGATCACGGCGATCGACTCAAGCGGAGGCACCGGCGGGCGGCACCGTGGTCGCCAGGACCTGGGCGAGCGCCGCGGCCAGGTCGTGCGGGTCCAGCATGGCCTCGCGTGCCTGCCGGGCGGTCCGGTCCTGGTGCAGCGCGGCGCGCAGCCGTGGGGCGTGGGTGAGCTCGGCCCAGACGGGGTCCAGCTCCCCCTGGGTCGGATCGCCACCCAACGTGAGTTGCCGCGCGAAGGCCAGGCTGGCCGGCTCGGCCAGCAACATGCCCTTGCTGGCGGGGTCGAGCACCGCGGCCAGGGTCCCGGGTGGCGCCGGGCAGCAATAGATCACCTGGGCGGGCAGGCCATCGCCCCAGGGGCCGAGCTGCCGCAACGAGCGGCCGGCCAGGCGGATGCGCCCGCCGTCCGAGGCGAAGGCGTAGTTCGCGTCCGGCTCGGCCAGCGCCAGCCGGCGGAGCCCGCGCAGCAGCCGCCCGTAGTCGGTCGTGGCCGCGGCCGGCGACGCCTTGACTTCGGCCAGGAGCAGGATGTCGCTGCTGCCGCCGGGCTCGGGCTCCCACACGATGGCGGCGTCCCACTCGGCCTTGGCGCGGTCGGGTTGGCCCGGGAACTCGCCGGGCATGCGGAGGCCGCGCACGACCCGGCAACGCCCTCGGCCACCCGCAACACCGTCCAGCAGCGCGGCGGCGCGTTCGAACGCCTGTGCTGTCCTGGCCTCGGCGTTCCGACCCGACCGGCCGGATGCGCGCCCGCGTGCCAGCGCCGCCTCGCTCCCCGCCAGGGGCCCGCCCGCTGCGCACAGGGCCTGGTACCGGCGCACGCCGGGCGTGGCTTCCAGCGCCTGGGTGCGCAGCAGCCGCTCGAGCGCTGGATCCCGGAGCAACGCGTCCAGCCCGGCGCGAACCGCAGTCTCTTCGGGGAGCATGGTGGCCAGCAGCTGCCGTCCTTCCTGTTGCAGCAAGGCCCATTCGCCGGCCGAGGCAAGCCGATGCAGATGCTGCAGTGCCTCACGCGCGGAGCCCGGCGCGTGCTGGCGCAGCTTGCCCGGATGGGCGATCGCATCGACGGCGGTCCGGACCCGGCGCCGATCGGCAGCCGACAGCGCGGCCAGCTGCAGGTAGCCATCCACCTGCGGGTCCTGCGAACGCAGGACCAGGGCCTGGAACGCCGGATCGCCTCCCGCAGGCGTGAGGGCAGTGCGGATCAGTCTGGCCAGTCCCCAGGTGAAGCCCTCCTGCGCCTGGCCGGGCAGGGGCGAGCCGGATTCCGCGGACCGGCGAGCGGCTTCGAGCGAGAAGGCGACCGCGGCTTCGGCGCCGTCCGCCACGGCGGCCGCCGGGTCTTGCGGCAAGGGCGGCAGGCGAAAAGGCCTGGGCGTCGACCGCAGCGCCGCCAACAGCAGCGCTTGCACGCGAGCCGCGGGGTCCGGATTCATTTCAAGGTCGGCGTGCGGCACGGTCCAGGGATTGTGGCCCCGCAAATCAATTGGCTGCGGTTTGCGCTCGCCGAAATGCACGGCGGCCCTGAACGGGCCGCCGGGTATTGCCGGAGAAGGGCCGCCAGGGCCCTGCGGATCAGCGCACTTCCAGGTCTTCCAGGGTCTTGCCGCTGGCCAGCGCTTCCGTCACCCAGCGCGGCTTGCGACCGCGGCCGCCGGACCAGGTTTCGCCATTCGGGCCCCGGTATTTCGCGGGCTTGGCTGCCGCCGGCGCGCGGCGCTTGGCAGAGGGGCTGCGCCGGGTCGCGCCGGCGAAACCGAGGTCCTGCGGGGTCAGGCCGAAGGCCTTCATCTTGGCCTTGATGTCCTCGATCGCCTGCTCGGTCTCGCGCTGGCGCAATTCCTCGGCCTGCGCCATCAGTTTTTCGGCCTGAGCCTTCAATTCCAGGTAGGTTGCCAATTGCGCTCCTTTTGTTCGAAGAGAGGCGAATTTAACCCGATTGCCCGCAATTCAGGAATACGTGGCGCGCTTTTGATCGCAATTCACTAATTGCAGCCATGAGGCCGTCAGGTGCGCGCGAGCGGGCTGGGCCGGGATCGCAGCCCTTCCGGCAGCAGGTCGTCGAACATCTCGCCGACCTGGGAAATCTGCTCCAGTGCAGCCGCTTCGCCGTGGCTGCGCGACAGCACGGCCATCAATTCGCCGCGCATGAACCAGAGCGATTCGACGCTGACGGCGTAGCGGATGCGGCGCCGCACGGTGTTGGCGCGCTCGGATTCCTCGTCGGCCAGCAGGTCCAGCATGCGATGGCGGATGTCCTCGATCGTGATGATGGTGTCCGGGTCGTCGCGCGACGATCCGAGGCTGCTGCTGAAGATGGCATGCAGGCTGTTGCGCAAATTGGGTTTGAACCAACGCATGAGTCCTCCTGGGTGGCGCTCAGGCGCCCTCGCGGGATGGGTCCGACGACGCCGGCTCCAGGGCCAGCAGTTCGGTGACGGCGAGCCGGGCCAGTCCGGGCGGAATGGGGGCAGGGTGGGGTTGGATGGCGGCCAGCTCCTCCAAGGGGGCGAAGCTGGCGTGCAGCCGGCGGTGCTCGGCCCCGGCCGAGGGTCGGGTCACGCCGAAGCCGATGCGGCGGCGTTCCTCGGGCGAGAGCTCGTCGACCAGGTTGCGCGTGATCCAGATGGCGCCACCGCGGGCGCTGCGCGCCAGTTGCGCGGCATGGTCGGCGGCATCGCCGACCACCGTCAGCTCGATGGGCTCGGCCAGGCGCAGGGGCCCCAGCCATTCATGGCCTTCGTCCACCCCGGTGTTCATGCACAGCTCCACGTTCCAGCCCTTGCGCGTGCGCCATCGGCTGCTGACCTGGCCCATCGCCTCGCGCACCTGCTGGGCCGCCGCCAGGGCGCTCCACAGGTAGCTGGGGGAGTGGCGCGGCAGGAAGTGGCAGACCATGCCTTCGCCCGGGTGCCGCCCATGGTGGCCGCCGTGGCGCACGAAGATGCGGTCCAGCTCGATCCAGATCTCGTTGACCAGCTCGAAGTACTCGCCGGCCGGCAGCTGCAGCCACAGGTCGCCGGCGCCCTCCAGCGTGCTGACCAGGACGGCCACCGGCGTGAGGATGGGGGCGGGTGCCTGGCGCGAAGGCAGGGGCGGCTGCCGGGCCCCTGCGACCGTCGCCGGGGCCGCAAAGGCCGGGCGGACCGCCTCCGGGCTGGCCTGGGGGGAGGGTTGCGCCGGCGTCCGGGAGGGTGTGGCCCGGTAGACGGGAGGTTCGTTCGACGTTGCGGTACCCGCTGGCGCCGTTGGGGCTCCTGCGAAACGGGCGGCGATGCGCGCGATGCTCCAGCCCTCGCGCTTGAGCCGCTGGATCTCCGCGATGCGCTCCACCGTGCCGTCCGGGAAGTAGCCGATGCGCGGCGCCGCGCCGTCGCCCGCGCCGGGCGCCTGCACGTCCGGCCGGGGCAGCAGCCCGGTGGCGATGTAGTTGTTCAGGGTGGCCCGCGAGATGCCGGTCCGCTCCAGAACGTCCTTGCTGGTGAGCACGGGGAGGTCTCTGTTTGAACAGTCTTGGACTATGATCAAGTGTCCAAGCGAGTCTGTCAAGACAGAGTTGCCAGTCTGTGGTTAGCGTGAGACAGGGATCTGTCCAATTAAGCCCATGGACAATGTCTAAGTCAAAACGTAGACAGTTGGACAGATGAGTCGGCGCACCTACGACGCCCGCCACCCGACCCGTGCCAGTGCTTCGCCCAGGCGGCCCCGCGAGTACGCCAGCCCGTGGTACAGCACCACCACGCCGCGGGCCCAGCCGAGGTAGAGGGCCTGCCAGCGCAGCGCCCTGGCCACGGCGAACACGCGCGGGCTCCAGCGCGAGACATGGGCCCGGATGCGGTACAGCAGCCGGCGCGGGCGCGCCAGGGTGCCGGCATCGGCCGCCACCCGCTTGCGCGGCTGCAGCCGCCGCCGTGGCAGCAGCCGGGCCGCGAGCCCCTGGCGCCAGCTCAGCCGGTAGGCCAGCCCTTCGCGCCGCTGCCGCAGGCCGGCGGCCTGGGTGCGCTGCACGAAGCCGGCATCGGCCGGCGCCAGCGCCAGCCGGCCCTGGGCCACCGCCTCGTCCAGCACGGCGTGCAGTTCGCGCGACCGCACCAGCACCACGTTGGTCCCCCGGCCGTCCTGGGTGTAGGGCTCGACCCAGGCGTCGCCGAAGGCAATGTCGGCGGTCTCGGCCACCACGTCGTCGCAGGCGTTGCAGGCCCGGTTCTGGAAGAAGCCCGATCCCCAGTCGCCCTCGGCCAGGTGGAACCAGTCGCGCTGCACGGTGCGGCCGTCGCGCAGGCGAAGCTGGGCGGTGTACCAGCTGGCCGGGCGGTCCGGGTCCTTGAGCCGGTAATCCACCCCCACCACGTCGGCCAGGTCCACCCCCAGCTGCCAGGCGAAGCTCTCCAGCAGCCGGGCGCTCTTCATGTGGCCGCAGAACAGCCCCAGGGTGAAGCGGATCCGGTCGCGCACCAGGGCGTCGTCCCGCCGCAGCAGCTGCACGGCCTTGATGAAGCAGGGAATGCCGACCACGGCGTAGCGCCCGGGCGTGGCGCGGATCTGTTCCAGCACCCCCGACAGCTCGACCGGGTAGTAGCGTGACTTGGCTCCGGCCGCCAGTTCCGCGGGCGTGCGCGACAGCCGGTAGCGGAAGAAGCGCCCATCGGCCGCCGGGTCCGCGACCGGGGCCACGTGGGCGACCGCGTCCACCAGGCCGCGCCGCAGCAACTCGGCGGCCACCCAGGTCACCATGCCGCCGGAACTGCCCTGCTCGCGGAAGCGCCCCTCGACCACCGCGCCGACGTAGGCACCCTCGTAGCGGCCCACCAGCGGGTCGAGGTGGGCGGCCTGGGGCCACAGGTCCTGGGCCAGCCGGGTTTCGTCCACCGCCCAGGGCGAGGACGGGCAGATGCGGGCGAGCTGCGCATCGGGCCGCCCCAGCGCCCGCCGGTTGCCGGCCGGTTGCAGCTGCCCGTCGCGGTCCCAGTCCATGCGGCGCCACGGCGCCCCGGGCTGCGCCGCGCAACTCCCGCAGCCCACGCAAAGGCCGGAGCGCACCACGTCCCGAGGGGCGAGCTGCGGCGCCGGGGTGGACGGGGCCGGGCTCATGCCACCGCCCGGTCCGGCTGCAGGGCCTCGGCCAGGCTGGCGTGCGAGGCGGCGCGGCATTCGGCCAGCCGCTGCCCCAGCGAGAGCGGCAGCGGGTGGTCCAGCGCAGCGGCCAGGGCCCGGGGGCCGGCGCCTTCCATCGCCAGCCGGTCGCCGCAATCCAGGTGCCTCAGTAGCGAGCGCACCTTGATCGACCGGTACGGCGAGTCCTCGCAGGCGAAGGGCCTGCCGAAGCGCAGCGCGAACACGCAGCCGTGGAAGAAGTTCGTCAGGACGGACCCCGCCTGCGCGAGGCAGGCGGCGAAGTCCTCCGGTCCGGGGTCCAGCCATTGCTCGTCGGCCCAGTCGTTGCGATAGCCGATGCTCAGCAGGCGCAGCCCTTGGTGGCGGGCCCAGCGCCGCGCCGCGTGCTGGAACCAGGAGCTGAAGCTGTGGCCGTAGACGATGGCCGTGGCGGGCCCGCGGACGGCGGGGGACGCGGGCCCGGGCTCGAACTGCAGGCAGGGGTCCAGCACCAGCGGGCACTCGATGCCGGCGGCCTGCTGCAGCAGGTCGCGCGAGTTGTGGTCACGCACCGAGATGCTGTCGAAGCGCAGCAGCCGGCGGGTCCACTCGGATTGCAGGCCGCGCGCGGCCGGGTAGTTGCCGAAGGTGCAGGCGTGCGCGACCAGCCGGCGCGCGCGGATGCCTTCGCCGAAGAACAGCCGGCAGGCGGCGTACCAGGGGTGGTGGAAATTCCACATCTCGTCGCTGCCGACGACGACCGCGTCGAAATCGTCCGGGTGGCCGGGTTCGTCCAGACTGAACGCAGCCGTGCGGGGCAGGGCGTCGACGGCCTCGGCGAAGCGGCGCACCTTGCGCGCATAGGCCGGGCGGTCGGCGCGGGGCGAGGGGTGTGGCTGCAGCGGATCCAGCGCGCAGCGGTACTCGAGGCGGGCCAGGCGGGGCGTGCGATGGTCCAGCAACCGCGTGTCATGCCCGAGCGCGCGCAGGCCTTCCAGCAGGCAGCGGGCCTGCCAGTACGAGCCGTAATTGATGCAACGGTGCAGGGTGAGCAGGCCGACTTTCACGCCGCACCCCGCGACAAGGGGTGGATGCGGGTGGGGCCTGGCATGGTGGGAATGCTGCGGCACTCCCGCGGGCGGGGCGATCAGCGGCAGGGGCCATGCCGTGTAGGGCCGCGCCGACAGTCGGCGCGACACCCGCCCGGTCCGCCGCCCGGCGGCCGGACGGGATGCGGATCGCGCCTACTGCATCTGCTGCTTCACGCTGGAGATTTCCTGGTGGGCACGCTGGACCGCCTGCTGCGTCTGCTGGTCGACCTGGCTGCCGGCCTGACGGCAGGCCTGCATCGCCCGGTCGGCCGTCTGCTCCAGTTGGGCCACCTGCTGGCGCAGGGCGCTGTTCTGGCCCATCTGCTGCTGCTGCTGGCCGGCATTGGCGCAGGCCTGCTGCAACTGGCGGGCCTGCTGGTGCATGTCGTTCACGCACTGGCGAAGCTCGGGCGTGGCCGAGCCGGAGGACACGGCCTGCTTGGCGTCGTCCGCGCACTCCTCGATCTGGTCGATTCGCTGCTTCAACTGGTTGGCTTGCATCGATTTACTCCTGAGTTGGGCGCCCGGGCGGGCGCCAATGCAATCGGGAGCAACCGACGTGCCCGCCGCTCGGGCAGCGACGCGCGTAGCTCAGGCAGCCGCGCCGGGCTTGCCCGCCTGGATCATTCGCATGGCCGACGCGATCAGGGTGGAGACCTCGCTCATGTTGGCCGGCACGATCAGGGTGGTCTGCGACTCGTTGGCGACGTTGCGGAAGGCGTCCACGGCCTTCTCCGCCACTTCGAGCTGTACCGCCTGCTCGCCGCCGGGCTGGCGGATCGCCTCGGCCACCTTGCGGATCGCCTCGGCCTTGGCTTCGGCCACGGCCAGGATGGCGGCCGCCTCGCCCTGGGCCTGGTTGATCTCGGCCTGCTTCTCGCCTTCGGAGCGGGCGATGAAGGCTTCGCGCTCGCCCGTGGCGATGTTGATCTGCTCCTGGCGGCGGCCTTCGGAGGCGGCGATCAGGGCCCGCTTCTCCCGCTCGGCGGTGATCTGCGCCTGCATGGCCCGCAGGATCTCGGCCGGCGGTGTCAGGTCCTTGATCTCGTAGCGCAGCACCTTCACGCCCCAGTTCAGCGCGGCCTCGTCGATCGCCGCCACGACGGCTGCGTTGATCATGTCGCGCTCCTCGAAGGTCTTGTCCAGCTCCAGCCGGCCGATCACGCTGCGCAGCGAGGTCTGGGCCAGCTGGGTGACGGCGACGATGTAGTTGGACGAGCCGTAGCTGGCGCGCATCGGGTCGGTCACCTGGAAGTACAGGATGCCGTCCACCTGCAGTTGGGTGTTGTCGCGGGTGATGCAGACCTGGCTGGGCACGTCCAGCGGGATCTCCTTCAGGCTGTGCCGGTAGGCGACCTTGTCCACGAAGGGGATCAGGAAGTTCAGGCCGGGCGACAGCGTGGCGTTGTACTTGCCCAGGCGCTCGACCACCCAGGCGTGCTGCTGCGGCACGACCTTGATGGCGCGCACCACGAAGATGACCGCGATGACGAACAGGACCAGTGCGATTTCCATGCTTCTTCTCCTCCGGGTTGTTCGGGTTCAGGCTTTTTCGACCACGAGGCGGTTGCCCACCACCTCGCGCACTCGGTGCAGGCCGGCGACCGGGATTTCGCCCGGCAGGTGCGAGACGGTCCAGCTCGCGCCGCGGTAGCGCACCTGCGCCGTGCCGTCAGGCTGCCAGCGCTCGACCATCACGGTCTCGCCCACGTCCAGGTTGACGTCGCGGTTCTCGCCGGCCGGGGGTGCCGCGGGCTGCCGCCGGCGGAAGGCATAGCAGGCGGCGACCGCGCCGCCGCCCACCACGGCGGCCACGACCAGCTGCGCCGGGATCCCCAGCCCCAGGTGCGCCGCCAGCGCGCCCGCGGCCAGGCCGATGGCTCCCATCAGCAGGTAGAAGGTGCCCGTCACCAGTTCGGCCGCCACGGCCGCCCCCGCCATCAGCCACCACAAGGTCGATTCCGCCATCTGCGCCTCCTGTCTGCCGGCTCGTCCTTGGCGATTGTCGTCGCAAGCCCTGCCAATCCGTCAGCGGGTGCCTAAAGCGGTCCGGAATGTGCCCGGGTCGGGCGAACGGTCCGCCCGATTTCATACACTTCGCGCCTTGTCTTTCCGCCCGGCTCCGGGAGCCCCCATGAAGTTCCGCTTTCCCATCGTCATCATCGACGAAGACTATCGCTCCGAGAACACCTCGGGCCTGGGCATCCGCGCGCTGGCGCAGGCGATCGAGGCCGAGGGCATGGAGGTGCTGGGCGTCACCAGCTATGGCGACCTGTCGCAGTTCGCGCAGCAGCAGAGCCGCGCCAGCGCCTTCATCCTGTCCATCGACGACGAGGAATTCACTTCGATAGGGCCGGACGAGGCACCCGCGGTGCTGAGCCTGCGCACCTTCATCCAGGAAGTGCGGCGCAAGAACGCCGACGTGCCGATCTACATCTATGGCGAGACCAAGACCTCGCAGCACCTGCCCAACGACGTGCTGCGCGAGCTCCACGGCTTCATCCACATGTACGAAGACACGCCGGAGTTCATGGCGCGCCACATCATCCGGGAGGCGAAGTCATACCTGGAAGGGATCCAGCCGCCGTTCTTCAAGGCGCTGCTGGACTACGCCGAGGACGGCTCCTACTCCTGGCACTGCCCCGGGCACTCGGGCGGCGTGGCCTTCCTCAAGAGCCCGATCGGCCAGATGTTCCACCAGTTCTTCGGCGAGAACATGCTGCGCGCGGACGTCTGCAACGCGGTCGACGAGCTGGGCCAGCTGCTGGACCACACCGGGCCGGTGGCCGCCAGCGAGCGCAATGCCGCGCGCATCTTCAACGCCGACCACTGCTTCTTCGTCACCAACGGCACCAGCACCTCGAACAAGATGGTCTGGCACCACACGGTGGCGCCCGGCGACGTGGTGGTGGTCGACCGCAACTGCCACAAGTCCATCCTGCACTCGATCATCATGACCGGGGCCATCCCGGTGTTCATGAAGCCGACGCGCAACCACTTCGGCATCATCGGGCCGATCCCGCAGAGCGAGTTCTCGCCCGAGGCGATCAAGGCCAAGATCCGCGCCAACCCGCTGCTGGCCGGGGTGGACGCCGAACAGGTCAAGCCGCGCATCCTGACGCTGACCCAGTCGACGTACGACGGCGTCCTGTACAACACCGAGACCATCAAGAACATGCTGGACGGCTACGTCGATGCGCTGCATTTCGACGAGGCCTGGCTGCCGCACGCGGCCTTCCACCCGTTCTACGGCTGCTTCCATGCCATGGGCAAGAAGCGGCCGCGGCCGGAGAAGTCGCTGGTCTACGCCACCCAATCGGTGCACAAGCTGCTCGCCGGCATCAGCCAGGCCAGCCACGTGCTGGTGCAGGACGCCAAGGCCAACAAGCTGGACCGGCACCTGTTCAACGAGGCGTACCTGATGCACACCTCGACCAGTCCGCAGTACTCGATCATCGCCAGCTGCGACGTGGCCGCTTCCATGATGGAGCCGCCCGGGGGCACCGCGCTGGTGGAGGAAAGCATCATCGAGGCGCTGGACTTCCGCCGCGCCATGCGCAAGGTCGACCAGGCCTACGGCAAGGACTGGTGGTTCAAGGTCTGGGGCCCGGACCGGCTGGCCGAGGAGGGGATAGGCCGAGCCGACGACTGGATCATCAAGGGCGAGGCGCGCACCGCCAAGTGGCACGGCTTCGGCGACCTCGCCGAGGGCTTCAACATGCTGGACCCGATCAAGTCCACCATCGTCACGCCGGGGCTGGACCTGAACGGCAAGTTCGCCAGGACCGGGATCCCGGCGTCCATCGTCACCCGCTTCCTGGCCGAGCACGGGATCATCGTGGAGAAGACCGGGCTGTACTCGTTCTTCATCATGTTCACCATCGGCATCACCAAGGGCCGCTGGAACACCATGCTGACGGCGCTGCAGCAGTTCAAGGACGACTACGCGCGCAACCAGCCGATGTGGCGCATCCTGCCCGAGTTCTGCGCGCAGCAGCCGCGCTACGAGCGCATGGGGCTGGCCGACCTGTGCCAGCACGTGCACGAGCTGTACGCCAAGTACGACATCGCGCGGCTGACCACCGACATGTACCTGTCGGACCTGACCCCGGCGATGAAGCCCAGCGACGCCTTCGCCCACATCGCGCACCGCAAGACCGAGCGGGTGGAGATCGACGAACTGGAGGGGCGGATCACCACCTCGCTGGTGACCCCGTACCCGCCCGGCATCCCGCTGCTGATCCCGGGCGAGGTCTTCAACCGCAAGATCGTGGACTACCTGAAGTTCTCGCGGGAGTTCAACGAGGCCTGTCCCGGCTTCGAGACCGACATCCACGGCTTGGTGGAGGAGGTCGACGAGAACGGGAAGCGGCGGTACTACGCGGACTGCGTGCGGCGGTAAGGCCGCTCCGTCATCCGCGAAAGCATCGGGTCATCCTCCGCGAAGGCGGAGGATGCAGGCGCGCGCGAAGCGCACCGCAGTCCCTACTCCTCGACTCCGATCGCCACCTGGCTGAACCCGCCATCGACGTAGCTGATCTCGGCCGTGACGCCGGACGCCAGGTCGCTCAACAGGAACGCGGCGACGTTGCCCACGTCCTCGATGGTGACGTTGCGGCGCAGCGGCGCCGACCTGGCCACGATGGACAGCAGGCGCGAGAAGTCCTTGATCCCGCTGGCCGCCAGCGTCTTGATCGGACCGGCGCTGATGCCGTTCACGCGGATGCCGCGCGGGCCCAGCGAGCCGGCCAGGTAGCGCACCGAGGCCTCCAGCGAGGCCTTGGCCAGCCCCATGGTGTTGTAGTGCGGCACGATGCGCAGCGCGCCCAGGTAGCTCAGCGTCAGCAGCGAGGCGTTGTCGGACAGGTAGGGCAGGGCCGCCTTGGCCATGGCCGGGAAGCTGTAGGCGCTGATGTCCTGCGCGACGCGGAAGGCCTCGCGCGACAGCCCGTCGAGGAAGTCGCCGGCGATCGCCTCGCGCGGGGCGAAGCCGATGCTGTGCACGAAGCCGTCGAAGGTCGGCCAGCGGGCCGACAGGTCTGCGAACAGCTTGTCGATCTGCGCGTCGTCGCCGACGTCGCAGTCGAACACCAGGTTCGAGCCGAACTCCGAGGCGAACTCCACGATGCGGTCGCGGAAGCGCTCGCCGACGTAGCTGAATGCCAGCTCCGCGCCCTGCTGGTGGCAGGCCTTGGCGATACCGTAGGCGATCGAACGGTTGGACAGCACGCCCGTGATCAACAATTTCTTGCCAGTGAGGAAACCCATCGGTCTTGTCGTGAGAAAAAGACTGCAGAATTGTCGCATGCGGGCCTGGTTGCTTCTGCTGGCATGTCTCGCGGCGACACCCTCGTGGGCCGCCCATGCCTACGCCCAGTTCGGCGACATCAAGTACCCGCCGGGCTTCACCCACTTCGACTACGTCGACCCGAAGGCGCCCAAGGGCGGCGAGATCCGCATGGTGCCACCCACGCGGCCGACCAACTTCGACAAGTTCAATCCGTTCACGCTCAAGGGCACCGAGCCCTATGGCATGGCGGCCCTGATGTTCGACAGCCTGCTGACAGGCAACTTCGACGAGCCGACCACGGCCTACGGCCTGCTGGCCGAGGACGTGGAGGTGGCGCCCGACCGGCTGTCGGCCACCTTCCGCCTGCGGCGCGAGGCCCGCTTCCACGACGGCAAGCCGGTGCTGGCGGCCGACGTGGTGCACAGCTACCGCACGCTGGTCAGCGACAAGGCCGCGCCCCAGTACCGCACCATCTACCAGGAGGTGAAGCGGGCGGTGGAAGTGGATGCGCGCACGGTGCGCTTCGACTTCCTGTCGCCCAACCGCGAACTGCCGCTGATCGTGGGCGGCATGCCGGTGTTCAGCCGCGAGTGGGGCAAGGGCAAGCCCTTCGACCAGGTGGTGACGGAAGTGCCGATCGCCTCCGGCCCCTACCGCATCGCCAGCCCGCAGCTGGGGCGCGACGTCACCTACGCCCGCGACCCGAACTACTGGGCCAGGGACCTGCCGGTGCGGCGCGGCCAGTTCAACTTCGACCGCGTCAGCTTCAAGATCTACCTGGACGAGACGGCCCGCTTCGAGGGACTGAAATCCGGCGAGTTCGACTTCATGCGCGAGTTCACCTCGCGCAACTGGGCGCGCCAGTACAAGGGCCGGCAGTTCGACAGCGGCGAGCTGAAGAAGGCCACCTTCGAGAACCACAACCCGGGCGACTTCCAGGGCTACGTGTTCAACCTGCGCAAGCCCAAGTTCCAGGACATCCGGGTGCGCCAGGCGCTGGGACTGGCCATGGACTTCGAGTGGATGAACCGGCAGCTGTTCTACGGCCTCTACAAGCGCGTACAGGGCTATTTCCCCAACAGCGACTTCCATGCGGAGGGGCTGCCCAAGCCGGACGAACTGGCCCTGCTGGAGCCGCTGCGCGACAAGCTGCGCCCCGAGGTGTTCGGGCCGGCGCCCATCCCGCCTAGCACCGCGCCACCGCACAGCCTGCGCGAGAACCTGCGCAAGGCGCAGCGGCTGCTCGCGGACGCCGGCTGGACCTACCGCGATGGCGCGCTGCGCAACGCCAAGGGCGAGCCCTTCGTCATCGAGTTCCTCAACGACCAGCCCTCCATCGTGCGCATCGTCGCGCCCTTCGAGCAGGCGCTGGCCAAGCTCGGGATCGGCTGGGTCTACCGGCAGGTCGACTTCTCGCTGGCCAAGGAGCGCATGGACCGCTTCGACTTCGAGCTGACCACGCGGCGCATTCCCGGCATGGTGGCGCCCGGCGGCGAGCTGCTGGAGTATTTCGGCTCCGAGGCGGCCAGGACCAACGGGTCGGCCAACTACTGGGGTATCGCCGACCCCGCCGTGGACGCGCTGCTGCAGAAGGTGGTGCAGGCGACCACGCGCCCGCAGCTCAACGCGGCCATGCGGGCGCTGGACCGGGTGCTCTCGCACGGCTACTACTCGATCCCGCAGTACTACAGCGGCGCCTTCTTCATCGGCTACCGGGCGCAGCGCTTCGTGCTGCCGCCCGTGATCCCGCCGTACTACGAGGCCGACACCTGGGCCATGGCGACCTGGTGGGCTTCGCCGGAGAATCGCGGCGCTCCATGACGGCCTACATCCTCAAGCGCCTGCTGCTGATGATCCCCACGCTGCTGGGCGTGCTGCTGGTGACCTTCGCGATCGTGCAGTTCGTGCCGGGCGGGCCGGTGGAGCAGATGGTGGCGCAGCTGCAGGGCCGCGATTCGGGCGGCGAGCGGGCCGCCGCCAGCGGGGCGGGGTACCGGGGGCGGCAGGGGATCGATCCGCAGCGCATCGAGGAGATCAAGAAGCTGTACGGCTTCGACAAGCCGGCGCACGAGCGCTTCCTGCAGATGCTGGGGCGGTTCGCGCGCTTCGACCTGGGCACCAGCTTCTACCAGCACAAGGACGTGTGGCAGCTGGTCAAGGAGAAGCTGCCGGTGTCCATCAGCCTGGGGCTGTGGACCTTCTTCCTCAGCTATCTGATAGCGGTGCCGCTCGGCGTGGCCAAGGCGGTGCGCGCCGGCACCCGCTTCGATTTCGTCACCACGCTGGTCGTGCTGGTCGGCTACGCCATCCCGGGCTTCGTGCTGGGCGTGGCGCTGCTGGTGGTGTTCGGCGGACAGCTGCAGTGGTTCCCGCTGCGCGGCCTGACGTCGGCCAACTGGGACCAGCTCAGCCTGGCCGGCAAGGTGGTCGACTACCTGTGGCACATCGCGTTGCCCGTCACCGCCATGGTGTTCGGCAGCTTCGCGGTCACCGCCATGCTGACCAAGAACTCGCTCCTGGAGGAGATCCGCAAGCAGTACGTGCTGACGGCCCGGGCCAAGGGGCTGGACGAGCGGCGGGTGCTGTGGAAGCACGTGTTCCGCAACGCGCTGATACCCATCATCACCGGCTTCCCCTCGGCCTTCATCGGCGCGTTCTTCACCGGCTCGCTGCTGATCGAGACCCTGTTCTCGCTGGACGGGCTGGGGCTGCTGTCGTACGAGAGCGTGATCCGGCGCGACTACCCGGTGGTGCTGGGCACGCTGTTCCTGTTCACGCTGATCGGGCTGGTGACCAAGCTGATCAGCGACCTGTCCTACGTC
>NZ_DASPLW010000030.1:0-134588 GCF_035627355.1 Ramlibacter sp.
GGCGGGAATCCAGTGCGTCCGCCTTCGGCAGCGCCGTAGGCGCGCTGCTGGGTCACGGGGGAGTTCGCTCGCTTCGCTCGACCATGATCTGGGTCCCCGCCTTCGCGGGGACGACGCGCTTCGCTGCGCTCAGCGCGTCGATTGCCACAGCGGGACCTTGCCGCCCTTGTCGTCGGCGCCCAGGCGCTCGATCAGCTGGCCCAGGTCGCGGTCCAGGCGTGCGAGGGTGCGCTCGTCCAGCTCGGTGAGCGCCTTCGGCAGCACGCCGGCAAAGGGGCCGGGCGCCTTCTTCAGGATGCGCGCCCCGGCCGGCGACAGGCTCAGGTGCACGGCGCGCTTGTCGGCTTCGGTGCGGTCGGACAGCACCAGGCCCTGGGCCAGCAGCGGGCGCAGCAGGTTGCTGGCGGTGGACTGGTGGATGTCCATGGTGCGGGCGAGCCGGCTGACGCCGATGCCGGGCGAGTCGCCGATCACGCTGAGCGCCCACAGCTGCGCGCCGGAGACGCCGGCCCGGGTCTCGACCGAGCGGAAGTGCGACTTGACGCTGTTGACGACGATGCGGAACTGCCGCAGTACCCGCAGCGCGGACGGCGAGAGCTCGGGGGCCGGTGTCGGCACGGCGCGGGCCGCGCGGCGGGGTGTGGGCATGGGCGCAATGATAGGCAGCCCGGCGGGCAGCCGCCGCGCCCCGGCCGGCGCCAAGGGGCGCGCCCTCAGGCCTGCTGCAGCGCCACCCTGCGCTCCTGCAGCCAGGCGCGCAGCGGCACGTAGGCGGCGCCTGCCACGGCACCGAACAGCAGGTGGTCGATGACGGTGGTCAGGCCGCGGTTGTCCGCGAACCAGGGGAACAGCGTGGGTGCGATCAGCCAGAAGTTGAGGGCGTACAGGGCCAGGCCGACCAGGGCGCCGCGCAGGCACGCCGCGGGCAGGTCGCGGTCGCGCACCAGCAGGTCCACCACGCGGCCGAAGTTGATCGCCAGCGCGAGGTGGATCAGCAGCCCGAAGCCGCCGATGGTCAGGTCGATGTCCGCCGGCGGCGGCAGCGCCCCGTCGCCCAGCAGCATGGCCGAGATGCGGTGCAGCGGCTCCCAGCCGACGCCACCCTGTACGGTGGCCGCGAAGCCCATCTGCGCCAGCAGGTAGGCGATGCCGGCGACGAGGCCGGCCAGCACGCCGGCGACGGGTTCGGGCGGGGAAGGGGAGCGGGAAGCGGTGGACCGACTCATGCAGCCAATTGTATTTGGACAAATTCTTTTGTCTTCACCGGGCAATCCCGGCCCCGGCGCACGGAACTGCGCCGGCCGCCGCGGGTCGAAGCCGCGCAGCCCGGCCGGGAGCCGGCCTGCGCCTACACGGCTGCGCCCGGGCCGGCCGCAGCATCGACGGAAATCCCACGACGGACGGGCTTGGACATGCGCGTGCTGCTGGTCGAGGACGACCGCATGATCGGCGAAGCGGTGCAGGACGCGCTGCGCGCCGAGCACTGGGCGGCCGACTGGGTGCGCGACGCCCCCATGGCCGATGCGGCCCTGGCGGCCGGGGCCTACGACGCCGTCGTGCTGGACCTGGGCCTGCCGCGGGGCAGCGGCCTGGACGTGCTCGCGCGGCTGCGTGCCCGCGGCAACCGGGTGCCGGTGCTGGTGGCGACCGCGCGCGATGCCGTGGCCGACCGGGTGGCGGGCCTGGATGCGGGCGCCGACGACTACCTGGTCAAGCCCTTCGACACCAGCGAGCTGCTGGCCCGCCTGCGCGCGCTGGTGCGCCGCAGCGCCGGCCAGGCCGACGCGCTGATCCGCCACCAGGACGTGACGCTCAACCCGGCCACCCGCGAGGCGACGCTCGCCGGCCGCCCGGTCACGCTGTCGGCGCGCGAGTGGGCCGTGCTCGAACCTATGCTGCTGCGCCCGGGCGTGGTGTTCTCGCGCGCCCAGCTGGAGGAGAAGCTGTACGGCTGGAAGGAGGACATCAGCAGCAACGCGGTCGAGGTCTACGTGCACGGCGTGCGCAAGAAGCTGGGCGCCGGGCTGATCCAGACCGTGCGGGGGCTGGGCTATGTCGTCCCGCGCGAGTGAGGCCGCCGCGCCGGCGCATTCGCTGCGCCGGCGGCTGCTCTGGCTGGTGCTGGCAGCGGTGGCGCTGGCCAGCGTGCTGCAGGCGGCCAGCGCCTATCGCACGGCGCTGCGCAACGCGGACGCGCTGTTCGATGCGCAGCTGCAGGCGCTGGCGCGCTCCGCGCAGGCGGGCCTGCCGCTGCAGCCCGGCGCCGGCGAGGCCGACTACACGGTGCAGATCTGGACCGGCAACGGCGTGCTGCTGTTCCGGGCCGGTCCGGCGCTGCCGCCGCCGGCGGTGATCGGCTTTTCCGAGGATCGGGTGGACGGCACGCGCTACCGCCTGTACACGCTGCGCGCGGGCGACCGGGCCGTGCAGATCGCGCAGGACCTCGACCGGCGGCAGGCCCGAGCGCGGGCCATGGCGCTGGACGCGGTGCTGCCGGTGGCGCTCCTCGGGCTGCTGCTGATGCTGGCGGTGTGGATCGTCATCGACCGCTCGCTGGCGCCGGTGCAGCGGCTGCGGCGGCAGGTGGCCGCGCGGCCGGCTGAGGACCTGTCGCCGCTGGATGCGGCCGGCCTGCCGCAGGAGGTCCGGCCGTTGGTGAACGACCTGAACTCGTTGTTCGGCCGGGTGCGCGAGGCGCTGTCCGCGCAGCAGCGCTTCGTTGCCGATGCGGCGCACGAGCTGCGCTCGCCGCTGACGGCCCTGAAACTGCAGGCGCAATCGCTGCAGCGCGAGCCGGCGGGCCCCGCGCGCGACGCGGCGCTGGCGCGGCTGGAGCAGGGGATCGCCCGCGCGATCGGGCTGGTCTCGCAGCTGCTCGCGCTGGCGCGCGAGGACGCGCAGCCGGCCGGCGCGTCCGGCGCCGTCGACCTGCAGGTGCTGTGCCGCGAAGCCGTGGCCGACGTGCTGCCGCTGGCGCGGGCCAAGGCGGTCGACGTCGGGCTGGCCGAGGTGCCGGCCGGACCTTTGGCCGTGCAGGGCGACGGCGAGGGCCTGCGCACGCTGCTGCGCAACCTGCTGGACAACGCCGTCAAGTACGCGCCGGCCGGCGGCCAGGTCGACATCCTGCTCGCGCCGCGCGGGGCGGGCGGGGTGCTGCTGGCGGTGGAGGACAGCGGCCCCGGCGTGCCGCCCCAGGACCGCGAGCGCGTGTTCGACCGCTTCTGGCGCGCGCCCGGGCAGGACGCCCCCGGCAGCGGGCTGGGCCTGCCGATCGTGGCGGCGATCACGCGGCGGCACGGCGCGCAGGTGCGGCTGGCGGCATCGGAGCGGCTCGGCGGGCTGCGGGTGGAGGTCGAGTTCCCTGGGCGTTCCGGCACCCCTGCGCAGGTGTAGGCACGGCAGCGCGCCTCTGCCGTCGTCCCCGCGGCGGCGGGGACCCAGGGCGTCCAGGCAGGCCGCGAAAGCGGACGCACTGGATTCCCGCCTCCGCGGGAATGACCAAACTTGGCTTAAGCGAGGCCTAAGGACCGCCGCGCACAGTCATGGTCGACGAAATCCCCAGGAGGACTGCACCATGAACCTGAACCGCTTCCGTTCCGCCCCCCTCGTGCTCGCCCTGGCCGCCGCCGGCATTGTCGGCGGTGCCGGCGTGGAACTGGCGTACCGCATGCCGGCCGCACAGGCCGCCGTGACGCAGCCGGCCGCGACGCAGCAGGCCTCGGCGCCGGCCGGCATGCCCGACTTCGCGCAGATCACGCGCGAGCAGGGCCCGGCCGTCGTCAACATCACCGTGTCCGGCATGCGCAAGACGCTCGCGATGCCCGAGTTCGGCGGCGACCCGTTCGAGTTCTTCCGCCGCTTCCAGGCGCCCGGCGGCCCCGGCCTCGAGCGCGAGGTGCCCGTGCGCGGCGCCGGCTCGGGCTTCATCGTCGACCCGAACGGGCTGATCCTGACCAACGCCCACGTGGTGAAGGGCGCCGACGAAGTGACGGTCAAGCTGACCGACCGGCGCGAATTCAAGGCCAAGGTGCTGGGCAGCGACGAGAAGACCGACGTCGCCGTCATCAAGATCGACGCGAAGGACCTGCCCACCGTCAAGCTCGGCTCCACGCAGAACCTGGACGTGGGCGACTGGGTGCTGGCCATCGGCTCGCCGTTCGGCTTCGAGAACACCGTCACCGCCGGCGTGGTGAGCGCCAAGTCCCGCACGTTGCCCGATGGCAGCGGCGTGGCCTTCATCCAGACCGACGTGGCGATCAATCCCGGCAACTCGGGCGGCCCGCTGTTCAACGCGCGCGGCGAGGTGGTGGGCATCAACTCGCAGATCTACAGCCGCTCGGGCGGCTACCAGGGCGTGTCGTTCGCGATCCCGATCGACCTGGCCGCGAAGATCCAGCAGCAGATCGTGGCCCACGGCAAGGTGGACCACGCACGGCTGGGCGTGGTGGTGCAGGAGGTGAACCAGGCGCTGGCCGACTCCTTCAAGCTGCCCCGGCCCGAAGGCGCGCTGGTCGCGCGGGTGGACCCCGGCAGTCCCGCCGACAAGGCCGGGCTGAAGGTCGGCGACGTGATCCACGCGGTCGACGGCAAGGCGGTCGTGGCCTCGGGCGACCTGCCGGCGCAACTGGCGGCCCGCCGCCCCGGCGAGCAGGTGCAGCTGGAGGTGTGGCGCAAGGGCCAATCGGTGGACCTCGCCGCCACCCTGGCGGCCGCGCAGGAGCAGCAGGCATCCGCCGACGACGAGGCCGGTCCCGCCAGCCCGGCCGGCGGCGGCAAGCTGGGCCTGGCCCTGCGGCCGCTGGGCGAGCAGGACGGGCGCAGCGGGCTGGTGGTCGAGCAGGCGGGCGGCCCCGCGGCCAAGGCGGGGGTGCGCCCCGGCGACGTCATCGTCGCGGTGAACGGCACGCCGGTGAAGACCGTCGAGGCCGCGCGCGCCGCGGTGGAGCAGGGCGGCAAGAGCGTCGCCTTGCTGGTGCAGCGTGGCGACGACACGCTGTTCGTGCCCGTGCCGGTGGGTTGACGCGCGGACGCGTGCGCCTGTTCACCTTGCTTACGGCATGCAACACGCGCACGCACGGGACGGCCGCAGCATGGACCCATGCACGCCACGTCCCGCTCTCCGCTCGCCCGCTCCCGCCTCGCGCTGCCCGCTGCGGCACTGATCCTGGCGCTGGGCCTGGCTGGCTGCGAGACCGTGCAGACCACGCAGCCCGGCGCCGTCGGGGTGACGCGCACCCAGCGCATGGCGGTCAGCTCCGAGGAGATCCAGGCAGCCTCGGCCCAGGCCTACCGGGACCTGCTGCAGGAGGCCGCGTCCGAGGGCGTGCTCGACCGGGACGCCGCGCAGGTCGCGCGCGTGCGTGACGTCACCGCGCGGCTGGTGCCCGCGACCAGCGCCTTCCGGCCCGAGGCCCTGGGCTGGACCTGGGAAGCGCACCTGTTCGACACCAACGAGATCAATGCCTTCTGCATGGCCGGCGGCAAGATCGGCGTCTATTCCGGCCTGCTGGACCGCCTGCAGCTCACCGATGCCGAGCTCGCGGCCGTGATCGGGCACGA
This sequence comes from Ramlibacter sp., assembly GCF_035627355.1. Taxonomy (GTDB): domain Bacteria; phylum Pseudomonadota; class Gammaproteobacteria; order Burkholderiales; family Burkholderiaceae_C; genus Ramlibacter. The sequence goes on from NZ_DASPLW010000030.1 coordinate 5,560, forward strand.
GATGGCGCATGCGCTGCGCGAGCACGTGCGCGAGCAGGTGTCGCTGCAGCAGGCGCAGGAGCTGCCGCTGGCCATCCTCTCGGCCGTGACCGGCAACGAGGGGCTGGCCCAGCTCGGCGACATGGTGGCCGACGTGACGCTCTCGCTGCCGCGCAGCCGGCAGGCCGAGCTGGAGGCCGACCGCATCGGCGTGGAGCTCGCGGCGCGCGCCGGCTTCGATCCCACGGCGGCGGTGAGCCTGTGGCGCAAGATGCGATCGGCCGGTGGCGGCGCTCCGCCCGAGTTCCTCAGCACGCACCCGTCGGCCGCGGATCGCGAAGCGCAGCTGGTGCAGGCGGCGCAGGTGGTGATGCCGCTGTACCGGCAGGCGGTGGCGCGCCGCTGATGGCTTGCGACACCCGAAGGAGGTTTGCCAGCCGCAGCTGTCGCACGAGCGAAAAAAAGGGCCCCCGGTGAGGGGGGCCCAACCAGATGAGTCTGGCGGATCTCATCTTCCCAAAGGACCTCTCGGATCCCGGCTCCAGTGTATTTGCCCAAATGGGAATGGCATTCCGGGATATCCCCGTGCGCGGGCTGCACGGCGGTGGGAACTTTCCTGGATCATTCGGGTTAGCCCTAGGCGAAGGGCGCGAAGCTGACGGATCTGAAAGGCTAGCGCCGGTCGAGGACGCCGCCGCTGCCTTTCCCTTCGACCCGACGCTTGCCACGAAAACAGGCTCGTTTTCGTGGCAAAAGCATTCAACCCGTCCACTGCTCGCGCAACTGCCGCTTGAGCACCTTGCCGATGTCGCTGCGCGGCAGTTCGTCCAGGTAGCGCACGCCGGCCAGGCGCTGGGTCTTGCCCAGGCGCTCGTTCGCCCAGGCCTTCAGTTCGTCGGGCGACGGTGCGCCGGGTCCGGCCACCACGAAGGCGGCAGGCGACTCGCCCCACTCGGCGGAGGGCACGCCCACCACGGCGACGTCGGCCACCGCCGGGTGCTGGCGCAGCACCGCCTCGAGGTCGCCGGGGTAGATGTTGAAGCCGCCGCTGATCACCATGTCCTTGCGGCGGTCCATCAGCACCAGGAAGCCGTCCTCGTCGAAGCGGCCCACGTCGCCTGTGCGGATGAAGCGGTTGCCCTGGGCGTCGTACCACTCGGCCTCGCGCGTCTTGCCCGGCTGGTTGTGGTACGCCGTCATCATCGCGCCGGAGCGGCCCACCACCTCGCCGATCTCGCCCGGCGGCACCTCGCGGCCGTCCTCGTCGATCAGCCGGATGTCGTGGCCCTCGGCCGGCCGGCCCACGGTGTGCAGCTTGTGCGGGAATTCGTGCGCGAAGAGCATGCAGGTGCCGCCGCCTTCGGTCATGCCGTAGTACTCGGTCAGGCCGCCCGGCCAGCGCTTCAGGATGTCGGCCTTCAGCGCGGCGGAGAAGGGCGCGCTGGTGCAGAACTTCATCACGAAGGACGACAGGTCGAAGCGGTCGAAGTCCGGGTGGGCCATCAGGCGCTGGTACTGCACCGGCACCAGCATGGCGTGGGTGGCGCGCTCGCGTTGGGCCAGTGCCAGCCAGGTGCCGGCGTCGAAGCGCCCTTCGGTCAGCGCGATGGTGCCGCCGCGCGACAGCGCCGGGAACAGGCACACCAGCGTGGTGTTGGAGCACAGCGAGGTCGACAGCAGGGCGACCGAAGTGGGGCCGTAACCACCGGCTTCCGCCCGCGCCACGTGGGCCCAGCGCATGCCGTGCGACTGCACGATGCCCTTGGGCGTGCCGGTGGTCCCGGACGAATAGATGATGTTGAACGGCCAGTCGGGCTGGACGTCGACCGGCTGCGGCCTGGTGCCGGGCGGGGCGAGCCACTCGCTGACGCTCGTGGGCGCGCTGCGCTGGATCCCCGCCTGTGCGGGGATGACGGCATCCGGGTCCATCGAAATCCGCGGCACCGTGCTCTCCAGCGCCGGCACGCTGTCATCGGCGAACAGCAGCCGCGCTCCGCTGTCCGCAACCATGCCGGCCAGTTGCAGCGGCGTGGCCCCGGTCGGCAGCGGCGCCACGGCCACCCCGGCGCGCAGCGCGCCGAGGAACAGCACGGCATAGGTGATGCTGTTCGCGCCGCTGATCGAGATCGCCTGCCGAGGCTGCACGCCGTCGCGCTGCAGCGCCGCCGCCACGCGGTCGATCGCCGCGTCGAGTTCGCCCCAGGACAGGCGCCGTGCGCCCTGCACGAAAGCCGTGTGCCGCGGCCGCGCGGCAGCGTGCTCGCGCACCAGGTCGGCGATGGTGCGGAACGGGGGAAGCGGATGGGGTGCGGGTGCCGGGGCGGTCATGAAGTCGGGGCCATGCGGATCAGCAGCCTGCGATTCTGCCCCGCGCACGCCACCCAGGCGCGCTCAGCCCACCCAGGCGCGCTCAGGCCTGCCCCAGCATCTCCTTGGTCACCAGCACGACGCCGCTCTCGGTCCGGTGGAAGCGTTCGGCGTCCTGCTGCGGGTCCTCGCCGATCACGGTGCCGTCGGCGATCCGGCAGGCGCGGTCGATGACCACGCGCGAGAGCCGGCTGCCGCGCCCGATCTCGCACCCGGGCAGGATCACCGCCTCGCGGATGTTGCAGCACGAGTGCACGCGCACGCTGTTGAACAGCACCGCGTGGGTGAGGTCCGAGCCCGACACGATGCAGCCGCCCGAGGCCAGCACGTTGGCGATGGCGCCGTGCCGGCCCTTCTCGTCGGGCACGAACTTGGCCGGTGGCAACTGCTCCTGGTGGGTCCAGATCGGCCAGTCGCGGTCGTAGATGTTCAGCTCGGGCATGTCCGAGGCCAGGTCCAGGTTGGCCGCCCAGAACGCATCGACCGTGCCCACGTCGCGCCAGTACGGGTTGTGGCGCGTGCTGGCCGGCACGCTGGAGAGGTTGAGCGGATGCGCCAGCACGTCGCCGCGCGCCACCAGCCGCGGGATCACGTTCTTGCCGAAGTCGCGCTGCGAGGCCTGGTCGGCGCCGTCCTCCTCTAGCAGCCCGTAGAGGAACTCGGCATCGAAAACGTAGATGCCCATGCTGCCCAGCGCGCGGTCCGGCTTGCCGGGGATGGCCGGCGGGTCGGCGGGCTTCTCCAGGAAGCCGGTGATGCGGCGGCGCTCGTCGATCGCCATCACGCCCAGTGCGGTGGCCTCCATGCGCGGCACCTCGATGCAGCCAACGGTGCAGCGCGCGCCCGACTCCACGTGGTCCAGCAGCATCAGCGAGTAGTCCATCTTGTAGACGTGGTCGCCGGCCAGCACCAGGATGTACTCGGGCGCGTAGGACTTCAGGATGTCGATGTTCTGGAAGATCGCGTCGGCCGTGCCGCGGTACCAGTCGGCTTCGCTGATGCGCTGCTGCGCCGGCAGCAGGTCGATGAACTCGTTGGCCTCGCCGCGCAGGAAGTTCCAGCCGCGCTGCAGGTGGCGCAGCAGCGAGTGCGACTTGTACTGGGTCAGCACGCCGATGCGCCGGATCCCGGAGTTGATGCAGTTGGACAGGGCGAAGTCGACGATGCGGAACTTGCCGCCGAAGTACACGGCCGGCTTGGCGCGCCGGTCGGTCAGTTCGTGCAGCCGCGATCCCCGTCCGCCGGCCAGCACCAGGGCCACGGTGCGCTTGGGCAGCTGCCGCGCCAGGCTCAACCGCTCGGCGGTACGCGCGTCCTCGTCGAGCCGGGCCGTGGGGCCCAGGTGTTCGAATGCCAGGTCTTCCTTGGCCATGCGCGCCTCCTTGTTCAGGTTGCACTGTCCTCCTGCGGGGCGGCCTGCCCTGTAGGACTTGGGCGGAAGTGCGGGGCGGATGGCCGGCGCCGAGCCGCGTCGCGCGGCGGCGCTCAGGCGGTGGGGGCGACTTCGGCCTGTTCCAGCAGCTGCAGCAGGGCGGCCGGGTCCACCGGCTTGACCAGGTGCGCATCGAAGCCGGAGGCCAGCGTCAGGCGGCGGTCGCCGGCCTGGCCCCAGCCGGTGACGGCCACCAGCTTGAGCTGCCTGCCGCCGGGCCGCGCCCGCAGCGCGCGCGCCACCTCGTGCCCGTCCATGCCCGGCATGCCGATGTCCAGCAGCACCCATTGCGGCTCGAACTCCGGCGCCAGCCGCAGCGCTTCGGGGCCGTCGTAGGCGGTGCGCACCTCGTGCCCGCCCGACTCCACGAGCAGGGCCAGGCTGTCAGCAGCGTCGTGGTTGTCGTCCACCACCAGCACGCGCGCCGGCTGCGCGCGCGACGTCCATCCCGGCGGGGCGGAGCCGGCGGCCAGCGCGGGCGCGGCCGCCATCAGCGGCAGCCGGACTGTGAAGCGCGCGCCGCTGCCGATGCCGGCGCTCTCGGCCCGCACGCTGCCGCCGTGCATGCGCACGAGCTGCTGCACCAGGGCGAGCCCTATGCCCAGCCCGCCCTTGGCGCGACCGAGCGTGCGATCGACCTGCGTGAACAGCTCGAAGACGCGGTCCAGCATCTCGGGCGGGATGCCGGTGCCGTTGTCCTCCACCTCCAGCACCGCCTGCCGGCCCTCCACCCGCAGCGCCACGCGCACCTGGCCGCCGTCGGGGGTGTACTTGCACGCGTTGCTCAGCAGGTTGTCCACCACCTGCGCGATGCGCGTCGGGTCGGCGTGGATCAGCACCGGCTGGGCCGGCAGGTCCATGCGCACCTCGTGCTCGGCGGCATGGAACTGCGGCTGCAGGGCGTCGAGCGTGGCGCGAACGACCGAGCGCAGCTCGACGACCTCGCGCCGCAGTTCGATCTTGCCGCGCGTGATGCGCGACACCTCCAGCAGGTCGTCCACCAGCCGCACCATGTGCTGGACTTGCCTGTCCATCAGCTCCAGCATGCGGTCGCGCGTGCCTTCCTCCAGGCCGGGCACGCGCAGGATGGCCAGGCCGTTGCGGATCGGCGCCATCGGGTTGCGCAGCTCGTGCGCCAGCGTGGCGAGGAACTCGTCCTTTCGGCGGTCGGCGTTGCGCAGCGCCTCCTCGGCCTGCTTGCGCCGCGTGATGTCGAAGAACACGCCGACGAAGCGCACCGGCTCGCCATCCTCGCCATAGAAGAAGCGGCCGGCGGCCGACACCCAGATCTTGCGGCCGTCGATGCGCCGGTAGCGGTGCTCGGAGCGGAACACGTCGTGCGATTCCAGCGCGCGCTTCCATTCGGCCTGCAGCGCCGGGACGTCCTCGTTGGGGATGGAGTTGAGCCACATCTCCATGCTCGCCTCGCCGGTGGGCGTGGGCTCCATCCCCAGCACCTCGAAGCGGCTGCGCGACCAATGCATCCGGTCGTGGCTCATGTCCCAGTCCCAGGTGCCGACCGCGCCTATGGTCATGGCCAGCTGCATGCTCTCCTCGGCCGCCTGCAGCGCCTCCTGGGCCTGGCGGGCCGCGTCCTGGGCCCGGCGACGCTCGGTGACCTCGAAGATCACGCCGCATCCGCGGACCGGCTGGCCGTCCGCATTGCGTTCGACGTGGCCGCGGGCCAGCAGCCAGCGCGGGCCGCCGTCGGGCGCGCGGGCGCGAGTGCGGAACTCGACTTCGTACGGCGTGTCGTGCAGCAGCGCCCGCTCCCAGACCGCCTGCAGGTGCGGCAGGTCCTGCGGATCGACGGCCTCCTCCCAGTCCGTGGTCGTGAAGTCGCTGCGGTGCAGGCTCACCAGCGCCGAAGCGATTTCCGACCACTCGCCGCGGCCGGTCGCCAGGTCGATCTCCCAGATGCCGACGCCGGCCCCGGCGGTGGCGGCGAGCAGCCTTTCCTCGCTGACGCGCAGGGCCGCGGTGGTCCGGGCCGATTCGGTGACGTCGACGGCCGAGAAGAAGATGCCGGTGACCCGGCCTGCGTCGTCGCGGATCGGCTGGAACAGGAGATCGAACAGCCGCTCCTCCAGCGGCGCTTCGCGCGCGCGGCGGAAGCGCGCCGCCATCGAGCGGCCGATGAAGGGAACACCGCTGCGGTGCACCTCGTCCAGCAGCTGGATGTAGCCCTGCGCTTCGAGGTCGGGAAGGGCCTCGCGCACCGTCAGCCCCACCATGTCGGCATGGCCGGTCAGCTCGTGGACGGCCGCGTTGGCGACTTCGATCCGGTGCTCGGGACCGCGCAGCACCGCCAGCAGGTTGGGCGCCTGCGCGAACCACTGCTGCAGCCGCTGCGACTCGGCCTGCCGGTTGCGCTCGGCCAGCACCCGCTCGGTGGTCTCCTCGATCAGGCACAGCACGCCGGCGACGGCGTCGCCGGCGCGCACCGGGCTGCAGGACAGGCTGAACCAGGCCTGGCGCTCCGCGCCGTCGTGCGGCACGCTGCATTCGACGTTCTCCGCCTCGCAGGCTTCGCCCTGCAGGGCCCGCTCGTGCAGCCGGCCGACACACCGCCACATCTCCGGCCAGGCCTGTTCCAGCGGGCGGCCCAGCGCGGCCGGGTGCCGGTGGCCGAGGATGCGCCGGCAGGCGTCGTTGTAGACCAGGGAGAGCTCCGGGCCCCAAGCCAGGTACATGGGCCGGGCGGCCTCCAGCACGAGTGCCGCCACGGTGTGCAGTGCGGCCGGCCAGCACGTGGGTTCCCCCAAGGGCGAAGACGCCCGGTCCTGTGCCTGGAGGAGGTGTGCGACCTCGCCCCGGGCCGGGGGCAAGCGGGGGCTCATGCGTGGGTGCGGGAGCTTGGCCGGCACATGGTAGTGGCAACGGCAGGCCGGCTCAAGCAAGCGGCGGGCACGACCTTGGCAGAATCGGCCCATGAAAATCACCAAGGACACCGTGGTCACGCTGACGGTCAGGATTGCCGACAAGCAGGGCCGCCTGCTCGACCAGAGCCGCGGATCGGAGGCCTACCTGCACGGCGGCTACGGGAATACCCTCGAAAAAATCGAGGCCGCGCTGGAGGGCCGCGAACCGGGCGACCAGCTCACGCTGCAGCTGTCGGCGCAGGACGCCTTCGGCGAGCGTGACGAGAACCTGGTGCGCACCATCGCCAAGCGGGACTTCCCGCCGGGCGTGAAGGTGGGCGGCGTGCTCGAACTGCCGGGCGAGCAGGGCCAGCGGCAGGCCTTCCGGGTCGCCAGGATCAAGGGCGACACCGTGCACCTGGACGGCAACCATCCGCTGGCCGGTCAGGACGTGCGCTTCCTGATCAAGGTGCAAGGGGTGCGGGCGGCCACGCCCGAGGAGATCCAGCATCGCCACGCGCATGGCGAGCATGGACACCATCATTGATCCGGCCGGAGTCCCCGCATGAAGTTCCGCATGGCGGAGAACTCGTTGTTCGCGGTGCTGCTGCGCTCGTCGTGGTGGATCAGCATCGCGGTGGCGCTTGTGCTGGTCGCGCTGACGCAGGCGCTGCTGCCGCCGGACTACCGCAACGTGGGCAGCATGGGCGCGCTGCCTTTCTTCGTGATCGGCGCCATCGCCTTCTGGCGCCAGCTCGGCGCGCCCAGCCCGGCGCAGGCGCAGGTGCTGCTCGACGGCGCGAGCCGCATGCCGTGGCCCGAATTCGAACAGGCGCTGCGGGCCGGCTTCACGCGCGAAGGCTGGCAGGTGCGGCCGGGGCAGGGCGGCGCCGACCTGCTGCTCGAGCGCAACGGGCAATCCACCCTGGTGTCGGCACGGCGCTGGAAGGCGGCTCGGCACGGCGAGGACGCGCTGCAGGCGCTGGACCAGGCCATGCAGCGGCAGGAAGTCGGCCGCGGCGTCTACGTCGCGCTGGGCGAACTCAGCCCGCAGGCGGCCCGGCTTGCCAAGTCGCGGCAGATCGAGGTGCTGCAGGGGGCGAAATTGGCCCGTCTGCTGCGGGGCTGATCGCTCACGCCGCCGCTATTCCCGACTAAACTGAGCAGGCTTGCGCGCGACCCGCGCAGGACCTGAGGAGGGCGACGGCTTACCCGCCGTCGCGTTCCGACCGTTGCAGACCCGATGGCGCGCCAGAAGCGCGCGGAGCGATTGCATGAGCGAGCACCAGCCCCTGCGGCTGCACGTGCCGGAGCCCTCCGGGCGTCCCGGCTGTGCCACCGACTTCTCCTACCTTCCCCTCTCCGAAGCCGGCGCCGTGCGAAGGCCGCCGGTGGACACCACCCACTTCGACACCAACGACCTGGCCTACGCGCTGATCCGCGTGCTCGATGGCGAGGGCCGCGCCGTCGGCCCCTGGGCACCGGAGATCTCGACCGCGCAGCTGCGCAAGGGCCTGCGCGCCATGATGCGCACGCGCGCCTTCGACGCCCGCATGCTGGTCGTGCAGCGGCAGCGCAAGATCTCCTTCTACATGCAGGCGCTGGGCGAGGAGGCCATCGCGTGCGCGCACGCGGCTGCCATCGAGCCGGGCGACATGTGCTTCCCGACCTACCGCCAGCAGGGCCTGCTGCTCAGCCGCGACGACATCCCGATGGTCGAGCTGATGTGCCAGCTCATGAGCAACCGGCGCGACCCGATGAAGGGCCGGCAGCTGCCGGTGATGTACTCGTACAAGCGGGCCGGCTTCTTCTCCATCTCGGGCAACCTCGCCACCCAGTTCATCCAGGCAGTGGGCTGGGCGATGGCGTCGGCGATCCAGGGCGACACGCGCATCGCCTCGGCCTGGATCGGCGACGGCGCCACCGCCGAGGCCGACTTCCACACCGCGCTCACCTTCGCCCACGTCTACCGCGCGCCGGTGATCCTGAACGTGGTGAACAACCAGTGGGCGATCTCCACCTTCCAGGCGATCGCCGGCGGCGAGTCCACTACCTTCGCCGCGCGTGGCGTGGGCTGCGGCATCGCCTCGCTGCGGGTGGACGGCAACGACTTCCTGGCCGTCTATGCGGCGTCGAAGTGGGCGGCCGAGCGGGCCCGCTCCAACCTCGGGCCGACGCTGATCGAGTGGGTCACCTACCGGGCCGGCGCGCATTCGACCTCGGACGACCCGTCCAAGTACCGGCCGGCCGACGACTGGCAGCGCTTCCCGCTGGGCGACCCGATCCAGCGGCTCAAGCAGCACCTGATCGGGCTGGGCGCCTGGTCGGAGCAGGAGCACGAGCAGGTGCGGCTGGAACTGGAGGCCGAGGTCGCCGCCGCGCAGAAGGAGGCCGAGAGCTACGGCACCCTGCTGGACAGCCACATCCCGAGTCCGTCCGAGATGTTCGAGGACGTCTATGCCGAGATGCCCGCGCACCTGCGCCGGCAACGCCAGCAGCTGGGGGTATGACCATGCTGACCGAAACCCGCGAAACCACGGCGGTCGCCTCCGCCGCCGGCGAGACGAAGCAGATGACCATGATCCAGGCCCTGCGCTCGGCCATGGACGTGATGATGGCGCGCGACGGCAAGGTGGTCGTGTTCGGCCAGGACGTGGGCTACTTCGGCGGCGTGTTCCGCGTCACCGAAGGCCTGCAGGCCAAGTACGGCAAGCACCGCTGCTTCGACACGCCGATCAACGAGGGCGGCATCGTCGGCGTGGCGGTGGGCATGGGCGCCTACGGCCTGCGGCCGGTGGCCGAGATCCAGTTCGCCGACTACTTCTACCCGGCCTCCGACCAGATCGTGTCGGAGGCGGCGCGCCTGCGCTACCGCTCGGCCGGCGACTTCACCTGCCCGATCACCATCCGCATGCCCTGCGGCGGCGGCATCTACGGCGGCCAGACCCACAGCCAGAGCCCGGAGGCGCTGTTCACCCACGTGTGTGGGATCCGCACCGTGATGCCCAGCAACCCGTACGACGCCAAGGGCCTGCTGATCTCGGCCATCGAGTGCGACGACCCGGTGATCTTCCTGGAGCCCAAGCGCCTGTACAACGGGCCGTTCGACGGCCACCACGATCGGCCGGTGGTGCCCTGGTCCAAGCACGAGTTGGGGCAGGTGCCCGAGGGCTACTACCGGGTGCCGCTGGATTCGGCCTCGGTGTTCCGGACCGGCGCGCAGGTCACGGTGCTGACCTACGGGACCATGGTGTGGGTGTCCGAGGCCGCGGCACGCGAGGCGGGCGTGGACGCCGAGATCATCGACCTGCGCTCGATCTGGCCGATGGACCTGGACACGGTGGTGGCGTCGGTGAAGAAGACCGGCCGCTGCGTGATCGTGCACGAGGCGACCCGGACCAGCGGCTTCGGCGCCGAGCTCTCGGCGCTGGTGCAGGAGCACTGCTTCTATCACCTGGAAGCGCCGATCGAGCGGGTGACCGGCTGGGATACGCCCTATCCGCATGCCCAGGAGTGGGCCTATTTCCCGGGGCCGGACCGCGTGGGCGCGGCCCTCAAGCGCGTGCTGGAGGGCTGAACCATGGGGATCTACGCAATCAAGATGCCGGACATCGGCGAGGGCATCGCCGAAGTGGAGCTGGTCGAGTGGCGCGTGCAGCCGGGCGACGAGGTGAAGGAAGACCAGGTCGTCGCCGACGTGATGACCGACAAGGCCACCGTCGAGATCCCGTCGCCCGTCGCGGGCAAGGTGCTGGAGCTGGGCGGCCAGCCCGGCGAACTGATGGCCGTCGGCGCGGAACTGGTGCGCATCGAAGTGGCGGGCGAGGGCAACGTGAAGGGATCGCCTCCGGCTACTGCCGCGGCGAAGGCCGCCGCCCCCGCACAGGCCGCCGCCCCCGCGCAGGCCGCCGCCCCCGCGCAGGCCGCTGCGCCTGCGGGACTGCCGCCGGACCGCAAGGACGACGTCACCCAGGAGAACCCGCCGGCCGCGCCGGCGCCCTCGCGGCCGTCGGCGCCGGCTGCCGGACGGCCCGCCGCTCCCCGTCCGCCTGCCGTGACCCCGCCGCCGCGGCGCGCACCGGGCGAGCGGCCGATCGCCTCGCCGGCCGTGCGCCGGCGCGCCTGGGAGCTGGGTATCGAGCTGCAGTTCGTGCACGGCAGCGGACCGGCCGGCCGCATCGAGCATTCGGACCTGGACGTCTACCTGGCCTCGCGCGGCCAGCCGCAGCCGGCAGCAGCGACCGGCCTGCGCCAGAAGCATGGCGAGCAGCAGGTGCCGGTGATCGGCCTGCGCCGGCGCATCGCGCAGAAGATGCAGGAGGCCAAGCGCCGCATCCCGCACTTCAGCTACGTCGAGGAAGTCGACGTGACCGAGCTGGAGTCACTGCGCGCCAAGCTCAATGAGCGTCACGGTGCCACGCGCGGCAAGCTCACCGTGCTGCCCTTCATCGCGCGCGCCGTCGTGCTCGCGCTGCAGGACTTCCCGCAGATGAACGCGCGCTTCGACGACGACGCGGGCGTGGTGACACGCTACGAGCCGGTGCACCTGGGCATGGCCACGCAGACCGAGTCCGGGCTGATGGTGCCGGTGCTGCAGCACGCCGAGGCCATGGACCTGTGGACCTTCGGCCGCGAGGTCGCGCGGCTGGCCGAGGCCACGCGCAGCGGCAAGGCGGCGCGCGAGGAGCTGAGCGGCTCGACCATCACCATCACCAGCCTGGGCCCGCTGGGCGGCATCGTCACCACGCCGGTGATCAACCACCCGGAAGTGGCCATCGTCGGCGTCAACCGCATCGTCGAGCGGCCGGTGTTCCAGGGCGACGCGATCGTCAAGCGCAAGCTGATGAACCTGTCGTCCTCCTTCGACCACCGCGTGGTCGATGGCATGGACGCCGCGCAGTTCGTGCAGGCCATCCGGTCGCTATTGGAAACGCCGGCCCTCCTGTTCGTGGATTGATCCGATGAAGACACTCGAGAAGAAGCTGCTGGTCATCGGCGGCGGTCCCGGCGGCTACGTGGCCGCCATCCGCGCTGGCCAGCTGGGCATCCCCACCGTGCTGGTGGAAGGCGAGCACCTGGGCGGGGTGTGCCTGAACGTGGGATGCATCCCGTCCAAGGCGCTGATCCACGCGGCGGGCGAGTACGAGAAGGCCGTGCGCTTCGCCGGCGACAACGCGCTGGGCATCCGCGTGCAGCAGCCGTCCATCGACCTGGCGCGCCTGCAGCAGTGGAAGGACGGCGTGGTGGGCAAGCTCACCGGCGGCGTCGCCGCGCTGCTGCGCAAGGCGGGCGTGCAGGTGGTGCGCGGCTGGGCGACGCTGGTGGACGGCAAGACGGTGGACGTCGCCGTGCCCGACGGCGAGCCGCTGCGCATCACCTGCGAGCACCTGCTGCTGGCCACGGGCTCGGTGCCGGTGCAGCTGCCGACGCTGCCGTTCGGCGGCCCGGTGATCACCTCCACCGAGGCACTGGCGTTGACGGAGCGACCGAAACACCTGGTCGTGATCGGCGCCGGCTACATCGGGCTGGAGCTGGGCATGGCCTGGCGCAAGCTGGGCGCCGAGGTGACGGTGGTGGAGGCTGCCGGCCGCATCCTGCCGACCTACGACGAGGAACTCGCCAAGCCGGTGCTGGCGTCGCTGCGCCGCATGGGCATCGTCCTGCACCTGAACTGCAAGGCCGAGGGCCTGACCGAACGCGGCCTGCGCGTACGTAGCAGCAAGGCCGACGAGTTCGCGCTGCCGGCCGACCGGGTGCTGGTGGCCGCGGGCCGCGTGCCGCGCACCCAGGGCTACGGCCTGGAAGGTTTGCAGCTGGACATGGACGGCCGCGCGGTGAAGGTCGACGACCAGTGCCGCACCTCCATGCACAAGGTCTGGGCGATCGGCGACCTGACCGGCGAGCCGCTGCTGGCGCACCGGGCGATGGCCCAGGGCGAGATGGTGGCGGAACTCATCGCCGGACACCGGCGGCGCTTCGACCCGATGGCCATCCCCGCCGTGTGCTTCACCGACCCGGAGTTGGTGGTGGCCGGCCTCACGCCGGCCGACGCCGAGGCGCGCGGCCTCGAGGTGCGGGTGTCCTCCTTCCCTTTCGCGGCCAACGGCCGTTCGCTGAGCATGGAGTCCGCCGAAGGCTTCGTGCGCGTGGTGGCGCGCGCCGACACGCACCAGGTCCTCGGCTGGCAGGCCGTCGGCGCCGGCGTGTCCGAACTGAGCGCGGCTTTCTGCTATGCGATCGAGATGGGCGCCCGGCTGGAAGACGTGGCCGGCATCATCCACGCCCACCCGACGCTGGGCGAGGCGGTGCAGGAAGCAGCGCTGAGGGGGCTGGGGCGGGCGCTGCATATCTGATGCGGGCGGGTCATCCCCGCCCCGTCCTGGTCATCCCCGCGACGGCGGGGATCCAGACCTCGAACGACCTTGTCCCCACGGGCACCCGAGCCGGACAGTACATCGCTCCCATGCCACCCATGACAAACGGCTGAGCCTTTCCAGTAGGTTCCTGCGTTGAAGCCGTGCCGCCGTCCCGCGCCAATACGGGGACGCAACCCGAAAGGCGCCCAGCATGGCCATCAACGTCACTTCCTTCGGCAACACGCCGCAAGCCGGCGACGACCTGTTCCTCTCCGGCGCCACGGAGCTGACGGAGGACTCCACCTGCGTCGTCTGGCTCGATGTCATGCTCAATGACAAGGGCGGCGCGGCCAAGACGCTGTACGCGCTGGACGACGGGCTCAGCGACGGAACGACGCTGCGCCCGGTCGACCTGCTGGTGCAGGACACGGCGCGGACCGAGGCGCTCAGCACCGACACCAGCCTGGCCGGCGCGCGCATCTGGATCACTTCGGACGGCCGTGTCGGCTACGACCCCGGCACGCTCGGCGAGGCCTTCGCGCAGCAGCTGCAGTCGCTGAATGCGGGCGAGTACCTGTACGACAGCTTCACGTACGCGATCCGGCTGGGCAACGGCACGCTGAGCTGGGCCACGGCCACCATCCAGTTCGCCGGCGCGAACGACGCCCCGGTGGTGACCGGCGCCGTGGTCGGCAATGCCGTCGAAGACGGAGCCGCGCTCACGCTGGACGCGCTGGCCAATGCCAGTGACGTGGATGCCGGCGCCGTGCTGTCGGTGGTGGACGTGCCGGGGACCCTGCCGCCTGGCGTGAGCTACGACGCGGCGACGCACAGTTTCACCATCGACCCCAGCCATGCCGCCTACCAGCACCTGGGCGAGGGCGTCGTGCTGCCGGTGACGGTGACCTACGGCGTCTCGGACGGCACGGCGACCACGCCGGCGGCGGTGACCTTCACCCTCACGGGCAGGAACGACGACGCGGTGATCGACGATCCGGCCGCCAGCGAGGTCACCGAGGACGCGGACATGGGCACCGGCGTGCTGCAGGCGAGCGGCGTCCTGGCGATCAGCGACGTGGACGATGGCGAGGATTCGTTCCAGACGGCCGTCGTCGGCGCTGACGACAACCTGGGAAACCTGGAGCTGGCGGCTGACGGCAGCTACACGTACAGCGTGGCGAACGAGGCCGTGCAGTCTCTCGGTGCCGGCGACACGCACGTGGACACGTTCACCATCAAGTCGCTGGACGGCACGACCAAGGAGGTGAGCTTCACCATCCACGGCGTGAACGATGCAGCGGTGATCGAGGACCCGAACAATGCCTCGGTCACCGAGGACGAGGGGGAGGTGGGTGGCAAGCTGAGCGCCACCGGCACCATCGGCATCACCGACGTCGACGATGGCGAAGATTCGTTCCAGACAGCCGTCATTGGCGCGGCCGACAACCTGGGCAGTCTGGATTTGGCCGCCAACGGCAGCTACACCTACAGCGTCGCCAATAGCGACGCGCAGTTCCTCGGTGGCGGCGACACGCACGTAGACACGTTCACGGTCAAGGCGCTGGACGGCACGAGCAAGGACGTGAGCTTCACCATCCACGGCATGAACGATGCGGCCGTGATCGAGGACCCGACCAATGCCTCGGTGACCGAAGACATGGATGTGAGCGGCGCCGGCAACCTCACCGCGAACGGCACCATCGGTATCACCGACGTCGACCAAGACGAGGGCTTCTTCCAGACGACGGTGGTGGCAGGCCCCGGAGCGCTGGGCAGCCTGGAGTTGGCGGCCGACGGCAACTACACCTACAGCGTCGCCAACGGCGACGTGCAGTCGCTGGGTGCCGGCAGCACCCACGTGGATAACTTCACCATCAAGTCCCTGGACGGCACGAGCAAGGATGTGAGCTTCACCATCTACGGCATGAACGATGCGGCCGTGATCGAGGATCCGACCAATGCCTCGGTCACCGAAGACATGGATGTGAGTGACGCCGGCAACCTCACAGCGATCGGCACCATCGGTATCACCGACGTCGACCAGGACGAGGGCTTCTTCCAGACGACGGTGGTGGCTGGCCCCGGAGCGCTGGGCAGCCTGGAGTTGGGCGCCGACGGCAACTACACCTACAGCGTCGCCAACGGCGACGTGCAGTCGCTGGGCGCAGGCAGCACCCACGTGGATACCTTCACCATCAGGTCGCTCGACGGCACGAGCAAGGATGTGAGCTTCACCGTCCACGGGGCGAACGATGCCGCGGTGATCGGCAATCCCAGCGATGCTTCGGTGACCGAAGACATGGATGTGAGTGACGCCGGCAACCTCACAGCGATCGGCACCATCGGTATCACCGACGTCGACCAGGACGAGGGCTTCTTCCAGACGACGGTGGCGGCAGGCTCCGGAGATCTGGGCTCGTTGGACCTGGCGGCCGACGGCAGCTACGCGTACAGCGTCGCCAATAGCGACGCGCAGTTCCTCGGTGCCGGCGACACGCACGTGGACACGTTCACGGTCAAGGCGCTGGACGGCACGAGCAAGGACGTGAGCTTCACCATCTACGGCATGAACGATGTGGCCGTGATCGAGGACCCGACCAATGCCTCGGTCACCGAAGACATGGATGTGAGCGGCGCCGGCACTCTCACGGCGACCGGCACCATGGCGATCACCGACGTCGACCAGGACGAGGGCTTCTTCCAGACGACGGTGGTGGCAGGCCCCGGAGCGCTGGGCAGCCTGGAGTTGGCGGCCGACGGCAACTACACGTACAGCGTCGCTAATAGCGACGCGCAGTTCCTCGGTGCCGGCGACACGCACGTGGACACGTTCACGGTCAAGGCGCTGGACGGCACGAGCAAGGACGTGAGCTTCACCATCTACGGCATGAACGATGCGGCCGTGATCGAGGATCCGACCAATGCCTCGGTCACCGAAGACATGGATGTGAGCGACGCCGGCACTCTCACGGCGACCGGCACCATAGCGATCACCGACGTCGACCAGGACGAGGGCTTCTTCCAGACGACGGTGGTGGCAGGCCCCGGAGCGCTGGGCAGCCTGGAGTTGGCGGCCGACGGCAACTACACGTACAGCGTCGCCAACGGCGACGTGCAGTCGCTCCGTGCCGGCAGCACGCACGTGGATACGTTCACGGTCAAGTCGCTGGACGGCACGACCAAGGAGGTGAGCTACACCATCCACGGGGTGAACGACGCGGCCGTGATCGAGGGCCCGACCAATGCCTCGGTGACCGAGGACGAGGGGGAGGTGGACGGCAAGCTGAGCGCCACCGGCACCATAGCTATCTCCGACGTCGACCAGGACGAGGACTTCTTCCAGACGACGGTGGTGGCAGGCCCCGGAGCGCTGGGCTCGTTGGACCTGGCGGCCGACGGCAGCTACACCTACAGCGTGGCCAGTGACGACGTGCAGTCGCTGGGCGCCGGCGGGACCCATGTCGACACCTTCACGATCAGCGCGCTGGACGGCACGACCAAGGACGTGAGCTTCACCATCCATGGGGTGAACGATGCGGCGGTGATCGGCAATCCCAGTAATGCTTCGGTGACCGAAGACATGGATGTGAGTGGCGCCTGCAACCTCACGGCGACCGGCACCATCGGGATCACCGACGTCGACCAGGGCGAGGCCTCGTTCCAGACGACGGTGGTCGCGGGAGCCGGTGCGCTGGGCTCGCTGGTGCTGGCCGCCGACGGCAGCTACACCTACAACGTCGCCAATGCCGCAGTGCAGTCCCTTGGCGGAAGCGACAGCCACGTCGACACCTTCACGATCAGTGCGCTCGACGGCACGACCAAGGACGTGAGCTTCACCATCCAGGGGGTGAACGATGCAGCGGTGATCGGCGAGCCGACCGACGCCTCGGTGACGGAGGATGCCGATGTCGTCGCGGGCGACCTGACGGCGACCGGCACCATCGGTATCACCGATGTCGACCAGGGCGAAGCCTCGTTCCAGACGACGGTGACGGCAGGAGCCGGTGTGCTGGGCTCGCTGGCGCTGGCCGCCGATGGCAGCTACACCTACAGCGTTGCCAACACCGCGGTCCAGTCCCTCGGCGGCGGCGACAGCCACGTCGACACCTTCACCATCACTTCGCTCGACGGCACGACCAAGGATGTGAGCTTCACCATCCAGGGCGCCAACGACGTCGCCCTCATCGCCGGCGTAGCCAGCGGCAGCGTGCAGGAGGACACCAATGTGGATGGCGGGCTGCTGACCACCGGTGGGCAGCTGACCGTCTCGGACCTGGACGCCGGCGAGTCCGGCTTCCTGGCGCAGGCCGCGATCGGCGGCACCTACGGCAGCTTCACGCTGGACGCCGAGGGGAACTGGACCTACGCCGTGTCCAACAGCCTGGCGGCGCTGCAGGCGCTGAACGCGGGCCAGTCGCTGACCGACAGCTTCGAGGCCTTTTCGCTGGACGGCAGCGCCAGCCAGACCGTGACGGTCACGAGCCACGGCATGGACGACATTACACCCTTGCCCACGCAGCCGACGACCGGTTCGGACACCTACAACTTCGCCGCAGGCGGCAGCGGCAACTACCTGATCAGCGACCCGGGTGGCAATGGCGACAAGATCAGCCTCACGGGCGACGGAGCAGTGCTGACGGCGCTGAACTTCGAGAAGATCGGCAGCGACCTGCTGATCCAGCTCGACGGGCACAGCATCACCGTCCAGAACCATTTCGGCAGCAACGAAATCGAGACCATCAGCTTCGCGATCGGCCAGACCTACGCCGGCTATTCGCTGGCTGGAACCTTCAACATCTACTCCAATCCGGGCTTCGTGGCCGGCAACGGCAGCAGCGCCGATGTGGTGGCCGGCACCTCGGGCGGCGAGACCCTGGACGGCGGCGGCGGGAACGGCGGCCGGGACCTGCTGTTCGGCAACGGAGATAACGACATCTTGATCGGCCGAAATCAAGGCGACCTTCTCGTCGCGGGAGCCGGCAACGACAACCTGCAGGGCGGCGACGGCAACGACGTGCTGGTGGGCGGCGCCGGCTCCGACACCTTCCTGTTCAACTCCGCCCTGTCCGCCGCCAGCAACGTCGACCGCATCGCCGACTTCGAGGCGGGCGGGATCGACACCGTGATGCTGTCCAAGGCGACCTTCGCCGGCCTGGCAACCGCCGGATCGGCCGCCGGCACGACGCTGCAGCCCAGCGAGTTCCTCGCGGTTGCCGACGCCGGCACGGCGAGCGTGGACGCCGGCGTCCACGTCCTCTACGACCCCGGCACCGGCAACCTCTACTACGACTCGAACGGCGGCTCTTCGGCCGGGCGCACCCTGTTCGCGACGCTGGACCCGTCGGGGCTGACCGGCACGGTCGACGCCTCGGACTTCAAGGTCGGCCTCTGAGCGGCGGGCGATGGACGCCTTGGCCGCCCTGCTGCGCCGCCCCCTGGCCTGGGTGGCGTTGCTGTCGCTGCTGGTGAACCTGTTGCTGCTGGCCCCGGCGCTGTTCATGCTGCAGGTGTTCGACCGCGTGCTGTCCAGCCGCAGCCAGGAAACGCTGCTCGCGCTGCTGCTGGGCGTGGGGCTGGCTATCGCCTTCATGCTGGTGCTGGACCTGCTGCGCAATCGCCTGCAGGGCGTGATCGGCAGCCTGGTGGCCGACGCGCTGGCACCGCGGGTGGCGCGAGTGCTGCTGGCGCGCATGGCGGGCGCGCGCGAACGCGTGCCGGGCGAGGGGCTGCGCGACGTGCAGGCGCTGCGCAACCTGTTCTCCGCGCAAGGCCTGGTCGCGCTGCTGGACCTGCCCTGGGTCGCGGTGTATGTCGGGGTGATCTGGCTCGCGCACCCGGTGCTGGGCATGGGAGCGCTGGCGGCCTCCGTGGCGATGCTGGTGCTGGCGCTGGCGAACGACTTGGCCACCCGGCGCGGCATCGAGGCCGTGCAGACGCAGGCCGCGCAGGCGACCCGCTCGCTGGAGGCGTCGCTGCAGAACGCCGAGGTCGTGCAGGTGCTGGGCATGGCACCGGCCGTGCTGGAGCGCTGGCAGTCGCTCAATACCGCTTGCGCGACGGTGCAGCAGGCGCTGGCCCGCCGCTCGGTCCCGCTGGCAGCGGCGACCCGGGCGCTGCGCCAGGTGGTGCAGGTGCTGATCCCCGCGCTGGGGGCCTGGCTGGTGATCGACGGCCAGGCCACGCCCGGCGTGCTGGTGGCCACCACGCTGCTCCTCGGTCGCGCGCTGTCGCCGGTGGAGCAGGTGGTCGGCAGCTGGCGCCTGCTGGCCGAGGGGCGGCTGTCGCTGCGGCGGCTCTCCGCGCTGCTGGCCGAGGCCGATGCCGAGCCGCCGCGCATGGCGTTGCCCGCGCCGTCCGGGCGGCTGCAGGCACAGGGGCTGGTGTTCCACGCGCCGCAGGGCGAACGCCTGCTGCTCGCCGGCGTGTCGCTGCAGTTGGCGGCCGGCGAGTCGCTGGCCATCGTCGGGCCCAGCGGCGCCGGCAAGTCGACGCTGGTGCGGCTGCTCACCGGCCTGTGGCAGCCCAGCGCCGGCACGGTGCGGCTGGACGGCGTCGACCTGGCGCAGTGGCCGCGCGAAGAGATCGGCCCCTGGCTGGGCTACGTCCCACAGGACGTCGAACTGCTCGCCGGCACCGTGGCCGAGAACATCGCCCGCATGGGACCGGTCGATGCCGAACGGGTGGTAGAGGCTGCGCGCCGTGCGGGCGTGCACGAGCTCGTGCTGTCGCTGCCGCAGGGCTACGACACGCTGCTGCTGCCGGGCGGCACCCTGCTGTCGCCGGGCCAGCGGCAGCGGCTGGCGCTGGCCCGGGCGCTGTACGGGCAGCCGCGGCTGCTGGTGCTGGACGAACCGAACGCCAATCTCGATGGCGACGGCGAGGCGGCGCTGGAGGGCATCCTGCGCGGCCTGGCCGGGCAGGTGACGGTGGTGGTCGTGACGCACCGGGTGGCGCTGGTGCGGCACGTCGACCGGATGCTGGTGCTGGAGGGCGGCCGCGTGCGCCACTACGGCCCGCGCGAGGAGGTGCTGCAGGCCATGAAGCCGAAGGCCGTGGCGACCGGCGGCGCGCAGGTCATGCCACTGCCGCGGACGGACAGCGTGCCGCAGGCGCGCCCATCGCTGGCTGGGAGCGTGGCATGAGCACGGGTCTCGCCGCCGTGGCACTGCCGCCCATCGACCGGCACCTGGCCGAAGCGCGCCGGCTATGCCGTGTGGCCGCCGTCGTGATCTTCTTCGGGCTGCTGCCGCTGGCCGCGTGGCTGTCGCTGGCGCCGCTGGCCTCGGCGGTGGTCGCGGCCGGACACGTCAAGGTGGACCTGGACCGCCGGCCGGTGCAGCACGCCGAGGGCGGCACGGTGCTGCAGGTGCTGGTGCGCGACGGCCAGTCGGTGCGGGAGGGCGATCCCATGCTGGTGCTGGGCGACGTGTCGGTCGACGCCGACCGCAACCGGCTGGCGTACCGCGTGCAGGCCGAGCGCGCCGGCCTGGCTCGGCTGGAGGCCGAGCAGCTGATGGCGGCCAGCGTGACCTTTCCGCCGGAGCTGCTGCAGGCCGCGGACGCCGATGCGCGCCTGGCCGAACAGCTGGCCAAGGAGCGGCAGCTGTTCGCCACCCGGCGCGCCGCGGTGCTCGGCCAGGTGCAGCTGCTGCAGGCGCAGCGGGCGCACGCGGCCGAGGAGATCGCGGCGCTGCAGTCGCAGGTGGAGAAGGCGAGCGCCTCGCTGGACTACCAGAAGGTGGAACTGGAGACGAACCGCAAGCTGCTCGGCG
Source organism: Ramlibacter sp. (assembly GCF_035627355.1). Classification (GTDB taxonomy): domain Bacteria; phylum Pseudomonadota; class Gammaproteobacteria; order Burkholderiales; family Burkholderiaceae_C; genus Ramlibacter. Next base: position 26,327 of record NZ_DASPLW010000030.1, read on the forward strand.
ACGGCTTCATCTCGCCGACCCGCGTGGCGCAGATCGAAGGCCAGGTGGCCGACTACGGCGCGAGGATCGAGGAGCGCCGCTCCGAGCTGGCGCGGGCGCGCCAGCGCATGACCGACGCCCAGCTGCGCATCAGCGCGCTGGAGGGCGACTATCGCCAGCAGGCCAGCGAACAGCGGCGGGTGGCGGCGGCGCGGCTGTCCGAGCTCGAGCAGGAGCTGCGCAAGTCGGCGGACGCCGCCGCGCGCCAGGTGATCCGCGCGCCGGCCAGCGGCGTGGTGCTGGACCTCAAGTACCCGGCCGCCGGTTCCGTGATCGCGCCGCGCGAGACCATCGCCGACGTCGTGCCCTCCGATGCCCGCCTGCTGACCGACGCGCGCATCCGCCCCGAGGACATCGAGCGCGTCGCGCCGGGGCAGGAGGCGCAGATCCGCTTCACCGCGTTCAAGGCGCGCGCCACGCCGCTGGTGCGGGGCCAGGTGGTGTACATCTCGCCCGACCGGCTGCTGGACCCCGCCACCCACGCCGCCTACTACGCGGTGCAGGTCGAGGTCGACTCTGCGTCGCTGGCGGAGGCGGGCGACCTGAAGCTGCAGGCCGGCATGCCGGCCGAGGTGTTCCTGCGTGGCGAGCGGCGCACGCCGCTGGCCTACCTGCTGGAGCCGCTGTCGGATTCGATGCGGCGCGCGGCGCGGGAGCGCTGAGCGGCCCGGCGAACGGGATCAGTTCGTGGTGGCGCTGCGCTGCGGCGCGGCGGAGGCGGCCGGTGCGGCGGAGGCGGACGCTGCCTTGGCGACGATCAGCCCGCGGAACTCGGTGAGCTTGGCCTGCAGGCGGCGGCGCTGCTCGGGCGCCATCCGCAGCAGGATCTTCTGCCCCGCCGGCAGCCCCTGCAGGCGCTCGTCGACGAACTCGTAGCGCACCCAGGGGCGTTCCGGCTGGTGCGGGCCCTTGATCTCCAGCAGCCGCACCTGCAGGGGCCCGGGGGGCTCGGGCGTGCGCAGCAGCAGGTCGATCACTTCGACCAGCCGGTCGTTGAAATAGCGCTTGCCGAAGCCCAGGTTCTCGTAGGCCTGCTGGAACAGCGGGTAGGCGCCGATGTAGAGATCCACCGCGGCGGCCGAATCGACCTTGTCGACGAAGTTCACGAAGGCCGCGTAGCGCTTGGCGTTGTCCTCGGCGATCACGACGCCGTCGCCCTGGGCGCGGGTGGCGAAGCGACCCGGCGTGGGCAGCACCGGCCAGGCCGCCGCCGGCGCGTGCTCGCGCGCCAGGTTGTCGACGGTGGCGACGAAGCGGGTGGGGAAGTCGGTCTCGCGCAGCAGGGCCAGCCCGCTGCTGCCCAGCAGCTCGCGCAGCGAAGCGGCGAAGTCCGCAGGCGCCTGCGCGGCGGGCACGGGGTGCTGGATGGCGGGCTCGCTGGCGGCGGGTGCGGCGGCCTGCGCCGGTGCCGTGGGTGGGGCCTCCACGGTCGTGGGCTCGGGGGCGGTGTCCCGGACGTAGTAGAACCAGTAGAGCGCGCCCAGCACGACCAGCACTGCCAGCAGGAGGCCGGCGCCCAGGCCTCTGCGCGACCGCCTGGGCACATAGCCGTCGGGCCTGAACATCAGATCGTCTTGGTTGGGCATCGGTCCACTGTGCCTCGCTGCGGGCGCAGCTTCAATCATGGATGTCCCTGTGCGAGACGGCGCACCCAGGTGAACGCTGCACGGCGGCGGAACAGCCGCCGCAAGGGCGCCAGCAGGAGCCAGCAGGCCAGTGCCCCGCCCGCGAGTGCGATCGTGCTGTGCAGCACCGATGCCAGCCGCCGGGCGCTCGGCGCAGGCGGGTCGCTGGATGCGGCCGCGGCGCGACCGGGTGTTCCCGCAGCACCCGCGCTGCCGCAAGGGCCATCGCTCACCTGCTCGCTGCGCTGCCCGTTCGGTTCGAACACGACGACGCGGCAGCGCGCCTGCGGCGCGGCCTCCGAGGCGCCCACCAGCGACAGCGCGTAGCCGGGCGGCGCACCGGTGCGTGTCCAGGGGAGCACGGCCAGGTAGACGGCCAGGACCATCAGCGGCAGCGCGAGCGAGGCCCAGAGCAGCGCGAACCAGCGGAACTGCCGCGGCGTCATGCCCGGCGCGCTGCGGCGCTCCGCCCGGCAGTGCGGGCACACGCGCACGCGCAGGCCGACGGACGCGCCGCAGAAGGGACAGCTCAGCGGTTCGATGGCGGCGGACATGCGCAGGCCTCGTGCATGAGCCACATCATGGCCCGGCGCGGACCGGCGTGGGGCCCTTGCCGGGGGTTTTCCCAATCGCCGCCATGGCGCAAAGCAATTTCACATGCCGCGCCCGCAGCCCTACATTGGAAGCATGCTCCTGCGCCGACTCGATGCTTCCCTCGCCAAGACGGCCAGCTTCGCGGTGATCCACCTGGCGATCGCCGTCACGCTGGGCTGGCTGTTCACGGGTGGCTTCGTGCTCGCCGGTGCGCTGGCGCTGGTCGAGCCGCTGCTGAACACGGGGGTGGCGCACCAGCTGAACAAGCGGATCGACCGCTCGCGCCTGCCGGCCCGGCGGCGCGCGACCGTACGCGCGGCACTGTTGACCTCGTCGCACCTGGTGGTGGCGACCGGCTGCGGCTGGTGGTTCACCGGCAGCCTGGCCGCGGGCGGGGCGTATGCGCTCATCGAGCCGCTGGCCAACGCCGTCGCGTACCACTTCTTCGATCGGGCCTGGAACGCGAGGTCCCTGCGGATGGGTTCGGCTGCCGCGGCGGCGGCGTGAGCGCGCACGCAACAGTCGGACTGGCTCAGCAGGGCCCGCGCCGCGAGATTGCCCACAATGGACTCTCGACCGTGAACGCATCGCCCGTGAAACCGAACATCCCGAATGCCGAACTGATCCAGGCCGTCCTGAACGGCCAGGTGGTCCAGGTCACGCCCAACGACGACGACGGCTGGACCGACATGGATCCCACCGTGGCCGTCGCCACCCTGGTGCGATCCGCACCGGGGCTCAAGTTCCGCATCAAGCCGCAGACCCTGGTGCACTGGCTGCCGGTCTACCGCAACGCGCGCGAGGGCGCCGGCATCGGCAACGTCTACGTCGACCGCAGCCGTGTCCCGCGCGAATTGCCCGCCGGCCCGGTGGTGAAGCTGCTGCGGCTGGAACTGGATTCGGAATCGCTGGAGCCGATCTCGGTGACGAGCGAGCGGGTCTGATCGGCCCGTGCGAGCCCGGAAGCCTGACTTTCCCTATCGCGGCCCTGGTCGGCCAGGGGCTACAGTCATCCGTTCAACCCGGACGGAAACGACATGTCGCTGGACTGGCTCAAGGATTCGAATCTCATGGCACCGCCGCGCGCGGTGCGCGTCCAACTCGACGACGGCTGCTTCGTGCTGCGCTCCCCCGAGCAGCTCAAGCCCTATGCCCGCTGCATCGGCGAATGGCTGGAGCACTGGGCGGCCGAGACGCCGCAGGCCCCTGCGTTCGCCGAGCGCAACCCCGATGGCAGCTGGCAGCGCCTGACCTGGGCCGAGGCGCGCGAGCGCGTGGGCCGCATCGCGCAGTCGCTGCTGGACATGCAGTTGCCGCCGAACGCGCCGGTGGTCGTGCTGTCGGACAACGGCATGGAGCACCTGCTGCTGGCGCTGGCCGCGATGCACGTGGCCATCCCGGTGTGCACGGTGTCCAGCGCCTTCTGCCGCATGACCAGGGACTACAGCAAGGTCCACGGCATCCTGAACACGCTCGGGCCGGCGCTGGTCTATGCGTCCGACGCCGCGGTGTACGGCGCGGCGATGAGCAGCAGCGGCCTGGACTGCCCCATGGTGCTGGGCCGCGGGGCCGAGCAGGTGCCCGGCGCCATCCCCTTCGGCGTGCTGCTGGAGAAGAAGGAGGGCCCGGGCGTGATGCGGGCCTTCGAGGCGATCACGCCGGACGTGCACGCCAAGTACCTGCTGACATCCGGTTCCACCGGCCACCCCAAGGTGGTGATCAACACGCACCGCATGCTGTGCGCCAACCAGCAGATGATCGCGCAGGCGTGGCGCTTCCTGGCGCACGAGAAGCCGGTGCTGGTGGACTGGCTGCCCTGGAGCCACACCTTCGGCGCCAACCACAACCTGCACATGGTGCTCCGCAACGGCGGCACCCTGGTGATCGACGAGGGCCGGCCGGCGCCGGGCCTGATCGAGAAGACCCTGGCCAACATGGCCGAGGTGCAGCCCACCATCTGGTTCAACGTGCCGCGCGGCTTCGACGTGGCGCTGCCCATCCTGGAGAACGACCCCGAGCTGGCCAAGAAGGTGTTCGCGCGCATGCGGGTGGTGTTCTACGCCGGCGCCGCGCTGCCGCAGGCCAGCTGGGAGCGCCTGCAGGCCGTGGCGCGCAAGGCCCGCGGCGAGGAGGTGTGGCTGACCACCTCCTGGGGCGCCACCGAGACCTCGCCGGCCATCACCAGCGCCCACTGGGAGCTGGACCGGGCCGGCGTCATCGGCGGCGTGCTGCCCGGGCTGGAGCTGAAGTTCGTGCCCGACGGCGAGAAGCTGGAGATGCGGGTGCGCGGCGTCAGCATCTTCCCCGGCTACCGCAACTCGCCGCGCCAGACCACGGAGGCCTTCGACGACGAGGGCTACTACTGCCTGGGCGACGCCGGCTACCTGTTCGACGAAGCCCACCCCGAGCGCGGCGTGGTGTTCGACGGCCGCGTGGCCGAGGACTTCAAGCTCACCACCGGCACCTGGGTGTCGGTCGGCACGCTGCGCGTGCGTGCCGTGTCGGCACTGGCCCCGCTGGCGCAGGACGTGGTGGTCACCGGCCACGACCGCAGCGAGATCGGCCTGTTGATCTTCCCGACCCCGGCCGCCGCTGCCATGGACAAGGCCGAACTCGCCGCCAAGGTGTCCGCCGCGCTGCGCCGCCTGCGCGAGGAGGCGGGCGGCAGCTCGTCGCACAGCCCGATGCGCGCGCTGGTGCTGGCCGAGCCGCCCAGCGTGGACACAGGCGAGATCACCGACAAGGGCTACATCAACCAGCGCGCCGTGCTGCAGCGGCGGGCGGAGCTGGTGAAGCGGTTGTACGAAGGCGGCGAGGGGGTGATCCTGCCGGCGTGACGGCAATCGCGTCGCGGTACGAGCCATGCCCTGCGGAGCCATCCATCGGCCATCATCGCGAAAGCTCGGAAGTTGGTCATCCCCGCGGAGGCGGGGATCCAGTGCGTCCGCCTTCGGCGGCTGCAAAGGAAGCCCTGGATTCCCGCCTTCGCGGGAATGACACAGGAACGAACGGAGTAACTTGTCCATGAACGATCAACGAGTCCGCGTCAGCGTAGACCCCACCGGTGTCGCCGAGGTCGTCCTCGCCCGCCCGGACAAGATGAACGCCCTCGACCCCGCGATGTTCGAGGCCATCACGGGCGCGATCGAGCGCCTGCGCGCCGACACCGCCGTGCGCGCCGTGGTGCTGCACGGCGAGGGCCGCGCCTTCTGCGCCGGCCTGGACAAGGGCAGCTTCGAGGCCATGATGCGCGGCGACCGCAGCTTCGGCGACATCGAGCGGCGCACGCACGGCCTGGCCAACATCTGGCAGCAGGTGGCCTGGGGCTGGCGCGAGCTGCCGGTGCCGGTGATCGCAGCCGTGCAGGGCGCGGCCTTCGGCGGCGGTTTGCAGATCGCGCTGGGCGCCGACGTGCGCTAAACCCGGCCCGACACCAAGTTCTCGGTCATGGAGATCAAGTGGGGCCTGGTGCCCGACATGAGCGGCTGCGTGTTCATGACCGAGCTGCTGCGCGCCGACGTCGCGCGCGAACTCACCTTCAGCGGCCGCATCGTCGAGGGTGAAGAGGCCGTGCGCATCGGCCTGGCCACGCGCAGCTTCGAGGACCCGCTGGCCGAGGCGCGCCAGCTGGCGCGCCAGATCGCCGCCAGCAGCCCGGACGCGATCCGCGGCGCCAAGCGCCTGCTCAATGGCGCCTCGCCGGTCCGGGCCGATGCCGTGCTGCTGGCCGAGTCGCGCGAGCAGAAGGCGCTGATCGGCAGCCCGAACCAGGTCGAGGCGGTGAAGGCGGGGCTGGAGGGCCGGGCAGGCGTGTTCAGCGCCGGCGCTGCGAAAGCGTGAGCGAGGAGGGAGCTGCGGTGAACATCCACTCGTTCATGCAGGGTTACAAGGCTGCGTGGGAACGGCGCGACCCCGCGATGTTCGCCGCGCTATTCCAGTCCGATGGCCGCTACCACAACATCCCATTCCAGGTGCAGCGAGGCCGGGACGAACTGGCCGCGTACTGGAAGCGCGTGCAACTGCAGGAAGACGTGCAGGTGAGCTTCGAGGTGCTGTCCAGCGACGCGAGCTCCGGCATCGCGCACTGGCACGTGACCTACCAGGTCGCGTCGGAGGAACTGTTCCAGGTCTGGGCCCGCTCCACCGGCACCAACCTCGTCGCGCGCCAGCCGGGCGACCCGCTGCCGCGCATGGTGCTGGACGGCGTGCTGCAGGCGCGGTTCGAAGTCGGCCTGTGTGCCGAGGCGCGCATCTGGTGGCACAGCATGCCCCAGGCGGCGACCTGACCGCCTGACCCGGCGCCGGTCGCGAGGACGCGCTCGTGCGCCTGTGGTCCCTGCATCCCCAGTACCTCGACGCACGCGGTCTGGTCGCGCTGTGGCGCGAAGGCCTGCTCGCCCAGGCGGTCCTGCGCGGCGAGACGAGGGGCTATCGCCACCACCCCCAGTTGATCCGGTTCCGCGCCTGTGCGGCGCCGCTGGACGCCATCGCGATCTACCTGCAGGAGGTCCACCGCGAGGCCACTCGCCGCGGCTACGCCTTCGACGCCGCCAAGCTGCGGCCGGCGGGCAGCGCGGTGACCATCCCGGTCACCGATGGGCAGGTCGCGTGCGAGTGGCGCCACCTGCGAGCCAAGCTGGCGGTGCGCGATCCGGCCGCGCTGGAGCGCATTCGGGACGTGGTCGTGCCGGGGTGCCATCCGCTGTTCGTCGTTTGCGCGGGTGGGGTGGAGGCGTGGGAGAGGGCGGAGGGCTCTTAAGCCGACTCGTGGGTGCAGACGAGTCCGCCGCCTGCAAATCAACGTCCTCGACATGCGGTTGTCGCCTTAGTAGGCGAGTTCGGATCTACTACAGATAGGCGTTATCAATGCGTGGCTGTCGTGCGGGCAGTCGCCCTCCAGTGGACTTGGCCCAGATCTGCCACGTCCGAGGAAGCATTGCGACCATCTCGGAAATCACTACTTGCTGGACGTACGCGCAGCAATCTATTACCTTTATCCTAGCATCGCGATTGGGACATTCGAATCCCGTCGTTCATGCAGGAACTGGTCTAGCCCAATATGTAAACTCGATCAACACGGAGGCCCCATGACATCACGCACTGAATTGCAGAATTGGGTCATCGCAGCGCTCAAATCAAAGGGCGGGTCGGCGAGCATTGTTGAGGTCGCGAAGCACATTTGGGCAAACCACGAGGCCGAACTGAGGGCTTCAGGCGACCTTTTCTATACTTGGCAGTACGACATGCGGTGGGCATGCACGAAGCTTAGAGAACGCAAGCTTGTGCAAGCTGCCGAAGTTTCAGACCGCGGCGAATGGCGCTTACAGCCGCAATTGCTGACGACTTAGGGGTCATCAGAGGCACGAAGTGCGGGGGCGCCGAGATTCGTCGATCCCCGCCTTTTTGGCCGCTGACCTTTACGGTTATTCCGCCCCATGAAGCTGATTGACGCGCTCTTGCTTCTCTTGGCTCCCGAGCGATATGTCGTTCGCGCCACCGAGCACGCAATCTCAGCAGAATTCCAGAGGAATCGCCAGCTGCGAGAGCAGTTCCCAAACCAGAATCTTCCCGTGCAGCGGCGAGCCGAAATCGAGACGAACGTCCGATCGCAGGTCACCGTCGTTCGGACCAGTGTTCTTTCCAGCATCGGTATCACTCTCGCTGCAATCGTCGCTGGCGTACTTGGAGGAGTCGCGCTGGGCAGCGTAGTTGGCGCCCCATCTAGGTTCGCTCTCTACTTGCTGCAAGGTGCTGGCGCTGCCATCCTTTTGGGGGCCACCCTATCAGAGGTTGGGAGAAGGATTGAGACTTGGTCGCGGGAAAGCCTGGCAGAGGAGATCAATGCGTTCCTTTTCCGATGGCTCTATGTGACCGGTACGTTCTTGTTTGTCGTGTCCGTAGCCTGGGATACGACATGACATACGAGTTGACGTGGACGTCTTTATTGGCTGGCTTTCGCCAGCAAAGTCCTCCAGCCACTTCTACGTAACTCTGCAGAGGATGTCGCTATGGACTCACGAGTCGCAAAGCTCAAGACGCCCATGGAATGCGAAGTTTTCGCGGCGAATGCGAGGGCACGGGGCGCCCCTGAATTGGCGGAACAGGCCCGAAAGCGGGCTGTGCAACTCCGCGCCCAATCTCATGGGGCTCAATCAGACGTCGAGCGCGAATGCCTGGAAGCCGTGTACGCGTACGAGGAAATCCTCTCGGAGAAGCGCGGACGGCGTCAGCCTGCCGGCCGCACTTGGCAGATGATCCACCGCCACGGCGTCCTCCCGGCCGTTGAACGCATCGTGACTAAGCGTGGTGAATCCACCGGCTACAGCGCGCTGGCTGAAATGGGTCTACACGAGTTTGCTTTCGAGGCTGTTGTACTGCGGAATCAGCAACACTTCTCCGAGCAGGCGATCGCTTGTTCGCGTGAACGTCTCGGGGAGCACGGTGCAGCCTAAGGGTTTATTCGACGCTGAGGCGCAGTGGCGACATTGCGACGCAAATCGTCCGTGGGAGCAGATGTTTCGGGGTCAGAGCTTCTGCCCGCCAGGCAGCTCGACCCTGGATCACAGATTTCTTGCGAGCATGGTGCTCGCTTAGGGCGTTGACGATCGGGGCTAACTGATCACGTTAGGACTTCCTCACGCGCGCCAGTTCCAGGAAGAGCACCATGGCCAAATACCTCATCTCGTTCCCAAGCGCCGTAATGGTCGTTCCAGACGGTGAGTGGGAGGCGGTGATTCACGACTCGCACGCGGTGATCGACCAGGCCAAGGCGGCCGGCGTGTATGTGTTTGCCGGAGGAATCGACGAACAGGTGCCGCCCGTGTTCGTGTCCGCTGAAGGTACGGTCGGCGAGGGCGGCTATCCGTGGGCGCCCCCGTTGAACGGCGGCTTTGCCGTGCTGGAGCTTGCGTCGCGTGAAGAGGCCATCCAATGGGCTGCGCGCTTGGCGAAGGCCTGCCGCTGCAGCCAGGAACTTCGCGTCTTCGGATTCGATCCTCAGTCCTAGTGCAGGTTTTCCGCAGGCCATAGGGACAATCGCGCTGCTCCCTGCAACGGGCGGGCAGCTGCCGGCAGACTCCGTACGCCGGCGCTGCCGCGCATGTCGTACCTTGAGCGCACACGGAGACCCGATGAAACCCACCCTGAAACCCGGCATCCGCTACGAGCACCGCTATCGGGTGCCTGCCAGCAAGACCGTCCCTGCGCTCTATCCGGAGGCCGAGGAGTTCCTCGCCATGCCGGAAGTGTTCGCCACGGGCTTCCTGGTCGGCTTCCTCGAGTGGGCCTGCATCAAGGCCATCAATCCACACCTCGACTGGCCAAGGGAGCAAACCGTCGGGATCCACGTCAACGTGAGCCACTCCGCTGCGACCCCGCCGGGGATGGAGGTCACTGCCAGCGTCGAGCTCATTGCCGTCGAAGGGAAGAAGCTGGTCTTTCGCGTTCGTGCCACCGATGGCGTGGACGTGATTTCCGAAGGGACGCACGAGCGGTTCGTCATCGACAGGGAGCGCTTCGACGCCAAGGTCCGGGCCAAGGCCGGTCAGGCCTGACAACCGTCGAAGGAGGCCCCATGACCCTCAAGCGCATGGACAACGTCGGCATCGTGGTCGAGGACCTCGATGCCGCCATCGCGTTCTTCAGCGAGCTGGGCCTTGAGCTGGAGGGCCGCGCGCCGATCCAGGGTGACTGGGCCGACGGCGTCACCGGGCTGCGCGGCATGCACGTCGAGATCGCGATGATGCGCACGCCGGATGGGCACGGCCGGCTCGAACTTTCACGATTCGTCGCGCCCGCCGTGGTCGCCGATCACCGCCGCGCCCCGGTCAATGCCCTGGGCTACCTGCGCGTGATGTTCACCGTGGAGGACATCGACGACACCCTCGTGCGGCTGCGCAGGCTTGGCGCAGAACTGGTCGGCCAGGTGGTCCGGTACCAGGACGCCTATCGGCTCTGCTACATCCGGGGGCCCGAAGGCATCCTCATCGGCCTGGCGCAGGAGCTCGGCCAGGGCGCTTCCGAATGAAGCAGGACGCATGCCCAGGCGCACCAAGCCCTACCTGATCCGCGCTTCCTTCCGGCCGGATGCGCAGATCGACTACGACGCCTACCCCTTCAGCATTCCGGCGGTCCGGGAGCTCGGGGACTTCGACTTCCACCCGAACGTGACCTTCCTCGTCGGCGAGAACGGCGCCGGCAAGTCCACGGTCCTGGAAGCGCTGGCGATGGCGCTCGGCTTCGGCAGCGAGGGCGGGACGAGGAACGTCCAGTTCAAGACGGCCGAATCGGTTTCACCCTTGCACGACGTCCTGCGGCTGGCCCGCGGGACGCCGAAGCCGACGATGGCTACTTCCTGCGGGCGGAGAGCTTCTTCAACGTCGCGACCTACATGAACGAGACCGGCTACCTGGAAGGCTACGGCGGCCGCTCGCTGCACCGCCAGTCGCACGGCGAGTCCTTCATGGCCGTGCTCTTGCACAAGCTGCGGGGCAACGGGATCTATCTCCTCGACGAGCCGGAAGCCGCGCTGTCGCCCGGCCGCCAGCTGGCGGCGCTGCGCGCGATCCACCAGCTGGTCGAGGACGCGTCCCAGTTCGTCATCGCCACGCACTCGCCGATCCTGCTGTCCTACCCCAACGCGAAGATCATCCAGTTCGACGCGTCCGGGGCCAGCGAGACGACCTTCGAGGAGACCGAGCATTTCGCGGTGACCAGGGACTTCCTGAACAACTACCCGAGGCGCCTCGACCAGCTGCTGGCCGATGACGACCCCGGGGAGCCTGCGACCCGCGGTGCAAACCCGCCGGCCGGCCGGCGCCGCCGCTAGGCTGTACGAAGGCTGCTTCGAAAGCCACGCGGCTGATGCGGCGCAAGCGGGCGCCGCGGCCGAGGCCCACAATCGGGTGCGAGCAGGGCGTCCGGCCGCCCTGCAGGAGGAATCGACGATGAAGCTGATCGACACCTTCCAGGACGAGCACGTGCTGATCGAGCAGGTGCTCGGGTCCTTTCGCGTGTACGTCGACGGCCTCGTCCAGGGAACCGCGGCCCCGGATGACGGCAAGCGCTTTGCCGCCTTCTTCACCGAGTTCGCCGGCCGGTTCCACCACGAGCGGGAGGAGCAGGTGTTCTTCGATGCGCTCGTGAAGGAGGCGGAACTCCCGGCCGAGCGCGGGCCCGTGTTCGCCGTGATGTGCGAGCACGCCGAGATGGAGGAATGGCTGCGCGAGATGGTGCCCTTGCTCGAACACGGACTGCCGTCCGGGGACCCGGGGGAGCGGCTTAAGGCCATGGCCGTCCGCTACTCGCACGCCCTCTGGCGCCACATCGACGCGGAGAACTCCGTGCTGTACCCGGAAGGCGCGGAGCGGCTTCGCCGCTGCGGCGTCCACGAGTTGCCGGACCGGCCCATGAGCGAGTCCGAGGCGGCTGCGCGCGAGGGCGCCGCGGCGCTGCTGCTGCGCTATCCGCCGGTCGAGGATGCTGCGCTCACGCGCGGCGAGGGCTGCTTCATGTGCCGGTCCCACGGCGACACCTGCAAGGGGCTCGAGGCGGAGTGGTGGAGCGATCTCGAGTGGGACGAGTTCTTCATGAAGTGAGGCGGGCGCCGGCATGAAGCTCTACGCCCACCCCTTCTCCTCCTACTGCCAGAAGGTGCTGGTCGCGCTGTACGAGAACGGCACGCCCTTCGACTATCGCAACCTCGAGGATGCCGCGGCCAAGGCCGAGCTCGAAGCGCTCTGGCCGCTGGCGCGCTTTCCGGTGCTGGAGGACCGCGGGCGCACCGTCCTCGAGACCAGCACCATCATCGAGTACCTCCAGATCCACCATTCCGGGCCCGTTCGCCTGCTGCCGGATGGCGATGCCGGCATCGAGGTGCGCATGCTCGACCGCATCTTCGACAACTACGTGATGACGCCCATGCAGAAGATCGTGCTGGACCGGCTGCGCCCGGAGGCCGAGCGCGATGCCTGGGGCGTGGCCGAGGCGCGCACCCAGCTCGACCGGATCTACGGCTGGCTCGATGAGCGCCTGGCCGGGCGCACCTGGGCCGCCGGCGCATCGTTCACGCTGGCCGACTGCGCGGCGGCGCCGTCGCTCTTCTATGCCGACTGGGCCCATCCGATCCCGGAGGCCCGTGCCACGCTGAGGGCCTTCCGCGCGCGGCTGCTGGCCCATCCGTCGGTGGCGCGGGCGGTGGACGAGGCGCGCCCCTTCCGCCGCTACTTCCCGCTGGGCGCGCCGGACCGCGACTGAAGGGCGCAGCTCCGCGCGTCACGTGCGGTCGGGCGCTTGTACGATGGTCGGCCGGCAGCACCGAGCGGCCCAGCCATGAGGGCTGTCGAATCCGGGCGCGGTCGATCGTCGTATGGATGGAGGGTCACCCTCCATCCCGAAAGTCGAAAGGATTCGCCATGCCAGCCAGCCATGTGATTCGTCTCCACCGCGTGCTCAAAGCGCCGCCCGAGCGCGTGTACCGCGCCTTCCTCGACCCGGCCGCCTTGTGCAAGTGGCTGCCACCCGACGGCTTCACCGCCACGGTGCACCACCTGGAGCCCAAGGTGGGCGGGACCTACCGCATGTCGTTCACCAACTTCACCAACGGGCACAGCCATTCCTTCGGCGGCAGCTACCTCGAGCTGCAGCCGAACGAGCGCATCGTCCACACGGACGTCTTCGACGACCCGAACCTGCCGGGCGAAATGCGGGTGACGATCTCGCTCAAGGCCGTGTCCTGCGGCACGGATCTTGACGTGGTGCAGGAGGGTGTCCCGGCCGTCATCCCGGCGGAGGCCTGCTACCTCGGATGGCAGGAATCGCTGGCGCTGCTCGCCCGGCTGGTCGAGCCCGAGATCAAGGAGTAGGGAGGGCCCGACCATGCATCCGCGCATCACCGTCCTCACGCTGGGCGTGGACGACCTGGAACGGGCGGTCTCGTTCTACCGGGACGGGCTGGGCTTCGTGACCCAGGGCATCGTCGGCCAGCAGTTCGAGCACGGCGCGGTCGCCTTCTTCGATCTCGATCGGGGCCTCAAGCTGGCCCTGTGGCCGCGCAGCAGCCTGGCGGCCGACACCGGCCTGGCGGTCCAGCCCGCCAGCGCGACGGACCTGTCGATCGGCCACAACGTCGCCTCGCGCGAGGAGGTGGACCGGGTGATGGCCCAGGCGGCGCAGGCCGGCGCCCGCATCGTCAAGCCGGCGCAGCCGACCTTTTACGGCGGCTATGCCGGGTACTTCCAGGACCCGGACGGCCACCTGTGGGAGGTCGTCTTCAATCCCGGCTTCGACACGGGCGCGTAGCCGCCGCCGCCCGGCCCGCGGGCGGGCCGGGCGGCCATTCGCTGGGTATCAGTCGGCGGCGCGCAGCGCCTCGGCGATCCAGCCGTCGAAGGTCTTCTGGTGGGCCTTGATCCAGCCGTCGACGTGGCGCTCGATGTCGGCGGGCTTGTCCTCGCCACGGCTCATGCGCAGGTTCTGCGCGTTGATGTCGGCGACGGGCAGTTGCATCACTTCGAACAGCTTAGCGGCCGCCGGGTTGGCTTCGGCGAACGCCTTGTTGGCGACGATCTGCTGCTTGTTCACCTCGAAGCCGTAGTCCTTGCCATTGGGCAGGCGGGTGTTGGCCTTGCGGCCCTGCTCGGACGTGGAGGAGAAGGGCACTTCCAGCCAGACGACGTCACGGCCCGGGCGCAGCACGGCGCTCACCCAGTAGGGTGTCCACGTGTAGTACAGGACCGGCTTGCCTTCCTTGAAGCGCGCGATGGTGTCGGCGATCAGGGCGGCATAGCTGCCCTGGTTGTGCGTGATGGAGCCACGCAGGCCGTAGGCGTCGAGGTGGTGCTCGATCGCGCGCTCGCAGCCCCAGCCCGGGTTGCAGCCGGTGAGGTCAGCCTTGCCGTCCCCGTCGGTGTCAAACAGCTTGGCGATCTTGGGATCCTTCAGCTGGCCCAGGTTGGTGATGCCGTGGGCTTCGGCCGTCTTGCGGTCGATCAGGTAGCCCTGCGCCGCGTTGTCCGAGTAGACGCCCTTGCGGTACAGCTTGGCGTCGCCGCCGGACTCGCGGTAGAAGCCGGCGTGCAGCGGGTTCCAGTGCGCGGCGCCGAAGGTCACGTCGCCGTTGGCCAGCGCGACGTGGCCGGTGGCGTACTCCAGTTCCTTGATCGGGGCGACTTCGTAGCCCAGTTTCTTGAGCGCGCGAGACACCAGCAGCGTCTGGAAGGTCTCTTCCGCCAGCGAGCTCTTGACGGGCTGCACCTGGATGCCTTCGCCGGGCAGCTTGCCGGCAGCGGCGACGGGGAGCGCGAGGCCCAGGGCGAGGGCGCTTGTGGCCAGGAAGGCCAGGGGACGGCGCAGGTTCACATGCATGGGTAGGACTCCTTCTCGGTTGACAAACGGGGACGAGCCGGCCCGGCCGCGGCAGGGTTGCCGCGGTTACGGAGCCGGGTTCAGTTGGCTTCGACGGCGGGGGCCGGCGATGCGGAGGGCGTGGTGGCCGGCGGACGCGGGCGCGCCACCAGCCGCAGCAGCAGCCCGGCCGGGCCGGCCTGCCACCAGCGCCGGGTGCCGCGGCGCGGCGTGCCCAGGGCCTGCGTCAGGCGGTCCAGCGTGATCGCCAGCAGCACGATGCCCAGGCCGCCCACGGTGGCCAGGCCCATGTCGAGGCGGCCGATGCCGCGCAGCACCATCTGGCCCAGGCCGCCGACGGCGATCATGGAGGCGATCACCACCATGGACAGCGACAGCATCAGGGCCTGGTTGATGCCGGCCATGATGGACGGCATGGCCAGCGGCAGCTGCACCTTCACCAGCAGCTGCCAGGGCGAGGCGCCGTAGGCGCGCGCGGCCTCGATGAGGTCGGGCCGCACCTGCCGGATGCCCAGCGCGGTGAGCCGCACCAGCGGCGGCAGCGCGAACACGATGGTGACGATCACGCCCGGCACGTTGCCGATGCCGAACAGCATCACCACCGGCACCAGGTAGACGAAGGCCGGGGTGGTCTGCATGGCGTCCAGCAGCGGCCGCAGCAGGCGCTGCGCGCGGTCGCTGGCCGCCAGCAGGATGCCCATCGGCAGCCCCACCAGCAGGCAGAACACCAGCGAGGTCAGCACCAGCGAGAGGGTGACCATGGCCTCCTGCCAGATGCCCAGCATGCCGAGCAGCAGCAGCGACACCACCGCGCCCACGGCCACCGCGCCGCCCACGAACTGCCAGGCCAACAGGCCCAGCACGCAGGTCAGCGCCAGCATGGGGGCGCTCTGCAGCAGGCCTTCCACGCCGGCCAGGGTGGCGTCGATCGGCTGGCGCACGGACTGGAACGCGGGCCGGAAATGGCCCACCAGCCATTGCAGGCCGTCGTTGATCCAGGCTTCCACCGGC
Organism: Ramlibacter sp.; assembly: GCF_035627355.1. Lineage (GTDB taxonomy): Bacteria > Pseudomonadota > Gammaproteobacteria > Burkholderiales > Burkholderiaceae_C > Ramlibacter. Next base: position 41,959 of record NZ_DASPLW010000030.1, read on the forward strand.
AGCGAACCGTCCCACAGCTGCTGCAGCTGGAAGCCGGGTTCGACCACGGGGGTGGCGGCCGCATCGGCTGCCGTTCCGAGCCAGTCCTGGCCGGCCGCATCGGCGGTGCCGCTCCAGGGATCGGCGGCGTCGGACGGCGCCGGGCCGGTGCTCCACGGGTCGGCGGCTTCGGGCGCGGCCGCGCCGCTGCTCTCAGGGTCGGCTGCGCCGGCCGGCGCCGGGCTGGCGAGGGGCGGATCGCCAGCCGGGGGCGCCACGACGGTGTCGGCCCACGAGGGAGCCGGCGCCACCCTATCGTCGGCCCAAGAGTCGGCCTGCGCGAGAGGGGTGTCTTTGTCTTGTTCGTTCATGTCGGCTACGCGGTCAGGCGGCTCTCGTGGGAGCCGCGGTCCAGGAACTTCAGCAGGGTGTTCTTGCTGATCGCGCCGACGAGGCGCCCGCCGTCCTCCACGACCGGCACCGGCCAGGGGACCTCGGCCACCTGCCCGAACAGCTCGCCCACCAGCTCGCCGGCAGCGATGGCGCGCACGTCCGGCAGGAAGGCGTGCTGCAGTCCGAGCGGACCCTCGTGGCCCCGCAGCGCGGCGCGCAGCGAATCGGCGGAGACGACGCCCAGGTAGCGCCGCTGCGGATCCACCACGCAGGCGTGGTCGCGGTCCTCGTCCTGCAGCATCTTCAGCGCGGCGCGGCAGCCGCGGTGCGGCTCCTCGGCCACCACCACCGGGCCGCGGCGCGCGATGTCGCCGGCCTTGAACACGGCCGCCGCATCGACGCCGCGCACGAAGGCGCGCACGTAGTCGTCGGCCGGCGCACGCAGGATCTCCTCGGGCGTGCCGACCTGCACCACCTGGCCGTCCTTCATGATGGCGATGCGGTCGCCGATGCGCATGGCCTCGTCGAGGTCGTGCGAGATGAACACGATGGTGCGCCGCTTCACCTGCTGCAGCCGCAGCAGCTCGGCCTGCATCTCGCTGCGGATGATGGGGTCGAGCGCCGAGAAGGCCTCGTCCATCAGCAGGATCGCGGGGTCGGAGGCCAGCGCGCGGGCCAGGCCCACGCGCTGCTGCATGCCGCCCGAGAGCTCGTCGGGATAGCTGTCGCCCCAGCCCTGCAGGCCGACCTGCGCCAGCGCCTGGTCGGCCTGCGCGAGCCGCAACGAGCGGCCCACGCCGGCCAGCTCCAGCCCGAAGGCGGCGTTCTCGCGCACCGTCACGTGCGGCAGCAGCGCGAACGACTGGAACACCATGCCGAAGTCCTTGCGGCGCAGGCTGCGCAGGCGGGCCTCGGAGTAGCGGTTGATGTCCTCGCCGTCGATGACGATGCGCCCGGAGGTCGGCTCGATCAGGCGGTTGAGCAGGCGCACCAGCGTGGACTTGCCGGAACCCGACAGGCCCATCACGACGAAGATCTCGCCGGCTGCGATGTGCAGGTTGGCGTCGTACACGCCGATGGACTGGCCGGTGCGTTCCAGGATCTCGTGCTTGGCGCAGCCGCGGCGCGCCAGGTCCAGTGCCTGCTGCGGCGCGTCGCCGAACACCTTGAAGACGTGGTCGACCAGGATGTCCTTGGCCATGGGCTTTCCTTCCTCTGGCTTCTTGCTTGTCCTGTACGGCCGCACACGGGCGGTCGCGCGAATACCGGGCCGCGCGGCAGGCACTGAAGACGACGGATGCGACGAAGCCAGAGCCTGGGACACGCCGGGAAGGCCATGCAGCGGGCCTGGTCAAGGGGGCTGCACGGGACCGGCGCGCTGCGGCGTCGGGGGCCGGCACGAGGGCCGGCAGCTAGCCGGAACAAAGCCGGCGGGGAAGACCCTGCACCGCGACGGGAATCGGAACGTTCCGCGAGTAGTGCCGGGTGGCCGGGCCCGAGGGCACGGCACTTGGTATGGACCGGATTATAAAGCGGCCCTGTCGAGCTGACCTTTCCAGATTCTGGAACGATCGCTGTCCGGTCGCGGTACGCGGCACGGGCGTGGAGACGAGACGCCGCACGTGGAACGGGCCCGCACGACGCAGCCTCTACACTCGACCGCATGCTTCGTGACGTGCTGCTGTTCCTCCACCTCGCCGGCGCCATGGTCTGGGTGGGCGGAATGGTCTTCGCCTATTTCTGCCTTCGCCCCGCTGCCGCCCAGGTGCTGGAGCCGCCGCAGCGCCTGACGCTGTGGGCCCGCACCTTCGGCCGCTTCTTCCCCCTGGTCGGCGTGGCCATCGCCCTGATCCTCCTGAGCGGCTTCACCCTGCTGCTGCAGGTGGGCTTCGCTGCGGCGCCGGTCGGCTGGCATGCGATGATGACGCTGGGACTGCTGATGTCCGGCCTGTACGCCTACATCGTGCTGGTGCCCTACACCGCGCTCCAGCGTTATTGCGAAGCGGCGGCCTGGCCGGCGGCCGCCGCCACCCTGAACCGCATCCGCCAGCTGGTGGCGCTCAACCTGGTGCTGGCGGCGCTCACCGTGGCGGCCGCCGTGTCGGCGCGCTGACCGGCGCCGTCCGCGCTCAGCGGCCGACCACCTGCGGCACGATGGTGCGGATCAGTTCCAGCGTGGCCTTCTGCGCCGGCGTGGCCGGCCGCTGCAGGCTGGTGGCCAGCGACAGCGCGATGCGCAGCGGCGGCCGGCCGATCTGCTGGGCGGTGTAGGCCGAGGGGCGAGGGGAGTTCAGCAGGGCGTTGCGCGACAGGATGGCGCAGCCCGCGCCGTCGAGCACCAGGTCCAGGATGGCGGTGACGCCGTCGATCTCCAGCGCGACGTCCGGCTTGCAGCCGATGCGGGCCATGGCCGATTCCACGTGCATGCGGATCGCGTTCGGCCGGCTCGGGATCACCAGCGGCAGTTGCGCGACCTCGCGCAGTTCCACCGGGCCGGGCGGCGGATCCTCGTGCAGGCCGGGGGGGCGGGCCCGCACCAGCAGCAGGTCCTCGTCCAGCAGCGGCGTGACGTCGATCTCGCGCGAGGGCTGGGCGTTGTACAGCACGGCGATGTCCAGTCGCCCATTGATCAATCCTTCGAGCAGGCCGGTGGACAGGGCCTCGCTGATCGACAGCCGGGCGTCCGGCATCGCTTCCCGGAAGGCCCGCGTCAGGGGCACGGCCAGCACCCGCGCCACGCTGCTGGGCAGGCCCAGCGACACGCTGCCGGCCAGTCCGCCGCGCAGCCGGCCCAGGTCGTCGCGGGCGCGTTGCACCTGGTGCAGGATGCCGCGGCCGTGCTCCATCAGCACCTTGCCGGCTTCGGTGGGCACCGCGCCGCGGCCGTTGCGCACCAGCAGGTTCTGGCGCAGTTCCACTTCCAGCAGGCGCACCTGCCGGCTGAGGGCGGGCTGCGCCACCCCGAGCTCGACCGCGGCGCGGGTGAAGCTGCCCAGTTCCGCGACGCGGACGAAGTACTCGAGCTGCCTGAGGTCCATGTGAATAGCTTTCACCCGATTATGCTGAACTGCTATACCTGCTAGTCGGAGTGCGGGCTGTTGGCAGCGGCCATGGCCGCCCACAATCCGGCCATGACTGCAGCGATCCGCGGAATCTCGTCCATGGCCACGCGGCAGGTGCTGGGCGAGCTGTCCCGCGCCTGGACGGAGCGGTCCGGCGTGCCCGTCGAGATCGAATCGGTGGGCGGCGTGGATGCCGCCAGGCGGGTCGCCGCCGGCGAGCCTTTCGATGCGGTGCTGCTGGCGGCCGACGCCATCGACAAGCTGGTCGCGGGGGGCCATGCGCTGGCCGGCAGCCGGGTCGACCTGGTGCGCTCGGGCGTCGCGGTGGCCGTGAAGCGCGGCGCGCCCCAGCCCGACCTCGGCAGCGAAGAGGCCGTGCGCGAGGCGGTGCTGGCCGCACCCACCATCGGCTATTCCACCGGACCCAGCGGCACGGCGCTGCTGAAGCTGTTCGAGCGCTGGGGCATCGCCGACACCGTGCGGCCGCGTACCGTGCAGGCGCCGGCCGGCGTGCCGGTCGGCTCGCTGGTGGCCCGCGGCGAAGTCGCCCTCGGCTTCCAGCAACTGAGCGAGCTGATGCACCTGGACGGCGTGGACGTGGTCGGGCCGCTGCCGGCGCCCATCCACATCACCACGGTTTTTTCAGGGGCGGTGTGCACCGCCTCCGGCCAGCCGGGCGCGGTGCGCGAGTGGCTGGCCTTCATGGCCTCCCCCGAAACGGCCGGCATCAAGCGCGCCTGCGGCATGGACGCCGCCTGAACGACACGCGATTTCCCAGGAGACCCTCACCCATGATCATCGACTGCCACGGCCACTACACCACCGCGCCCAAGGCGCTAGAGACCTGGCGCAACCAGCAGATCGCCGGCATCAAGGACCCGTCCGCCAAGCCCAAGGTGTCCGACCTGAAGATCAGCGACGACGAGATCCGCGAATCGATCGCCAACAACCAGCTGCGCCTGATGAAGGAGCGCGGCAACGACCTGACGCTGTTCTCGCCGCGCGCCAGCTACATGGCCCACCACATCGGCGACTTCGAGGTGTCCAGCACCTGGGCCGCGATCTGCAACGAGCTGTGCCATCGCGTGTCGCAGCTCTTCCCCGAGCACTTCGTGCCGGTGGCCATGCTGCCCCAGTCGCCGGGCGTGGACCCCAGGACCTGCATCCCCGAGATGGAGAAGTGCATCAAGGAATACGGGGCCGTGGGCATCAACCTGAACCCCGACCCGTCGGGCGGCCACTGGAAGGAGCCGCCGCTGACCGACAAGTGGTGGTACCCGATCTACGAGAAGATGGTCGAGTGGGACGTGCCGGCGATGATCCACGTCAGCACCAGCTGCAACGCCTGCTTCCACACCACCGGCGCGCACTACATCAACGCCGACACCACGGCCTTCATGCAGCTGATCCAGGGCGACCTGTTCAAGGACTTCCCGACCCTGCGCTTCATCGTTCCCCACGGCGGCGGCGCCGTGCCCTACCACTGGGGCCGCTACCGCGGCCTGGCGCAGGAGCTGAAGAAGCCGCTGCTGGACACGCACGTGATGAACAACGTGTTCTTCGACACCTGCGTGTACCACCAGCCCGGCATCGACCTGCTCAACACGGTGATTCCGGTGAAGAACGTGCTGTTCGCCAGCGAGATGATTGGCGCCGTGCGCGGCATCGACCCGACCACCGGCCACTACTACGACGACACCAAGCGCTACATCGACGCGTCGACCCTCCTGTCGGCGCAGGACAAGCAGGCCATCTTCGAAGGCAACACGCGGCGGGTGTTCCCGCGGCTGGATGCGCTGCTGAAGCAGCGCGGGAAGTAGGCCTTGGTTTTCTCCCTCCCCCTCTGGGGGAGGGCCGGGGAGGGGGCACGCCACTCAGCCAATGCGGTCCCGGGTGCCCCCACCCTAACCCTCCCCCAGAGGGGGAGGGAACAAGTCAGGCCTGACCCTCCCCCGGGAGGCGAAGGGAACAAGGAGATAAACATGCATGAACTCGGCGTCGTCTATCGCAACATCCAGCGCGCGGACGCGGAAGCGGCCGACAAGCTGGGCCACTACGGCTCGGCCACCGTGCACGAGGCCATGGGCCGGGTCGGCCTGCTCGCGCCCTACATGCGGCCGATCTACCCCGGCGCGCAGGTGTCCGGCACGGCTGTCACGGTGCTGCTGCAGCCCGGCGACAACTGGATGATGCACGTGGTCGCCGAGCAGATCCGCCCCGGCGACATCGTGGTGGCGGCCGTCACCGCGCCCTGCACCGACGGCTATTTCGGCGACCTGCTGGCCACCTCGTTCAAGGCACGCGGCGCGCGCGCCCTGGTGATCGACGCCGGCGTGCGCGACATCAAGACCCTGGCCGAGATGCCGTTCCCGGTGTGGAGCAAGGCGATCAGCTCGAAGGGCACGATCAAGGCCACGCTGGGTTCGGTGAACATCCCCGTGGTGTGCGCCGGCATGATCGTCCACCCCGGCGACGTGATCGTGGCCGACGACGATGGCGTGGTGGTGGTCCCGGCCGCGATGGCCCGCAAGACCCTGGACGCCGCTGCCGCCCGCGAGGCCAACGAGGCCGCCAAGCGCGCCCGCTTCGCCGCCGGCGAGCTGGGGCTGGACATGTACAAGATGCGCGAACCGCTGGAGAAGGCGGGGCTGCGGTACATCGACTGAACAGGCCGCAACCGTCATCTTTCAGTTCCGTCATCCCCCGCGCAGGCGGGGGATCCAGACCTCCGGACCCCAATGGTGGAAGCCCTGGATCCCCGCCTTCGCGGGGATGACAGGGGGCAGGGGATGACGAAAGGCAGGGAATGACAGGGGAAAAGAACAAATGAGCAAACCCACTTCGGGCGACTTCACCAAGACCGCCGGCTGGCTCGACTGGTACGCCAACCCGAGCAAGCCGCAGTTCCGCCTGCCGCCCGGCAGCGTGGACGCGCACTGCCACGTGTTCGGCCCGGGCGCCGAGTTCCCGTACGCCCCCGAGCGCAAGTACACGCCCTGCGACGCCAGCAAGGCGCAGTTGTTCGCGCTGCGCGACCACCTGGGCTTCGACAGGAACGTGATCGTGCAGGCCACCTGCCACGGCGCGGACAACCGCGCCCTGGTCGATGCGCTCAAGGCCTCGAACGGCCGGGCACGCGGCGTCGCCACCGTGAGGCGCAGCGTCACCGTCCGCGAGCTGGAGGAGATGAACGCCGCCGGCGTGCGTGGCGTGCGCTTCAACTTCGTCAAGCGGCTGGTGGACTTCACGCCGCGCGACGAGCTGATGGAGATCGCGGCCCGCATCGCCCCGCTGGGCTGGCACGTGGTGATCTATTTCGAGGCGGTGGACCTGCCCGAGCTGTGGGACTTCTTCACCAGCCTGCCGACCACGGTCGTCGTCGACCACATGGGCCGGCCCGACGTCGGCAAGCCGGTCGACGGCCCGGAGTTCGGCCTGTTCCTGAAGTTCATGCGCGAGCACCCCAACGTCTGGAGCAAGGTGAGCTGCCCCGAGCGCCTGTCGGTCAGCGGCCCGCCGGCGCTGGATGGCGAGCGCAACGCCTACCGCGACGTGGTGCCGTTCGCGCGCAAGGTGGTGGAGACCTTCCCCGACCGCGTGCTGTGGGGCACCGACTGGCCGCATCCCAACCTGAAGGGCCACATGCCCGACGACGGCCTGCTGGTGGACTTCATCCCGCACATCGCCACCACGCCCGAGCTGCAGAAGAAGCTCCTCGTGGACAACCCGGCCCGGCTGTACTGGCCCGAACTCGCCCAAGGAGGCTGACCATGCCGCTTGACAAACCGTACAAGGACGTGCCCGGCACGACCATCTTCGACGCCGACCAGAGCCGCAAGGGCTACTGGCTCAACCAGTTCTGCATGTCGCTGATGAAGGCGCCCAATCGCGAGCGCTTCAAGGCCGACGAGCGGGCCTACCTGGACGAGTGGCCCATGACCGAGGAGCAGAAGCAGGCCGTGCTGGCGCGCGACCTGAACCGCTGCATCCAGCTCGGCGGCAACATCTACTTCCTGGCCAAGATCGGCGCCACCGACGGCAAGAGCTTCCAGCAGATGGCTGGCTCCATGACCGGCATGTCCGAAGAGGAATACCGCGACATGATGATCGGCGGCGGGCGCCCGTCGACGTGGACCCCACCCGCGAAGGAGCAGAAATAAATGGCCCGCATCACCGCATCCGTCTACACCTCGCACGTGCCGGCCATCGGCGCGGCGATGGACCTGGGCAAGACGCAGGAGCCGTACTGGCAGAAGGTGTTCGCCGGCTACGAGCCCTCGCGCGAGTGGATCAAGGCGAACAAGCCCGACGTGGTGTTCCTGGTCTACAACGACCACGCCACCGCCTTCAGCCTGGAGATCATCCCGACCTTTGCCATCGGCACGGCCGCCGAGTTCGCGGTGGCCGACGAAGGCTGGGGCCCGCGCCCGGTGCCCAAGGTGGAGGGTCACCCGGAGCTGGCCTCGCACATCGCGCAATCGGTGATCCAGCAGGACTTCGACCTCACCATCGTCAACAAGATGGACGTGGACCACGGCCTGACGGTGCCGCTGTCGCTGATGTGCGGCCAGCCCGAGGCCTGGCCGTTCAAGGTGATCCCGTTCGCGGTCAACGTGGTGCAGTACCCGGTGCCCAGCGGCAAGCGCTGCTTCATGCTGGGGCAGGCGATCCGCAAGGCGATCGAGAGCTTCGACGGTGACCTGAACGTGCAGGTCTGGGGCACGGGCGGCATGAGCCACCAGCTGCAGGGTCCGCGCGCCGGCCTGATCAACAAGGAGTGGGACAACCGCTTCCTGGACCGCCTGGTCGACGACCCGCAGGGCCTGGCCGAGGTGCCGCACATCGAGTACGTGCGCGAGGCCGGCAGCGAGGGCATCGAGCTGGTGATGTGGCTGATCGCGCGCGGCGCGATGGCCGACGTCGCGGGCGGCAGGAACAAGCCCGTCGTGAAGCACCGCTTCTACCATGTGCCTGCGTCCAACACCGCCGTCGGGCACCTGATCCTGGAGAACACGTGATGAGCAAGACCCTTCGCATCGCCCTGGCCGGCGCCGGCGCCTTCGGCCAGAAGCACCTCGACGCCCTGAAGCTGATCGACGGCGTGCAGGTCACCTCGGTGATCGGCCGCGAGCTGGACAAGACCCGGGAAGTGGCCGCCAAGTACGGCGTGGGCCACGCCACCACGAACCTGGACGAGACCCTGGCGCGCGACGACGTCGACGCCGTCATCCTGTGCACGCCGACGCAGATCCACGCGGCGCAGGCCATGGCCTGCCTGAAGGCCGGCAAGCACGTGCAGGTGGAGATCCCCCTGTGCGACAAGCTGGAGGACGGCCGCGCGGTGGTGGAGCTGCAGAAGAAGACCGGCCTGGTCGCCATGTGCGGCCACACCCGCCGCTTCAACCCCAGCCACCAGTTCGTGCACAAGCGCATCCAGGCCGGCGAGTTCCACATCCAGCAGATGGACGTGCAGACCTATTTCTTCCGGCGCACCAACATGAACGCGCTGGGCCAGCCGCGCAGCTGGACCGACCACCTGCTGTGGCACCACGCCGCGCACACGGTCGACCTGTTCCAGTACCAGACCGGCAGCAAGGTGGTGAAGGCCAACGCGATCCAGGGCCCCATCCATCCCACGCTGGGCATCGCGATGGACATGAGCATCCAGCTCAAGGCCGAGAACGGCGCCATCTGCACGCTGAGCCTGTCGTTCAACAACGAAGGCCCGCTGGGCACCTTCTTCCGCTACATCGGCGACACGGCGACCTACATCGCCCGCTACGACGACCTGTTCAACGGCAAGGACGAGAAGATCGACGTGTCCAAGGTCGACGTGTCCATGAACGGCATCGAGCTGCAGGACCGCGAATTCGTCGCCGCCATCCGCGAAAGTCGCGAGCCCAACGCCAGCGTGGCCCAGGTGCTGCCGTGCTACGAGGTGCTGCACCAGCTGGAGCAGCAGCTCGCCTGAGCGGCCGGTCGCCGCACCCGGCGCCTGGACGGCGCCGATGCGGCGGAGAATGGGCGCCATGAACCGGCGCCTGATCCTCGCCAACCTCCTGGGCTGGCCCATGGGCCGCCTGCTGGCCCAGGACGATCCGCCCCGCCCGCACCAGAAGATCTCGGCGGGCCAGCTGCACACCATGCTGTCGGCCCGCTTTCCCGTGCGCTTCGGGATGCCGGGCCTGCTCGAGATCCAGATCCGTGCGCCGCGCCTGCTGCTGCTGCCCGCGCGCAACCGGATCGGCGCGGCGCTGGAGGCGCAGGTCGGCGGGCCCGGCGTGGGGCCGGTGCCGCCCGGCGAGATGGACCTGGTCTTCGCCCTGCGCTACGAGCCGGCCGACCGCACGGTGCGCGCCCACAGCCCGGAAGCTTTGGCGGTGCGTTGGCCGGGACTGACCAGCGATGCCCTCGAGCTGGTGCAGGGCCTGCTGCCGGGCCTGGCCGCCCAGGTGGGCGAGGTCGTGCTGCACCAGTTTTCGCCGCGGGACCTCGCGCTACCGGACACCATGGGCTTCGTGCCGGAGCAACTGCAGGTCCACGACGACGGCCTGGACGTCATCTTCGGGCCCAAGCCACGGGCGTGAGCGTCCGTACCGGCCTCGTGCGGGGCTGCCGGTAACGTCGTGATGCCGAAGAGGCCGGCGGTTCACAAGCCGGCGCGTGTGCTGCCTTGCATGGCCGCGAGGGAGGCGGATACTGGTTGCTCACGCCTCACCGACACACAGGAGGTCCCCATGTGCTACCTGGCTCGTCATCAGCAAGCCATGCCGGGGAAGGGCCATGCCACCGCGCCGACGGACACTGGACAGCACCGGCCCCGCTGGGCGGGAGTGGGTGCGGCGGTTCTCGTCGCCGGGCTGTCTGTCGCCGCCGTCCTCGTGCCGCCCGCCGTGCCCCCGGTGTCGGCCGATGAAGCGCAGGGCGTCGTAGCGACGGTCGCCTCGGCCGTGGCGCCGGCGACGGCACCGGCACAGGTGGTCGAGCAGGTCCGGATCACCACCACCCTCGATGACGGCACGCCGACGCCCACCGAGGCCGCGCGGTCGGTCGGAGGCGCCTGCGCCCACGACATGTAAGCAGGGACCGGGCGGGCCGTTACGGCCCGCGCTGGCGCGCCCGCGTTCGCCGCGGCATTGCACTCTTCACACAGGTTCGCACCGGCTTCGCGAACCCGACAGCTTCGGGCGCCACCATCGCAGCACCCCAATCCCAAAAGGAGATGCGAGATGGGCAAGACCGCTTCCATCACCCTGCTGGCCGGCACCCTGCTGATGGCCGGCGCTGCCTCCGCGCACACCGCGGCCTACGTCGTCGCTCCTGCGCCGCGGGTCGTGCACACCCACGCCGGGCCGCAGCGCACCTTCGTCCCCGGGCACTGGGAACAGGTCGGCCCGAACCGCCGCGTGTGGGTCGCCGCCCAGTGGGTCGTGGCCCCGCAACATGCGGGGCCGGCGGGCCGTGCCGGCTTCGGCCCGCGCGGCGACCGCGACCGCGACGGCGTCCCCAACCGGTTCGATCGCGACCGCGACGGTGACGGCGTGCCCAACCGTTTCGACCGCGCCCCGGACCAGTGGCGCCGACACTGATCGGCTGTCCAAAACCGGTCGCCGGCCCGCTGTCAAGTGACACGCGGGCCGGCGATGGCTGAGTGAGGTTTTCGGCAGGTTCTGCTGGCGAAGATCCGGGAAAACCCGACAATGCGCGCCATGGCAAAGAAAGAAAGCACGGCGGTACTCGCCGACCAGGACATCCGCATCGTCATCGAGGACGAAAAGGAGCTCACGCCGAAGGAACTCGAGCAGGAACGCAAGGCCGCGCTGGAGGAGCAGAAACGGCTGTGCTGGCTGTCGCAGACAGCCGAAGAGCTGGCGGGGCGGATTCCCGTCTCCGTGTTCGCGATGGGCCAGCTGGCGTCCTGAGCGGTAGATCCACCCACCCACTGCCGCGCCGGGGCGGCATGACAAAGGGGGCCACGAGGCCCCCTTTGCGCGACCGCTCGTCCCGTTACCGGCCGTCGCGATCGGAGTCGCCGGGCATGGCCCGCTCGGCGGAGTTCTTCACCCGGTCCCAGGCGTCGCGCGACGCATGCCGGGCGTGCTCCCACTCCAGCTTGGACTGGCCGCGCGAGCTGTCCCAGTCACGGCGCAGTTCGGGCTCCATCTCGTCGAAGTTGCGATCCGGGTAGCGCGTGTAGCTGTCCACCCCGTGCCGGTAGGCCGGACCGTAGTCGTCGTAGGTCGAACCGCTGGCGATGTACGGGCGGCTCGAATAGTTCTCGCGCCAGTACTGGTCTTCGGCCTTGGGGTCCACGGCCTTGGCGATGCCCTTGCCGGCCAGCGCGCCGACCACGGCCCCCGCTGCGGCACCGACGGCCGCGCCGACGGGGCCCGTCATGCCGCCGATGGCGGCGCCAGCCGCCGTGCCGCCGGCAACGCCGCCGGCCGCGCCACCCACTACCGCCCCGGCGCCTGTGGCGGCCTTGTGGTTCTTGTCCTTGTCGGTGGCCTGGCCCTTGGCCAGGGGCTTGTCGGTGCGGTTGTCCTTCATGTGCGTACTCCTTGGTGCAAGTCGTCGAAGGCATCCACCATAGGTCGAGCGCGTGAAGCCGGGCAGCCCCGTTCGGCGCATCGGGCTGCCAGCCGGTGCCGACGGTGGTGTCGGCCGTGTCGCACGTCGCGCTTCGAGGGCGCGGGACAAGGCCACCGGGCAGTGGGGCAGCGGCGCGCGCGAGCATCCGTTAGGCTTGCCCGATATCAACTCGCATTTGCCATCCACGACCATGCACACGCGTCAACTCGGCCCCTTCAACGTCTCCGCCATCGGCCTCGGCTGCATGAACCTCAGCCATGCCTATGGCACGCCGCCGTCGGCGGAGCAGGGGGAGCGGGTGCTGCTGGCGGCGCTGGACGCGGGCGTGACGCTGTTCGACACCGCCGCGCTGTATGGCTTCGGCGCCAACGAGACGCTGGTCGGCCGCGTGCTCAAGCCGCATCGCCAGCGCCTGACCCTGGCCAGCAAAGGCGGCATGGCCGGCGTAGCGGGCGAGGACGGCGTGGTGCGGCGGGTGATCGACGGCCGGCCGGAGGCGATCCGCAGGAACTGCGAAGACAGCCTGCGCCGGCTGCAGACCGACGTGATCGACCTCTGGTACCTGCATCGCTGGGACAAGAAGGTGCCGATCGAGGAGAGCGTGGGCGCCATGAGCCGCCTGGTGGAGCAGGGCAAGGTACGCACTCTGGGCCTGTCCGAGGTCTCGGCGGCGACGCTGCGCAAGGCGCATGCGGTGCATCCGATCGCGGCGCTGCAGACCGAGTACTCGCTGTGGACGCGCAATCCCGAGATCGCGGTGCTGGACGCGTGCCGCGAGCTGGGCGTCACCTTCGTAGCCTTCAGCCCCGTGGGACGCGGCTTCCTGTGCGATGCGGTCCACGACGTCGATGCGCTGGATGCGAAGGACATCCGCCGCGCGATGCCGCGCTTCGCGCCGGAGCACCATGCGCGCAACCTGCGATTGCTGCCCGGCTACAAGGCACTGGCCAGGGAAGCCGGCTGCACGCCGGCGCAGCTGGCGCTGGCCTGGCTGCTGCACAAGGGGAAGGACATCATCCCGATCCCGGGCACGACGAGCGTCGAGCACCTGCACGAGGACCTGGGCGCGGCCGACCTGAAGCTGGACGCCGGGCTGGTCGCTCGCCTGGAAGCGCAGATCAACCAGCAGACCGTGAGCGGCAACCGCTACAGCACGCAGTCGCGCGCCGAGGTGGATACCGAGGAGTTCTGAGGGCGGTCGAGGCTCACGTCCCCGCGACCGGCTGGCGCCGCCCGCGCCACCAGGACACGATGCCGCCGAAGACCGCGGTGAGCAGCAGCAGGACGAGGGCGCCCACGGCCCAGGTGATCCAGATCAGCACCGGCATGGCGCTGGCGGCCCAGCCGGTGACCGAGTCCAGGGCCGGGGCGGCTTGCGCCAGCCAGGGGCCTATCGCCTCCAGCCACTGGCGCCAGGCCTCGCCGAACCAGGGCTCCAGGGGCGGCGGCAGCTGCAGCGTGGGCAGGCGGTTCACCGCCACGTCCCAGCTCACGTCGACCAGCGCGGTCCACAGCGCATGCACGCCCCACATCGTGAGGCTCCACAGCACCAGGGCCAGCAGGCCGAGGATCCAGACGGCGGCGAACATGGCTCATCCTCCTTCGGGCGACCACCCGGCAGGAGTGGAGCGTCCGCCGCCGCGGAAGGTTCCCGCTCAGGCCGGGGTCGCGAATTCCTTCTCGTGCATCCAGGCCGCGTGCCTGGGCGCCTTCCGCGTCCGCGCCCACTCCTCGACCATTTCGTACTTCACCTCGTCCAGCCGCTTGTACATGTCGGGCGTGCCGGTGTTGACGGCCAGCTCCAGCCGGTGGCCGTTGGGATCGAAGAAGTAGATCGACTGGAAGATGGTGTGGTCGGTGATGCCGATCACCGGGATGCCGCTGGCCTCCAGCCGGGCCTTGGCCGCCTTCAGCTCGTCCAGGCTGTCGATCTCGAAGGCGATGTGCTGCACCCAGTTGGGGGTGTTGGGGTCGCGGCCCATGGGCGGCGAGTTGGGGATCTCGAAGAACGCCATCACGTTGCCGTTGCCGGCGTCCATGAACAGGTGCATGTAGGGGTCGGGGTCGCGCGTGGACGGCACCTGGTCCTCGGCGATGGCCAGGACCAGCTTCATGTTCATGTGCTTCTCGTACCACTCGACGGTTTCCTTGGCGTCGTTGCAGCGGTACGCGACGTGGTGGATCTTGCGGATGGGCATGGGTCGTCTCCTCTCGGGTTGGGGGCAGGGAATCAGGTGTCCAGGCCCTTGCGGGCCAGCGCGAACGCCTCGCGCAGCACGGACAGGTCGCCGATGTGGTTGCACAGCAGCAGCACCAGCCGGGCATTGAGCTGCTCGCTCTGCTCGTCGCTGAGGTCGCGGTGGGCGTCGATCAGCGCTTCGTAGAAGTCGTCGCCGGGGCTGAAGTCGCGGAAGTAGCGCTTGCCAGGCTCGGCGAAGTTGGGGGCGAGTTGCAGCGGCATGGGTCGTCCTTCCTTCAGTCGTTGCAGGTGGCACGGGCCACGGCGGCGCGCGCGCGGGCGGCGTCGAAGCCGCGCCAGCGGGCCACCACGTGCTGGTCGGGGCGGACCAGGTAGACGGCGCCGTCGCGCGCGTCGTAGCGGCGCGCGGCCAGGCCGGCGGTGTCCTGCGCGACCGTGCAGCCGGGCAGGGCGCCGCCGTCGGGCGTGACGACCAGCGCCGTCACGGGGATCGCGTCCTGCGCCAGTCCGGCCAGCTTGTCGCGCCAGCCCGCCGGCACCGCTTGCGCGGACGGGGCGAACACCAGCAGGCGGAAGCCCTCGCCGACCTGGTCCAGCAGCCAGCCGTCGCGGCCGTCCACGCGCACCGGCGCATCGTCCATGGGCGCGCCCGGGACCATCTGGCCGTCGAAGGCGTCGCCGTCGGGAGTGTTCAGGCGCGATTCGGCCAGGAAGCTGGGCACCGACAGCCGGCCCGAGTTCACCAGCTTGCGCGCGAAGGCGTGCTCGCGCGCCAGGTGCAGCACCGCATTGCGGAAGGTCTTGCTGGCCCGGCTCTTGGGCGTGATGAAGTCGGTGGACCGGGTGGAGTTCAGCAGGTTCTCGTCGGCGGCGTAGACGCGGTCCTGGCTGTAGGTGTCCAGCAGGCGCTCGGGTGCCTGGCCGGCCATCACCAGCCGCAGCTTCCACATCAGGTCGTCGACGTCCTGGAAGCCGGAGTTGGCGCCGCGCGCGCCGAAGGGCGAGACCTGGTGCGCGGCGTCGCCGACGAACAGCACGCGGCCGGCGCGGAAGTCCTTCATGCGGCGGCACTGGAAGGTGTACACGCTGACCCACTCCAGCTCGAAGGGGCGCTCGCCCAGCATGGCCTTCAGGCGCGGGATCACGTTCTCCGGCTTCTTCTCCTGTTCCGGATCGGCGTCCCAGCCCAGCTGGAAGTCGATGCGCCAGACGTTGTCGGCCTGCTTGTGCAGCAGCACCGTCTGGTTCGGGTGGAAGGGCGGGTCGAACCACAGCCAGCGCTCGGCCGGGTACTCGGCCTTCATCACCACGTCGGCGATCAGGAAGCGGTCCATGAAGATGCGGCCGTCCACGTCCAGCCCCAGCATGCGGCGGATCGGGCTGCGGGCGCCGTCGGCGGCCACCAGCCAGTCGGCTTCGATCGCGAACAGGCCGTCGGGCGTCTCCACCTGCAGGCGCACGTGGTCGCTGGCCGGCTGGACCGAGACCACCTTGTGCTTCCAGCGCAGGTCGGTGCCCAGCGCGGTGGCGCGCGCGACCAGCGCCTCCTCCAGGTGGTACTGCTGCAGGTTGATCATCCCGGGGCGCTTGTGGCCCGGCTCGGGCACGAGGTCGAAGCGGTAGACCTCCTCCTCGCCGAAGAAGGTGCGGCCGACGTTCCAGCCCACGCCCTTGTCGACCAGCGGGTCGCCCACGCCGAGCCGGTCCAGGATCTCCAGCGCGCGCTTGGCGTAGCAGACGGCGCGCGAGCCGATCGAGACGCTGTCGTCCTCGTCCAGCAGCAGTACCGGGATGCCCTGCAGGCGGGCGTCGATGGCGGCCGCCAGGCCGACCGGGCCGGCCCCCACCACGACCAGCGGGCGCCGCTGCGGCGGATCGGACCGCAGGTCCGTCGGGGGTTGGTAGGGAAAGCGCGGGTACGCGTAGGTCCCCATGCAGGCGTCTCCTGGTCTTGATCGCACCGCCCGGCGGGTGCGGGTTGCAATTTACTATTGCGAAACGCGTTTCACTAAACGTAATTCCAGATCGCTTGATCTTCGTCAAGGTCCGGGTCCGTTTTGATCTGGATCAGTGTGGTTTCGCCGAGGGGGCGGAATAGTGGGTGGGCCTTTCTTCACAACGAGCGAGACGACATGGACCGATACCCACCCATTCCGGGCACCACGCTGTTCGACGGCGCCCAGGCCCGCAAGGGCTATGCGCTGAACCGCATGTGCTTTTCCTTCAACGAGGCGGCCAACCGCGAGGCCTTCCGCGCCGACGAGGCCGGCTACATGCAGCGCTACGGCCTGAACGGGGAACAGGCCCGCGCGATCCGCGAGCGCGACGTGCTGGGCCTGCTGGCCGAGGGCGGCAACGTCTACTACCTGGCCAAGTTCGCCGGCATCCTGGGCCTGGACGTGCAGGACCTGGGGTCCGCGCAGACCGGCCTGAGCAAGGACGAATTCAAGGCCATGCTGGTGCGGGCCAACGAACAGCCGGACACCCTGGCTTCCTGAAACCACCACCAGTACCCGGAGACAGACACATGGCCAACATCCTCGGTGGCATCACCACCTCGCACGTGCCCGCGATCGGCGGCGCCATCGCCAAGGGCCTGCAGCAGCAGCCCTACTGGAAACCCTTCTTCGACGGCTACGGCCCGGTCCAGCAGTGGCTGGGCGAGGTCAAGCCGGACGTGGCGGTGATCTTCTACAACGACCACGGCCTGAACTTCTTCCTGGACAAGATGCCGACCTTCGCTGTCGGCGCCGCGCCCGAGTACCGCAACGCCGACGAGGGCTGGGGCATCCCCACGCTGCCGCCGTTCCGCGGCGAGCTGGACCTGTCCTGGCACCTGATCGAGCACCTGGTCGCGCGCGACTTCGACATCACCACCTGCCAGGAAATGCTGGTGGACCATGCCATCACGCTGCCGCTCAAGCTGTTCTGGCCGGAGGGCACCTGCCCGGTGACCATCGTGCCGGTGTGCATCAACACCGTGCAGCACCCGCTGCCCTCGGCCAGGCGCTGCTACGCGCTTGGGCAGGCGGTGGGCGAGGCGATCCGCTCCTGGGACAGCGACCGGCGCGTGGTCGTCGTCGGCACGGGCGGCCTGTCGCACCAGCTCGATGGCCCGCGCGCCGGCTTCATCAACAAGCCGTTCGACCTGAAGTTCATGGACAGCATGGTCAACGAGCCGGAGTGGGCCACGCAGTTCAGCGTGCACGAGCTGGTGGAGAAGACCGGCACCCAGGGCATCGAACTGCTGATGTGGATTGCCGCGCGTGGCGCCCTGTCGGGGCCCGTGCGCAAGGTGCATTCGAACTACCACATCCCGATCTCGAACACCGCGGCGGGGCTGCTGGCGCTGGAGGCGGTTTAGCAAGCACCCGGGGCCATGCCCCGGGTTTCTTCGCGAGGACGACGCTCCGCGCCGGACTGGATCCTCCGCCTGCGCGGATGATGACCCGATCAATCCAAGCGGCGGGATGCCCGCTCAGTGGTGCGCGCTGGCCGCGGCCGCGTTGGCCATGATCTTGTCGGTGTAGGCGATCGCCATCGCCGACAGCAGGAAGGTGATGTGGATCGCCGTCTGCGCGATCAGCACGCGGTCGGTGTAGTTGTCCGCGTTGATGAAGGTCTTGAGCAGGTGGATCGAGCTGATGCCGATGATGGCGGTGGCCAGCTTCACCTTCAGCACCGAGGCATTCACGTGGCTCAGCCACTCCGGCTGGTCCGGGTGCCCTTCCAGGTTCATGCGGCTGACGAAGGTCTCGTACCCGCCCACGATCACCATGATCAGCAGGTTGGAGATCATGACCACGTCGATCAGTGCCAGCACCACCAGCATGATCACGGTCTCGTTCAGCGAGGTGATGGGCGCCGAGGTCTTGTAGCCGATGCTGCCGACCAGCTTGTCCAGCGCGTCCTGGTTGCCCCAGGCGGCTTCCAGCAGGTGCACCAGTTCCACCCAGAAGTGAAAGACGTAGACCGCCTGCGCGGCGATCAGTCCCAGGTACAGGGGCAGCTGCAGCCAGCGGCTGGCGAAGATCAGGTTGGGCAGGGGACGCAGGGGACCGCTCCGGAGCGGGTTGTCGTGGGGCATTGAGTCTTTTGGGTGATGCGAAAGGCCGGGCGGCATTGTAGTTTTGCCCCATGACAGGACCGTGGGTTCCCGGTAACTTGTAAGCTTGCGACAGTCAGTGACCTGTAAGTGGTCCGTCTGACAGTGCCCGCCATCTTTCAACCCCATCCGGAGACAAGAGCATGAGCGCCATCGAATCGGTCCTCGTCGAGAACCGCGTTTTCCCCCCGTCCGAAGCGTCGATGCGCGGCGCCCGCATCTCCGGCATGGCCGCCTACGAGGCGATGTGCAAGCAGGCCGAGCAGGATTTCGAGGGCTTCTGGGCCAAGCTGGCGCGCGACAACCTGGTGTGGACCAAGCCGTTCACCAAGACGCTGAACGAGTCGGAAGCCCCCTTCTACAAGTGGTTCGAGGACGGCGAGCTCAACGCCAGCGCCAACTGCCTGGACAAGCACGTGGGCACGCCGGTGGAGAACAAGACCGCGGTCATCTTTGAGGCCGACGACGGCACGGTCACCAAGTACACCTACAAGGACCTGCTGCTGCGCGTCAGCCGCTTCGCCAACGCACTGAAGGCCCAGGGCATCCAGAAGGGCGACCGGGTGCTGATCTACATGCCGATGACGGTGGAGGGCCTGGTCGCCATGCAGGCCTGCGCCCGCATCGGCGCCACCCACAGCGTGGTGTTCGGCGGCTTCTCGGCCAAGGCGGTGAACGAGCGCATCATCGACGCCGGCGCGGTGGCCGTGATCACCGCCAACTACCAGATGCGCGGCGGCAAGGAGATGCCGCTCAAGGCCATCGTCGACGAAGGCCTCGCCATGGGCGGCTGCGACACCATCCGTTCGGTGATGGTCTACATGCGCACGCCCACGGCCTGCAACATGGTCGCCGGGCGCGACAAGACCTTCGAGGAGGTGCTCAAGGGCCAGCCCGACCAGTGCGAGCCGGTGCCGGTGGGCGCCGAGCACCCGCTGTTCGTGCTCTACACCTCCGGTTCGACCGGCAAGCCCAAGGGCGTACAGCACGCCACCGGCGGCTTCGTGCTGTGGGCCAAGCTCACCATGGACTGGGTGTTCGACATCCGGCCCGAGGACGTGTTCTGGTGCACCGCCGACATCGGCTGGGTCACCGGCCACAGCTACGGGGTCTACGGCCCGCTGGCGGCCGGCTGCACCCAGGTGATGTTCGAGGGCATCCCGACCTGGCCGAACGCCGGCCGCTTCTGGCAGATGATCGAGCGCCACAAGGTCAGCGTGTTCTACACGGCGCCCACTGCCATCCGCTCGCTGATCAAGGCCGCCGAGAGCGACGAGAAGGTCCACCCGAAGAACTGGGACCTGTCCTCGCTGCGCATCCTGGGCAGCGTGGGCGAGCCGATCAACCCGGAAGCCTGGATGTGGTACTACCGGAACGTCGGTGGCGAGCGCTGCCCGGTGGTCGACACCTGGTGGCAGACCGAGACCGGCGGCCACGTCATCACGCCGCTGCCGGGTGCCACGCCGCTGGTGCCGGGGTCCTGCACGCTGCCGCTGCCGGGCATCATGGCCGCCATCGTGGACGAGACCGGCAAGGAGCTGCCCAACGGCTCGGGCGGCATGCTGGTGATCAAGCGGCCTTGGCCGGCCATGATCCGCACCATCTGGGGCGACCCGGACCGCTTCCGCAAGACCTACTTCCCCGAGGAGATGGGCGGCCGCACCTACCTGGCCGGCGACGGCGCGGTGCGCGACAAGGAACGCGGCTACTTCCGCGTCACCGGCCGCATCGACGACGTGCTGAACGTGTCGGGGCACCGGCTGGGGACCATGGAAGTCGAATCGGCGCTGGTCGCCAAGACCGACCTGGTGGCCGAAGCGGCCGTGGTGGCGCGCCCCGACGAGCTGACCGGCGAGGCGATCTGCGCCTTCGTCGTGCTCAAGCGGCCGCGCCCGAAGGGCGAGGAGGCCAGGCAGATCGCCAACGAGCTGCGCAACTGGGTGGCCAAGGAGATCGGCCCGATCGCCAAGCCCAAGGACATCCGCTTCGGCGAGAACCTGCCCAAGACCCGCAGCGGCAAGATCATGCGCCGCCTGCTGCGCTCGATCGCAAAGGGCGAGGCGATCACGCAGGACACGACGACGCTTGAGAACCCGGCGATCTTGGAGCAGTTGGCGGAGAAGAACTGACGAGGGATCGGCGAGCGGGGGCGAGATGAGCCCCAACGAGAAAGGCCCGCTTCCGCGGGCCTTTCTCATGGCGTTCGATCGGCTTATTTCAGCGTCAGCACCCACGCTGCCAGCTTCTTGGCTTCGGCATCGCTGACCTGGGTGTTGGCCGGCATCGGGACCGGGCCCCACACGCCGGAGCCGCCCTTCTGGATCTTGACGGCGAGCTTGTCGACGGCGTCCTTCTGGCCCGCGTACTTGTTGGCGACGTCCTTGTACGACGGGCCGACCAGCTTCTTGTCCACCGCGTGGCAGGCCATGCAGTTCTTGGCCTGGGCCAGCGCCTGGTCGGCGAAGGCCGGACCGGCCACGGCGACCGTGGCAGCAAGGGCGAACAGGACACGTTTCATGGGAGCGATCCTCTATGGTTGGGTTACAGTGCTCAACGTCATTGTACCGACCGCGGTTGACCCGGCTGACCTGGGGACCGCGGCGAAATGCGGGTTATTGCGGAGAGATGTGATGCTGTTCCTCGGTCTCGGGATCCTGCTGGCGGCCATGAAGTATCTGGCGATCGGCCCGGTGGCCGAATGGGAGTGGTGGGTGGTGCTGGCGCCGTTCGGCCTTGCGGTCCTCTGGTGGGCCTGGGCCGACTGGTCGGGCTACACCAAGAAGAAGGCCGTGCAGAAGGAAAACGAGAAGCGCCAGGCCCGCATCGACAAGAGCCGCGCCGCGATGGGCATGGCGCCGCGCAAGAAGCGCTGAGCGCGCCCGTCTTCGGACCGGATCATCCGCGCCGGCTCTCCACCGGCGCAGTTCCGCCGCCTCAGCCCAGCGCCACCGGCCTGCGCGCCAGCGGTGCCAGCGCAGGACCCTCGATCACCGTGCCGTCCGGCCTGAACCGGCTGCCGTGGCAGGGGCAGTCCCAGCTGGTCTCCACGCTGTTCCAGTGCACCTTGCAGCCCATGTGCGTGCACACGGGCGAGACGGCGAACAGCTCGCCGTCGGGGGCGCGCCAGGCGGCCACGGTTTCGCCTTCCGCTTCCACGATGGCGCTGTCGCCGGGCGCCAGGCTGGCCAGGTGTTCCTGCTGGCCGCGGGTGAGGTAGCCCTCCACCAGCGACCGCACGGTGGTCGCGTTCTCCTCCAGCAGGGCCTTGGCGCCCTTGGCCGGCGTGAAGCGACCCGGCGCGCAGCGATCGATGAAGGCATCGCCACGCCCCGCCAGCTGGCCCGCGATGCCGATCGCGGCGACCGTTCCCCAGGTCAGTCCGTCGGTGGCGAAGCCGCTGGCGATGAAGCAGCCCGAGCGGTCGCGCCCGATGTAGGGCAGTCCGTCGTGCGACCGGTAGTTCTGGGCCGACCAGCGATGGACCGCCTGGCCCGGGCTGAGGTAGCTGTTGGCCATGGCCTCGACGGCCATCAGGGCCGCCTTGGCGTTGTGGGTGCCGACCTTGTGCTCCGGCCCCACCGCCACCAGGTAGCGGTGGCCCTCGTGTTCGTGCATGCGGATCGACAGGCTCTCGTCGCCCTGCCACCAGAAGATGCCGGCCCCGTGGTCCACTTCGCCCGCCTCGAAGGCGACCGCGTATTCGCGGTGCACCGGCATCTCGGCATGGACGAGGTGCACGCCCTTGGGCGAATGCGTGGCCAGCACGATCTCGGCGGCCTTGACCGAGCCGTCGGCGGTCCTGGCCGTGCGCGCCTGGGTGTCCAGTTCCAGCACGCGCGACTGCTCGTGCACCGCGGCACCCGCCTTGGCCGCGCGCGCCGCCAGCCCGCGCACGTAGGCCTGCGGCTGGAACTGCGCCTGGTCCGGCAGCAGCAGCACCGATCCGGACGGCGGCGGCAGTCCGCCGGGCACCGAGTCCTCCATGCGCACGGCGCAGCCCGCGTCGGACAGTGCCCGGTACTCCTTCTCGATGGCGGCGTGGTCCTGCGCGAAGCGCCCATACCGGTAGTGGCCGCAGCGGGTGAACGCGGCCGCCGGCAGCTCCCGGCACTGCCGCTCGATGAAGTCGATGGCGGCGCCGCGCTGGCGGACCACCTCGCGGGCAACCGACTTGTCCCAGGCGGACGCGATGGCGGCCAGCCCCAGGCTGGTGGTGACGTAGAGATTGCCGGTCGAGTGGCCGGTCGCGCCGCTGCCGATCCCGCCGGCCTCCAGCAACACGACCTTGCGCCCTTGTTCGGCCAGCAGCAGCGCCGTGGTCACCCCGGTGATGCCGCCGCCCACCACCAGGACGTCGCATGACTGGTTGCCCTGCAGCTTCGCGAAGCCGGGTCCGGGCGCGGTCGCGCGCCACACCGAGGTGGTGTCCATGGAGGTCTCCTGTGGGGAGCCCCCATGCTAGGAAGCGGTCGCGCGCCCCCGTGTAGGACGGCGGCGACGAACGCCGATCAGAAGTTGTCCAGCACCGCGCCCTTGCTCGCGCTCGAGGCGTTGAACGCGAACTTGGCCTGCACGCCGCGCGTGTAGCGCGGTGCCGGGGCCTTCCACGCGGCGCGGCGCTTGGCCAGCTCCTCGTCGGACACGTTCACCTGCAGCAGCAACTGGCGCGCGTCGATGGTGATGGAGTCGCCCTCCTGCACCAGCGCGATGTTGCCGCCCGCCGCCGCTTCCGGCGCCACGTGGCCGACCACCATGCCCCAGGTGCCGCCGGAGAAGCGGCCGTCGGTGATCAGGCCCACGCTCTCGCCCAGGCCGGCGCCGATCAGCGCGCCGGTGGGTGCCAGCATCTCCGGCATGCCGGGGCCGCCCTTGGGCCCCAGGTAGCGCAGCACCATCACGTCGCCGGCCTTGATCTTGCCGTCCAGGATGGCCTTGAGCGCCGACTGCTCGTCGTCGAACACGCGGGCCGGCCCGGTGATCACCGGGTTCTTCAGCCCGGTGATCTTGGCCACCGAGCCCTCGGGCGACAGGTTGCCCTTGAGGATGGCCAGGTGGCCCTGCTTGTACAGCGCCTTGTCGATGGGACGGATCACGCTTTGGTCGGCGCGCGGCTGGTCAGGGACGTCCTTCAGCACCTCGGCGATGGTCTGGCCGGTGATCGTGATGCAGTCGCCGTGCAGCAGGCCGGCGTTGAGCAGGATCTTCATCACCTGCGGGATGCCGCCGGCCTGGTGCAGGTCGACCGCCAGGTACTGGCCCGAGGGCTTGAGGTCGCAGATCACCGGCGTCTTCTGGCGCACCCGCTCGAAGTCGTCGATGGTCCACTCGACGCCGGCCGCATGCGCAATGGCCAGGAAGTGCAGCACCGCGTTGGTGGAGCCGCCGATCGCCATGATCACCGCCACCGCGTTCTCGATCGACTTGCGGGTGACGATGTCGCGCGGCTTGATGTCCTTCCTGATCGCCTCGATCAGCACCTTCGCCGATTCCCTGGCCGAGTTCTGCTTCTCGTCGTGCGGGTTGGCCATCGTGGACGACCAGGGCAGGGAGATGCCCAGCGCCTCGAAGGCCGACGACATGGTGTTGGCGGTGTACATGCCGCCGCACGAGCCGGTGCCGGGAATTGCGTGCTGCTCGATGCAGGTCAGCTCCTCGTCGCTGATCTTGCCGGCGGCGTTCTGGCCCACCGCCTCGAACACGCTGACGATGTTCAGGTCCTGGCCCTTCCACTTGCCGGGCAGGATGGTGCCGCCGTAGACGTAGATGGCGGGCACGTTGGCGCGCAGCATGCCCATCAGGCCGCCGGGCATGTTCTTGTCGCAGCCGCCGATGACGACCACGCCGTCCATCCACTGGCCCTGCACGCAGGTTTCCACGCAATCGGCGATGACCTCGCGGCTGACCAGCGAGTACTTCATGCCCTCGGTGCCCATGGCCATGCCGTCGCTGATGGTCGGCGTGCCGAACACCTGCGCGTTGCCGCCGGCTTCCTCGATGCCGGCGATGGCCGCGTCGGCCAGCTTCTGCAGGCCGCTGTTGCAGGGGGTGATGGTGCTGTGCCCGTTGGCCACGCCGACCATCGGCTTGCCGAAGTCGGAGGGCTGGTAGCCCATGCCGTAGTACATGGAGCGGTTGGGCGCGCGGGACTTGCCCTGGGTGATGTTGTCGCTGCGCAGGTGCAGGCGGATCGGTTGCTCGGTGGCCATGGGATCTCCGGAAAGGGAAGGCAGCCGGCAAGTATGCGGCGGCCCGGTGATTGCTTCCAATCCATTTTCGATGGCTGATTGATATGCTCTGCATATGAAAGAGCCCCCCATCGAGCTGCGGCTGTGGCGCCAGTTCGTTGCCGTCGCCGAGACGCTGCACTTCGGCCGCGCCGCCGCCCGCCTGCACATGACGCAGCCGCCGCTCACCCAGGCGATCGCGCAGCTCGAGCGCCTGCTGGGCGTTCGCCTGTTCGACCGCACGCGGCGCAGCGTGCAGCTCACCGAGGCCGGCGAGGCGCTGCTGCCCCAGGCCGTCGCGCTGCTCGAGCGGGCGCGCGCTCTGCCGGCCGTGGCGCGCGCGGCCGCCGAGGGCGAGGCCGGCCACCTGCGCCTTGCCTTCGTCTCCACCGTCGGCTTCACCTTCCTGCCCCGCTGGGTGCAGGCCTGGCACGCCGGGCATCCGCGCATCCGGCTCGACCTGGTCGAGGCCACCGCCGACGTGCAGTTGCCCGCCATGGCGAGCGGCGAGGTGGACGCCGGCTTCCTGCTGCACTCGCCGGGGTTCGCGCCGGCCGGCCTGGACCACCTGCGCATCGCGCAGGAGCCGCTGGTGCTGGCCATCCCCGAGCAGCACCCGCTGGCTGCGGCGCGCAGCCTGCCGCTGGCGCGCGTGCTGGCCGAGCCGCTGGTGCTGTTCCCCCGCCGCATCCTGCCTTCGCTACACGACGCGCTGTTCGGCCTGTACCACGCCGCGGGGCGGGAGCCGGAGGTGGCGCAGGAGGCGATCCAGATGCAGACCATTGTCAACCTGGTCTCGGCCGGACTGGGGCTGGCCTGGGTGCCCGAGAGCGTGCGCCAGTTCCAGCGCGCCGGCGTGGTCTATCGCGCCATCGGCGGCGCCGCCGCGCGCCAGGTGCCGCGCTGCGAGACCAGCCTGGTGTGGCGCCCGGCGCCCGGCGCGGCACTGTCGCGCTTCATCGCGTTCGCACGCGGGCAGGTGGCCGCGGGCGGGTGAGGGCAGCGGGCACAATGCCCGCATGCTGATGTACCCGAAGATCGACCCGATCGCCTTGCAGATCGGTCCGCTCGCCGTGCACTGGTACGGCCTGACCTACCTGGCCGCCTTCGCCCTGTTCTACTGGCTGGCCACGCGGCGGCTGAAGCACGAACCCTTCGCCTCGGTGCAGGGCCGGGGTGCCTGGAGCCGGCGCGACGTCGAGGACGCGCTGTTCCTGGGGGTGGTGGGCGTGATCGCCGGCGGGCGCCTGGGCTACTGCCTGTTCTACAAGCCGGCGTACTACGCGACCCACCCGCTGGAGATCTTCTTCATCTGGCAGGGCGGCATGAGCTTCCACGGCGGCATGCTGGGCGTGATCGCATCGCAGTGGTGGTTCGCGCGCACGCGCGGCAAGCCGTTCTGGCAGGTGATGGACTTCGTCGCGCCCTGCGTTCCGCTGGGGCTGGCGGCCGGCCGCGTCGGCAACTTCATCAACGGCGAGCTGTGGGGCCGCTTCGCCGACCCCTCGCTGCCCTGGGGCATGGTGTTCCCGCACAGCGGCTCGATGGCGCCGCGGCATCCGTCGCAGGTCTACCAGTTCCTGCTGGAAGGGGTGCTGCTGTTCGTGCTGCTGTGGCTGTACGCCCGCAAGCCGCGGCGCGAGGCCCAGGTCTCGGCCATGTTCCTGGTCGGCTACGGCGTGTTCCGCTTCATCGCCGAATTCTTCCGCGAGCCCGACGCCTACCTGATGTGGCTGAAGGACCAGACCGGCCTGAGCATGGGCCAGTGGCTGTGCGTGCCGATGATCGCCTTCGGCATCGCGCTGTGGCTGTGGGCGCAGCGGCGCCCGCGTGCCGGGGTGGCGGCATGAAGGCGGGAGACTGGATCAGCCGCGGCATGGCGGCGTTGCGCCCCCAGCTGGACACGCCGGCGCCGGCCTCTGCCGTGGCCCCCCGCTCGACCAGCGAGCGCCTGAAGGCGACCTTGCGACGGGGCCCCGAGGCGCTGTCGCCGCGCGCGTTGCGCCGCATCCTGTCCGAACTCCAGGCCGTTGTCGATCCGCGCGTGAGCGAGGTGGAGGGCGCCCGGCTGGCCCATGCGTTCGCCGACTGGTACGCCAGTGCCAAGGCGGAGGAACGGCGCGATTGCTGGCTGCTGATGAGCGAGCAGTTCGCACCCGATGCGGCCGAGGTCAAGGCAGCGCGCGAGCAGTACGAGGCGGCGATCGGTACCGCCGAGGAAGCCCAGGCCGAGATCCGGCTGCGGCGGGCCTTCATGTCGCCGCGCACCCGCCTGCTGCAGCGCTTCGCCGGCTATCCGGACGGCATGCGCTTCCTGGTGGACCTGCGGGCCGAGCTGCTGCCGCAACTGAAGTCGGACCGCCGCCTGCTGGCCCTGGACGCGGAGCTGGAGGGCCTGTTCTCGACCTGGTTCGACGTCGGCTTCCTGGAACTGCAGCGCATCAGCTGGGATTCGCCCGCCTCGCTGGTGGAAAAGCTGATCCAGTACGAGGCGGTGCACGACATCCGCAGCTGGGCCGACGTGAAGAACCGCCTGGACAGCGACCGGCGCTGCTACGGGTTCTTCCACCCGCGCCTGCCGGGCGAGCCGCTGATCTTCGTCGAGGTGGCGCTGATGGACCGCATGGCCGACAGCATCACGCCGCTGCTGGACGAAGCCGGGCCGGCTTCGGACACGGCGCGCGCCAGCACGGCGATCTTCTATTCGATCAGCAGCACGCAGCGCGGCCTGAAGGGCGTGAGCTTCGGCGACTCCCTGATCAAGCGCGTGGTTGAGACCCTGAAGGCCGAGTTCCCCCGGCTCAAGACCTTCGCCACCCTGTCGCCCATTCCGACCCTGCGCAGCTGGATGAACAAGCGCGCGCCGGCCGAACTGCTGGCGGCGCTGGACGATCCGCTGTCGCTGGGCCCCAAGTCGCCGCATCGGGCGCAACTGCTCGCCTGGGCCGCGCGCTACCTGGCGCGCGAAACGGACCAGGGCCGGCCCTGCGACCCGGTCGCGCGCTTCCACCTGGGCAACGGCGCCCGCGTGGAGCGCCTCAACTGGGGTGCCGATCCCTCGCCCAAGGGGCTGAAGCAGTCGTTCGGGCTGATGGTGAACTACCTGTACGACCTCAAGCGCCTGGACAAGCACCGGGCCATGCTGGCGCGGGGAGAAATCCCGATAGCCGGGGCCATCGAGGACCTGTACGGTTGAGTTTCCAGGTTCACGACCGCGCATCGCTTTCCCCAGACATGCCAGGACAGGTTCGGCTCGACTCCCAGGGCCCGGTCGCCCGGGTGCTGCTGTCGCATCCCGGCAAGCTCAACGCCATGTCGCGTGCCATGTGGCGGGAGCTGCGTGCCGTCTTCCGGCAGCTGCAGACCGACGCCGCCGTGCGCTGCGTGGTGGTGCAGGGCGAGGGCTCTGCCTTCTGCGCCGGCGGCGACATCTCGGAGTACGCCGACTTCCGTTTCGACGAAGCCTCGCTGCGCGACTTCCACGAGCAGGACGTCTGGGGCGCGTTGCAGGCCATGCTGGACTGCGACGCGCCGGTCCTCGCTTGCATCGCGGGCGCCTGCATGGGCGCGGGCATGGAGATCGCCAGCTGCTGCGACATCCGCCTCGCCGCGGCCGACGCCAGCTTCGGCGCGCCGATCGCGCGGCTCGGGTTCCCGATGGCCCCGCGCGAGGCAGACCTGGTCGCCCGCGCCGCAGGCGAGGGCACGGCGCGCCAGATGCTGCTCGAGGCGGCGGTGCTGGACGCGGCGGAGATGAAGGCGCGCGGGTTCCTGCAGCACCTGGTCGCGCCCGCCGAACTGGCGGCGCGCTGCGATGACCTGGCGGGGCGCATAGCCTCGCTGGCGCCGCAGGCCGCGCGCCTGAACAAGCGCACCCTGCGCGCCCTGCGCGAGCAGCAGGATCCGGCACGCGCCGGCGCGGCCGCCGCCGAACTCGCCGCCGCCTACCGCTATGCACCGGCCGCCGAACACCGCGAGGGCGTGGCGGCCTTCCTGGAGAAGCGCAAGCCCCGTTTCTGAGCCGACGATCCCATGAGCAACGACAACCTCTTCGCCGCCCTCCGCGCGGCCTTCCCGAAAGACCTGGACACCATCGCCGTCGAGACCGAGGACGAGCTGGCCTACAGCTGGCGCGACCTGGACCGCGGCACGGCCATGATCGCCAACCTGCTGGCCTCGCTGCAGCTGCCCGAGGGTTCGCGCATCGCGGTGCAGGTGGAGAAGTCGGTCGAGGCCATGATGCTGTACCTGGCCACGCTGCGGGCCGGCTACGTGTTCCTGCCGCTGAACACGGCCTACCAGAGCGCCGAGATCGAGTACTTCATCGGCAACGCCGAACCGGCCGTGGTGGTCTGCACGCCGAAGAACTTCGGCTGGGTCAGCAAGATCGCCTTCAAGGCCGGCACCCGCAACGTCTTCACGCTCGGCGACGACCGCACCGGTTCGCTGCTGGACCGCGCTGCCCAGCACCCGGACCGGCACGAGCCGGCCACCCGGCGAGCCGACGACCTGGCGGCCATCATCTACACCAGCGGCACCACCGGCCGCAGCAAGGGCGCGATGCTCACGCATGGCAACCTGCTGTCCAACGCGCAGGTGCTCAAGGACTACTGGGGCTGGATGCCGGGCGACGTGCTGGTGCACGCGCTGCCGATCTTCCACGTGCACGGCCTGTTCGTCGCCATCCACGGCGCGCTGCTCAACGGCAGCCGCATGATCTGGTTCGCGAAGTTCGACCCGAAGAAGGTGATCGCCGTGCTGCCGCGCGCCAGCGTGTTCATGGGCGTGCCGACGCTGTACGTGCGCATGCTGGCCGAGCCCGCACTCGACCGAACGGCGGTGCGCAACATGCGGCTGTTCATCTCCGGCTCCGCGCCGCTGCTGATCGAAACCTTCAACGCCTGGCGCGAGCGCACCGGCCACACCATCCTGGAGCGCTACGGCATGAGCGAGACCATCATGCTGACCTCCAATCCCTATGAGGGCGGCGAACGGCGCGGCGGCACGGTGGGCTTCCCGCTCCCGGGCGTGGGCCTGCGCGTGGTGGGCGACGACGGAGCGGAAGTGGCCACCGGCGAGATCGGCGGCATCCAGGTGCGCGGTCCCAACGTGTTCAAGGGGTACTGGCGCATGCCGGAGAAGACCGCCGAGGAATTCACCGCCGACGGCTGGTTCAGGACGGGCGACGTGGGCCGCATCGACGAGCGCGGCTACGTCACCATCGTCGGCCGCAGCAAGGACCTGATCATCAGCGGCGGCTACAACGTCTATCCGGCCGAGGTCGAGGGCTTCATGAACGAGCTGCCCGGCATCGCGGAAAGTGCGCTGGTCGGCGTGCCGCACCCGGATTTCGGCGAGGTCGGCGTGGCCGTGGTGATCCCCCGGGACGGTGCGCAGCTGGACCCCGACGGGATCATCGCCACCCTGAAGGCCCAGCTGGCGAACTTCAAGATCCCCAAGCGCTGCTTCGTGGCCGACGCGCTGCCGCGCAACACCATGGGCAAGGTCCAGAAGAACCTGCTGCGGGAGCAGTACAAGGGGTTGTTCTCGTAAGCGGTGGGGCGAGAGGCGCCTGAGCTGGGCGGTCGCCGCTACGTAGAAGCACTGACCGAGTGGAAAAACCAAGGGTTATCCCTATATGAAGGGAACAACCCACAGCCCTCGGAGAACCCGCAATGCTTCCTTCTCTTGTCGTCGTCGGCGGCTTCGTCGCCGCAGTCGCCCTTCGCATCTACGTCGCCTACCGCTTCATCCGCGACCCGCAAATGCCTACCCTGGTGCGTCGCACCCACGGCTTGTCCGGCGCGCTCTAGTCGCGGTAGTTCTGCATTCCGCTTGGATCGGCGCCGGCACCGATCTAGAGTTCAGCCACCGCCAACCTCACGGGGGCCGTGGCCATGAAGAAGCTCCTGCTGCTCGTCTCGCACGCCGCGGTGTTCGCCGCGGGCTTCGCGCTCGGCATCT
Organism: Ramlibacter sp.; assembly: GCF_035627355.1. GTDB lineage: Bacteria > Pseudomonadota > Gammaproteobacteria > Burkholderiales > Burkholderiaceae_C > Ramlibacter. The sequence goes on from NZ_DASPLW010000030.1 coordinate 72,478, forward strand.
ATCTGCTGCCGGTGCTCACCGCGCCGGCGGCGCCATCCCCGACCGAAGTCACGGCTGCCGCGGGCCAGGCCCGCTATTCCGGCCAGTTCCGCCGCGACCTCAAGGACAGCGACCTGCTGCACTGGGGCGAGGGCACGGTCTCGGTCGGGCCTCGCAGCATCGCGCTGGCGGGCCGGCTGGCGCCGGGGCCGGACTACAAGCTCTACCTGTCGCCGGAGTTCGTCGAGACGGAGGCGGACTTCGCGCGCCTGAAGCCGAGGATGGTGCGGATCGGGGACGTCCGCACCTTCGAGAACTTCGTGGTGCCGGTGCCCGAATCGGTCGACGTGTCGCAGTACGACACGGTGATCGTGTGGTGCGAGTCCTTCAGCCAGTTCATCAGTTCCGCCCGCTACCGGTAAGCCCGCCTCGGTCGCGCGTTCATTACGCGTTTTGACCGATCCTGCAGGGCCGCGTAACATGCGGCCATGGCTCCCGGTGCGCGCCACCTCATCCTCAACCTGCTGCTCGGCGCCGGCGGCGCGCCCCTGAGCGCGCGGCAGGCGGTGGCCTCCTGCGCCCTGTTCGGGATCCGGGAGAACAGTGCCCGGGTCGCGCTGGCACGGCTGGCTTCCGCCGGGCTGATCGTCGCCGAGGGCCGCGGCAACTACGTGCTCGGGCCGCCGGCGAAGGCGCTGGCCGGCGACGTCGCGCAATGGCGCCAGTCCGAGCAGCGCGTGGCCGACTGGCAGGGCGGCTGGATCGCCGTCCACGTCGCCGGTCTCAGTCGCAGCGACCGCAAGGCCCTGCGGGCGCGCGAGCGTGCGCTGGGGATGCTGGGCCTGGCCGAGCTGGAGCGCGGCCTGTACCTGCGTCCCGACAACCTGGCCCAGGGCGCGGCCGGGGTGCGCGAGCGGCTGGACAAGCTGGGGCTGGACCGCGACGTCGCGGTCTTCGTGGCCCGTGACTTCGACGCCGCGCGCGAGCGCCAGGCCCGGCGGCTGTGGGACGGCGCTGCGCTCAACCGCCGCTACCGCAAGACCCGCCAGCGCCTGTCCGAGTGGCTGGCCCGCGCGCCCGGCCTGGAGCCCGACGCGGCCGCGCGCGAAGCTTTCCTGCTGGGCCACGAGGCGATCCGCGAACTCGTGTTCGACCCGCTGCTGCCCGACCCGCTGGTGGACGTTCAGGCACGCCGCGCCTTCACCGACACCCTGATCCGTTTCGACGCTGCCGGCCAGGTCATCTGGCAGCGTTTCCTGGCGGCCGCCTGATCGCCGCCGACGGTCCATCATCCCCTCCCAGGAGACCTCCATGAACGCACCCGACCTCTTCGCCAGGCACGACTGGCTCGCGGACACCCACGAGGTGATCAATGTGTCGACCGAGCTGGCCGACTACGACATGTACACCCAGGACAAGGCCCTGGTCGAGGCGGTCGCGCGCGAAGGCGCCGCCTGGGCGCACGAGGACCTCGTCGCCTTCGGCCGGCTGACCGGGTCGGCCGAGTACCTGGACCTGGGCGCGCAGGCCAACCGCTTCGGGCCGGAACTGGACACGCACGACCGCTTCGGCAACCGGGTGGACCTGGTGCGCTTCCATCCGGCCTACCACCACTTCATGAAGACGGCGATCGAGCACGGCCTGCACTCGTCGCCCTGGACCGATCCCAAGCTCGGCGCGCACGTGGCGCGCGCCGCCCACGTCTACCTGCAGACCCAGGCCGAGGCCGGCCACGGCTGCCCGATCGCCATGACCTTCGCGGCGGTGCCCTCTCTGCGCAGCACGCCGGCGCTGGCCGCGCAGTGGGAGCCGAAGATCACCGCCCGCCACTACGACCCGCGCAACGTGCCGGACAGCCAGAAGGCGGGGATCACCGTCGGCATGGCCATGACCGAGAAGCAGGGCGGCTCGGACGTGCGTGCCAACACTACGCGTGCGTATCCGCTGGGACAGCCCGGCGAGGGGCAGCCCTACGAGCTGGTCGGCCACAAGTATTTCGTGTCGGCCCCGATGTGCGACGCGTTCCTGGTGCTGGCGCAGGCGCCCGGCGGCCTGACCTGCTTCCTGGTGCCGCGCTGGCGGCCCGACGGCAGCAAGAACCCGCTGCAGGTGCTGCGCCTCAAGCGCAAGATGGGCAACGTCTCCAACGCCTCCAGCGAGACCGAGCTGCGCGGGGCGCTGGGCTGGATGGTGGGCGAGGAGGGCCGCGGCGCGCGCACCATCATCGAGATGGTCGCCATGACGCGCTTCGAGTGCATGGTGGGCTCCTCGGCCGGCCAGCGCCAGGCCGTGTCGCAGGCGCTGCACCACTGCAGCGTGCGGTCCGCCTTCGGCCGCGTGCTCAACCAGCAGCCGCTGATGCAGAACGTGCTGGCCGACATGGCGCTGGAGCAGGAGGGCTCGCTGGCGCTGACCATGCGCATCGGCCGCGCCCTGGACCATCGCGACGATCCGCACGAGGACCTGCTGGTGCGCCTGTGCACCGCGGTCGGCAAGTACTGGATCTGCAAGCGCACGCCCCACCTGGCCTACGAGGCGATGGAGTGCATAGGCGGCAGCGGCGTGATGGAGGACAGCCCGTTCCCGCGCCTGTTCCGCGAGTCGCCGGTCAATGCGATCTGGGAAGGCAGCGGCAACATCCAGTGCCTGGACGTGCTGCGGGCCATGCAGAAGACGCCCGCCGTGGTCGACGCCTACTTCGCCGAAACGGGCCGCGCGCGCGGCGCCAATGCCTTGCTCGACCGCTGGATGGCCGGCATCCAGGGCCTGCTGAAGGACCCTGCCGACGCCGAATACCGGGCCCGCGACCTGGTCGATCGCATGGCGCTCGGCATCCAGGCGGCGCTGCTGGTGCAGCATGCGCCGGCCGCGGTGTCCGATGCGTTCTGCGCCTCGCGCCTGGCCGATGGCGGCCACCGCAACTACGGCACGCTGCCGCGCGGCGTGGACGTGGGAGCGCTGATCGAACGCGCGACGCCGCGGGTGCGGGCGGCGGCCTGAAGGCGGGCGGCGGCGCGGCTCAGGCCGCGGCCGCCGTCAGCGGGCTGCCGGCGGCGCCCAGCTCGCGCAGCAGGCGCCAGGTATCGGTGGAGACGATCTGCTCGATCTGGTCGGCCGGGTGCACGACACGGCCTTCTTCGCGGGTCGCGTACCAGCCCGCGGCGAACAGGCCGCGGGCCTCGGCACTCAACCCGTCTGGAAGGGGACGCGGCCCGGAGGGCGGCTGCAGCAGGGTTTCCATGCGCGCAACATAGCCGCCGTCCGCGGGTTCGCTGCCAGCGCCCCGGCAGAGGGGCTGTCGGCGGCGTCCCACAGAGGGCGGCCTTGGAAACCGGTGCGAAGCGCCGGCCCTTGCGGCCGGCGGAGGCGGCGTCGCTTACAGCCGGGCCTTCATGGTCGAGCCCCAGGTGTTGCCGCCGTCCAGGTTCAGCTGGGCGCTCCAGCAGAACATGCCGCGGATCTCCGGATGCTCGGCCTTGATGGCGTCCCACTCGCGGATGCAGTCGTCCAGCGACGGGCCCTGCGGGTAGTTGGCCGACAGGCCGACCATCACGCGCTTGGCGGACAGGTCGTTCACCCAGTCGCGGGTGCGGGTGCGGATGAAGCCGGGCTCGTTGAAGCCGGACCAGTCGTAGTACTGCGGGGCGGCCCAGCTCAGCACGCCGGCATCGGCCATCGCCTTGAGCATGGCCCGGTCCTCCGGCGAGTTGGGCTGCGGCGGCGCGGTGATCGCGAAATCCTGGCCGTACAGGCTCTTGAGCTGCTCGGCGATCCAGATCATCTCGGCCGGCGAGGAGCCGATGTTGGCCTCGAAGTTGTTGAAGTCGCAGCCGTCCACGCCGCCCATGCGGTCGGCCATGTCGCGGAAGGACGCGATGAAGTTGCTGCTCTTGCTGCGGCTGTCGAAGTTGAAGCCGGCCTGGGCGCCGCCCATGGTGAAGATCACCCGCTGGCCGCGGCCGCGGCAGCGCTGCACGTCGGAGGGCAGCACGCTGTCCCAGAACTCGAAGGTGAACGCGCCGTTGCCCACGTTGTTCCAGTTGCCGTTGACCGGCGAGCCGTTGGGCTTGGCATGGAACAGGTAGATGGCGTTGAAGTCGGCCGGCACGTCGGTGATCGCATAGCGGCCGGTGTCCCAGCCGGTGTAGTAGCAGGCCAGCACGCGCTCGGGCAGGCCGGAGGCGGCGCTCGCCGCGGTGTTGGCGCCGGGCACGGCCGCCGGGGTGCTGGCGGCCATGACGCCCGTGGCCAGGTCGCCGACGGTGGCGGCCGTGCCGCCGCCACCACCGCCACAACCCATCAGGCCGAGGGCAGAGGCAGCGGTACCGGAGAGGAAGAGTCGTCTTTTCATGTTCAGCTTTCCGTTGAGGTGGTCATGGGGCCGCTCAGGGCGGCGGCCTTGCGAGGACCTGGTGCAGATGAGCTGAGCTCCGACTGTCGGGCCGGACCCGCAGCGCGGCGGGTGGAGATCTCAGCGAGGAGCCGGGACTGTAGTCAGCGACGTCCTACGACCCTGTAGGAGAGTGACTACAGTCGTAACCGAACATGAGCTTGGGTTTTCCGTGAATCGCTTCACGAAAAAGGTCCGGCCGCGTTTCGCCGCATCCGCATCCAAGCGGCTTGCGGATGGGCTTCCCCCGGGGCGCACGGCTGGGATTGCGTCCTACAAGGCTGTAGGACGCCACTGTTGTGCAGACGCACCGATGCAGCCCGACCATCGGCTGATCGGCGGTTGGCTCAGGCAGACGGTTACGACTTCGTCCGCGGAACGGGCCGCGGATGTGCTTGGCAGCTCAACCGTAAGGGCGCAAAAAAGCCGCCCGCAGGCGGCGTGGTGCGAAGTGCAGGGCTGGCTACTCGGCAGCGGCCCTCGCGGCGGCGATCTGGCGCAGCGCCTGCTCGAACACCTCCGGCGGCTGCCCGCCCTGGATCAGGTGCTGGTCGTTGACGATCACCGAGGGCACGGCGCGGATGCCATGCTGGGCATAGAACTGCTGCTGCTGGCGCACCTCGCGGCCGAACTCGTCGCCGGCCAGGATCGCCTGCGCCCGTGCGCGGTCCAGCCCGGCCGCGTCCACGGCCTCCAGCAGCACGGCCGGATCCGAGACGTTGCGCGCCTGGGTGAAGTAGGCGCCCAGCAGTGCCTTCTTGAGGGCGAGCTGGGCCGTCTCCGACTGCGTGCCGGCCCAGTGCAGCAGGCGGTGGGCGTCGAAGGTGTTCCAGACGCGCCCGCGGCCCTCGGCACGGAACTCGAACCCGACGGCGGCGCCGCGCTCGCGCAGCGCCGCCCAGGTGGCGGCCTGCTGCTCGGCCGTGGAGCCGTACTTCTGGTTCAGGTGCTCGGTGATGTCCTGGCCTTCGGGGCCCATCTGGGGATTCAGTTCGAAGGGCTGGAAGTGCAGCTCGGCCTGCACCTCGTTGCCGAGGTGCCGCAGCGCGCTTTCGAGCGAGGCCAGCCCGACGGCGCACCAGGGGCAGGCCACGTCGGAGACGAAGTCGATCTTGAGGGGGGTCATCGCCGCATGGTAGCGGCGGGGGAGGAACCCCGCTCGGAGCGCAGCGACGCAGCCGTCAGTGGCCGGCGTCGTGGCGCTGCACCAGGCTGCCGACGATCTGGACGACCTCGGCCTGCCGCCGCACGCCCAGCTTGTGCAGCACCGCCTTGAGCTGGGCCCGGATGGTGTGCAGGCTGACGCCGCGGGTCTCGGCCAGCTCGGCCACCGACAGCCCGTCGGCCAGCGAACTGGCCAGAGAGGCCTCCGCCGGGCTCAGCCCGTAGAGGTGGCGCAGGGCCAGTTCCGGCGCCGCGCCCCGGCGCTGCGGTCGGATGAACAGCGCCAGCCGGCGCGAACCCGCGTCGCCGTCCGGCAGCCGCAGCAGGGCGGCATGCAGGACCTGGCCCGTGTCGCCTTCCAGCCGCAGGTGCAGGGTGCGCGTGCGCGCCAGCTGCACGTCGGTGCGGGCCAGCGCGCGGAACTGATCGGCGTGCTCGGCCGAGACGAATTCGAGCCGCCGCCGCACGATGCGCAGCGAGCGCTGCGATGCCAGCAGGGCGCCGGCGCAGGCATTCATGTGGACCAGCCGCCCGTCGCTCTCTAGCAGCACCACGCCCTGGTCCACCTCGTCCAGGGTCTGCACCAGCAGGCTGGCCTGCGCCAGCCGCTGCTGGGCGCCGAGCGCCTGCTGGAAATGCGGCGCCACGGACTCGAGCAGGCGCCGCTCCCGCTCCTCGAATCGGCCGGCGCCCTCGGGCCGCACGAAGCTGACCTTGGTGCGCGACTGCGCGTCGTCGTGGATGATGCCGCCCACCACGTAGAAGACGTCGGCGTGGCGCAGCCAGCCGCTCCAGTACTCGGTCTGCTTGAGGCGCTCGTCCGGGTACAGCTGGGACGAGGTGAACACCGCGCCGGGCACCATGGCGTCGCTGGCCGCCCAGATGTTGCAGCCCGAGTAATGGCTGAAGTAGCGTTGCAGCAGCTCGTCGGAGAAGCGGTCGTTGGACAGCACGGTGGAGCTGCCGGCTTCCGGATCCTTGGCCACCCGGTAGGTGAGGTGGCCGGCCGCGCCCAGGTACGCGCAGGCCTGCGTCATGACCTCGTCCCAACCGGCCTGCCCGCAGCCCGCGTCGTAGATCCGCGGGATCAGTTCGTTCACGGCACCATCCTTTCGCTTGTATCCCGCGCCGGATGATGGGCAGGGAGCGGCTGGATCGCAACAGGAACCAGAACACAGGCGGGCTTACTCGAGCGCCCTGAAGCGCCGGCGCAACAGCTTGCGATCGGCAACGGCCGCGGGCGCGGCGCCGGTCGAGGAAACGGGAACGAAAGTGTGAGGCGCCGCGGCGCGGCAGCGCTCAGGTCTTGGCCGGTTCCGGTCGCTCCGGCTCGACCGGGATGGCTTCGAACGGATCCAGGCCGAGCGAGGCCCAGTCGTCGCCGAACAGCTCCATCGGGTGCGGCGTGCGATCCGATCCGTTGCCGCAGGCCATGTCGTGCGACGGGCAGTACTTGTCGCAACCCCAGCAGTTGCGCTCGGGGTGGGCGGGTCGGAGGGGGAACCGCTTGGTGGCCATGGCTCGAAGGAGAGTCCAGCCCATGGTGCGCCGGTGGAGCGCGGCGAGTCTTGATCTTCCGCAAGGGAGCGCCGATTGGCGCGGCGTCACCCCGCCCTCGGAGCTGTTCCCATGAACCTGGACAGGATTTGCAGCATGACCTCGTCGGCGCCGGCACCCATGGACACCAGCCGCCGGTCGGGTCCCCCGGCGGGGCCGGGTGCAGCGGGTCGCCGGCGGGCGACTTCACCCGAAGGTTCCGTGGCGGCCTTCGCCGGCCGCGAACCGCAGCGCGCCCTCCAGGCCCTCGCCCATGCAGGGTGCGCCGCCCAGCCACTCCTGGTGCAGCGCCTGCTGCAGCGGCAGCCCCCATTGGCGATAGGCGCTCAGGCGATCGGCCCGCATCGTGGCCTGGGGGAAGGCGGCGATGCGGCGCGCCAGCTCCAGCGCGCCGTCGCGCGCCTGCCCGGTGGGGACCACGCGGTTGCACAGCCCCATCTGCAGCGCCTCGGCGCTCCCCACCTTGCGGCCGGTGAGCAGCAGGTCCATCGCGTGCCCCATCCCGACCAGCCGCGGCAGGCGCACCGTGCCGCCGTCGATCAGCGGCACGCCGAAGCGGCGGCAGAACACGCCGAAGTACGCGTCCTCCTCCATCACGCGCAGGTCGCACCACAGCGCCAGTTCCATCCCGCCGGCCACGGCGGCGCCGCTCACCGCGGCGATCACGGGCTTGGACAGCAGCAGCCGCGAAGGCCCCATCGGTCCGACAGGCTGACGCTCGTCCGGTTCGAAGGCCAGCCCCGCCATGGGGTCGACGCCCTGCGCCGCCAGCCGGGCGCCGTACTGCAGGTCCCAGCCGGCGCAGAAATGCCCGTGCGCCCCGTGGAAGACCGCCACGTGCGCCTCCTCGTCGGCGTCGAACGCGACGAAGGCCTCGTGCAGGCGGCTCGCGGTCTCCTTGTCGACGGCGTTGCGCACGTCCTGCCGGTCCAGTGTCACTAGGGTGACCGGTCCTTGCTTCTCGATCCGCACGGTGGGTTCCATGGCGGCATTAGACAGGGCGCAGCACGCGCCCGCAATCGCGGTCTCTCGGGACGAACCCTGTATGGAGCGCGCACGTGCGCGGCTATAAACCTCGCGACAACGAAAGGGTGCGGGGCGCAGTGCAATTCCTCCAACTGGTGATCAGCGGCATCGCGCAGGGATGCATCTACGGGCTGATCGCGCTGGGCTTCGTGCTCATCTACAAGGCCACCGAGACGGTCAGCTTCGCGCAGGGCGAGCTGATGATGCTGGGCGCCTTCGGCGGCTTCGCCGCCATGACCTTCATGGGCATGCCGTTCTGGCTGGCCGTGCTCTCCGCCATCGCCGCCATGGGGCTGTTCGGCGTGCTGCTCGAGCGGCTCGTGATCCGCCCCATCCTCGGCCAGCCCGCCTTCTCCATCGTGATGCTGACCATCGGCATCGGCTACGTGGCGCGCGGCGCCATCACCATGATCCCGGGCATAGGCACCGAGACGCACACGCTGGCGGTCCCGTACCGCAACGAGATCTGGAAGCTGGGCGGGCTGGTGATCAACGCCGAACAGGTGGTGGTGATCGTCGCCACCGCGGCGCTGTGCGCGCTGCTCTATGCCACCTTCCGCTACAGCAAGGTCGGCATCGCGATGCAGGCGGCCTCGCAGAACCAGCTCGCGGCCTACTACATGGGCATTCCGGTGCGCCGCCTGAACAGCCTGGTGTGGGGCCTGGCGTCCGCCGTCGCCGCCATCGCCGGCCTGCTGCTGGCGCCCATCACCTTCGTGCACGCCAACATGGGCTTCATCGGCCTGAAGGCCTTCCCGGCCGCGGTGGTGGGCGGCTTCGGCAGCCTGCCCGGCTCCATCGTGGGCGGCCTGATCATCGGCGTGGTGGAGTCGCTGTCCGGTTTCTACCTGCCCGAAGGCTTCAAGGACATCGCGGCCTACATCGTGGTGCTGGCGATGCTGGTGGTGATGCCGAACGGGCTGTTCGGCGAGAAGTTGAGGAAGAAAGTCTGATGCCGATCCCGTCATTCCCGCGGAGGCGGGAATCCAGAGCGTCGCTCCCGCAGGCGCCGCAGGCGCGTTGCGCTGGATCCCCGCCTTCGCGGGGATGACCAAGTAAGACGAGCTGACGATCAGCGACCGGTTCTCCCCATGCGCTTCATCTTCAAGACCGACTACCTGCAGGACATCCGGCTGGCCCAGCATGGCGGGCACACGTTCTGGTACGGGTTGCTGGGGCTGGTGCTGCTGGCGGCGCCCTGGCTGATGTCGGAGTACCTGCTGGCGCAACTGACCTTCGTGCTGATCTACGGCATCGTCGGCCTCGGGCTGATGCTGCTGGCCGGCTTCACCGGGCTGTTCTCGCTGGGACACGCCGCCTTCTTCGGGGTCGGCGCCTATGCGCAGGCGGTGCTGACCAACATGGGCTGGCCGTTCCCGCTGGCGATGGCGGTCGCGGGGCTGCTGGCGGCCGCGGTTGGCGTGGTGGTGGGCCTGCCGGCGCTGCGGGTCAAGGGCATCTACCTGGGCATCGCCACGCTGGCCTTCGGCTTCATCGTGGAGGAGGGCTTCGCCCGCTGGGAGTCGGTGACCGGCGGCAACTCCGGCCTGGCGGTGGACGTGCCGCGGGCCTTCGGCTGGGCGGCCGACGGCGCCACCTCCTTCTACTTCGTCTGCCTGGTCACCGCGGTGCTGGCCACGCTGGCCTGCCGCAACCTGCTGCGGGCGCCGACGGGCCGCGCCTTCGTGGCGATCCGCGACTCCGAGATCTCGGCCCAGAGCATGGGCATCCACCTCGCGTACTACAAGACCCTCAGTTTCGCGATCTCGGCCGCGCTGGCCGGCATAGGCGGCGCGCTGTACGCGCACCAGATCCGCTTCCTGTCGCCCGACCAGTTCAACATCATCCAGTCCATCGACCTGCTGCTGATGGTGGTGATCGGCGGGCTGGGCTCGCTGCACGGCGCCTTCCTGGGCGCGATCTTCCTGATCGGACTGCCGCAGGCGATCTCGGCGGTGAAGGACTTCCTGCCGGAACCGATCGGCAACGCGCCCGGCCTGAAGGCCGTGGTCTACGGCGCGGTGCTGATCGCCTTCGTGCTGTTCGAGCCGCTGGGCCTGTACGGCCGCTGGCTGAAGGTTCGCACCTGGTTCCAGCTGTTCCCGTTCTACCGCCAGGGCATGTTCCGGCGGCAGAAGGCCTTCCAGAAGTCCGAGAGGTTGCGGTGAGCGACGTCCTGCTATCGGCGAAGAACCTGTCGGTGCGCTTCGGCGGCGTGCTGGCCGTCAACGACGTCAGCTTCGACGTCCGGCGCGGCGAGGTGTTCACCCTGATCGGCCCCAACGGCGCCGGCAAGACCACGGTGTTCAACCTGATCAGCCGCATCTACCAGCCCACGGCGGGCCACATCGACTACGAGGGCCAGCCGCTGACGGCCCAGCCGCCGCACCGCATCGCCCAGCTGGGCATCGCGCGCACCTTCCAGAACATCGAGCTGTTCGAGCACGCCACGGTGCTGCAGAACCTGCTGATCGGCCGCCACACGCACCGGCGCACCGGCCTGTGGGCCGACCTGCTGTTCACGCCCAAGGCGCGGGCCGCCGAGGTCGAGGCGCGCGAGAAGGTCGAGCGCGTGATCGACCTGCTGGACCTGCAGCACCACCGCGAGTCCATGGTGGCGGGCCTGCCCTATGGCGTGCGCAAGGTGGTGGAACTGGCGCGCGCCCTTTGCACGGAGCCCAAGCTGCTGCTGCTGGACGAGCCGTCCTCTGGCCTGAACGTCGAGGAGACCGGGGACATGGCCTTCTGGATCCAGGACATCCAGAAGGAGCTGGGCATCACGGTGCTGATGGTGGAGCACGACATGGCGCTGGTCTCCCGGGTGTCCGACCGGGTGCTGGCGATGAACCAGGGCGAGGTGCTGGCCGTCGGTACGCCGGCCGAGGTGCAGTCGCACCCCGGCGTGGCCGAGGCCTACCTCGGTTCGGTGGAGGACGTCGCCTCGCTGCGGAGGGTGGTCGCATGACGACGGCAACGGACGTGCCGGTGCTGCGGCTGGCCAACGTGGAGTCGGCCTACGGGCCGGTCAAGGCGATCCGCGGCGTCAGCCTGCAGGTGCGCCGCGGCGAGATCGCCACCGTGCTGGGCTCCAACGGAGCCGGCAAGACCACCATCCTCAAGACCATCTCCGGGATCATCGACCCGCTCAAGGGCCACGTGGAGTTCAAGGGCGAGAACATCACCGCGCGCGATCCGGCGGCCATCGTGCAGCTGGGCCTGTCGCACGTGCCCGAGGGCCGCGAGGTGTTCCCGCTGCTGTCGGTGCGCGACAACCTGGCCATGGGCGCCTACACCCGAACCGACAAGGACGGGATCGCGCGCGACCTCGAGGCGGTCTTCCGCTATTTCCCGATCCTGAAGGAGCGCGCGGCGCAGGACGCCGGCCTGCTCTCGGGCGGCCAGCAGCAGATGCTGGCGATCTCGCGCGCCATCATGGCCGCGCCCGAGCTGATCCTGCTGGACGAGCCCAGCCTGGGGCTGTCGCCCAAGCTGACCAAGGAGATCTTCGAGATCGTGGTGCGCATCAACCGCGAGCGCGGCACCACCCTGTTGCTGGTCGAGCAGAACGCCAACATGGCGCTGAATGCCGCCGACTACGGCTACGTGCTGGAGAACGGCCGCATCGTGATGGAGGACACCTGTGCCCGCCTGCGCGAGAAGGAGGACATCAAGGAGTTCTACCTGGGCATGAAGGAAGCCGGCGCGCGCGGCGAGCGGCGCTGGAAGAAGAAGAAGACGTGGAGATGAGCGAACACATGGCGAGGAGAGGGCACCTGTCTTTCTCCCTCCCCCCCTGGGGGAGGGTCGGGGTGGGGGCACGCACGGCCCGCCGCCTGCCCCCGCCCCAGCCCTCTCCCAAAGGGGGAGGGAGTTCCTTGGTGCGCACGGCATGAGCAATCTCTGGGACCTCTCCCACATCCGGGCCCGCACCGAAGTCGTGCTGCCGGGCGACACCATTCCCGCGCTGTTCTGGAACGCCGTGGCGCAGCGCGGGCCGCAGGTGTGGCTGCGGCAGAAGGAACTGGGCATCTGGCGCAGCCACACCTGGACGCAGGTGGGCGAGGCGGTGCGCGAGATCGCCGGCGGGTTGCTGGCGCTGGGCTTCCGGCGTGGCGACACTGCCTCCATCCTGTCCAACACGGTGATCGAATGGGTGCTGGCCGACCTGGCCGTGCTGTCCTGCAACGGCGTGTCCAACGGCATCTATCCCACCGATGCGCCGACCCAGGTGCAGTACCTGTGCGAGGACTCGGGCACCAGCATCCTGTTCGTGGAGGACGACGAGCAGCTGGACAAGGCGCTCGCCGTGCGCGACCGGCTGCCGGCCCTGCGCAAGATCGTGGTGTTCGACATGGAGGGCCTGCGCGAGCTGCAGGATCCGGGCGTGATCAGCCTGGCCGCGTTGCGCGAGATGGGGCGCGAGTACAACGCGCAGCACCCGAACGCGGTGGCCGAGCGCGCCGCTGGCTGCAAGCCGGGCGACCTGGCGATCCTGGTCTACACCTCGGGCACCACCGGCAAGCCCAAGGGCGCGATGCACAGCCACGCCGGGCTGGTCTACGAGGCGCACGGCCTGAACACGCTGATCGCCCGCACCGAGCAGGACGAGTGCATGTGCTTCCTGCCGCTGTGCCACATCGCCGAGCGCATGGGCGGCGAGTACTTCTCGCTGTACACAGGCGCCAGGCTCAATTTCGTCGAGAACCCCGAGACGGTGCCGGAGAACGTGCGCGAGATCGCGCCCACGGTGTTCACCGCTGTGCCGCGGGTGTGGGAGAAGTTCTATTCGGGCGTGACCATCGCGCTCAAGGAAGCCAGTGCGTTGCAGCGCGCCGCCTATGGCTGGGCGATCGGGGTCGGCCGCGAGATCGCCGACCGCGTGCTGGCAGGCCGCCCGGTCGGCCCGATGCTCAAGGCCAAGTTCACGCTGGCGCGCTGGCTCGCGCTGGACAACGTGCGCAAGCTGATCGGCATCCACCGCGCACGCTTCCTGGTGACCGGCGCGGCGCCGATCTCGCCCGAGCTGGTGAAGTGGTACCTGTCGCTGGGCGTGCCGATGCTGGAGGTCTGGGGCATGACCGAGACCTGCGGCGCTTCCACCGGCGTGCCGGCGCACCGCATCAAGCCCGGCTCCATCGGCCCGGCCGCGGGTTTCAACGAGGTGAAGCTGGACCCGGCCACCGGCGAGATCCTGGTGCGCGGGCGGAACGTGTTCATGGGCTACCTGAACCAGCCGGAGAAGACCCGCGAGACCATCGATGCCGACGGCTGGCTGCACACCGGCGACGTGGGCACGGTGGACGAGGAGGGCTTCTTCCGCATCACCGACCGGATGAAGGACATCATCATCACGGCCGGCGGCAAGAACATCACGCCCAGCGAACTGGAGAACGAGCTGAAGTTCTCGCCCTACATCACCGACGCGGTGGTGATCGGCGACAAGCTGCCGTACCTCACGGTGATCGTCATGATCGACCAGGAGAACGTCGAGAAGTACGCGCAGGACCGCGACGTGCCGTTCAGTAATTACGCCAGCTTGACACGTGCACCCGAAGTCCAAGAATTGATCCAGTCCGAGATCGACCGCGTCAACGCGAAGTTCGCGCGGGTCGAGCAGATCAAGAAGTTCTTCCTGCTGGACACCCAGCTCACGGCGGAGGACGAGGAGCTCACCCCCACCATGAAACTCAAGCGCAAGCTGGTGCAGAAGAAGTACGAAACCCAGATCGAAGCGATGTACCGCTGATACAACCCGAAGGAGACAAGAGCATGAAACGCACGATCGCCGCAGCCGCGGCCCTCGCCCTGGCATCCGGCCTGGCCGGCGCCCAGAACAGCAACCAGGGCGTGAGCAAGGACGAGATCGTCCTGGGCTCCATCCAGGACCTCTCCGGCCCGCTGGCCGGCTTCGGCAAGCAGGTGCGCCTGGGCATGATGCTGCGCGTCGACGAGCTCAACGAGCAGGGCGGCATCAACGGCCGCAAGGTCCGCCTGATCGTCGAGGATTCCGGCTACGACCCGCGCAAGGCGGTGCTGGCGGCGCAGAAGCTGGTCAACCAGGACAAGATCTTCGCCATGGTGGCCCACATCGGCACGGCGCAGAACATGGCGGCCATGCCGGTGCAGTTCCAGAAGAACGTGATCAACTTCTTCCCGGTCACGGCCGCGCGCGAGATGTACGAGCCGTACCACCGCCTGAAGTACTCCTTCGCCGCCACCTACTACGACCAGATCCGCACCACGCTGCCCAAGCTGGTGAAGGAGAAGAACGCCAAGAAGGTCTGCACCATCTACCAGGACGACGAGTTCGGGCTGGAGGTCATGCGCGGCGGCGAGGCGGCGCTCAAGACCATGAACATGGAGTTCGCCGAGAAGACCACCTTCAAGCGCGGCGCCACCGACTTCTCCTCGCAGGTGGCGCGCATGAAGGCGGCCGGCTGCGACTTCGTCGTGCTGGGCACCATCATCCGCGAGACCATCGGCACCATCGCCGAATCGCGCAAGACCGGCTTCTCGCCCACCTTCCTGGGCTCCAGCGCCGCCTACACCGACCTGATCCACAAGCTGGGCGGCCCGGCCATGAACGGCCTGTACGCCACCATGACGGTGCAGCATCCCTACCTGGACGAAGCCTCGCAGCCGATCCGCTTCTGGGCCAACAAGTACAAGACCAGGTTCAACGAGGACCCGACGGTGTTCTCGGTCTACGGCTACAACGCGATCGACGCGTTCGCGCAGGCGGCGTCCAAGGCGGGCAGCGGGCTCAACACCGACAGCTTCGTGAAGGTCATGGACAGCATGACCTACCCGGCCGACATCTTCGGCAGCGCCCCGGCCACCTATGGCCCGAAGAAGCGCCTGGGCAGCGAACTGTCGCGCCTGTCGCAGATCCAGGACGGCAAGTGGAAGGTGATCTCCGACTACGTCAAGTAGTCAGCGCGGGGCTCTGGCCCCTTCGCGAACGAGCCGGGCACTGCCCGGCTTTTTTTCGCCCGTGCGCGCCGCCCCGTCGCGCCAGAGCGGGGGAAGCCCTCCTACACGGCGCGTATGCAGCGTCCGAGGCCGCGAGCGGGCGTCGCTCCTAGGATGGGCGCGGATCGCCTGCAGGTGCGGGCGCACCGACGGCAGCGCACATGCACGAATCCCGTTCCTTCCTCCGCCGGGCGCTGGCCGTCGTCATTGCCCTGTGCGGGCTCGGGCTGGCGGCCGGCGGCGCCTGGCTGGCGGCGCTGGGCGGCTCCTGGTACTACCTGCTCGCCGGCGTCGTGCTGATGGTGGATGGCGGCTTGCTGTGGAAGGACCGTGCCTCGGCCTGGTGGCTCTTCGCCCTGCTGTCGGTCGCCACGCTGGCCTGGGCCCTGTGGGAATCCGGACTGGACTGGTGGCCGCTGGCGACGCGGCTGGACCTGCTGTTCGTCCTCGGCCTGCTGATGCTGTTGCCGGCGGTGGCGCGCGGACGATCCGGTGCCGCTCGCGCCGCCGTAGGAGCCTCGCTGGCGGCGATGGGCGTGGTGGCGGTGGCCAGCGCGTTCGTCGATCCGCAAACGCTGGAGGGCCGACTGCCCACGGCCGCGGCGTCCGGCCCTGCGCCCGGTGCGCCGCAAGCCGACTGGACGGCGTACGGCGGCACCTGGCATGGCCAGCGCTACTCCGGCCTGGCCCAGATCACGCCGGAAAACGTCGGCCAGTTGCAGCCGGTATGGCACTACGAGACGGGTGACACCCGCGGCCAGGCAGGCGATCCGCCGGAGACGACCTTCGAGGTGACGCCGCTGAAGATCGGCGACCGGCTGTTCTTCTGCACGCCGCACCAGCACGTCGTGGCGCTGGACGCCGGCACCGGCCGTGAGCTGTGGCGCTTCGATCCGCGCATCCAGGGCGAGCTGGCGCTGCAGCACCTGACCTGCCGCGGCCTGAGCTGGCAGCCGCCGGCGCCGGAGGCCGCCGCCAGTGCCCCCGTTTCGGCGCCGGCGGGCGGCCCGCCTGCCGCGGCCGCAGCCACGCCCGTCCCGGTACCGGGAGCGGCCGCCGGCGAGATGCCGGCGGAGGCCGCGCCCGATGGGGCGGCACCCGAGCGCGCACCCCTGGTCGCGGCCAGCAGCTCGCCGGCTGACGCGGCCTGCCCCGTCGGCAAGCTGTTCATGCCGACGGCGGATGGGCGGCTGATCGCCCTGAATCCGGAAACTGGCCACGTGTGTGCCCGGTTCGGCGGCGGCACCGGGCAGATCTGGTTGTGGCGCGGCATGCCCAATTACCGGCCCGGCGCCTACTACTCGACGTCCCCCGTGGTGGTGACGCGCAAGCTGCTGGTCGTCGGCGGCACCGTGCTCGACAACGTCTCCACGCAGGAGCAGTCGGGGGTGATCCGCGCCTACGACATCGAAACCGGCGAGCTGGTGTGGAACTGGGATTCCGGCAACCCTGGGCGCACGGGACCGATCGCACCCGGCCAGAGCTACACCGCCAACTCCCCGAACAGCTGGACCATCCTCGCGGCCGACGAGCAACTGGGCCTGGTCTATGTCCCGCTGGGCAACCAGCCGCCCGACCAGTGGGGGGGCCGGCGCTCCGCGCCGGTGGAGCGCTATTCGTCCTCGATCGTGGCGCTGGACCTGGCCACAGGACAGGTGCGCTGGCATTTCCAGACGGTGCACCATGACCTGTGGGACTACGACGTGCCGTCCCAGCCCTCGCTGCTGGACCTCCGCACGGCCGACGGCATGGTGCCGGTGCTGGTCCAGCCCACCAAGCAGGGCGAGCTGTTCGTGCTGGACCGGCGCAATGGCCGGCCGGTGCTGCCGGTGCGCGAGCAGCCCGCGCCGCAAGGGGCTGCGCCGGGCGACCACACGGCGCCGACGCAGCCGCAGTCGGCGCTGTCGTTCGCCCCGCCGCCGCTCACCGGCGCCCGGATGTGGGGCGCCACGCTGCTGGACCAGCTGGCCTGCCGCATCGCCTTCCATCGACTGCGCTACGAGGGGCGGTTCACGCCGCCCTCGCTGCAGGGATCGTTGATCTACCCCGGCAACTTCGGGGTGTTCAACTGGGGTTCGATCGCCGTCGACCCGGTCCGTGGGTACGCGTTCGCCACGCCTGCCTACCTGGCCTTCACCTCGCGGCTGCTGCCGCGCTCCGATGCCACCAGCCTGGTTTCCAACGACGCGCCGCCGCATGGCGCGCTGCCGTCCCTGAACGAGAACTTCGGCGCGCCGTACGCGGTGGCGATGGAACCCTTCCTGTCGCCGCTGGGCATCCCGTGCCAGCAGCCGCCCTGGGGCTACGTGGCCGGCATCGACCTGGCGACCGGCCAGGTCGCCTGGCAGCACCGCAACGGCACGGTGCGCGACCTGGCGCCCGTGCCGCTGCCGTTCCGCATGGGCGTGCCCAGCCTCGGCGGGCCGCTGGTCACCGCCGGCGGCGTTGCCTTCCTCTCCGGCACGCTGGACAACTACGTGCGCGGCTACGACCTCGCGACCGGCCGCGAGCTGTGGAGCAGCCGCCTGCCCGCGGGCGGGCAGGCCACCCCCATGACCTACCAGGCCGCCGACGGCCGCCAGATGCTGGTGGTGGTGGCTGGCGGCCACGGCTCGCTGGGCACGAAGGCGGGCGACGACGTGATCGCCTATGCCTTGCCGGGCCGCTGACCGCGCCGCCCCGGGGGAGTGGCATGGCAGTTGCCACCGGAAGCCTCCAACCGGAAAGGACCCCCATGGCCATCAATCTCTTCACCGACAAGGGCGTGCCGCTGGAGCGGCAGCGCTTCACCTGGAAGGAGCTGGTCGGCAAGCCGATCAGCAAGCTGGACGACGACGCCTTCACCCGCGTGCGCGTCATCCTGATGAACGGCATCGAGACCGACGCACTGCGCGTGTCGCAGGTGCTGCTGCGCATGCAGCGCGAGGCGCGAGTGCCGCTGGCCCAGCTCACGCGGGTGGAGAACCACCAGGCGACGGCGATCAACTGGATGGTGTCGGCCGACCATTCGCCGCTCGAGACCACCATTGCCTACGAGCAGGTGGCGATCGAGGTCACCGCCTCGGTGGCCCAGCACGAACCGGACGCGTACATGGCGCAGGCCTACCGCTATGCCCTGCTGGAGGACTTCGACCACCTGTACCGCTACGCGGCCCTGATGGACCGGCTGGAGGGCAAGGACGCCAACAGCATCACCCAGGGCTACACCGACATCGTGCCCGGGCGCCCCACGGTCGTGCACCACCGCAGCCCGGAGAACGACCTGCTGGAGTGCTACGCGCGGGACGCGGCGCTGGCGACCAAGCTGCACGCCATCACGCTGGTGGGCGGCGAGTACCAGACGCACGACTACTACATCCACTACGGCCCCTGGTTCGCGGACCCGGTGGCGCGCCAGCTCTATGCCGAGATCGCGTCGGTGGAGAGCCAGCACATCGTGCACTACGGCTCCATGCTCAACCCGGACGAGAGCCCGCTGGAGAAGCTGCTGCTGCAGCAGGCCAACGAGGTGTGGAACTACCAGGCCTGCGCCAGCCAGGAGACCAACCCGCGCGTGAAGGCGCTCTGGGAGCAGTTCCTCGAGTACGAGCTCGGGCACGTGCAGTGCGCCCTGCAGTTGTTCAAGGACATCGAGCGGCGCGACCCGGCCGAGGTGCTGGGCGACGGCAAGCTGCCGCGGGGGATCGAGTTCAGGAGCCACCGCGACTTCCTGCGCCAGGCCCTGGCCGAGGTGCCGATGCGCAAGGACGGCACCCGCTTCGTCGACGAGGACGACGAAGCCGTGGCCTCGCTGCAGTACCGCAACCACATGAACTCGCAGGGCTCGCCTTCGCAGGGCGTCTCCAGCGCCTACCAGTGGATGCCGGGCACCGAGCTGGCCGCCCGCCCGGCCACCATCGCCTGAAACCGGAGAGACACATGGACAACACGACTGCCGTCGGCATGAACCGCACGGGGCTGGACATGGCCCCGCTCAGCAAGGACCAGCTGGTCGAATTCGCACGGGAACAGGCACCGCGGGCGCCGCACGAGCCGGCCGGGCTGGCCGAGGTGCGCAAGCAGTACGCGCTGGAGGCCGACCGCGTAGGCTCGGTGCCCGTGCCCGCCAGCCTGAAGGGCGTGGCCAAGGCGGCGATGGGCAAGCTCAAGGGCGACAATCCGGAGGTGCTGATCGACAAGCTGGGCGAGCGGCTGGCGTTCGAGCGCACCGGCGTGCGGCTGTACGAGGCGCTGATCACCAAGGCTGGCGCAGCGAGCCAGGGCCCGATGCTCGACCTCGCCCAGCTGCAGGCCATGCGCGACGACGAAGCCTCGCATTTCGAACTGCTCACCCGCTGCCTGCAGCAGCTCGGCGCGGACCCGACGGCGGTCACGCCCTGCGCCGACGTGGCGGGCGTGGCTGCCACCGGCCACCTGCAGGTGCTCACCGATCCGCGAACCACGCTGGCCCAGGCGCTCGGCTCCATGCTGATGGTCGAACTGGGCGACAACGCCAGCTGGGAGCTGCTGGCCGAGCTGGCCCGGCAGTCCGGGCACGAGCCGATGGCGCAGGCCTTCGCCGGTCCGCTGCAGGCCGAGGCGCGGCACCTGGAAACGGTGAGGGGCTGGTTGCGGCAGGCGGTGCTGGACGAGGGAGGCTGAAGCCGTCCGCTGCGCCGGTCGCCCGGGCCGCCGGGTTCGGGCCCTTGTCCGACACGCCCGGCCCGCATCCCGACGCCAAGCTCGGGTCCCCTTGCCGAAAGAGATGACCGACGTGGACCCAGCGATCCGACACGGCTACCCACGGCCGCAGCTCAGGCGTGCCGACTGGTTGTCGCTCAATGGCGCCTGGCGCTTCCGCTTCGACGACGACGGCCGCCTGGGCCGTCCGGACGAGGTGGCGCAGTGGCCGCTGGAGATCACCGTCCCGTTCCCGCCCGAGGCCGAAGCCAGCGGTGTCGGCGATCGCGGCTTCCACAAGGCCTGCTGGTACCAGCGCGAGTTCGAACTGCAGCCGGGCAGCGACCGGGTGATCCTGCATTTCGGCGCGGTGGACTATGCCGCCCGCGTGTGGGTCAACGGCCACCTGGTGGCCACGCACCAGGGCGGCCACACCCCGTTCCAGGCCGACATCACCCAGGCGCTGGACCCCGGCGGCCGGCAGACGGTCACCGTGCGCGCCGAGGACGATCCGCACGACCTGACCAAGCCGCGCGGCAAGCAGGACTGGCAGCTGGAGCCCCATTCGATCTGGTATCCCCGCACCACCGGCATCTGGCAGACCGTGTGGCTGGAGCGGGTGTCGCCGGTGCACATCCGCAAGATCCGCTGGACACCGCGGCTGGACAGCTTCGCCCTCGGCATCGAAGCCCTGGTCGAGGGGGACACCGGCGCCGACACCTCGCTCGAGCTGGAACTGCGGCACGGCGAGCGCCTGCTGGCGCGGGACCGTTACCGGGTGGTCGACGGCGAAGTGGACCGGCTGGTGGTGCTGTCCGACCCCGGCATCGACGACTTCCGCAACGAGCTGCTGTGGAGCCCCGAGCGTCCGACCCTGCTGGAGGCCCGCCTGCGGCTGTGGTGCGACGGCAAGCTGGTCGACGAGGTGGAGTCGTACACCGCGCTGCGCTCGGCCAACGTGCTGCGCGACCGCTTCATGCTCAACGGCCGACCCTACGTGCTGCGCATGGTGCTCGACCAGGGCTACTGGCCCGAGTCGCTGCTGGCGGCACCCAGCGACGACGCGCTGCGGCGCGACGTCGAGCTGGCCAAGGCCATGGGCTTCAACGGTGTGCGCAAGCACCAGAAGATCGAGGACCCGCGGTACCTGTACTGGGCCGACCGGCTCGGCCTGCTGGTGTGGGAAGAGATGCCCTCGGCCTACCGCTTCACGCGCACGGCGATCGAACGCACGGTGCAGGAATGGTCGGAGGCGATCGAGCGCGACTACAGCCATCCCTGCGTGATCGTCTGGGTGCCCTTCAACGAATCCTGGGGCGTGCCGGAGCTGCCCACCGTGCGGGCCCACCGGCATGCGGTCGAGGCGCTGTACCACCTCACCAAGACCCTGGACCAGACACGGGCCGTGATCGGCAACGACGGCTGGGAGTCCTCGGCCACCGACATCATCGGCATCCACGACTACGACTCCAACATCGAGCACATCCGGCAGCGCTACGGCCCGGAGGTCGAGCCCGAGAAGCTGTTCGACCGGCGCCGGCCCGGCGGCCGGGTGCTGACGCTGGACGGCTATCCGCACCGCGGTCAGCCGATCATGCTGACCGAGTTCGGCGGGATCACCTTCCAGGCGCGGGCCGAGGCCGGGGTGAAGAAGATCTGGGGCTACACCGAGGTCACCGACGAGGAGACCTTCGCGCAGTTGTACGAGCAGCTGCTGCAGACCGTCATCTACACGGCCCTGTTCAGCGGCTTCTGCTACACGCAGTTCGCCGACACCTTCCAGGAAGCCAACGGGCTGCTGCATGCGGATCGCACGCCCAAGATCCCGCTCGAACGCATCCGCCGGATCACCTCGCTGTCGCGCACCTACATCCAGGGGGGCGTCTGATGCACCGGCTGGAACTCGCCAAGCCGGACGGGCGCCGCCTGACGCTCTATGGCCGGCAGCCGCTCCCGGCCGGGCTGGCGGCGCCCAGCCCGTTCGCCGACCCGCTCTCGGCCGGGCCGCACCTGCGCTGGCACGTGCTGCGCGGCGAATGGGTGACCTACGCCGCGCACCGGCAGGATCGCACCTTCCTGCCGCCGCCCGAGTACAACCCGCTGGCGCCCACCACCGACCCGGCTAACCCGACCGAGGTGCCGGCCGGCCCCTGGGACGTGGCCGTGTTCGACAACCGATTCCCTTCGCTGGGCGGCTTCGTGCCGGCGCCGCCGGAGCTGATCGTGCCCACGGCGTCGGCCCAGGGGCACTGCGAAGTGGTCGTCTTCACGCAGGACCGGAAGACCTCGCTGGGGGCGCTGCCGCTGGACCACATCGAGCTGCTGCTGCAGGTGTGGGGCGAGCGCACCGCACGGCTGGGCGCGCAGGAAGCGATCCAGTACGTGCTGCCGTTCGAGAACCGCGGCGCCGAGGTCGGCGTGACGCTGCACCATCCCCATGGGCAGATCTATGCCTACCCGATGGTCCCGCCGGTGCCGGAGCGCATGCAGCAGGTCGCGGCCGACCACTTCGCGGCGCACGGTCGCGGCGTGCTGGAGATGCACGTGGAGGCGGAGCGGCGCGAGGGCGCGCGCCTGCTGTACGACGGCCCGCATGCCGTCGCCTTCGTGCCGGCCTGCGCCCGCTACCCGTACGAGGTGTGGATCGCGCCCGTGCGGCCGGTCGAGGGCTTCGCGCAGCTGGAACCGGAGGCGCGGGCCGACCTGGCGCGCGCACTCAAGACGGTGCTGCTGAAGTACGACGGGCTGTGGCAGCGGCCCTTTCCCTACCTGATGGCCTGGTACCAGGCACCCACGGACGGCCGGCCGCATCCGGAGTCGCACCTGCATGCGCAGCTGTGGCCGCCGTACCGCACCCGCGACCGGCTCAAGTACCTGGCCGGCACCGAACTGGCCGCCGGCTTCTTCGCCATGGACGCGCTGCCCGAGGACAAGGCGCGCGAGCTGCAGCAGGTGGAAGTGGATCTCCCATGAGCGACGCGGCGCCCCCAGCCTGGGAAGCGACAGCCGATGCGCCCGGCCGGGTCAACCTGCTGGGCGAGCACACCGACTACAACCAGGGCTTCGTGCTACCGGTGGCGATCGCCCAGCGCACCCGCGTCGCGATGCGCCGCAACGGCGGCACCCACTTCACGCTGCACGCGGCCGAACTGGGCAGCCGCTCGCGCTTCAGCTTCGAGCAGCCGCCGGCGGAGCACTTCGCGAGCTATGTGTTCGGCTGCCTGGCGCTGGTGCGCGAGCAGGGGGTGCAGGTGCCGGGGCTGGACATCGAGGTGCGCTCCGAGGTGCCCATGGGAGTGGGCCTGTCGTCCAGCGCCGCGCTGGAGGTGGCGACGCTGCGCTGCCTGCGCGAACTGCTGGGGCTGCCGATGGACGACGTGCTGGTCGCCCAGCTGGCGCAGCGGGCGGAGGTCGAGTTTGCCGGGGTGCGCTGCGGGATCATGGACCAGATGGCGTCCAGCCTGGCCGCGACCGATCGCGCCCTGCTGATCGACACGCGCTCGCTGGAGCGGCGCGAGGTGCCGCTGCCGTCCGGCACCGCGGTGCTGGTGCTCGATTCGGGCGTGGCGCGCACGCTGGCCGCCAGCGGCTACAACCAGCGGCGGGCCGAATGCGAGAGCGCCGCCCGCGAGCTCGGCGTGGCGTCCCTGCGCGAGGTGGCCGACGCCGCCGCGGCCGACCGCCTGCCGGAGGTGCTGCGCCGGCGGGTGCGCCACGTGCTGAGCGAGAACGCGCGCGTGCTGAAGGCCGCGGCCTGCACCGGCGCACCGGCGTTCGGCGCCCTGATGAATGCCTCGCACGCCAGCCTGCGGGACGACTACGAGGTCTCCACGCCGGAACTCGACCTGCTGGTGGGCCTGCTGCAGGCCCGTGCGGGCGTGCACGGGGCGCGACTGACCGGGGCCGGGTTCGGCGGTGCCTGCGTGGCGCTGTGCGACGCCGGCGCCGTTCAGGCCGCGGCCCGCGAGGTGCTGGCCCGCTACCGGGACCATGGTCACCAGGGCCGGCAACTGGTGCCCGGCAGCGACGACCCGAAAACCTGGGCGCTTGGCGCGCCTCAAGACGCGGCCGCCGGGCAGTCCGCCAGGTAGCGCTGCACGCCGTCCTCCAGCCGCGGCATCAGCAGGCCGCGCTCGCTGCCCAGGGCCGAGTAGCGCGGCCGGCGGGCCCGCTGCCCGAGCGCTGCCCCCGGCAGCGCCTGCACCAGCGCGGTGTCCAGACGGGCCGCTTCGGCGGCCATGCAAGCCAGTTCCGCCCAGCTGACCGTGCCGCGATTGGCCAGGTGCCAGATGCCGCTCTCGCCGTCCACCAGCAGGTCCAGGGTCCCGTGCACCAGGTCCGGCACGTAGGTCGGCGAGACCCACTGGTCGCCGGCCGCGCGCCAGGGCTCGCCACGGCGCAGGCTCTCCAGGGCGCAGGTCACGAAGTTGTGGCGGTCCCAGGGGCCGAAGAAGGCGGCCGCCCGGATCACCAGCGCATCCGGGTGCTGCCGCAGCATCAGCCGCTCGGCCTCCAGCTTGGCCCGGCCATAGGCATTGAGCGGCAGCGCGGGATCGCCCTCGACGTAGGGCTGCTGCTTGGCGCCGTCGAACACGAGGTCGCTCGAGAAGCCGACGAGGCGGATGCCGTGCCGGGCACAGGCCTGCGCCAGCACCTGCGGCCCGGTCACGTTCTCGCGCCACTGCCGCGGATCGTCCTCGGCGTCGTCCACGCGCACGAAGCCGGCGGTGTTGACCACGGCCCAGGGTTGCCAGCGCCGCAGCGCCGCCTCGACCGATGCGGCGTCCGCGATGTCCATGTCGGCGCGGCCCAGCAGGTGGTGGGGCAGGCCACGGAGCCGGCACAGTCGCGCGAAGGCCCGGCCGAGGGTGCCGGTGGCGCCGGTGACGAGCAGCGGCCGGCCGGCCAGTTCCGCGCCCTGCACCGGGCCGTGTGGCGGGTATTCCAGGCGCTCCGTCCGCAGCCACCAGCCCGGGCTCTCCAGCACCGGGTGATCGGGCGGCTGGCCGGACGCGAGGTCGCTCGCGAGCCGGGCCAGCGCGGTGCGCCGCGGCGGATCGGAGCGCAGGTCCCAGAGACCCGGCTCGTAGTGGCCGTCATCGCGCGTGACCAGGCTGTTCCAGTCGAAGCTGCCGAACGCGGCCCAGCAGGTCAGGGCCCGCACGTCGATCCCCTCGTCCTGCAGCCGGCTGGCGGTGCGCCAGGCCTGGAGCAGCCAGCGCATCTGCTCCTCGCGCGAGCAGCCCAGGTGCACTTCGGTGATCGCCAGCGGCAGGCCGTAGCGCGCGTGCGCCTCGCCCAGCCGCGCTTCGAAGCTGCCGACCGGCGTGCCCAGCACGCGCACGGCCTCGACGTCGGCGTACGCATGCCGGCCGTTGCCGCCGATGCAGCGCGCCGGGTAGTGCTCGACGCGCGAATCCAGGTGCCGCTCGCTGGTCAGATAGCTGTTGATGCCGACGATGTCGGGCGGGCAGGGCGCGTCGGCGAACCACGCGAGCTCGTCTTCGCTCGCGCCGGCGCGCCGCAGGTAGTCCCAGAGTCCGTGGTGGCGGTCGACCTTGCCCGCCAGCAGGTCGAAGCTGAGCCATCGGCGCAGGTTCTCGAAGTCGGCCTGGTAGGCCAGGTCCGGCGAGCTGGTCGTGAAGCCCAGGTCCTCGGTCTGCACCAGCAGCGCCCCGGGATGCACGCGGCGGATCGCGCGCATCGCCAGCACGGTGCCGCGCAGCTGGTGGAGCAGGGCCCGCACGAAGCTCGCGTCGTCGCGCCGGTGCGGGTACCACAGGCCGTACAGGCCGCTGAAGCGCGCGGTGGTGAGCGGCTCGTTCACCGGCGTCCAGGCGTCGATGTGCGGATAGCGTTCCGCCGCCGCCGCCGCGTAGTCGGCCAGCAGCCCGGGGAAAGCCGGATCCAGCAGGTCGGTCCAGCGCGGACCGCTGCCGTGGTGCAGCAGCCCGGCGATCGGGGCCACGCCCAGCTCGCGCAGCCGGGCCAGCCAGGTGTCCGCCCAGGCCCAGTCGGGCCGGCCGCGCTCGGCTTCGGTGCGCTCCCAGACCAGCGGAAAGCGCATCCGGGCGATGCCCAGCCCGGCCAGCCGGTCCAGGTCCTCGATCCGGATGTCGAAACCGCTCTGCGCCAGCTGGTCCTTGAAGCGGTCGCCGACCCGGTTGACCGTGCATTCCGGGCCGGCCCACAGCGCCAGCGGCATCAGGCCTCCGCCGACTGCGCGCGCTGCCGCGCGACCTGGATGCTGCGCTCGGCCGCCGAATGGGCCGCCTGCAGCTTGCGGAAGGCGGCCAGGGCCTGCCCGACCACCTGGTCCATGTTGTAGTAGCGGTAGGTTGCCAGGCGGCCGACGAAGGTCACGTTCGGCAGCTTCTCGGCCTCGGCTTCGTAGCGCTTGTACAGCTGCGCGTTCTCCGGCCGCGGCACCGGGTAGTAGGGATCGCCCTCGGCACAGGGGTACTCGTACACGACCGAGGTGGTCGGGTGCCGCTGGCCGGTGATGTGCTTGAACTCGCTGATGCGGGTGTAGCCGTAGTCGTTCGGGTAATTGACCGTGCCTACCGGCTGGAACTGCTCCTGCGGCAGGTTGACGTGCTCGAACTGCAGGCTGCGGTAGGGCAGCTTGCCGAACCGGCAGTCGAAGAAGTCGTCGATCGGCCCCGTGTAGATCATGTGCTTCCACGGCAGCAGCCCGACGATGTCGCGGTAGTCGGTGTTGAGCATGACCTTGATGTTCGGGTGCGCCAGCATGCGCTCGAACATGCGCGTGTAGCCGTGCAGCGGCATGGCCTGGAAGTGGTCGGCGAAGTAGCGGTCGTCGCGGTTGGTGCGGGTGGGCACGCGCGAGGTCACGCTGGCGTCCAGCTCGGACGGGTCCAGGCCCCATTGCTTGCGCGTGTAGCCGCGGAAGAACTTGTTGTACAGCTCGCGGCCGATCTTGCCGACCACCACGTCCTCCGAGGTCCGGATCTCGTCCTTCTTCTCGGCCAGCGACGCGAGGAAGCCCTCCACCTCGAACGAACTCAGGTTCAGCCCGTACAGCCGGTTGATGGTGTCCAGGTTGATCGGCATCGGCAGCAGCTGCCCGTCCACGCTGGCCAGCACCCGGTGCTGGTACGGCCGCCAGCGCGTGAACTGCGACAGGTACTGGAAGATGTCCTCGGAGTTGGTGTGGAAGATGTGCGGCCCGTAGGGGTGCACCAGCAGGCCGGCGTCGTCGTGGCGGTCGTAGGCGTTACCGCCGATGTGCGGGCGCTTGTCCACCAGCAGCACGCGCTGGCCGAGCACGCTGGCGAGGCGCTCGGCGAGCACGCTGCCGGCGAAGCCGGCGCCGACGACCAGGTAGTCGAAGCCGGCGGCGGAGCCGTGGGTGGGAGCGGCCGGCCGCAGGTCGGGTCGGGTCATGTCCATGGGCGATCCTCGTGCGGGCTGCGGTCAACCCGCCAGCGCAGCGGAACCGGTCGAGACGCGGGCGAGCTCGGCGGCGACACGCCGCACCACCGGCAGGGCATCGGCCCGGCGTGCCGCCTCCGCCCTGGCGACCAGGTCCGCCATGGCCGCGGCGGTGCGGTCCCAGGAGGTGCGGGCGATGATCCCGGCCAGCGCGGCCTCGTGTCCGGCGCGCTCGGCGGCGCTGGCGTGCAGGAACGCCTCGCAGGCCTGCACGAAGCCGCCCGCGTCCTCCCGGATCGGCACCACGTGGCCGTAGGGTTCGACCACGTCGCGGATGGCGGTGCTCACCGCCGGCCGGCCGCAGGCCATGTACTCGAGCGTCTTGGTCGGGCTGATGAACCGGGTCGATTCGTTCAGCGCGAAAGGCAGCAGGCAGACGTCCCAGCCGTTGATGAAGGCGGGCAGGTCGTCGTAGGCCTGCTGGCCCAGCCAGTGGATGTTGTCCCGGCGCGGCACGCTGGCCGGATCGATCTTGACGACGGGGCCGACCATCACGAAGTCCCACCCGGGGCGTGCGTCCGCCATGCCGGCGATCAGGTCCAGGTCGATCCGCTCGTCGATCACTCCGCTGTAGCCGATACGCGGCCGGCGCAGTGACGCCTGCAGCGAATGGTCGGCCGCGCCGCGCCGGAAGTGTTCCGCGTCCACGCTGCTCGGAAAGCAGTGCACGTCGGAATGTCGGTCACGCTTCGCGTTGTAGAGGCTGCGCCCGCCGGTGAAGACGACGTCCGCCGTGCGGAACAGGGCTTCCTCCTGCTCGACCAGTTCGCGCGGTGCGCCGCGGAACAGCGAGAGCTCGTCCATGCAGTCGTAGACCACGCCGCCGGGCTCGAACAGCCCGGTCAGCGGCAGCGCCATGGGCGTGTAGAACCACAGCCAGTAGTCCCGCACGTCCGCGCGCCGCAGCGCGGCACCGATCAGCCGCTGGAGCACCGCCTGGTGCTCGGGGTGGAAGCCGTAGGCCGATCCCCGCACGTGCGGACGCCACACCTGCACGCCCGGCGCCGCCTCGATGGGCTCGAGATGGTCGCGTTCGGAGCCGGGCACCGGTTCCTCGATGAACACGACCGGCCATCGCCGCGCAAGCCTCGACAACAGGTGCTGCGGACGCTGGTAGACGAAGTTCCAGCGCAGGTGGGAGAAGACGATCAGGGTTTGCATGGATGCATTCTGGGGAGTGGCAGCCCTTCCATGGGGGAGCGGCTCACCAAATGGGCCGCGTCCTACGCGAGCGATCAATGGAACCGGGCCAGCCGTGCCGCGCAGCAATCGGGATCGCCCCCACCATGCGGCTGGTCATGGGTGCACCGATCGAACAGGGTGGCGGCGCGGCCACCGAGCCGCTGCTGGTCCTCGCCGCCGGTGAGTTGCATGCCGTGCTGGCACCGAGCGCCGGCGGCTCGATCGCGGCCTTCTCGCGTCGCTGGCGCGACGGACGGCGGCGGCGCGAGCTGCACTGGCTGCGACCGGCCACGGCGTCCGACCTCGCGGATCGCAACCCGCTGGGCATGGCCAGTTTTCCGCTGCTGCCGTTCTGCAACCGCATCCGGGATGGCCGGGCCCGCTTCGAAGGCCGCGAGATCCGCTGTCCGCCCAACCATCCGGGCGAGGATTCGCCCCATCCGCTGCACGGCATCGGCTGGCTGCGGCCGTGGACCGTGGAGGCCGCCGGGCCCCGGGAAGCGCAGATCCGCCTGCAGGTCGAGGCGGGGTCCGCCTGGCCTTGGCGCTTCTCGGCGCACCAGCGGTTCACCCTGGACGAGCACGGACTGTCGGTCGAGATCGCCGTGCGCAACGAGGACGACGCGGCCATGCCGCTGGGCATCGGCCACCACCCCTACTTCCCGCACCATCCCGGCACGCGCCTGGCGACGGCCACGCAGGCGGTCTGGCTCACCGACGGCGAGGTGATGCCCACGCAGCTGGCCCGGGCCGAACCGGTGGAGGCGCTGATTCGCGGCATCGAACTGGGCCGGCTCGATCTCGACAACAACTTCACCGGCTGGAGCCGGCGCGCCCTCATCGAGTGGCCGGCCGACGTGCACGGGCCGGCCCGCAGCCTGGCCCTGGAGGCCGAGCCCCCGCTCGACCATTTCGTGCTGTACTGCCCGCGCGGCCAGGAACACTTCTGCGCCGAACCGGTCAGCCAGTGCACGGACTGGCTCAACCTGGCGCCGCGCTTCGGGCCCGACGCGCTCGGTGGCGCCCGGCTGGCCCCGGGCGACAGCCTGGTGGCGCGCTTCACCTTGCAGCCCGACTGGGCCTGAGCGCGGTTCCATGTTCCGCGCCCGGCTCGTCCTCGACCGCGACTTCGTGGTCGGAGCGCTGGACCGGCGCCTGTTCGGCGTGCTGGTCGAGCACGTCGGACGCAGCGTCCACGGCGGCCTCTTCGAGCCCGGCCATCCCACCGCCGACGCGCACGGATTCCGGCAGGACGTGCTGGCCCTGGTGCGCGAGATGGGCGTGACGACCGTTCGCTACCCCGGCGGCAATTTCCTCTCGGGCTACGACTGGGAGGACGGCGTCGGCCCGCCGCAGCAGCGTCCGGCGCGGCTGGACCTCGCCTGGCACTCGACCGAGAGCAACGCCTTCGGCACCGACGAGTTCATCCGCTGGTGCCGGGCCGCCGGCGTCGAGCCCATGCTGGGCGTCAACCTCGGCACGCGGGGCGCCGACGCCGCACGGCGGCTGGTGGAGTACTGCAACCACCCCGGCGGCACGCAGCTGTCGGACTGGCGGCGCAGCCACGGCTTCGATGCGCCGCACGCGGTGCGCGCCTGGTGCCTGGGCAACGAGATGGATGCGCCCTGGCAGATCGGCCAGAAGTCGGCGGCCGAGTACGGGCGGCTGGCCCGCGACTGCGCCCGCCTGATGCGCGCTGTGTCGCCGGACCTACAGCTCACCGCCTGCGGCTCGTCCAGCCGCTCCCTGCCGACCTTCGGCCAATGGGAGTACGAGGTGCTGGAGCAGTGCTTCGAGGAGGTCGATCTGGTCTCCTTGCACGCCTACTTCGAGAACCCGCAGGCCGACAGCTGGGAGTTCCTGGGCAACATCGACAGCCTGGACGGGCACATCCGCGAGGTTGCGGCGATCGCCGATGCCGTCGCCGCGCGCCGGCATTCGCGCAAGCGCACCCTGCTGGCGGTCGACGAGTGGAACACCTGGTACCGGGCTCGCAGCGGCGAGCATGCCCGGCAGCCGGGCTGGCCGAGCGCGCCGCGCCTGATCGAGGAGATCCATACCTTCGAGGATGCCTTGGCCGCGGGCGGGGCCCTGTGCGTGCTGATGAACCACGCGGACCGGGTGAAGGTGGCCTGCCTGGCCCAGCTGGTCAACGCCATCGGCGCGATCCGGACCGAGCCGGGCGGGCCGGCGTGGCGGCAGGCGATCTTCCACCCGTTCGCGCTGGCGTCGCGCCACGCCCGTGGGCAGGTGCTGCAGCCGGCGATCGATTCGCCGGCGGGCAGCGGGCGCCTGCACCCGGAGATGCCGTACCTGGTGGCCAGCGCCACGCACGATCGGCAGGCGCAGCGCACCGCCATCTTCGCGCTCAACCGTCACCTGGCGCAGCCGATGGCTCTGGAGGTGGAACTGCGCGGGGCCGACCCGCGCTGGGTGCTGCAGGAGGCGGTGGAGTTGCACCACCCCGAACTGCACGCGATCAACACGGCGGCCGAACCCGACACCGTGTCGCCGCGTCCGCACCGGGGCGTGGAATTGGAGCCCGGCCGCTTGCGCGCGCGGCTGCAGCCGGGCTCGTGGAACGTGTTCGTGCTGGCGTGCTGATCGGCGATGCGGTTCCGGCTTTCAGCGGGCCCATCCGTGCGCCTACAGCGCAGGTGGGCGGCTTCGCACCGGATGGCACCGCGGCATCCGATGGCGCCGCGGCCGGCCTTGCATACGCTGGCAGCGAACAGCTTCATGGAGGCCCACATGCCGGACGACGACGATGCCTGCACCGCCGAGGAACTGCTGGTCAGCCTGGAACCCGACTGGGAGCGACGCAACTGGGCGCGCTGGCTGGGCTGCAGCGAACAGGAACTGCGGCACGCGGTCGAGTCGGTCGGTGCCGACGCCGACAACGTGCGGCGTTTCCTGCGCCAGGCCCGCTGAGCGCGCTTCGGCCATGGCCGGCTCGTACCGGGCCGTGCGGGTCGTCGGGCCCCGCAGGCTTCAGGCGAGCGCGCCGACTTCCTCGACCAGGCTGCGCAGCAAGCCGCGCGCCGTGTCGTCGGACAGCAGCGAATCCGGCCGGTAGAGCAGGCAGGCGAGCGGGCCGCGGGCCAGGGCCAGTGGCGCGCCGCCGGCGTCCACCGCGTGCACGGTCCATCCCGGTGGTGCGGCGACCAGCCGGTGGCGGGCGTAGCGACCGGCGCTGAAGCGCACGCCGTCGGCGCAGCGAGAGCCCTCGAGCGCGCGCCCCTGTTCCGGGGCGCAGGTTTCGACCGCCGCGCCCGCCGCGGCCAGCGCCTCGTAGGCGGCGTCGCCGACGAACACCCGCGGCCGGTCGCCGGGGCTGGCCAGGCGACCCGCCACGACCACGACATCGGCAGCGGGATCGATCGCGAGGTTCAGCCCGGCCAGGCAGTCCGCGAGGGCGGCGGCAAAGGGGTCCCCCTCGGCCTGCAACTGCACGGCCAGCGGCCGGCGCGCACCCGGCGCGGCGGCAGTGGCATTCGTCGCCGCGTCCGTTTCCAGGCCGAAGGCGCGCCACACCGAGCGCGTCTTCAGCCGCGATTCGGCCTCCTCGCGCGGCGGGGCGGAGTCGGCCAGCAGGTCGCCGCCGGTGCGCACTTCGGCGATCCCGTCGCGCACCGCCGCCGCGCGCAGGATGGTGCCGGCCAGGGCGTCGCCGTTGCTCGCCACCTGCACCACCATGCCGCCGTACCAGCCGCGCGGGCTGGCCTCCAGCTCGGCGATCGCCTGCAGCGCCTGCGGGCGCGGCGTGCCGGTCAGCATCACGGGCGCGGCCGTGGCGGCGATCGCGTCCCAGGCGTCGCAGCCTTCGCGCAGGCGTCCGGCCAGCCGGTCCACCGCATGCACCACGGTGGCCAGCGACATCGGCCGGCGCCGGTCCAGCAGGCGCAGGCTGCCCGGTTCGCACAGGGGCGCCAGGTCGTTGCGCAGGGCGTCGCTGCACACCGCCAGGGCGGCAGCATCGACCTCTTCGTTGAACAGCTCGCGCAGCGATTCGGCTTCGCCCTGGGCACCGGGCCGGCGCGCCACCGTGCCGCACACCGGCAGCGCCTGCACCTCGCCGTTCGCGACCACGAGCTGCAGGTCGGGCGAAGCGCCGAACAGGCGCAGGCCGCTGCCGTCGTTGAGGAAGAAGCTGGCCGGCGCCGGATTGGCCGCCCGCAGCCGGGCGAACGCCTGCGACGGGGGCAGCTCCACGCGGCGCCGGTAGCTCGCGCTGAGCGTCAGCGACACCAGCGGCCGTTCTCGCAGCACCGCCAGGGCGCGCTCCACCATGGCCGCGTAGCCGCCCGCCGGCAGGTCGTCGGCGGGCTCGGCTGCAACCGGTGGCACGCTGCCGGCTGCCGACGCAGGCGGCGTGGCCTCGGCCGGCAAGCCCGGCAGGCCGAGTTGCACCGACGTCCAGTGGCCCTCGGCGTTTCGCCGCAGCAGGTGCTCCGGCAGGTACAGCACGCCCAGCGCTGGGTCATTCCCGCGAAGGCTGGCACCGTCCTGTGCGGCGGAGAGGGCCAGCCGCCAGGCCTCGAACGGCAGCGCGCCGACCAGCAGCACGTCGGCCGAGGGCTCGAAGCAGGCGAGCAGGGCGCGTGCGATCGCCAGGGCGCCCTCGCCGCGTCCGCGCCCCACGCGGGAGCGCCAGCCGGCGAGGGCCTGGTGCGCGAGCAGCGCCTGCCCCAGCGGCGTCAGCGCCCGGACCTCGGCGCCGTCGGCGAACAGCGCCAGCCGCAGCGCCGGCCGGGTGGCCAGCGTGGCCTGCAGCGGGTGCAGGCCCGCGATGCCCGTATCGACGCCGAAATAGACGCCCTCGTGCCCGTCCAGCGCCGCCAGCGCGGGCGGGACGTCCGCCGGCGGGCAGGGCGCCCGCCGTACGTCCAGCCGGATCATTCCATCGAGATGCCGGTGCGCTTGATCACCGGGGTCATCTCGCGCAGTTCCTGCTGCATGAACTTCGCCAGGTCCTGCGGCGAGCCGCCGATCGGCTCCATGTACTGCGCGTTCAGCTTCTCCTTGACCTCCGGCATGGCCAGCACCGCGTTGATCTCGCGGTTCATGCGCTGGACGATGTCGTCGGGCGTGCTGGCCGGCGCCATGATGGCCATCCAGGCCAGGCTCTCGATCTCGGGCAGGCCGCCTTCCTTCATGGTCGGGATGTCGGGCATCAGCGGGCTGCGCTTGGCCGTGGACACGGCCAGCGGCCGCAGCTTGCCGGACTTCACGTGCGGCATCACGGCCACCGGCGGCACGCAGGCGAACTGCACGTCGCCCTGCAGGATGGCCAGGATCGCGAGCGGCGACGAGGCGTAGGGGATGTGCACCGCGAAGGTGTCGGTCTTGACCTTCAGGAGCTCCACGCCCAGCTGCGACAGGCTGCCCACGCCGGTGGAGGAGAAGTTGAAGGAGCCGGGATTCTTCTTCATCGCCGCGACCAGGTCGCGCAGCGAGTTGATGCCCGAGTCGGTGCGCACGGCGCAGACGTTGGGCTGGCCGCCGGCCAGCACCACCGGCCGCAGTTCCTTGAACGGGTCGTAGGGCAGGTTCTTGTACAGCACCGTGTTGTAGACCAGCGGGCCGTTGGTGCTGATCAGGTAGGTGTAGCCGTCGCCGGCCGACTTGGCGACTGCGCCGGTGCCGTTGTTGCCGCCGGCGCCGGGCCGGTTCTCGACCACCACCGGCTGCCCGATGCGCGGGGACAGCCGCTCGGCCACGATGCGCGTGATGACGTCCGGCGAGGATCCGGGGCCGTAGGGCACGACGATCTTGACCGGCTTGTTCGGCCAGCCCTGCTGCGCCATGCCGGCGAGGGCGAATCCGGCCAGCCCGAGGGCGGCGAGGGAACGGACGAGGAGGCGGCGGGCGGACAGGGGTGTCTTCATGGTTCGATGGCTTCGGTTTGCTGGAACAACTGGCCCTCGGCGGCGATGTAGCCCGCCACGAGGGTGCGATAGGCGGCCTCCACGATGTCGGGCAGCCCGGGGAACGCGGATTCGTGCGCGGCGGCCAGGGCGCGCACGTGCTCGAACACCTGCGCCTGGCGCGCCGGCGCCTGGACCTGGAAGGCGTCGCGCTTGAAGCGGGTGGCGTCGCGCACGCATTCGGCGCGCTGGGCCAGCAGCGCCACGATCTGCTCGTCGAGCGAGTCGATGCGCTGGCGCAGCTCGGCCAGCGACCCGGCCACGGGGCGGTAGGCGGGATCGCGGAAGCGCCGCACCGGCGGCGCCGTGGTGGAAGGCTCGTTGGAGGCGGTCATCCGGCGGCAGGTTGAAAAAAACGTCAAGCGTAACGCACGCGCCGGTGCCCGCCGCGCCGGGCCGCCGCGCAGCGGCCTGCAGGAGTCGCTGCGGACGGCCCTCAGGCCGGCACGCCGCCGCTCACGCGGCGCAGCAGGTCCTGCAGCGCGTCGATCTCGGCCGGCTTGACCAGGTGCTCGTCGAAGCCCGCCTCGCGGGTGCGCTGGCGATCCTCGGCCTGTCCCCAGCCGGTCAGCGCCACCACGTGCATGCGCCGGCGCTCCGGGTGCGCGGCCAGCCGACGCACGACCTCGTAGCCGTCCATGCCTGGCATGCCCAGGTCCAGCAGCACCAGCTGCGGCGCCTGTTCCTGCGCCGCCGCCAGGGCGTCCGGCCCGCCGTAGACCACGCGCGTGCTGGCGCCCATCATGTCCAGCATGGTCCCCAGGCTGTCGGCGGCGTCGCGGTTGTCGTCGACCACCAGCACGGTGGGACCTTCCGCCTCGGCCGGCGTCCGGGCGGGCTCGGAGGCGGGCGCGGGTGCCTCCTGGGCCTGGGCCGGCAACGTGGGGATCCGCACCTCGAAGGTGCTGCCCTTGCCGGGCCCGTCGCTTTGCGCGCGCACCTTGCCGCCGTGCAGTTCCACCAGGCTGCGCACGATCGACAGCCCGATCCCCAATCCGCCCTGCGCGCGGGCGGCGGAGCGGTCCGCCTGCACGAAGGGCTGGAACACCTCTTCCAGCATGTCGGGCGCCAGCCCCATGCCGTTGTCCTGCACCTGCACCACGGCCTGCGATCCTTCCTTCCATGCCACCAGCACGATGCGACCGCCGGGGTCGGTGTACTTGGCGGCGTTGTTCAGCAGATTGGCGAACACCTGGCCGAGGCGCAGCGGATCGCCGTCCACGTGCACGGCGGCCACCCGCCCGATCGACACCTGCAGCGTGTGGCTGGCCGCCTCCAGCACCGGCCGGCTGGTCTCGGCCGCGCCGGCCAGCACCTCGTGCAGCGACACCCGGCTGCGCTGCAGCACCACCTTGCCGGAGGTGATGCGCGAGACCTCCAGCAGGTCATCGACCAGCCGCACCAGCTGGTCGATCTGGCGGCGCATCATGGCCTGCACCCGGGCTCCGCCGTCGGGCCCGCCACCCAGCTCGAGCAGTTGCACGCCGTTGCGAAGAGGCGCCAGCGGGTTGCGCAGCTCGTGCGCCAGCGTGGCGATGAACTGGTCCTTGCGCCGCTCGACCTGCTGCAGGGCCGCCAGCGCCTGCGCCAGCGCCTCGGCGGCCTCGCGCTGCCTGAGCTGCACCTGGGCCCGCTCGAAGGCCTCCCAGCAGCGGTGCGCCGCTGCCTGCACCAGCGAGATCTCGGACTCGGTCCAGGCACGCGGGTGCCGCTGGTGGACGGCGATGCCGGCCACCAGCCGCCCGGCGCGCAGGATCCCGAAGGAGAGGTTGGCCGCGCTGCCTATCGCGCGATGGGAATCGCGCTGGCCGGCCAGCCGCGGGTCGGTCTCGATGTCGTTGACCGCGAACACCCGTCCGGACCGGTACATGGCCAGCTGCTCGCCGCCGAAATCGCTCAGCCGCAGGTGCCCGAGGATGGAGGGCAGGCCTTCGCGCCGGTACTCGCCCCGGACGTCCAGGCCGTCCTCGTCCTCGTCCACCAGCGCCCAGCAGCAGCGGTCGGCCTGCAGGTGCTGCGCCAGCGCCTGCACCGCGGCGTCGAGCACTGCTTCCGGATCCAGCGTGCGCTGCATCAGCTCGCTGAACTCGGCCAGGAAGCGCTGCTGCGACTCGCTCTCGCGGATGCCGCGCTCCATCAGCCGTGACTGCAGCACGTCGTGGAAGGAGCACGCCAGCCCGCCCGAGGCCAGCGGGTAGACGCCGATCTCGAACCAGCCGGCCAGCGGGTCGTAGGGCCCGTCGACGTTGAGCGCCACCCGCTCGCGCATGGCGCGCCGCAGCGGCTCCTCGAACACCGATCCCAGGACGGTGGGGAACAGCTCCCAGTAGTTGCGCCCCAGCATGCTCTCGCGCGAACGGCCGAAGATGGCCTCGGCGGCGCCGTTGACGTAGCTGAAGCACCAGTTCGCGTCGAGCGCGACGAAGGCATCGGTGATGCTCTCCACCATGCCCTGGATCTCGGCGCGCAGCGCCTGCTCGCGCTCCATGGCTTCGCGCCGCACCTGGGCCAGGCGCAGGGTGGCCGACACCCTCGCCAGCAGCTCGCGCGCATGGAAGGGCTTGACCAGGAAGTCGTCGGCCCCGGCTTCCAGCGCCTGCAGGCGGTAGCTGTGGCCGGCGTTGGCCGACACCATCACCACCGGCAGCGCCGCCGTGGACGGATCGGCCCGCAGGCGCTGCAACAGGCCGAAGCCGTCCAGCCCCGGCATCATCACGTCGGTCAGCACCAGGTCGGGCAGGCGCTCGTGGATGGCCTGCAGGGCCTGCCAGCCGTCCCCCGCGACCTGCACCGCGTGCTCGTGGCCGACCAGCTGGGCCAGGTAGCCGCGCATGTCGGCGTTGTCGTCCACCACCAGCACCCGTGCGCGCGCGTCGATCGGGTTCGGAGCCGGTTCGTTCGCCACCAACTCGGGGGCGAACGCGGAGTCCATGGACAGCTGTCCGGCCTCGGCGTTCACTATCCAGCCCTCGACCTCGTCCAGCCAGCCATGCGGCGGTTGCGCGAGCGGCAGTTCGGCGGCGGCATGGTCGACCTGGTTGGCGGGCAGGTGTTCGCTGCCCCAGGGCAGGTCGATCGTGAACGTGCTGCCCCCGCCGAGCCGGCTGCGCACCTGCACCGTGCCGCCATGCAGGCGCACCAGCTCGGCGACCAGCGCGAGGCCGATGCCGGTGCCTTCGATGCTGCGGCCCTGCGAGCCCTCCACGCGGTAGAAGCGCTCGAACACGTGGGGCAGGGCCTCTTCCGGGATGCCCACGCCGGTGTCGGCCACCTCCAGCCGGGCGCCGCCGGGCGTGGGCTGCAGGCGCACCACGACCTGGCCGGCCAGCGTGTACTTGATCGCGTTGGAGACCAGGTTGAAGACGATCTTCTCCCACAGGCTGCGGTCGACGTACACCGGCTGCGGCAGCGGTTCGCACCGGATCTGCATCCCCAGGCCGGCGCGGGTCGCGGCCGACTGGAAGAAGGCCGCCAGCCCGGCGGTGTGGGCGGACAGGTCGAGCGGGCGGAAGCTGGCCTGGACGCGGCCGCCCTCGAAGCGCGAGAACTCCAGCAGCGTGTTCACCAGCCGCTGCAGGCGATAGCCGTTGCGCTGGGCCAGCCGCAGCGACTCGCGGGCGGGGCCGCTCACGGCCGGGCCCTCCAGCAGGTCGCCGAGCGGGCCGAGCAACAGCGCCAGCGGCGTGCGCAGCTCGTGGCTCACGTTGGAGAAGAACAGCATCTTGGCGCGGTCCAGCTCGGCCAGCGAGCGGGCGCGCTCGCGCTCCATCTCGAAGCGGTGGGCGTCGGCAATGGCGCTGGCGACGCGCCGGGCCGCGAGCCCCAGGTAATCGAGGTAGTCGCCGTCCAGCGGCCGGCGCGGGTTGAGGCCGGCCACCATGAAGCCGCTGGGTGCGCCGGGGGAGGACACGTTCAGCGGCAGCACGACCGCGTCCTGGACCGGCTCGGGCCACGGGCCGGCGGGCACCTCGGCGCGCGCGGCCAGCCCGTTGACCACCATGGGTTCGCGCCGCTCGGCCACGGCCGCCAGCGGCCAGGGGGCGGCCGCCGCCTGGTCGATCTCCGGCAGTGCCAGCCGGGGATCGTTCACGCCGGTGCGCGCCGCCAGCCGGGCCGTCGCGCCGTCCTGCAGGTAGAGCAGCACGAACGGCAGGTCGTGCGCATTGCCGGCCAGCGCCGCTGCGGCGCTGTCGCAGGCCCCGCGGGGGCTGTGTGCATCCTGCACCGCCGCCGCCAGCGCAGCCAGGCTCTTGAGGCGCCGCTCGCCCAGCACGCGCGCGGTCTCGTCGGTGCAGGCGCAGAACACGCCGCCGACCTCGCCCTGGTCGTCGAAGCAGGGGCTGAAGGAGAAGGTGAAATAGGTTTCCTCGGCGAAGCCCTCGCGCTGCAGCATGAGCTGCTGGCGCTCGTTCCAGGTGGCGGCGCCGCGCTGCAGCACGGCATCGATCTGCGGACCGATGACGTGCCAGATCTCGGCCCAGGTCTCGCGCGCGCTGCGCCCCAGCGCCCAGGGATGCCGCGTGCCCAGGAACTCGGTGTACGCGTCGTTGTAGATGGAGATCAGCTTGGGCCCCCACCCCACGCACATGGGGTAGCGCGAACCGAGCAGCAGCCGCACCGTGTTCTTCAGGCTCTGCGGCCAGTGCTCGGCCGGTCCCAGCGGCGTGGCGGCCCAGTCGTGCTCGGCCACCAGGGCGGCCATGTCGCTGTCGGCGATCGCTTCGGCCTCTGCGGCGCGCCCGGACACCAGCGCGCCGGCTGCCGGCTGGCAGTGGACTGTGGTCGCTTCGGTCAGGCCCGTGGGTTCGCTCATGTCGTCACTGTGGATGTGGTCGCGCTGCGGCCGGGCCGTTGCGCAACCGCTGCCCGGGGAGCCCATCGCTCCCTGCAGCCCGGCCGCCGTGCCCGGCGGCGTTGCTCCCCTGCAGCCCAGCCGCTTGCTGCAGCGAAGCCGCTTTTTCTGCCGATTGTTTCGGCTTGTCAAACGTCGAGCCGCGATGCGCCTGTGCAATGGAAGAGCAGGAGGGCCCGGGCCGTTCCGTGGACCGCGCGTCCGGCCCCTGGGGATGGCGGCGCGCGGCGGAGCGAAGTCTAGGCGGGATGTGGCTCTGCCTTGAGGTATCTCTCTGCAACGGTGCAGCCGGGGCCGCCCATCCGCTGCAACGTCCTACGGGGCGGAGGGCGCAGCCGGCCTAGCATGGGATCCACCTTGCACGAGATGTTCCATGGCTGACCAACGAACCCCTGCCACCGGCCCCATCGACCTCAGCGAATCCGTCGCCGGCGAGGAGGATCCGGGCGCCTCCATCGACCTTGCCGTGCGCCCATCGGCTGCATCGGACCCCGACACGGGCACCCGTGGCGCCGGGCCGCAGGCGCCGATGGCGCCCGGCGACGAGGCGCCGCCCGGGACCCCCGGCACCGGCGAGGATCTCTGCCGCGCCTGCGGCGGGACGGGCCAGCTCAACGGCGGTCCCTGCCCGGAATGCGAGGGCACCGGCAAGGTGGTCCGGGGCATCGGCGGGGCTTGAGCGGGACTGCGAACCGACGTGCTGCTGCCCCGATCGCTGCCGCGCCGGCGGCGGCTGGCCGTGACCGCCGGCGAGCTGGAATACGTGCTCTCGGGCGAGGGCCGGCCGGCTCTGCTCCTGTTCAGCGGCGCGGGCGTGACCTTGGAGGCCTGGAGCCGCCTGTATCCCGGCATCGAGTCGATCGGCCGTACGCTGGCCTGGAACCGCTGCGGCGCCGGGGCCAGCACGCCGCCCCGTTCGCCGCAACCGGCCAGCGCCGTGGTCGCCGGCCTGCGGGACCTGCTGGCACGGCTCGACCTGTCGCCGCCCTACCTGCTGGTGGGGCACTCGCTGGGCGGCCTGCATGCCCAGCTGTTCGCCCGGCGGCATCCCGCCGAGGTCGCCGGCGTGGTGCTGCTGGAAGCCACGCACCCGCAGGACCACGAGGCGCTCAAGGGGCATGAGGGCCGGCTCGCGAAGGTGCTCGAGAAGCTGCTGTCCGTGCCCCAGCGCCTGCTGCGGCCCAACCTGCAATCGGAGCTGGACCGGTTCGAGCAGACCGCATGCGAAGTGGAAGCCGCCGGATCCTTTCCGCCGGTGCCGCTGCTGGTCGTCAGCGGCGGCAGCGGGCCGCCGCGCTGGCTGGTGCCGGAGTCCTCGCTGCGCCGGCGACGCGAGCACCAGAGCGAACTGGCTCGGCTGTCGCCGCTCGGCCGGCAGGTGATCGCCCGGCGCAGCGGGCACTTCCCGCAGCTGACCCAGCCGGAGCTGGTGCTGGACGTGCTGCGCGAGGTGGCGCAGCAGGCGCGCCGGACCTCAGGCGGCCAGCCCCTTGTAGAGCATGTAGGCCGCGAGCGTGTACAGG
This sequence comes from Ramlibacter sp., assembly GCF_035627355.1. Classification (GTDB taxonomy): domain Bacteria; phylum Pseudomonadota; class Gammaproteobacteria; order Burkholderiales; family Burkholderiaceae_C; genus Ramlibacter. Next base: position 113,164 of record NZ_DASPLW010000030.1, read on the forward strand.
ATGCTGGCGAAGACGCGCTTGAGCTTGCCGACCGGCAGCGCGTGCGCGGCGCGGGCGCCGAGCGGCGCGGTGCTGACGCTGCCCAGCGCGATCACGACCAGCGCCGGCAGCCAGAGATAGCCGAAGGAGCCCGGCGGCAGCCCCTCGACCCGCATCCCGCTGGCGATGTAGCCGGCCACGTTGGCGACCGCGATCGGGAAGCCCAGCGCGGCCGAGGTGGCGACGGCGTTGTGGATGGCGACGTTGCACCAGGTCATGAACGGCACGCTGATGAAGCCACCGCCGGCGCCCACCAGGCCTGAGAGGAAGCCGATCGCGCCGCCCGCGGCCACCGTGCCCGCCGTACCCGGCATCTGGCGGCTCGGCTTGGGCTTGCGGTCCAGGAACATCTGGGTGGCAGAGAAGCCCACGAAGGCGGCGAAGATGATGGCCAGCACGCTGCCCTTGAGCAGCGCGAACACGCCCAGGCTGCCGACCATGCTGCCGATCACGATGCCGGGCGCCAGCCGCTTGACGATGTCCCAGCGCACCGCGCCGCGCTTGTGGTGCGCGCGCACGCTGGACACCGAGGTGAAGATGATGGTGGCCATCGAGGTGGCGATCGCCATCTTGACCGCCAGCTCGGGCGCCACGCCGCGCTGCCCGAGGATCAGCGTGATGAAGGGCACCATGATCATCCCGCCCCCGATGCCCAGCAGCCCCGCGAGAAAACCGGTGGCCAGGCCGAGCGCGACCAGTTCGAGGATGAGGGGGAGTGCGAGATCCATGCCGTTTGTTCTTCCGCGCCCTTGCGGCGCATCGGCCCGGATTGTCGCTGAGCTTCGCCGTTGGCGCCGGTCTGCAAGATCGGCGCGCCGGACCGCGCGGAATAACATGCAGCGCGGTCCAATCATGACGAAGGCCGGATTCACTCCGGCCTTCGTCATCTAGCTAGTCAACCACGAAGAAATCGCGCAGCGATTTCTTCGTGAAGAAAAGGGGTGTCTGCAGTTGCCACCGGACCGGCATCCTGAACCGGGGGTTCAGGTGGGCTAGGTCAACCAGGCGTTGGGATCATCTGACGCGAGACGTTCACGCTCGCCAGGTATTTTCCAGGCCCGAGCTCATTGAGCATTGGTTCAAGGAAATATAAAGCCCGGCACGCACTGCAGACGGAAATCATTCTAGGGGCAGGGACTGCCCGCGTGGGCCGTTGCGGCGAAAACTCCGGGCGCGCGAACGTGAAAGAGTGGTCGAGCTTGACAGCGACCGCGGCGCGCCGATGTCGCAGAAGCGGAAGCCCTGGATTTCCCGCCTTCGCGGGAATGACGCTGGGTCAGATCAACCGGCCGTCGTTGCCGATCGCGCGGTCCAGCCGTTCGATCAGCGAGTCCAGCCGCGGGTCCCGCTCGCCGGTTGCCGGCGGCTGGGCCGTACGTGCAGGCGCGGCATCGCGGTCGGGGACGTCGAAGGCGAGGTTCAGCGCGGCGAGCACCGCGATGCGGTCGCGTGCCTTGACCTTGCCGGCGTCGCGGATGCGGCACATCGCCGTGTCGACCTTCTCGACCGCTTCCAGCAGGCGGCCCTCGCCCCCCTCGGGACAGCCGAGCAGGTAGCTCTGGCCCATGATCTGGACTTCGATCTGCTTGGTGGCAGCCATCTCACACCGGGGAGTTGATGTCCGGCAGGCGCTCGAGCAGCGCATCGACCCGCGCGCGCGCCGCGGACAGCCGTGACTTGAGCGAATCGCGCTCTTGCGTGAGCCCATCGACCTGCTGCTGCAGCAGCGCATTGGTGCGTTGCAGCTCCTCGTAGCGCACGAGCAGGCGTTCGACGCGCTCGGCGATCTGATCGACCTGGGAAGCAGTGGCCATGGCTGTAAGGGATTGTAGGGTTGGGGGCGCGCTTGCGCCTAGAATCGCAGCCGTTGGTGCTCGCGGTGTGGTTCGCATGCCGCAGTTCAACGGGAAGCAGGGAGCCTGCTCCGCCACGCCCGGCACGCCGGGCGCACACGGAGCCAGCCAACCTGCGCTGCCCCCGCAACGGTAAGCGGAGGCGCCTGTCCGCAGGCGCCCGCCCCATCACGACAGCCACTGGCGCGCGTGCCGCAACACACGCCGCCGGGAAGGCGATGGAAGCGTCCTCCGCCAGCCCGGATACCGGCCAACGAGGTGGCCGCGCCTGCGCGGCCGTATTGCCCCACATGCCGGCGGGGAAGCCGGCCGGGGCTCTTGACGATCTCGTATCCCATGAACGTTTCCCGTTCCACGGCGCGACTGGCCCGGCTGTCGCTGGCGCTCGCCGCGTGTTTCCCTGTCTTCACCCAGGCCCAGTCGCCCGGATTGCGCGAAATGGTGGTGCACGCCACCCGCTTCCCGGAGCCGGCGCGCTCGCTGCCCTATGGCGTCAGCGTGGTCACCGGCGAGGAGATCGCGCGCTCCGGCGCCGCCACCGTCAACGAGGCGCTGATGCGCATCCTCGGCCTGCCGGGCCGCCAGGACCTGTACGGCGGCGGCGAGTACCGCATCGACCTGCGCGGCTTCGGCACGACCGCGCTGAGCAACCAGGTGGTCGTGGTTGACGGCGTGCGGCTGACCGAGCCCGACCTGGTCGGCCCGCGCCTGGCCGGCATCCCGATCGAGTCGGTGGAGCGCATCGAGGTGCTGCGCGGCAGCGGTGCCGTGCTGTACGGCGAGGGCGCCACCGGCGGCGTGATCCTGGTCACGACCAAGGCGGGCGCCGGCCGACAGGGCCCGAACACGGCCTCGCTGTACGCGGGTGCCGGCACGCATGCGACGCGCGAACTGCGCGCCAGCGCGCACGTGGGAAGCGGCGGCTTCTCGCTGGACGCCGGCGCGGACAAGCGCGACAGCGACAACCATCGCGACAACTTCCGCTCCGAGTTCGACGCGGCGACGGTGACCGGCCAGTGGTCGGGCGACCAGCTGCGCGTGGGTGCCAGCCTCTCGCGCGACGACCTCGACACCGGCCTGCCGGGCGCGCTGACGGCGGCGCAGTTCGCCGCCGACCCGCGCCAGGCCACCACGCCCCTCGACTTCGCCCGCATCCGCAATTCGCGCACCGGCGTCTTCGCCGAACTCGACCTGGGCGCCTGGCAGCTCGGCTTCGACGCTGCGGCCCGCACCAAGGAACTGCGCAGCCTCAACTTCGGTTTCCTGAACTACGACTACGACGTCGATGCCACCGACGCCTCGCTGCGCGCCCGCCATGCGGGGACAATCGCCGGCATGGCCAACTCGCTGGTGCTGGGACTGGACCACGGCCGCTGGACGCGGGACATCCTGGGTGCCTTCGGCACCACCGGGAAGCAGCGTTCGCTGGGCGCCTACGTCCGCGACGAGCTCACGCTGCCGGCCGGCACCCGCCTGAGCGCCGGCTGGCGCAGCGAGCGCCTGCGCAAGTCCGACAGCGCCTCGGCCACCCGGCTGGCGGACCGCCTGCACGCCTGGGAACTGGGCGCGAGCCAGCCGGTCACGCCGGACCTCACCGTCTATGCCCGTGCCGGGCGCAGCTTCCGGCTGGCCAACGTGGACGAGTTCAGCTTCACCCTGCCCAGCGCGCAGCTCAGGCCGCAGACCTCGAACGACCTGGAGTTCGGCGTGCGCTGGGCGCGCGAGGGCAGCAGCGTTGAAGCGCGCCTCTACCAGCACCGGCTGGAGGACGAGATCGGCTTCGATCCGGCCGCCTTCCGTCCGCTGCCGGGCGGCGCCAACGTCAACCTGGACCCGACGCGCCGCACCGGGCTGGAGCTGGACGCCTCGCACGCCGTCTCGGCCCGGCTCACGCTGCGGGCCAACGCGGCGCTGCGCCGCGCCACCTTCCGCAGCGGCCCCTATGCCGGCCAGGACGTGCCGCTGACGCCGCGCCGCACGCTGGCGCTGCGCGCCGACTGGACGCCGGCGGCCAACCACCGCCTCACCGGCGGCGTGAACTGGGTGTCCTCGCAGCACCCGGACTTCGCCAACAGTTGCGCCATGCCCTCGTATGCGACGGCCGACCTGCGCTATGCCTACCAGTGGCGCAACGCGGAGTTCTCGCTGGGTGCCACCAACCTGTTCGACCGCAAGTACTTCACGCAGGCCTTCGCCTGCGCGGCCGGGCAGCCCACCTCGATCTACCCGGAACCGGGCCGTGCCGTCACGGCCGCCGTGCGGGTGAACTTCTAGGAGCCGACCGCCTTGCCTGCCCGCGACCTCGCCCCGCGCCGGATCGTCTGCATGACCGAGGAGACGACCGAGTGGCTGTACCTGCTGGGCGAGGACGCGCGCATCGTGGGCATCTCCGGCTACACGGTGCGGCCGCCGCGCGCGCGGCAGGAGAAGCCCAGGGTCAGTGCCTTCACCTCCGCGAAGATCGACCGCATCCTGGAACTGGAGCCGGACTGCGTGTTCGGCTTCTCCGACCTGCAGGCCGACATCGCGGCGGAACTGGTGCGCCGCGGCGTGCAGGTCACCATCTTCAACCAGCGCAGCGTGGAGCAGGTCTTCTCGATGCTGTACCAGGTGGCGGCCATGGTCGGGCGCGCCGAGCGCGGGCTGGAATTGCTGCAGGGCATGCGCGAGCGGCTGGAGGCCATCCGCACCGCCGCGGCCGCCTTGCCGCGCCGGCCGCGCGTGTTCTTCGAGGAATGGGACGACCCCCTGATCAGCGGCATCCGCTGGGTGAGCGAGCTGCTGGACATCGCCGGCGGCGACGACTGCTTCCCCGAGCTGGCCGCGCAGCCGCTGGGCAAGGACCGCATCCTCGCCGACCCCGGCGAGGTGGTGCGGCGCAACCCCGACATCGTGATCGGCTCCTGGTGCGGCAAGAAGTTCCGGCCCGAACGCGTGGCAGCGCGGCCTGGCTGGGAGCAGGTCGCCGCGGTGCGCGACGGCCAGCTGTTCGAGATCAAGTCGGCCGACATCCTGCAGCCCGGGCCGGCGGCGCTGACCGACGGGGTGGAGCAGCTGCACCGCATCGTCATGGACTGGAGCCGCGCCCATGCCTGAGCTGTGCGTGGCCCGCAGCGAGCTGGTCCTGGGGACGCCGGAAGGCGGGCAGCTCGCGCGCGCCCTGGCGCTGGCCGAGGCCTGGCTGGCGCTGGCCGGCGGGCACGAGGCCGTCTACGTCGCCACCGCGCAGGCCTGGGACGGCGCGATGCGCGAGCGGGTGTCGCTGCATCGGCGCAGCGCGTCGGGCGAGCCGCGCCTGCGCACCTCCGAGGAGCCGCTGGCGCTGGCCCATGCGCTGGGCGCCTCCAGCTGGCCGGGCACGCTGGTGGTGGTCGATTGCCTGACCCTGTGGCTGACGGCCCTGATGATGGGATCGGCGCAGCAGGGCGGACCCGGTTTCGCAGGCCATCTCCCGATGCTGGCGGAAGGCGAGGGCGGCCACCCGCCGGCCATCCTGGCCGACGCCATCGCCACCTGCGCCGGGCCGCTGGTGCTGCTCGGGCATGCGCGCGGCGGGCCGCTGCTCCCTGGCCGCGATGCGCGCCAGTTCGCCGACACCCTGGGCCGCCTGGACCAGCAGGCCGCGGCAGCGTGCGAACGCGTGACGCTGATGTCCGGCGGACTCGCGATGGTGCTCAAGGAGGCGGCATGAGGCGCTGGCTGCTTGCACTCCTGCTGGCGCTGACCGCCTGGCCGATCCTGGCGGTGACGGTGACGGACGACCGCGGCGTCGCCGTGGACCTGCGCGAGCCGCCGCGGCGCATCGTGTCGCTGTTGCCTTCGCTGGGCGAGACGGTCTGTGCGCTCGGTGCCTGCGACCGGCTGGTGGGCGTCGACGACTATGCGAACTGGCCCGCTTCGGTGCGCAGCCTGCCGCGCGTGGGCGGGGTGGACGACCCGCGCATCGAGCGCATCGTCGGCTTGCAGCCCGACCTGGTGCTGCTGTCCTCCACCTCGCGCGCGCTCGGCCGGCTGCAGGCGCTGGGCCTGCCGGTGATGGGCTTCGACATCAAGACCCTGGGCGACGTGCGGCGCGTGCTGTCCCGGGTGGCCGATGCGCTGCAGGTGGGCGGGGCGGACGCCGCGTGGCGGCGCATCGATGCCGGCGTCGCGGCCGCGGCCCGCAGCGTGCCGCCGGCCCAGCACGGGGTCTCCGTCTATTTCGAAGTCAGCGCCGGGCCCTACGCCGCCAGCGAGTCCTCCCACATCGGCGAGATCCTGGCCCGGCTCGGCGCCGTGAACGTGGTGCCGGGCCACCTGGGCACCGTGCCGCTGCTCAATCCGGAATTCGTGGTGCGGGCCGACCCGCAGGTGATCATGGTGGCGCAGCGCGACGCCGCGGCGCTGGCGGCGCGGCCCGGCTGGCCGCGTATCCGCGCCATGCGCGAGGGCCGCGTGTGCCGCTTCACGGCGGAGCAGGGCGACGTGATCGCCCGGCCCGGGCCGCGCCTGGCCGATGCGGCGCAGCTGCTGGCCGATTGCCTGGCTGGCCGGTTGCAGGGGGATCGTCCGTGAACCCGGCCGACGACACGCTGGTCGCCGGCAGCGCCGGATCCTTTCCTGGCCGCGCCGACCCGCTGCTGGAGGCGCAGGCCCGCCGCGTGCGCTGGTTCGCCATCCTCGCCGCTGGCGCGAGCGCGCTGCTGCTGGTGCTCGGTGCGGCCGTGGGCTCGCTCGGCTGGGAGCCGCTGTGGGACGGCAGCGAGGCGGCCCGCGCCATCGTCTGGGACATCCGCGTGCCGCGCAGCCTCGGCGCCTGGCTGGCCGGTGCCTTGCTCGGCCTGGCCGGCGCGCTGGCGCAGGGTCTGTTCCGCAATCCGCTGGCCGACCCCTACCTCATGGGCAGTTCGACCGGCGCCGCCTTCGGCGTCGCGCTGCTGCTGGTGGCGCTGGGTGCTGCACCCGGCACGGCGACCGGCGCGTTCGCGCAACTGGGCTTGACCGGCGCCGGCTTCCTCGGCGCCATGGCCGCGGTGCTGCTGACGCTGGTGCTGGCGCGCGGCGTGCAGCACACGCTGCGGCTGCTGCTGGCCGGCGTGATCGTCGGCGTGGTGTTCGGCGCGCTCGCCGCGCTGGTGATGCTGTGGGAGCCGGAGGTGCTGCGGGCCATGCAGGCCTTCCTGCTGGGCACCACCGGGCTGCTCGGCTGGACCGGGGCGCTGCTGCTCGCGGCCATGCTGGTGCTGGTGCTGGTGGCCGCCGTGGCACTCAGTCCCGCGCTCGATGCGCTGGCGCTGGGCGAATCGGCGGCGGCCAGCCTGGGCCTGCCGCTGGCATCCGTGCGCCTGGGCCTGGTGGGCGCCATCGCGCTGGCGACGGGTGCGGCGGTGGCACAGGTCGGCCTGATCGCGTTCGCGGGCCTGGTGGCGCCGCACATCGTGCGATCGGCGGTGCGGCCCACGCACCGCGCGTTGCTGCTGCTGTCCACGCTGGCCGGCGGCCTGCTGCTGCTGGCCGCCGACGTGCTCTCGCGCTGGATGTTGGCGCCGCGCGAGCTGCCGGTCGGCGTGCTCACCGCCTTGCTGGGTGGCGCCTACCTGCTGTGGTTGATGCACCGGAGGGCGGCATGAGAGCGATGACGCCGGCGTTCTCCGCAAGCGCCCTGCGCGTGGCACTGGCTGGGCGCGAAGTCCTGCAGGGGATCGACCTGAGCCTGCCGCAAGGTCGCTGGACCGCGGTGGTCGGGCCCAATGGCGCCGGCAAGACCACGCTGCTCAAGGCCCTCGCGCATCTGCTGCCGGCCCAGGGCCGCATCGAGCTGCTGGGACGGCCGGCCCGCGAATGGGGCAGCCGCGAGCGGGCCCGTGCGCTGGCCTGGCTGGGGCAGGGCCAGGAAGCCGGTGCGGAGGACCTGCGGGCCTGGGACGTGGCCATGCTGGGCCGCATGCCGCATCGCCCCTGGCTGTCGGCGCCGACGGCGGCCGACCATGCCAGCGTGGAGGAGGCGATGCGCCGCACCCAGTGCTGGGACTGGCGTGCTCGGCCGCTCGGGCAGTTGTCGGGCGGCGAGCGCCAGCGCGTGCTGCTGGCGCGCGCCTTGGCGGTGGGTGCGCCGGTGCTGCTGATGGACGAACCGCTGGCCAATCTCGATCCGCCCCACCAGGCCGACGTGCTGGCCCTGGTGCGCCGCCACGTGGCGGCCGGCGGCACCGCCATCACCGTGCTGCACGAGCTCACATTGGCGCTGCGCGCCGACGACCTGCTGGTGGTGGACGGTGGCCGCGTGCTGCACCATGGTGCCACCGGCGATGCCGCCACCCACGAGGCGGTGCAGCGCGTGTTCGCCGGCCGCATCCGCGTGCACGCGCTCGACCGCCACTGGGTCGCGCTGCCCGACGCATGACGACGCGCCGCGCCAAGTGCGTCATGGTGCTGGGCACCAGCAGCGGCGCCGGCAAGAGCTGGCTGGCCACCGCGCTGTGCCGCTGGTACGCCCGCCAGGGGCTGAAGGTGGCGCCGTTCAAGGCGCAGAACATGAGCAACAACGCGCGGGTGGTGGCCGGCGGCGAGATCGGCAGCGCGCAGTACTTCCAGGCACTGGCCGCGCGGGCCGAGCCCGAGGTGCGCATGAACCCGCTGCTGCTCAAGCCCGAGGGCGACCTGCGCAGCCAGGTGGTGCTGCTCGGCCGGGTCGACGAGGGCCTGTCGCGCGCACCCTGGCGCGGGCGCAGCGCCAGTGTCTGGCCGCAGGTCGCGGCGGCGCTGGACGAACTGCGCGCCGAGAACGACGTGGTGGTGATCGAGGGCGCGGGCTCGCCGGCCGAGATCAACCTCAAGGCCGACGACATCGTGAACCTGCGCACCGCCCTGCATGCCGATGCGCGCTGCCTGCTGGTCACCGACATCGACCGCGGCGGCGCCTTCGCCCACCTGTACGGCACCTGGGCGCTGCTGGAGGAAGCCGAGCGGCGCCTGCTGCGCGGCTTCGTGCTCAACAAGTTCCGCGGCGACCCGACCCTGCTCGCGCCGGGGCCCCAGCAACTGCAGGCGCTGACCGGCGTGCCGACGGTGGCGACCCTGCCGATGTGGTGGGAGCACGGGCTGCCGGAAGAGGACGGCCTGGTGGCGGCAGTTCCCGGGCCCGCCGGCGGGAACCCGGGCGAGACGGTGACCACCATCGCCATCGTCGCCTACCCGCGCATCAGCAACCACGACGAGTTCCAGCCGCTGTTCGCCGTGCCGGGCCTGCGGGTCCGCTGGGCCCGCCAGCCGGAGGACCTGGCCGGCGCGGACTGGATCGTGCTGCCCGGCTCCAAGCACACCAGCAGCGACCTGGCGTGGCTGCGCGCGCAGCGGCTGGCGCCGGCCATCACCGGCCATGCGCAGCGCGGGGGCGCGGTGCTGGGCGTCTGCGGCGGGCTGCAGATGCTGGGCGAGGCGCTGGTCGATCCGCACGGCATCGACGGCAACGGACCGGGCCTGGGGCTGCTGCCGCTGGTGACGGCATTTGCACCCGACAAGACGGTGCGCCGCACGCGGTCCCGCTTTGCCGGGTTGCGCGGGCCGTGGACGGCCCTCTCGGGCCTGGCGGTGGAGGGCTACGAGATCCGCCATGGACGGACCGCGCAGCACGCCGGCATGGCGCCCGGCCATCCGGCGATGGGCGATGGCCTGGCATGGCAGAACGCCGAGGGCAACGTGCTCGGCCTGTACCTGCACGGGCTGTTCGAGGACCCCGGCGTGCTGCGCGCACTGTTCGGTTCGCCGGGCAGGGACCTGGAGGCCGTTTTCGACGGCCTGGCCGACTTCATCGCCGCCCGCTTCGAGCCGGGTTTCCTCGACGGACTGGTGGCCTGAACGGGCCCCGCAGCATCGGGGTTAATGCCCCTGTGGAGCCGGCTGGCCCGGCGTTAAGGTCGGATACATCCTCAACTCCGGGAGCACGCATGTACAAGCGAATCCTGTTGGCCTATGACGGCAGCGATGCCGGCCAGAAGGCGCTGCTCGATTGCCGCGAAGTCGCGCAGTGGTCCGGCGCCGAGCTGTTCCTGGTGGCCGTGATGCCCTCCGCCATGAGTTTCGTCGGCCTGGAGGGAGGCGTCTATGACGTGGAACTGGAGGAGCGCGAGCGCGCCAAGTACCAGGCCATCCTGCAGGACGGCCTGCGCCGGCTCGAGCAGTCCGGCCACTCCGCTCGCGGCGAGGTCGTCACCGGCGAGGCAATCGAGGAGATCACCAAGTACGCTCGCAAGGTCGAGGCCGACCTGATCGTGGTCGGCCACAAGCACCTGGACAGCTGGGCCGCGCGCTGGTGGCGCGGCTCCATTTCCGGCGCCCTGATCGAACACTCGCCCTGCAGCGTGCTGGCGGTCATCACCCAGTGATCAGCCGCGCGGCGGCCGCCGTTGCCGCCGCCGCGCTGGCGCTGCTGTTGGCGGCCTGCGCCGCCGTCGCTCCGCCGGCCGAGCGGCCGGCGCTGGTCGTGCTGCTGGTGGTCGATGGATTGCCGCAGCGCCAGGTCACCGCCTACCGCGACCAGCTCGCACCCGACGGGCTGGCCCGCTTCCTGGACCGCGGCGCCTGGTTTGCGCAAGCGCACTACGGACACGCGTTCACGGTCACCGCCGCCGGCCATGCGACGCTGCTCACCGGTGCCTACCCGCACCGCACCGGCATCGTCGGCAACCAGTGGCGCGATCCGCAGACCGGCGAGCTGGTCTACAACACCGGCGATGTGTCGCAGCACTACATCGGCCATGCGACGGGCCCGTTGGACGGCACCAGCCCGCGCAACCTGAAGGTCGACACGCTGGGCGACGTGCTGCGCAGCACCGACCTGCGCGCCAGGGTGATCGCCATCTCCGGCAAGGACCGGGGCGCGATTCTCCCGGCGGGCCGGCTGGGCACCGCCTACATGTACATGGCGACCACCGGCCGGTTCGCTTCCAGCACCTACTACATGCCGCAGCATCCGGCCTGGGTCGAGGCCTTCAACGACGCGCGGCCGGCCGACCGCTGGTTCCGGTCCGAGTGGAGGCCGCTGCTGCCGGAGGCGGCCTATGCGCGTTCGCTGCCGGACGAGCAGCCCTGGTTCCGCCCCCGGAGCGGTCGGCTGCCCATGGCCATGGCGGGAGCCGACCAGGCCGCGCCGGGGCCGGCCTACTACGCCAGCCTGCTGCGCAGTCCCTTCGCCGACCAGCTGTCGCTGGAATTCGCGGTCGCCGCCGTCCACGCCGAGCAGCTGGGCCAGGACGGGGTGCCCGACATCCTGGTGGTGAGCCTGTCGGGCCACGACTACGTCAACCACGCCTTCAGCGCCGAGTCGCGCCTTTCGCACGACCACGTGCTGCAGGTCGACCGGCTGCTGCAGGCGTTCTTCCGGGAGCTGGATGCGACGGTGGGACCGGGCCGCTATGTCGCCGCGCTCACGGCCGACCATGGCTTCACGCCCGCGCCGGAGGTCAGCCGCGCGCGCGGGCAGGAGGGCGGCCGCGTCGACTGGCGCGGCGTGCTGGCCCGGGTGAACGCGCAACTGCAGCAGGCCTTCGCCGCGGGGCCGCTGGTGCACCTGAGCCCGGCGGCGTCGCTGGTGGTGGATCGCCGCCTGCTCACCCTGCACCGCCTCGAGCTGGACCGGGTCGCCGAGGCCGCGCGCGCCGCGCTGCTGCGCGAGCCGGGCCTGGCCGCTGCCTACACGCGCCGGGAACTGCAGGACCGCAGCCGCATCGGCGCGCCCTTCTTCGACCAGGTCCTCAAGGCCTGGCACCCGCAGGCGTCGGGCGACGTGGCCTACGTGCTGCGGCCGGGGTGGATGGGCTCGGCCGCAGGGGCCACCCACGGATCGCCCCATGCCGACGACACGCACGTGCCCCTGCTGCTCTGGGGGCCGCCGTGGGTGAAGCCCGGGCGTGTCGACACGCGCGTGGAGGTGGTGGACCTCGCACCCACGCTGGCGCAGCTGCTGCGCCTGCCGCCGCCACCGGCCAGCGAAGGGCGGGTGCTGCCGCTGCCTTGAGCGCTGGCGCGATTCGCGCTTCCGGATGCCCGCCTACGCGGGGATGACCCCGGTCGCTTTGCAATTCCGAAACATGGGCGCCAAGCGGGCTACACCTGCCTGAGGCATGCTGCTTCGACCGTGCGCACCCTGCGGCGCCCGGCATGGCCGGCAAAGGGCCTACATTGCCAACCAGCATGCAAGCCGAATCCCCCCGCGAACCCGAATCCTCCAACGACGAATCGCCGCGCCGCCCCGGCCGGCGCGGCAAGCTGCTGGGCAGCCTGGTCGCACTGCTGCTCGTGGGCGGCCTGGGCTGGCTGGCCTGGAGCCTGACCCAGCAGCCGGCCGCCCCGACTGGCGGCCGCTCGGGGCCCGGCGGGCGCGGCGGACCGCCGACCACGGTCGGCGTCGCCGTGGCCGAGCGCACCGACATCCCGGTCACCCTGGACGCGCTGGGCACCGTCGTGCCGTTGGCGACGGTGCGCGTGCGCCCGCAGGTGTCGGGCGTGCTGCGGCAGGTGCATTACAAGGAAGGCCAGTTCGTGCGCCAGGGCGAGCTGCTCGCCACCATCGACCCGCGCCAGTTCGAGATGGCGCTGCAGCAGGCCACCGGCCAGCGCATGCGCGACGAGGCACAGCTGGACGCCGCCCGCGTCACCCTGCAGCGCTTCCGCACCCTGCTGGAGCAGGACTCGATCGCGCGGCAGGAGGTCGACACCCAGGCCGCGCTGGTCAAGCAGCTGGAGGCCGCCGTGGTGGTCTCCAAGGCCAACGAAGGCGCGGCCCGGCTGAACCTGGGCTACACGCGCATCGAATCGCCGATCGCCGGCCGGGTGGGCCTGCGCACCGTGGACGTGGGCAACGTGGTGGGCCCCAGCGACACCAACGGGATCGCGGTGGTGACGCAGCTGTCGCCGATCGACGTGGAGTTCGCGATCCCGCAGGACCGGGTCGATCCCCTGCAGCAGGCGGTGCGCGACGCGCCGGCGCTGGCGGTGAAGGCGCTGGACAGCACCCGCAGCCGGGTGCTGGAGGCCGGCCGCTTCCAGTCCCTGGACAACCAGGTCGACGTGCAGACCGGCACGGTGCGTGCCAAGGCGCGCTTCGACAACGCCAGGCAGGAGCTGTTCCCCAACCAGTTCGTCAACGTGCAGCTGCAGCTGCGCACGCTGGCGGGCGCGGTGACCGTGCCGCTGGCGGCCGTGCGCACCGGGGCCGACGGCGACTACGTGTTCGTGCTGAACGACGACAAGACCGTGCAGCTGCGCAGCGTGCGGCGCGGCGAGGCGACGGCCGAGCGGGTGCAGATCACCAGCGGGCTGCAGGCCGGCGAGCGCGTGGTGACCGAGGGCGCCGACCGGCTGCGCGACGGCTCGCGGGTGGCGCTGCCCGGGGAAGGGCCCGCGGCCGCGGCCGGCGCGCCGGGCAATGGCACGCCCTCGGCGGCGGCTGCGCGTCCACGCCGGGCCGCATCGGGTCCGCAACAGCGGCGCCAGCAGGCTGCCGGGGCCGGGCAGTGACCGCAATCCCCCGCCGGGGTTCGACATGAGCCCGTCCCGTCCCTTCATCCTGCGCCCGGTCGCGACCTCGCTGCTGATGCTGGCGATCGTGCTGGCCGGCCTGGTCGGGCTGCGGCTGATGCCGCTGTCGGCGCTGCCGCAGGTCGACTATCCGACCATCCAGGTGCAGACGCTGTACCCGGGCGCCAGCCCGGAAGTGATGGCGCAGACCGTGACCGCACCGCTGGAGCGGCAGTTCGGCCAGATGGCCGGCCTGGCGCGCATGAGTTCCACCAGCGCCGCAGGCGTCTCCATCGTCACGCTGCAGTTCAGCCTGGGCCTGGCGCTGGACGTCGCCGAGCAGCAGGTGCAGGCCGCCATCAACGCCGGCGCCACGCTACTGCCGGCTGACCTGCCGGCGCCGCCGGTCTACGCCAAGGTCAACCCGGCCGACGCGCCGGTGCTCACCCTGGCCATCACCTCCAAGCAGTTGCCGCTGCCGGAGGTGCAGAACCTGGTCAACACGCGGCTGGCACTGAAGATCAGCCAGGTGTCCGGCGTCGGGCTGGTGACGCTGGCCGGCGGCCAGCGCCCGGCCGTGCGGGTGCAGGTCAACACGCGCGAGCTGGCGTCCTATGGCCTGACCCTGGACAACGTCCGCAGCGCGATCAACGCGGCCAACGCGAACGGCGCCAAGGGCAGCATCGACGGCCCGACCCGCTCCTGGACCATCAACTCCAACGACCAGCTGCTCACGGTCGACGACTACGCCAACCTGGTCGTCAGCTACCGCAACGGCGCGCCGGTGCGGCTGCGCCAGGTGGCGCAGGTGGTCGAGAGTGCCGAGAACGTCAAGCTGGGCGCCTGGTCGGCGCAGGGCGGGCAGGTGGAGCCGGCCATCATCCTGAACGTGCAGCGCCAGCCCGGCGCCAACGTCATCGCCACGGTGGACGCGATCAAGGCCCGCCTGCCGGAGCTGATGGCCGGGCTGCCGGCGGCGCTGGAGGTGGACGTGCTGTCGGACCGCACCACCGGCATCCGCGCCTCGGTGCAGCACGTGCAGATCGAGCTGGTGCTGGCGGTGCTGCTGGTGGTGCTGGTGATCTTCGCCTTCCTGCACAGCCCGCGCGCCACCCTGATCGCCAGCCTGGCGGTGCCGATCTCGCTGGTGGGCGCCTGCGGCGTGATGTACCTGATGGGGTACAGCCTGAACAACCTGTCGCTGATGTCGCTGACCATCGCCAGCGGCTTCGTGGTCGACGACGCCATCGTCATGATCGAGAACGTGCAGCGGCACGTGGAGATGGGCAAGCGCCCGCTGGAGGCCGCGATGGAGGGCGCCAGCGAGATCGGCTTCACCATCATCTCGCTGACGGTGTCGCTGATCGCGGTGCTGATCCCGCTGCTGTTCATGGGCGACGTGGTGGGCCGCCTGTTCCGCGAGTTCGCGATCACGCTGGCCATCACCATCCTGATCTCGGCCGTGGTGTCGCTGACTCTGGTCCCCATGATGTCGGCGCGCTGGCTGAAGCTGCATCCCGGCGGCGAGGCGGCCGGCAGCGGCCTGGGCGCGCGGCTGCAGCGCCGGTTCGAGCGGGTGATCCACCACTACGACCGCGCGCTGGTGGTGGTGCTGCGCCACCAGACCCTGACGCTGCTGGTGGCGCTGGGCACCCTGGTGCTGACGGTGCTGCTGTACATCGCCATCCCCAAGGGGCTGTTCCCGACCCAGAACACCGGCCAGCTGCAGGCGCGCGTGGAGGCGCAGGAGTCGATCGCGTTCCCCAGGATGGCGCAGTTGCAGCAGGAGGTGGCGCGCGCGCTGATGGAGGAGCCCGAGGTCGCCAGCATCGCCAGCTTCGTCGGCGTGGATGCCGCCAACAACACCATGCTGCACACCGGCCGGCTGCTGATCAACCTGGCCGGCAGCCGCGGCGACCAGCAGGCGCTGATGGAGCGGCTGCGCCAGCGCGCGCACCAGGTGCCCGGCGTGGCGCTCTACCTGCAGCCGGTGCAGGACCTGACCATAGACGCCGAGGGCGGGCCCACCGCCTACCGCTTCTCGCTGGAAGGATCGGACACGGCCAAGGTCAACGAGTGGGCCGCCCGCATGGTGCAGCAGCTGCAGTCGGTGCCGCAGGTGCGCAACCCGGTGACCGACGCCGGCGCCAGCGGCGCTGCGATCTACGTGGACATCGACCGGGATACGGCCGCCCGCCTGAACATCACGGCGGCCACCATCGACGAGGCCCTGTACAGCGCCTTCGGCCAGCGCATCGTCTCCACCATCTTCACCCAGACCAACCAGTACCGGGTGATCCTGGAGGCGCGGCCCGAGGCGGCGCCCACGCCGCAGGCGCTGGCCGGCATCCAGTTGCGCACCTCGTCGGGCGAGCCGACGCCGCTATCGGCGGTCGCGCGCATCAGCGAGAAGCGCGCGCCGCTGCAGATCACGCACGTGGCGCAGTACCCGGCGGCGACGGTCGGTTTCGACACGGCGCCCGGCGTGTCGCTGGGGCAGGCGGTCGATGCCGTGCGGCAGGCGGCGAAGGACGCCGGGCTGCCGACCTCGGTGGCCATGACCTTCCTCGGTTCCGCCGGCGCCTACCAGGCTTCGCTGAGCAACCAGCTGTGGCTGATCCTGGCGGCGGTGGTGTGCGTCTACATCGTGCTGGGCGTGCTGTACGAGAGCTACGTGCACCCGCTGACCATCCTGTCCACGCTGCCGTCGGCCGGCGTGGGCGCGCTGCTGGCGCTGATGCTGACCGGCCAGTCGCTCGGGGTGGTCGGCATCATCGGGATCATCCTGCTGATCGGGATCGTCAAGAAGAACGCGATCATGATGATCGACTTCGCGCTCGACGCCCAACGCGTCGAGGGCAAGCCGCCGCAGGAGGCGATCCACCAGGCCGCGCTGCTGCGCTTCCGTCCCATCCTGATGACGACGCTGGCGGCCCTCGGTGCGGCGGTGCCGCTGATGCTGGGCTGGGGCGAGGGCGCCGAGCTGCGTCGCCCGCTCGGCCTGGCGATCTTCGGCGGGCTGGTCCTCAGCCAGCTGCTCACGCTGTTCACGACGCCGGTGATCTACCTGTGGTTCGAGCGGTTCGGGGAGCGCTGGCGCGGAGGCCGGCATCGAAGCGCGCGCGGAGGTGACGAGGAGGGGGGCGCCGTCCTGCCGTGAATCTCTCGGCCCCCTTCATCCGCCGCCCGGTCGGCACGGTGCTGCTGACGATAGGCATCGCGCTGGCCGGCATCGCGGCCTACTTCAACCTGCCGGTCGCTTCGCTGCCGCAGGTGGACTTCCCGGTGATCTCGGTCAGCGCCAGCCTGCCCGGCGCCAGCCCGGAAACCATGGCCACCAGCGTGGCGCAGCCGCTGGAACGGCGGCTGGGCGTGATCGCCGGCGTCAACGAGATGACCTCGCGCAGCGGCACCGGCTCCAGCCGCGTGACGCTGCAGTTCGACCTGAACCGCAACATCGACGCCGCGGCGCGCGAGGTGCAGGCCGCCATCAACGCCGCCCGCGCCGACCTGCCGGCCAACCTGCGCAGCAACCCGACCTACCGCAAGGCCAACCCGGCGGCGGCGCCGGTGCTGATCCTGGCGCTGACGTCGCCGCGCCGCTCGCCGGGCCAGATCTACGACGCGGTCTCCAACATCGTGCAGCAGAAGATCGCACAGGTGCGCGGCGTCGGCGACGTGGAGCTGGGTGGCGGCTCGCAGCCGGCGGTGCGGGTGGAGTTGCGGCCGTTCGCGCTCAACCATTACGGCATTGCCACCGAGGACATCCGGGCCGCGCTGCAGGCCGGCAGCGCCACCCGCCCCAAGGGCGAGGTGCAGGACGCCGGCGGGCGCCGGCTGCCGATCTACACCAGCACCAGCAGCAACACCGGGGGCCCCGGCGGGCTGATCGCCATGGGCGGCAACAAGCTGTCCGCGGCCGACTACCGCGGCCTGGTGGTGGCCTGGCGCAACGGCGCGGCGGTGCGCCTGGGCGACGTGGCCGACGTGACCGACAGCGTGGAGAACGTGAACACGCTGGGCCTGTTCAACGGCGAGCCGGCGGTGATCGTGCTGGTCACGCTGCAGGCCGGCGCCAACGTGATCGAGACGGTCGACAACGTGCGGGCGCTCCTGCCGGACCTGCAGGCCGAACTGCCGCCCGACATCCGGCTCGCGGTGGCGTCCGACCGCACCCATTCGATCCGGGCCTCGCTGCACGAGGTGGAGCTGACGCTGGCGATCGCCATCGTGCTGGTGGTGGTGGTGGTCAGCGCCTTCCTGCGCAGCGCGCGGGCCACGTTCATTCCTGCCGTGGCGACCATCGTCTCGCTGCTGGGCACCTTCGGCGTGATGCTGGCGCTGGGCTTCTCGCTCAACAACCTTAGCCTGATGGCGCTCACCGTGGCCACCGGCTTCGTGGTGGACGACGCCATCGTGGTGCTGGAGAACATCTCCCGCCACCTGGAGCAGGGCATGAACCGCTTCCAGGCGGCGCTGCTGGGCGCGCGCGAGGTCGGCTTCACCGTGCTGTCGATCAGCCTGTCGCTGGTGGCGGTGTTCATCCCGCTGCTGTTCATGGGCGGCCAGATCGGGCGCCTGTTCCGCGAATTCGCGGTGACGCTGTCGGCCGCGGTGCTGATCTCGCTCGTGATCTCGCTGACCACCACGCCCATGATGTGCGCCTGGCTGCTGCGCCCGGGCCAGCCGTCGCGCCCGCCGGGTCGCCTGTCGCGCTGGTCGCAGCGCAGCTTCGAGGCCCTGCACCGCGCCTATGCGGTGGCCCTGGACTGGGCCCTGCACGCCCGCGCGCTGGTGCTCGCCATCCTGGTGGCGGTGGTGGCTCTGAATGCCTACCTGTTCGTGAAGGTGCCCAAGGGCTTCTTCCCGCAGCAGGACACCGGCCAGATCAGCGGCGGGCTGCGGGCCGACCAGAGCATCTCGTTCCAGGCCATGCAGGACAAGCTGCGCCAGCTGGTGGACATCATCCGCAGCGACCCCGCGGTGGACACGGTGGTCGGCTTCACCGGCGGCAGCCGTGCCGGCGGCGGCTTCCTGCAGGTCGGCCTCAAGCCGGCCGCCGAGCGCGCGCCCGGCGAGCGCGCCCAGGCGGTGATCGCGCGGTTGCGGCCGCAGCTGCAGCAGGTGTCGGGCGTCAGCCTGTTCCTCAACCCGGTGCAGGACCTGCGCATGGGCGGCCGGCAGAGCAGCTCCACCTACCAGTACACGCTCAAGAGCGACAACGTGGAGGACCTCAAGCACTGGGCCACCCGGCTGGCCGAGGCCATGAAACAGCAGCCGGCGCTGGTGGACGTGGACACCGACCAGCAGGACAACGGCGTCGAGCTGTTCGTGCAGGTCGACAAGGACGCCGCCGCGCGGCTGGGCATCAGTTCGCGCGACGTCGACAACGCCCTCTACAACGCCTTCGGCCAGCGCCAGGTGGCCACCATCTACGGCGAGCTGAACCAGTATCACGTGGTGCTGGGCGTGGCGCCGCGCTACACCACCAGCCCGCAGTCGCTGCGCGACATCCACGTGCCGGCGCGCAACGCCGCCGCGGCGAACGGCGCTTCCACGTCGGCCGCCGCCAGCGCGGCGGCCGCCACGAGAAGCACGCCCAACCCGGCGCTGCGCGATCCCTCGGGCGGCCAGGCGCTCAGCGCCAGCGCCACGGCCATGGTCCCGCTGTCGGCGATCGCCCGGGTGATGGAGCGGCCGACGGCGGCGTCGGTGTCGCACCAGGACGCGGAACTGGCCACCACCATCTCGTACAACCTGGCCGAGGGCTACACGCTGGCGGACGGGCAGGCGGCGGTGCAGGCGGCGGAAGCCGCGATCGCGCTGCCGATCAACGTGCGCGGCAGCTTCCAGGGCACGGCGCAGGCGGCGCTGCAGTCGCAGCAGCAGCAACCGCTGCTGATCCTGGCCGCCATCGTGGTGATCTACATCGTGCTGGGCGTGCTGTACGAGAGCCTGGTGCACCCGGTCACGGTGCTGTCGACGCTGCCCTCGGCCGGCGTCGGCGCCGTGCTGGCGCTGATGCTGTTCAAGCTGGAGCTGTCGGTGATGGCGCTGATCGGCCTGTTCCTGCTGATCGGCATCGTCAAGAAGAACGCCATCCTGATCATCGACTTCGCGATCGACGCCGAGCGCTCGCGCGGCCTGGCGCCGCTGCAGGCGGTGCGCGAAGCCAGCCTGCTGCGCTTCCGCCCCATCCTGATGACCACGCTGGCGGCGGCGCTGGGCGCGCTGCCGCTGGCGATCGGCTTCGGCGAGGGCGCCGAGCTGCGCCGCCCGCTGGGCATCGCCATCGTCGGCGGGCTGGTCGCCAGCCAGCTGCTGACGCTGCTGACCACGCCGGTGGTCTACCTGCTGCTGGACAAGCTGCGCCGGCGCAGCGCCCACGAGCGCGCGCTGGCCCGTAGCCACGAACCGGAACCCGCATGAATCCCTTGCCCCGCATGAAGACCCCGCTCGCACTGGCCCTCGCGCTGGCCCTGGCCGGCTGCGCCGTCGGCCCGCGCTACGAGGCGCCGCCGGCGGTGGAGACGCCCGTCGCCTTCAAGGAGGGGCCCGGCGAGTGGGTGCGGGCCACGCCGGCCGACGCGCTGGAGCGCGGCGCCTGGTGGCAGCTGTTCCAGGACCCGCGGCTGGACGAACTGGCGGCGCAGGTCGAGGTCTCCAACCAGAACGTGGCGGCTGCGGTGGCTGCCTACCGGCAGGCGCGCGCGCTGGTTGCGGAGCAGCGCGCCGCCCTGTTCCCCACGGTGAGCCTGGACGGTGGCGTGAGCCGCCGCGGCACCGGCGGCGGGGGCAACAACGTCGCCACGACCACGGCCACGACCACCGGCGGCATCACCCGGGTCGGCAGCGGCGACCGCACCAGCTACCAGTTCGACATCGGCGCCAGCTGGGAGCCGGACGTCTGGGGGCGGCTGGAGCGCACGGTGGACAGCGCCCGCGCCGGCGAGCAGGCCAGCCTGGCCGACCTGGCGGCGGCGCGGCTGGCGGCCCAGGGCGAGCTGGCGGCCAACTACTTCAACCTGCGCGAGCAGGACCTGCAGCTGGCGCTGCTCTCGCGCACCATCGCCGGCTACGAGCGGGTGCTTCAGATCACCCGCAACCGCTACGAAGCGGGCATCGCCGCCCGCACCGACGTGCTGCAGGCGCAGACCCAGCTGGCCAACGCGCGAGCCGAACTGCTCGGGCTGGAGCGCCAGCGCGCCCAGCTCGAACATGCGATCGCGGTGCTGGTGGGCCGGGCGCCGGCCAACTTCTCGCTGCCGCCCGAGCCCGAGTGGCGGGCTGCAGTGCCGGACGTCCCGCCGGCGCTGCCCTCGACCCTGCTGCAGCGCCGTCCCGACATCGCGGCCGCCGAACGCCGGGTGGCCCAGGCCAACGAGCAGATCGGCATCGCGCAGTCGGCCTGGTACCCCAGCCTGCGGCTGACCGGCTCGGCGGGCGCCGGAGCCGCCAGCATCGGCGACCTGTTCAGCGCATCCTCGCTGGTGTGGGCGCTGGGGGCCTCGCTGGCGCAGACCATCTTCGACGCCGGCGCCACTGCGGCCCGCGTCGAGGGCGCGCGGGCTGGCCTCGATGCCGCGGCGGCGCGCTACCGGCAGACCGTGCTGTCTGCCTTCCAGGACGTGGAGGACCAGCTGGCCGGCGTGCGCGTCCTGGCGCAGCAGGTCGCGCTGCGCGAGGAAGCCGCGCGCGACGCCGAACTGGTGGAGCAGCAGGTGCTCAACCGCTACCAGGCCGGGCAGGTGGGTTTCACCGAGGTGATCAACGCCCAGGCCACCGCGCAGAACGCGCGCCGCGCGCTGGTGCAGCTGCAGTCCGACCGGCAGGCCGCGGCGGTGGCGCTGGTGCAGGCGCTGGGCGGCGGGTGGAGCGGGCTGGCCGCGCCCTGAGCGGCTATCGCCCCAGCACCCATTCCCCGCATCGCAAGCCCACCCAAGTCAGCGCCAGCGACCCGACCAGGTGCAGCGCCGACAGGGCGAGGGCCTGGCCGATGCGCCCGGCCTGCAGCAGCTGCACGGTCTCCATCGAGAA
>NZ_DASPLW010000031.1:0-10485 GCF_035627355.1 Ramlibacter sp.
CGCGTGAGCACCGAGAACTGGGCCATCATCTTCAGCGTGCCGGGGGCGCACACCGCGTCCTTCAGCGAGGAGTTGCGGATCAGCTTCTCGTAGATCTTCATCTCCTCGGTGACGCGCAGGCAGTACGGCACCTTGACGATGTAGATGCGGTCCAGGAAGGCCTCGTTGTTCCGGTTGTTCTTGAACGCCTTCCACTCGCTCTCGTTGGAGTGCGCCATCACGATGCCGTCGAACGGGATGGCGCCGAAACCCTCGGTGCCCTTGAAATTGCCCTCCTGGGTGGCGGTCAGCAGGGGGTGCAGCACCTTGATCGGCGCCTTGAACATCTCGACGAACTCCAGCAGCCCCTGGTTGGCCAGGCACAGGCCGCCGGAGTAGCTGTAGGCATCCGGGTCGTCCTGCGCATAGGTCTCCAGCTTGCGGATGTCGATCTTGCCGACCAGGGAGGAGATGTCCTGGTTGTTCTCGTCCCCCGGCTCGGTCTTGGCGATGGCGATCTGCTTGAGCACCGAGGGGTAGCGCTTGACCACGCGGAACTTGCGGATGTCGCCACCGAATTCCTCGAGCCGCTTGACGGCCCAGGGCGACATGATGCGCTGGGTGTAGCGGCGCGCGATGCCATACTGCTGCTCGAGGATGGGCGCGTCCTCCTCGTTGTTGAACAGGCCGAGCGGCGACTCGTTCACCGGCGAGCCCTTGATCGCGTAGAAGGGCACCTGCTCCATCAGCTGCTTCAGGCGCTCGGCGATGGAGGATTTGCCGCCGCCCACCGGCCCCAGCAGGTACAGGATCTGCTTCTTCTCCTCCAGGCCCTGCGCGGCGTGGCGGAAGCAGGCCACCACCTGCTCGATCGGCTCCTCCAGCCCGTAGAAGTCCTTGAAGGCCGGGTAGATGCGGATCATCTTGTTGCCGAAGATGCGCGACAGCCGCGGGTCGTGGCGCGTGTCGATCACCTCGGGCTCGCCGATCGCAGCCAGCATGCGCTCGGCGGCGGTGGCGTAGACCAGCTTGTCCTTCCTGCACTGCTCGAGGTACTCCTCGAGCGACATCTCTTCCTCGCGCGTCTGCTCGTAGCGTGCCAGGAAATTGCGAACCACATCCATTGGGAGAACCTCCTTCGGTTTCGCTCGGCGCAAGCCTCGGTGCATCCGGTGTCGGCAGCCACTTTAGCGCGGAACCCCTGCTGAGTTGCACGCACCCTGTAGGTGAACGCCGGACTTCCCTGTAGGTGAACCGTAGAACAAATCTACGCCCTGAAAGTTTCTCGGGGAATGCCCTGTCCCCACTCGCGTGAGGGATGCGCAACAGCGTGCGCGCCGCTCGTAAAGTCGCTTGCGCATCGCTGCGTTTTGCGGCAACTTGACGTGCTTGCGCCGTTGCAGTCGATCGCGGCCAACGCCGGCATCGACGTGGCGACGCGCTCGCGGCAGCGCGTTTCCGTCGGCAAGGAATGAAATCGGCGGCTCGGTGCCGCCAATGAGTGATCGGCGCCGCCTGGTACGGCGCCGCGTGGCCGGCGCTACGCCAGCCCGAGCAGCCGGACCGCGTTGCCCTTCAGGATGCCGGGCATCACCTCCGGCTTGAAGCCCGCTTCCTCGAAGTCCTTCATCCAGCGGTCCGGCGTGATCAGTGGGTAGTCGCTGCCGAACAGCACGCGGTCCTTCAGCAGCGTGTTGGCGTACTGCACCAGCTGCTTCGGGAAGTACTTGGGGCTCCAGCCCGACAGGTCGATCCACACGTTGGGCTTGTGCGTGGCCACCGACAGCGCCTCGTCCTGCCACGGGAAGCTGGGGTGCGCCATCACGATCTGCATGTCGGGGAAGTCGATGGCGACGTCGTCCAGGTGCATCGGATTGCTGTACTCCAGCCGCAGTCCGCCGCCGCAGCGCATGCCGGAACCGATGCCGCTGTGGCCGGTGTGGAAGATCGCCGGCAGCTTGTGCGCGTTGATCACCTCGTAAATCGGCCAGGCCATGCGGTCGTACGGGTGGTAGCCCTGCACCGTGGGGTGGAACTTGAAGCCCTTGACGCCTTCCTCCTTGATCAGCCGCTCGGCCTCGCGCGCGCCCATCTTCCCCTTGTGCGGGTCGATGCTGGCGAAGCACACCATCATGTCGGCGTTCTCGCGCGCCGCCTGGGCGATCTCCTCGTTCGGGATGCGGCGCCGGCCGAGCTTGGACTCGCTGTCGACCGTGAACATCACCAGCCCGATCCTGCGTTCGCGGTAGTAGGCGATGGTCTCCGCGATGGTGGGGCGCCGGTTGGACTTGAAGTACTTGTCGGCCGCCCGGTCGTACTCCTCGCCGTAGTTGTCGAACGGATTCCAGCAGCTGACTTCCGCGTGCGTGTGCACGTCGATGGCGATGAGGTTGGCGTGGTCCATGCTGCGCTCCTGCATTAAGGGTTTCCACCCGGATGGTAGGGGTTGTTTTGATTATTGCCTATAACCAATAATGCGCGCTTCAAGCGGTACCGCCATGACATTCCAGGACCTCCAGATCGAGCAGCGCGGCGCCATCGCCGTGGTGCGCCTCAACCGTGCCGCCAAGCGCAACGCACTGAGCGACGGCCTCGTGCTCGCGATCCGCGACGCCTTCCAGAACCTGCCCGACACCGCGCGCGCGGCCGTCCTCTGCGGCGATGGCGACCACTTCTGCGCCGGCCTCGACCTGTCGGAGCTCCAGGAGCGCGACGCCGGCGCCGGCCTGCACCACTCGCGCATGTGGCACGCGGCGCTGGAGGAAGTGCAGTTCGGCCCCGTGCCGGTGGTCGCCGCGCTGCATGGCGCGGTGGTCGGCGGCGGGCTGGAGCTGGCTGCGGCCTGCCACGTGCGCGTGGCCGACGAAAGCACCTTCTATGCGCTGCCCGAAGGATCGCGCGGCATCTTCGTGGGTGGCGGCGGTTCGGTGCGCATCCCGCGCCTGATCGGTGCCGCGCGCATGGCCGACATGATGCTCACCGGCCGCGTCTACGACGCGCAGCAGGGCGAGCGGGCCGGCTTCGCCCAGTACCTGGTGCCGCAGGGCCAGTCGCTGGCCAAGGCGCTGGAGCTGGCCGGGCGCATCGCGCAGAACGCGCCGCTGACCAACTACGCGCTGATGCACGCGCTGCCGCGCATCGCCGAGCAGCCGGCCGACCAGGGCTACCTGACCGAGGCGCTGATGGCCGCCATCGCGCAGAGCGCGCCGGAAGCCAAGGAGCGCGTGCGCGCCTTCCTCGAAGGCCGCGCCGGCAAGGTCGGCAAGAACTGAGGCCCCCGTGGACGCCATGACTTCGCCTACCGCACCCCGCTATCGCCCGATGACGTTCGGAGTCACGCGCGCCCGGCTGCGCGAAGGCGCGGGCGGCGTGCAGTACCTGCGCGCCGAGCAGGACCTGCAGCCCTGCGCCGAGCGCATGACCGACCGGCTGCTGCACTGGGCGCAGCTCGATCCCGACCGCACCTTCATCGCCCGCCGCCGCCGGCTGCCCGACGGCAGCACCGGCGACTGGATCCGCATCAGCTACGGCCAGGCCCTGGACACCGCCCGCCGCGTCGGCCAGGCGCTGCTGGACCGCGGCCTGAACGCCGATCGCCCCGTGGCCATCCTTTGCGAGAACGGCCTGGAGCACGCGGCCATCGCGCTCGGCTGCCTGTACGCCGGCATTCCCTATTCGCCGGTCTCCTCGGCCTACTCCACCATCAGCCAGGACTACGACAAGCTGCGCCACGTGCTGCAGACGCTCACGCCCGGCCTGGTCTACGCCACCGACTCGCGCTACGCGAAGGCGATCGCCGCCACCGTGCCAGCCGACGTGGAGGTGGTGCTGGGCGAGCTGTTCCCGGCGGTGCCCGGCCAGGACAGCCTGCCCGGCCGCGCAATCACTCCGCTGGTCGAGCTGCTGGCAACCGAAGCGACCGCCGCCGTCGACGCCGCCCAGCGCGCCACCGGCCGCGACACCATCACCAAGTTCCTGTTCACCTCGGGCTCGACCAAGCTGCCCAAGGCGGTGATCAACACCCACGGCATGTGGTGCGCCAACCAGCAGCAGATGCTGCAGTCCATGCCGGTGCTGGGCGAGGAGCCGCCGGTGCTGGTGGACTGGCTGCCCTGGAACCACACCTTCGGCGGCAACCACAACGTCGGCCTGACGATCTACAACGGCGGCACCCTGTACATCGACGACGGCAAGCCGACGCCGGCGCTGATCGGCGAGACCCTGCGCAACCTGCGCGAGATCGCGCCGACGGTGTACTTCAACGTGCCCACCGGCTTCGAGGCCATCGCCCACGCGATGAAGGCCGATGCCGGGCTGCGCCGCAACCTGCTGTCGCGCGTGCGGATGTTCTTCTACGCCGGCGCCGCGCTGGCCCAGCCGGTCTGGGACCTGCTGCACGAGGTGCAGGAAGCCGAGATCGGCGAGCGCATCGTGATGGGCACCGGCCTGGGCATGACCGAGTCCTCGCCGTTCGCCATCTTCATCACCAGCCCCGACGTGAAGTCGGGCTACCTGGGCCTGCCCACGCCGGGCATGGAACTCAAATTGGTGCCCATGGAAGGCAAGGTGGAGGTGCGCTACCGCGGCCCCAACGTCACGCCCGGGTACTGGCGCGCGCCTCAGGAGACCGCGGAGAACTTCGACGAGGAAGGCTTCTTCCGCACCGGCGACGCGGTGCAGTGGATCGACCCGCAGGACCCGAACCTGGGGCTGAAGTTCGACGGCCGCATCGCCGAGGACTTCAAGCTGGCCACCGGCACCTTCGTCAGCGTCGGGCCGCTGCGCGCGAAGATCATCGCCGCCGGCGCGCCCTACGTGCAGGACGCGGTGATCACCGGCCTGAACCGCAAGGAAGTCGGCGCCCTGCTGCTGGCCACGCCGGCGGTGCGCCAGCTGGCCGGCCTGCCCGCCGACGCGCCGCTGAAGGACGTGCTGGAGAGCGCCCCGGTGCAGGCCCATTTCCAGAAGGTGCTGGACCAGCTGGCCGCGCAGGCCACCGGCAGCGCCAACCGGGTGGCCCGCCTGAACCTGATGCACGAGCCGCCCTCCATCGACAAGGGCGAGGTCACCGACAAGGGCTCGATCAACCAGCGCGCCGTGCTCAAGCACCGCGACGCCCTGATCCAGGCCTTCCACGACGACGCCCTGCCCTTCACCCTCAAGCCCACCGGAGACAGCCGCCCATGAAGATCGAAGGACAAGCCGCCCTGGTCACCGGCGGCGCATCCGGCCTCGGCGAGGCCACCGCGCGCGAGCTGGCGCGGCTCGGCGCGCGCGTCGCCGTGCTGGACGTCAACCTGGACGCCGCGAAGAAGGTGGCCGCCGAGATCGGCGGCGTCGCCGCCCAGTGCGACATCACCAGCACCGAGAGCCTGCAGTCGGCCCTGGCCGCGGCCTCGGCGGCGCACGGTCCGGCGCGCATCCTGATGAACATCGCCGGCATCGGCACCGCCAGGCGGGTGGTGCAGAAGGACGGCAGCCCGGCGCCGCTGGACGACTTCGCACGCGTGATCAACGTCAACCTGGTGGGCAGCTACAACGCCAGCCGCCTGTTCGCGGCCGAGTGCGCCAAGCTGCCGGCGCTGGACGACGGCGAGCGCGGCGTGATGCTGTTCACCGCCTCGGTTGCCGCCTTCGACGGCCAGGTCGGCCAGCAGGCCTACAGCGCGTCCAAGGGCGGGCTGGTGGGCATGACGCTGCCGATGGCGCGCGACCTGGCGCAATACGGCATCCGGGTCTGCACCATCGCCCCGGGGCTGTTCTCCACGCCGCTGATGCGCCAGTTGCCCGAACCGGTGCAACAGTCGCTGGCCGCGTCCATCCCCTTCCCCCCGAGGCTGGGCAAACCCGAAGAGTTCGCGCAGCTCGCATGCCATATCGTCACGAACACGCACCTCAACGGCGAAGTGATCCGCCTGGACGGCGCGCTTCGCATGGCGCCCCGCTGACCCCTTACCCACCCACCGGAGACAAGCCCATGAAACTCAAACGCACCCTGGTCACCGTCGCAGCGGCCCTGCTCGCCGCCGGCAGCGCGCTGGCGGACATCAACGTCGGCGTGAGCCTCTCGCTCACCGGCCCCGGCTCCGGCCTCGGCATCCCGATGGCCAACCAGTTCAAGCTGTTCCCCAAGGAAATCGCCGGCGAGAAGGTCAACCTGATCATCCTCGACGACGCCTCCGACCCGGGCAAGGGCGTGAGCAACGCGCGCCGCTTCGTCACCGAGGACAAGGTGGACCTGATCATCGGTTCCTGCCTCACCCCCGTGGCCGGCGCGATGACGCCGGTGGCGACGGAAGCCAAGACGGTGCAGCTGGCGGCCTCCCCGGTCGGTGGCAACAGCCCCTGGCTGTTCCGCCTGCCGCAGGGCAACGACGTGATGGCGCACGCCATGGTCGAGCACATGAAGAAGCAGAACGTCAAGACGATCGGCTTCCTCGGCTACACCGACGCGTACGGCGAGCTCTGGCTCAAGGCGCTCACGCCCCTGGCCGAGAAGGCCGGCATGAAGATCGTCGCCACCGAGCGCTTCGCCCGCACCGACACCAGCGTCACGCCGCAGGCGCTGAAGCTCACGTCGGCCAACCCCGACGCCATCGTGGTGGTCGCCTCCGGCTCAGGCGCGGCGATGCCGCAGATGGGCCTGGTCGAGCGCGGCTACAAGGGCAAGATCTACCAGACGCACGCGGCGGCCACCCAGGACCTGATGCGCATCGGCGGCAAGGCCGTGGAAGGCACCTTCGTGACCTCCGGGCCGGCGGTGGTCGGCCAGCAGCTGCCCGACAGCCACCCGTCCAAGAAGGCGGCCATCGACTTCTTCACGAACTACGAGAAGCAGTTCGGCCCGCCGAACCAGTTCGCCGGCCACAGCTACGACGCCGCCATCGCGCTGGAGAAGGCGGTGCCGATCGCCAAGCAGAAGGCCAAGCCGGGCACGCCCGAGTTCCGCTCCGCCCTGCGTGACGCGTTCGAGACCATGGGCCGCACCATCTTCGCCCACGGCGTGATGAACTGGACCAAGGACGACCACTGGGGCTACACGAACGAGACGGGCGTGATGCTGAAGGTGGTGGACGGCAAGTTCGTCGTCGAGAAGTGACGTTGCCAGGCGTCCGGCGCCAGCCGGGCGCCTGCAACGTCATCCCCGCGTAGGCGGGGATCCAGCGCAACGCGCCTGCGGCGCTCGCACGAAAGTCGGAAGCACTGGATTCCCGCCTTGGCGGGAATGACGCCCTCCCACCGACTTTCCCCGAATGAACTTCACCGCCCTTCGCCGGTTGACGGTTACCTGAAGACCCCATGGACTTTTCAATCGCCGGCATCCTCGCCATCGACGGCCTGACCAACGGCGCGGTGTATGCCCTGCTCGCGCTGGCCACGGTGCTGCTGTTCGCCGTGACGCGCGTCATCTTCATCCCGCAGGGCGAGTTCGTCGCCTTCGGCGCCCTGACGCTGGCCATCATGCAGACGGGCCGCGTGCCCGGCACCGTCTGGTTCCTGCTGGTGCTGGCCGGCGCGGCCGCGATCTCCGACATCTACGAGGGCGTCAAGCATGGGCACCCAGTCGCGCGCATCGGCAAGCAGGTCGCACGCACGCTGTCGGTGCCGGTCCTCGTGTCCCTGGTCGCCATCTGGGCCGCACCCAGGGGCTTTCCGCTGGTGGTGCAGGCGGTGCTGGCGCTGGCGCTGGTCACGCCCTTCGGCACCCTGATCTACCGCCTCGCCTACGAGCGCCTGGCCTCGGCCAGCGTGCTGGTGCTGCTGATCGTCTCGGTCGGCGTGCACTTCGCCCTGGTGGGCCTGGGCCTGTTCTTCTTCGGCGCCGAGGGCTTCCGCAACCCCAGCTTCTGGGACGCGCGCTTCTCCGCCGGCGCGGTGGCCCTGAGCGGCCAGGCGCTGATCATCTTCCTGGCCTCGATTGCGCTGATCGTGCTGCTGTGGCTCTACTTCGAGCGCACCCTGTCCGGCAAGGCACTGCGCGCCACGGCCGTCAACCGGGTCGGCGCGCGCCTGATGGGCATCTCGTCCAACTCGGCCGGCCGGCTGGCCTTCACCATGGCCGCCTTCATCGGCGCCCTGTCCGGGCTGCTGATCGGGCCGACCACCACCATCTTCTTCGACAGCGGCTTCATCATCGGCCTCAAGGGCTTCGTTGCGGCCGTGTTCGCCGGCCTTTCGAGCTACCCGCTGGCGATGGTGGGTGCGCTGCTGGTGGGGCTGCTGGAGAGCTTCGGGTCGTTCTGGGCCAGCGCCTTCAAGGAGGTGATCGTGTTCTCCTCCATCCTGCCGGTCCTGCTCTGGCGCTCGCTGCGCGACCCGCACGGAGAGGAGCACTGACATGTCCGCCGGTCCCGATACCGCCGTGGTGGCCGCCAGCGCCAAGCCCGGCAACGCCATGACCCTCCTGAGGCGCTTCGCCTTTCCCGCCTTCGCGCTGCTGATGCTGGTCCTGCCGGCGCTACCGGTGCCGGACTTCTGGATCACCCAGAGCAACTACATCGGCATGTATTCGCTGGTGGCGCTCGGGCTGGTGCTGCTCACCGGCGTCGCCGGCCTGACCTCGTTCGGCCAGGCGGCCTTCGTCGGCGTCGGCGCGTACTCGGCCGCCTTCCTGGCCGTGAAGATGGCGGCTTCGCCCTGGCTGGCGCTGTTCGTCGGCATCGGACTGGCCATCGCCGCGGCCCTGGTGCTGGGCGCGATCACGCTGCGCATGTCGGGCCACTACCTGCCGCTGGCCACCATCGCCTGGGGCCTGGCGCTGAACTACACCATGGCCAACATGGAGTGGCTGGGCAAGTACGACGGCATCCTGGGCGTGCCCGAACTGTCGGTGTTCGGCCACGAGCTGGGTTCCGGCCGCGGCCTGCACGTGGTGATCTGGGCCTTCGCGCTGGTGGCGGCGCTGGCCGCCACCCACCTGCTCGACTCGCGCCAGGGGCGCGCCATCCGCGCCCTGAACAGCGGTTCCACCATGGCCGAGGCCATGGGCATCTCCACCTTCCGCGCCAAGCTCACGGTGTTCGTGCTCGCGGCGGTGCTGGCGGCCATCTCCGGCTGGCTGTTCGCCTGGTTCCAGCGCACCGTGAACCCCTCACCCTTCTCCATCGGCAAGGGCATCGAGTACCTGTTCATGGCGGTGCTCGGCGGCGTGGGCCACGTCTGGGGCGCCTTCGTCGGCGCCGGCGTGGTCAAGATCATCGAGGACCAGCTGCAGGTGCTGCTGCCCGAGCTGATCGGCACCTCCGGCAACTTCGAGACCATCGTGTTCGGCATCATCCTGGTGGCGGTGCTGAAGTACGCGCCCGACGGCCTGTGGAGCTTCGTCGCCCGCTGGCTGCCGCGGGCCGACCGGGTGCGCGACTGGGACCGCGCCGACCCGCTGCCGGCCCGCGACAAGCCCGCGCACGGCGAGCTGCTGCTGCAGGTCGACCAGGTGCGCAAGGAGTTCGGCGGCCTGGTCGCCGTCAACGACGTCGGCTTCGAGGTGCGCGCCGGCGAGATCGTCGGCCTGATCGGCCCCAACGGCGCCGGCAAATCCACCACTTTCAACCTCATCACCGGCGTGCTGTCCACCACCGCCGGCGCGGTGCGCTACCGCGGCGAGGCGATCACCGGCCTGCCTGCGCGCCAAGTGGCGCGCCGCGGCATCTCGCGCACCTTCCAGCACGTGAAGATGATTCCCGAGATGACTGTGCTGGAGAACGTCGCGCTCGGCGGCTACCTGCGCGGGGGCAGCGGCACCGTGCGCGCGATGCTGCGCCTGGACCGCCCCGAGGAGCGGCGCCTGTTCGCCGAGGCCGAGCGGCAACTCGCGCGCATCGGCATGGCCGGCCGCATGCACGAACTCGCCGGCAACCTGGCGCTCGGGCCGCAGCGCCTGCTGGAGATCGCCCGCGCGCTGTGCAGCGACCCGGCGCTGCTGCTGCTGGACGAGCCGGCCGCGGGCCTGCGCCTCAAGGAGAAGCAGGCCCTGGCCGATGTGCTGCGCCAGCTCAAGAGTGAAGGCATGAGCCTGCTGCTGGTGGAGCACGACATGGACTTCGTGATGGGCCTCACCGACCGCATCGTGGTGATGGAGTTCGGCACCAAGCTGATGGAAGGCTCGCCCGCCGAAGTGCAGGCGAGCCCCGCGGTGCGGGCGGCGTACCTCGGAACGGAGCACTGAAGCGATGGCGAACCAGTTGCTCCAAGTGCGCCAGCTGCACGCCGGCTACGGCCGCGCCGAGGTGCTGACCGGCCTGCACTTCCAGCTGGGCGCCGGCCAGGTGGTGACCGTCATCGGCCCCAACGGCGCCGGCAAATCGACGACGCTCAACGCGCTCATGGGCGTGCTGCCCTCGCGCGGCCGCGTGGTGTTCGACGGCCAGGACGTCGCCGACGCCACGCTGGAAGAACGCGTGATGCTGGGCCTGGCGCTGGTGCCGGAAAAGCGCGAGCTGTTCGGCACCATGCCGGTGGAAGACAACCTGGTGCTGGGCGGCTACCGCGCCATGAAGCTGCGCATGC
>NZ_DASPLW010000032.1:0-16044 GCF_035627355.1 Ramlibacter sp.
CGTCTACAAGGCGGCCTGAGCCACGCCGGACCGGTCGGCCCCGGCCGGCGCGCTGGCAAAGCGCACCACCGCCCGCACGCCCGGGCTGGCGGCGCCGGGGTGGGCGTCTTCCAGGTGCACCTGCGCATCGTGCTGGCGGGCGATCTCCAGCACGATGGGCAGGCCCAGTCCGGAGCCGTCGACGTTGGTTTCCAGCGAACGGTAGAAAGGCTGGAACACCAGCTCGCGCTCGGCCGGCGGAATGCCCGGGCCGCTGTCTTCCACCTGCAGCAGCACCACGCCGCCGATCGGATCGGCCAGCACGCGCGCCGTCACCACGGCGGGCTGCGCGGCACTGGACGGCGTGTAGCTGATGGCGTTGTCCAGCAGGTTGCGGATCAGCTCCTTCAGCAGGGTCGGGTTGCCGGTCACCATGGCCCCCGGCGTGCCCGGCAGCGCGCCGTCGTAGCCCAGGTCGATGCGCTTGTCCAGGGCGCGCGGCACCAGGTCCTGCACCGCTTCCTGCGTGATCTGGGCCAGGTCGCAGGGATGCCGCGGCAAGGTCTTGCCGCTGCTTTCCGCACGCGCCAGCGCCAGCAACTGGTTGACCGTGTGGGTGGCCCGCACGCTGGAGCGGCCGATCTGCTTGAGCGACTGCTTCAGCTCGTCGGCATTCGCGCCTTCGCGCTGCGCCAGGTCGGCCTGCATGCGCAGGCCGGCCAGCGGCGTCTTGAGCTGGTGGGCGGCGTCGGCGAGGAAGCGCTTCTGGGTGGCGATGGAGTCCTTCAGCCGCGTGAGCAGGTCGTTCACCGAGGACACCAGCGGCGCCACCTCCAGCGGCACTGCCCGCTCGTCCAGCGGCGAGAGGTCGTCCGGCTTGCGGGCGCGGATGCGCTCCTCGAGCTGTGACAGCGGCTTGATGCCGCGAACCAGCGCCAGCCAGACCAGCAGCACCGCCAGCGGCAGGATGATGAACTGCGGCAGCATCACGCCCTTGATGATCTCGGTGGCGAGCACCGAGCGCTTCTCGCGCGTCTCGGCTACCTGCACCAGGGCCGGCGGCGTGCCGGGCAGGTCCACCGGGACCCAGGTCCAGGCCACGCGCACGTCCTGGCCGTGGATCTCGGCGTCGCGCAGCCGCACCTCCCCGGACAGGGTGGCGTCGTCCGGCGGCGGCGGGAAGTCGCGCTCGCCCCCGAGCAGCTCGCCGCGCGGGCCCAGCACCTGGTAGTAGACGAGGTCCGAGTCGTCGGCGCGCAGCAGCTCGCGCGCCGGCTGCGGCAGGTACAGCACGGTGCGCTGGTTCTGCACCGCGACCAGCTGCGCCAGCGCCTGCACGTTGTATTCGAGCGCCCGGTCGAAGGGGCGGCCGGCGATCTCCTGGGCCACCAGCCAGGTCAGCGCCAGGCTGACCGGCCACAGCAGCAGCAGCGGCGTCAGCATCCAGTCCAGGATCTCGCCGAACAGCGATCGCTGCTCGCGCTGGAACAGCTTCATGTCCGGTGGCGGATGGCCGGCTTCGCTGCGCGTCGCTCAGGCCTGGACGCGGTGGGATCGTTCCTCATCCGGTGATCTTCTCCAGGCAGTAGCCCAGCCCGCGCACGGTGGCGATGCGGATCGGGCCCTTCTCGATCTTCTTGCGCAGGCGGTGGATGTACACCTCGATCGCGTTGGTGCTGACCTCCTCGCCCCACTCGCACAGGCGCTCGACCAGCTGGTCCTTGCTGACGAGCCGGCCCACGCGCTGCAGCAGGATCTCCAGCAGGCCCAGCTCGCGCGCCGACAGCTCCACCAGCTTGCCGTCGATGGTGGCCACCCGGCCCGCCTGGTCGTACACGAGCGGTCCATGTCGGATGGTGCTGCTGGTGCCGCCCATGCCGCGGCGCGTCAGCGCGCGCACGCGCGCCTCCAGCTCCTGCAGGGAGAACGGCTTGGCCATGTAGTCGTCGGCGCCCAGGTCCAGCCCGCGCACGCGCTCGTCGACGCCGTCGGCGGCGGTGAGGATCAGCACGGGCATCGACGAGCCGCGCGCGCGCAGCCGGCGCAGCACCTCCAGGCCGTGCAGGCGCGGCAGGCCGAGGTCCAGGATCAGCAGGTCGAATTCGTTGTTGGTCAGCAGTGCGGCATCGGCCTCGCTGCCGTTGCCGACATGGTCCACCGCCGCACCGGAGGCACGCAGTGAGCGCAGCAAGCCGTCGGCCAACACCTGGTCGTCTTCGGCGATGAGGATGCGCATGGGCGCGGTGTCTCCTGGGTTGCCGAAAATTCTAGGTGGCGCCCCCGTTGTGGCCCTACAGGGTGGACCCGCCCTCAGCGCGCCGCCGGGCCCGCGTACGCCTCCAGGCCGAGGGCCACGACGGTGGCGACCTCCGCGCCGACTTCGGCGCGGAACTCCTGCTCGGCCTGCTGCACGGCTTCGCGGAAGGCTTGCAGCCAGCCCAGGCCGGCCTCGGTGAAGCGTACGCGGCGCGCCCGGGCGTCCAGCGGATCGGGTTCGCGCACCACCAGGCCCCAGGCCTCGCACTGGTTCACCAGGTCGCCCATGGCCTGCTTGCTCATGCCGGCGCGCTCGGCCAGTTCGGTCAGGCGCGAGCCTTCCAGCGCGAGGTGGCGGGTGATGTGGATGTGGGCGGCGCCCACCTGCGCCCGCGCTGCCAGGTTGGACAGCGCCAGCGGCACGTCGACGTTGTGCGCGATCAGGTGCAGCACCCGTTCGTCGAAGCGCCGGCTGGCATGGCCCAGCAGGCGGCCGAGGTGGGTCTCGCGCCAGGCGTCATCCAGCTTGGGGAGCATGGCCAGATGGTAAGGCAAACTGACCAAAAATCGCGTTTACTTCCTTCAACCTCTCGCGTTAGAGTACTGGCCATGCATCCAGCCTGTGAATCGCAACAGCGGGTGCCGGTTCCCACAACCCATTGATCCACAAGGAGATTTCCATGGATGCACAAGTCAAGGGCAGCAAGGTCGCGGCCGCCGACAACGAGAAGGCCAAGGCGCTGCAGGCGGCGCTGGCCCAGATCGAGAAGCAGTTCGGCAAGGGCACGATCATGCGGCTGGGCGAAGGCGAGCAGATCGAGGACATCCAGGTCGTCTCCACCGGCTCGCTCGGCCTGGACATCGCGCTGGGGGTCGGGGGCCTGCCGCGCGGCCGGGTGATCGAGATCTACGGGCCGGAATCGTCCGGCAAGACCACGCTGACCCTCCAGGTCATCGCCGAGATGCAGGCCCAGGGTGGCACCTGCGCCTTCGTCGACGCCGAGCATGCGCTGGACGTGCAGTACGCGCAGAAGCTGGGCGTCAACCTGCCCGACCTGCTGATCAGCCAGCCCGACACGGGCGAGCAGGCGCTGGAGATCGTCGACAGCCTGGTGCGCTCCGGCGCGGTCGACCTGATCGTGGTCGACTCGGTCGCCGCGCTGGTGCCCAAGGCCGAGATCGAGGGCGAGGTGGGCGACTCCCTGCCCGGCCTGCAGGCCCGGCTGATGAGCCAGGCGCTGCGCAAGCTGACCGCCACCATCAAGAAGACCAACTGCATGGTCATCTTCATCAACCAGATCCGCATGAAGATCGGCGTGATGTTTGGCTCGCCCGAAACCACCACCGGCGGCAACGCGCTGAAGTTCTACGCCTCGGTGCGCCTGGACATCCGCCGCACCGGCACCATCAAGAAGGGCGACGAGGCGATCGGCAACGAGACCAAGGTCAAGGTGGTCAAGAACAAGGTGTCGCCCCCCTTCAAGACGGCCGAGTTCGACATCCTGTTCGGCGAGGGCATCAGCCGCGAGGGCGAGATCATCGACATGGGCGTCACCGCCCGGATCCTGGAGAAGTCCGGTGCCTGGTACGCCTACAAGGGCGAGAAGATCGGCCAGGGCCGCGACAACGCACGCGAGTTCCTGCGCGAGAACCCGGAACTGGCGCGGGAGATCGAGAACAGGATCCGCGAGTCGCTCAACATCGCCCTGCTGCCTGCCAGCCTCGACGACGAAGAGGCCAAGTAAAGGGCCGCGAGCGGCGCCTCGCCCGCATGCCGGTTTCGACGCTGTCACTCAAGGGAAGGGCCTTGCGCCTGCTCGGCGGCAGGGAGCATTCCCGCGCCGAGCTGGAGCGCAAGCTGCAACCGCACGAGCAGGAGCCGGGCCAGTTGCAGCGCGTGCTGGACGAGCTGCAGGCCAAGGGCTTCATCAGCGAGCAGCGGGTGGTCGAGTCGGTGCTGCACCGGCGGGCCGGCAAGCTCGGCGCCGGGCGCATCCGCCAGGAACTCCAGCAAAAAGGCATAGGCGACGAGCTGGTCGCCCAGGCCGTGCAGCAGCTGCGCACCATCGAACTGGACCGGGCTCGCCAGGTCTGGCAACGCCGCTTCGGGGCGCCGCCGCAGGACGCGGCCGAGCGCGCCCGCCAGTCCCGGTTCCTCGCTGCCCGCGGCTTTGGCGGCGACGTGATCCGGCGCGTGCTGGGCGGCCGCGACGACGAATAGCACGATCGTCCGGAAACGTTGACCGGCATCAAGGTGGGTCGGACGCGCCGTCCTAGCCTCCCGCGCCAGGCCCAACAGGAGACACCCCGATGGCGGCTTCGGCGCCCACCCGCACGGCAGTCCGGCTCGAGTTCCAGCGCACCCCGCCGGCCTGGCGCTACATGCTGGGCGCCTTCAGGCCTTCGCCGGGCCTGTCGCAAGGGGGCGACTTCCCTGCCATCTCGGCGCGCTGGAGCGGGTGGCGGGCCGACAGCGGCGCGGTGCGGGATTTCCTGCGCCTGTGTGGCTGGCCGCCCGAGGCGCAGCGGCAACTGCCTGCGCTGCTGCCGCACGCCATCGCCTTCCGCCTCCAGATGGTCGTCCTGACCCACCCGACCTTCCCGGTGCCGATCTGGCGCGTGCTGCAGGTGCGCAATGCCCTGCTGCAGCTCGGCCCCATCGGACTCGACGAGGCCCTAGATTTCGAGTGCTCGGTCCACGCGCACCGCCTGCTGGACAAGGGCCTGGAGGTCGACCTGCACACGCGCATCACGGCCGGCGGCCGGCTGGCCTGCGAGAGCCTGAATACCTTCTACGTGCGCGGGCGCTTCGGTGCCGGCGGCGCGGCCGCGGCGGCGGCTGCATCGCCGCGGGTCGCGGGCGAGCCGGTTGCCAGCGGGCACTTGCCGGGCGGCGGCGGCCGGCGGTTCGGCGAACTGACCGGCGACTACAACGGGATCCACCTCTGGGATCCCTACGCGCGGGCCTTCGGCTTCCGTCGCGCCTTCTTCCATCCGCTGCGCGCGCTCGGCCAGGGGCTGGCGCGAATGCCTGCGGGCCTGCCGCCGGCCCCCTATCGCCTAGATGCCTGGTTCAAGGGCCCGGTCTACCAGGACTCGGATGTCCAGCTCCGAACGCAGTCGGACGAGGACGGCACGGTCCTGGCGCTGCACCTGGCGCAGGAGGACCGCCCGGCCATCGTGGCTCGCTGGCGCGCTGTGTCGGAAGACAGCCGCCTCGCGGCCGGCTGAAGGGCTAGAGGCCCAGCATCAGCTGGAGGTTCTGCACCGCGGCGCCGCTGGCGCCCTTGCCCAGGTTGTCGAGCCGCGCGACCAGCACCGCATGCTGGTGGTCCATGTTGCTGTACACGCGCAACTCCATCCGGTTGGTGTCGTTCAGCGCCATGGGCTCGAGCTTGCCGTCCTCGGTGGGCGCCTGCACGCTGACCCATTCGCTGCCTTCGTAGTGGCGACGAAGCACCTGCTCCAGGTCCTGCGCACTGGGCTTGCCAGGCAGCAGGTCCAGGTGCAGCGGCAACTGCACCAGCATGCCCTGGCGGAAGTTGCCGACGGAGGGGATGAAGATCGGCCGGCGCGTGAGGCCGGTGTACTTCATGATCTCCGGCAGGTGCTTGTGCCTCAGCCCCAGGGCATACAGCTCGTAAGGCGGCGCCTTGCCGCTCTCGTAGGCCTCGATCATGGTGCGCCCGCCGCCGGAGTAGCCGCTGACCGAAGGCAGCGCCACCGGGTGGTCGGGCGGCAGCACGCCGGCGTCGATGAGAGGGCGCAGCAGCGCGATGGCGCCGGTCGCATAGCAGCCCGGATTGCTGACCCGATCGGCCTTGCGGATCGCCTCGCGCTGGCCGGGCGCCAGTTCGGCAAAGCCGAACACCCAGCCCTCGGCCACGCGGTGTGCGGTGGAGGCGTCGATGATGCGCGGAGCGCGGCCCTGCTGGCGCCGGATGTCGTCGACCATGGCGGCCGACTCGCGCGCGGCGTCGTCGTGCAGGCAGAAGATCACCAGGTCCACGCCGGCCATCAGCTCGCGCTTGGCCGCGGGATCCTTGCGCCGCTCGGGCGCGATGCTCACCAGTTCCACCTGCGACATCGTCGTGAGCCGCTCGCGGATCTGCAGGCCGGTGGTGCCGGCCTCGCCGTCGATGAAGACCTTGGGCATGGTTCTCGTCCTGCTGTGCGCCCCCTTTCGCCGCAGGGGTGGCGTCAGGTTTGTGCGATGCACCATGATACAGTTCGCGGCTGCACTTCGCAGGGCCGGCGCCACTGCCGCGCCGGGGGCACCTGCACTGTCGACACCTCCCGGAAGAGACCCCATGAAGATTCACGAGTACCAAGGCAAGGAGATCTTGCGCAGCTTCGGCGTGCCCGTGCCGCGCGGCATCCCTGCATTCACGGTCCAGGAAGCGGTGGAAGCCGCGCAGAAGCTCGGCGGCCCGGTGTGGGTGGTCAAGGCCCAGATCCACGCCGGCGGGCGCGGCAAGGGTGGCGGGGTCAAGGTCGCCAAGTCCATCGACGATGTCAAGCGGCTGGCCGGCGAGATCCTGGGCATGCAGCTCAAGACCCACCAGACCGGCCCCGAAGGGCAGAAGGTGCGGCGCCTGTACATCGAGGACGGGGCCGACATCCAGAAGGAGTATTACGTCTCGGTGGTCACCGACCGCGCGACCCAGAACGTGGCCTTCATCGCGTCCAGCGAAGGCGGCATGGACATCGAGGAGGTGGCCCATTCCACGCCCGAGAAGATCAAGAAGGTGTTCGTCGACCCGCTTGCCGGCCTGACGGATGCGCAGGCCAAGGAGATCGCCGACGGCATTGGCATCCCGGCCGGCTCGACCGCCCAGGCGGTGGACGTGTTCCAGAAGCTGTATCGCTGCTACATGGAGACCGATGCCTCGCTGGTGGAGATCAACCCCCTCAACCGCGACAGCAAGGGCAACATCGTCGCCCTCGACGCCAAGTTCAACTTCGACAGCAACGCCCTGTTCCGCCATCCGGAGATCGTGTCGCTGCGCGACCTGGACGAAGAGGATCCGGCCGAGATCGAGGCGTCCAAGTACGACCTCGCGTACATCAGCCTGGACGGCAACATCGGCTGCCTGGTCAACGGCGCCGGCCTGGCCATGGCGACCATGGACACCATCAAGCTGTTCGGCGCGGAGCCGGCCAACTTCCTCGACGTGGGCGGCGGCGCCACCCCCGAGAAGGTGACCGAGGCCTTCAAGATCATGCTGAAGAACCCCAAGGTCAAGGCGATCCTGGTGAACATCTTCGGCGGCATCATGCGCTGCGACACCATCGCCACCGGCGTGATCACCGCCTGCAAGGCCGTGAACCTGAACGTGCCGCTGGTGGTGCGCATGAAGGGCACCAACGAGGAACTGGGCAAGAAGATGCTGGCCGAGTCGGGCCTGCCCATCATCAGCGCCGACACCATGGCCGAAGCGGCCCAGAAGGTCGTCGCTGCCGTCAAGGCCTGAACCCGCAAGCCAAGGACTTTGGGGACAGATCTTTAGCTCTGTCCCCAACTGATTAGGACTAGACATGTCGATCTACATCAACAAGGACACGCGGGTCATCACCCAGGGCATCACCGGCAAGACCGGCCAGTTCCACACCGAGAAGTGCCAGGAATACGCCAACGGCAAGGCCTGCTTCGTCGCCGGCGTCAACCCGAAGAAGGCCGGCGAGAAGATCTTCGACATCCCGATCTACGCCTCGGTCAAGGACGCCAAGGCGCAGACCGGCGCCACCGTCTCGGTGATCTACGTGCCGCCGGCGGGCGCCGCCGATGCGATCTGGGAAGCGGTGGAGGCCGACCTCGACCTGGTCATCTGCATCACCGAGGGCATCCCGGTGCGCGACATGCTGATGGTGCGCAACAGGATGAAGGCCAAGGAGGCCTCCGGCGGCAAGAAGACGCTGCTGCTGGGCCCCAACTGCCCCGGCCTGATCACGCCTGACGAGATCAAGATCGGCATCATGCCCGGCCACATCCACAAGAAGGGCCGCATCGGCGTGGTGTCCCGCTCGGGCACCCTGACCTATGAGGCCGTCGCCCAGCTCACCGAGATCGGCCTGGGGCAGTCCAGCGCCGTGGGCATCGGCGGCGACCCGATCAACGGCCTGAAGCACATCGACGTGATGAAGGCCTTCAACGACGACCCCGACACCGACGCCGTGATCATGATCGGCGAGATCGGCGGCCCCGACGAGGCCGAGGCCGCCCGCTGGTGCAAGGACCACATGAAGAAGCCGGTGGTCGGTTTCATCGCCGGCGTGACCGCGCCCCCCGGCAAGCGCATGGGCCATGCCGGCGCGCTGATCTCCGGCGGCGCCGACACGGCCGATGCCAAGCTGGCGATCATGGAGGAGTGCGGCTTCAAGGTGACGCGCAACCCCTCGGAGATGGGCAAGCTGCTCAAGTCGCTGCTCTGACCGGCCGCTGCCTCGCGACACGGAAAGCCGACGCCCCCGCGCGTCGGTTTTTTTTCGTTCGCGAGCGCACGGACGGCGTGGCGCAGTTTTGCAACAAAACGTACGCCGTCCGCGGCAAACTTCCTTGTTAGTGCCGGGGTGCTCTGTTAACGTCGAATCGGAAGTCCAGCACCCCTATTGGAAGGGGCGGGTGAGGGCGCTGTCCTTGAGGCAGTGGATCGGCCTTTGAGGGCGAGGGGCAGAAGTGGTTACATCGGCATCGGCTAAGCGCCGTCCGTTCTGGCGGGCGGACTGGTTCATCGGGGCGGCCATCGTGGCCGCCGTCTTCATCCTCTGGAAATCCACCGGCCTGTTCGAGGCGCTCGAGCGCCGCTTCTACGACATCGCCAGCACCCAGGGCTCGAGCCAGCCCTCGGACCGCATCGCGGTCATCGCCATCGACGACCAGAGCATCGCCAACATCGGGCGCTGGCCCTGGCCGCGCGACGTGCACGCCGAGCTGATCGACAAGCTCGCCGGCGCCAAGGCCAAGACCATTGCCTACAGCACCTTCTTCTTCGAGCCGCAGACCGATCGCGGGCTGGTGTTCATCCGCAGGATCCGGGAAGCCCTAGGGGGCGCCGCCGAAGGCAACGAGGCGCTGGAGCGCCTGATGGCGGAGGCCGAACTGACGCTGGACACCGACGGCAAGCTCGCGGCCAGCATGGCCCGCGCCGGCAACGTGCTGGTGCCCTCGGTCTTCGTGCTGGGCGAGCCGCTCGGCAAGCCGGACCGCGACCTGCCGCCGGCGGTGGCGAAGAACGCCGTCGACGAGCGCGACGGGTTCGCCCTGCCGGTGATCCGCGGCCAGTATCCGCTGGAGGGCATTGCGGCAGCCGCTGCCGGGGTCGGCCACCTGAGCGTGACCAACGACAGCGACGGTGCGGTGCGCGCCGATCCCCTGCTGCTCAACTACTATGGGCGTGGAGTTCCGTCGATGGCGCTGCTGGCGGCCGCCCGGAGCCTGAACCTGGGTCCCGACGACATCCAGGTGCTGCCCGGCGAGGGCGTCCAGCTCGGACGGCTGAAGATCCGCACCGATGAAGCGGCCCGCATCCTGCCGCAGTTCTATCCGGACCAGGGCG
Source organism: Ramlibacter sp. (assembly GCF_035627355.1). GTDB lineage: Bacteria > Pseudomonadota > Gammaproteobacteria > Burkholderiales > Burkholderiaceae_C > Ramlibacter. Next base: position 9,792 of record NZ_DASPLW010000032.1, read on the forward strand.
GCAAGCCGGCCTTCCAGGTCGACTCCTTCTACGACGTGCTGAGCGGGAAGATCCCGGCCACCAAATACGCCGACAAGATCGTGCTGGTCGGCGCCACGGCGCAGGGCGTGGGCACCAGTTTCCCGGTGCCCGGGCACCCGGCGCTCAGCCCCGCGGAGCTGATGGCGCACGTCACCTCCAACATCCTGGGCGAGCACGCCATCTCCGAGCCGTCGTGGGGCGGCTGGGCCGCCTTCGGCGCTTTCCTCCTGGTCGCCGCCTACCTGGTCGCGGCACTGCCGCGCCTGTCCGCGGGTGCCGGCGCGGTCGCCACGGGCGTGCTGCTGGTGGCCCTGCTGGCGTCCGAGTACTTCCTGCTGTCCGCTGCCGCCACCTGGCTGCGATTCGTGCTGCCAGCGGCGCTGCTGGTGATCGGCCATGCCGCGCTCACCACCAAGCGGTTCCTGGTCACCGAGGCCGGCAAGGTCAAGTCGGACGAAGAGTCGGCCGAGACCAACCGCATGATGGGCCTGGCGCTGCAGGGCCAGGGCCAGCTGGACATGGCCTTCGACCGCTTCCGTCGCGTGCCGCTGAGCGACCCGCTGATGGACAACCTGTACAACCTGGCGCTGGACTTCGAGCGCAAGCGCCAGTTCAACAAGGCCGAAGCGGTGTACGAGTACATGGCCACCTGGAACAGGGACTACAAGGATCTCCAGGCCAAGCTGAATCGGGCGAAGAACCTGTCGGAGACCGTCATGCTCGGCGGCGGCGGGGCGCACCCCGGCGGCACCCTGCTGCTGGACGGCGGTGCGGTCGAAAAACCCATGCTGGGCCGCTACCAGGTCGAGAAGGAGCTGGGCAAGGGCGCCATGGGCGTGGTCTACATGGGCAAGGACCCGAAGATCGGCCGCGTGGTCGCGATCAAGACCATGGCGCTGTCGCAGGAGTTCGAGGGCGAGGAGCTGGCCGATGCGCGCGACCGCTTCTTCCGCGAAGCCGAGACGGCGGGGCGCCTGCAGCACCAGAACATCGTCACCATCTTCGATGCCGGCGAGGAGCACGACCTGGCCTACATCGCCATGGAATTCCTGCGCGGCAAGGACCTGTCGGACTTCTGCCGCGACGGACAGCTGCTGCCGGTGCCGCGCGTGCTGTCCATCGTAGCCCGGGTGGCGGAGGCGCTGGCCTACGCCCACCGCCAGAACGTGGTGCACCGGGACATCAAGCCGGCCAACATCATGTACGAGTTCGACTCGGACACGGTCAAGGTCACCGACTTCGGCATCGCCCGCATCACCGACTCCAGCAAGACCAAGACCGGGCTGGTGCTGGGCACGCCCAGCTTCATGTCGCCCGAGCAGATCGCCGGCAAGAAGGTGGACGGCCGCTCCGACCTGTATTCGCTGGGCGTGATGCTGTTCCAGATGCTCACCGGCGTGCTCCCCTTCCGCGGCGACTCGATGGCGGAGCTGATGTACAAGATCGCCAACGAGGAGGCGCCGGACATCCGCATCGTGCGGCGCGACATACCCGATCGCCTGGCAGCAGTCGTTGCGCTGGCGCTGGCCAAGAAGCCCGAGGCACGCTACCAGGACGGCGACCAGTTCGCCGCCGACCTGAGGGCGCTGATGGCGCCGGGCACGCCGGGCGCACCCGCCCGCGCGCCGGCCGATCCCGACGGCACCATCGCCCTGTCGCTGTCGCTGTCGCTGTCGTCCGCGGCGCAGGCGCAGGCCGCCGCGGAAAAGACCGTCGTGATGGCGGCATCGGCCCCGGCTGCGTTCGAGCGCGCCAGCCCGGGCCTGCCGTCGGCGCCCGGCTATGATGCGTCCCCGCCAGCGGGCGGCGCCGCCGGATTCGAGAAGACGGCGGTATTCAGCAAGCCCGACGCTCCCGGGGCCGATCCGAAAGAATGAGCCGGCCAGCCATGAACTACGAATTCAGCACCCGCACCGACCCTGGCCTCGCGCGCGAGAACAACGAGGACTCCGTCACCTACGACGAGCCCACGCGGCTGGCCATCCTGGCGGACGGCATGGGCGGCTACAACGCCGGCGAGATCGCCAGCGGCATGGCCACCACCTTCATCAAGTCGGAGCTCGGGCGGTGGCTCACGCAGGCCGGGCGGCACGCCAATTCGAAGGAGGTGCGCCGGGCGATGGAGATCTGCGTCGACAACGCCAACCGGTCGATCTTCAACGCCGCCAACTCCAATCCGCAGTATTCCGGCATGGGCACCACGCTGGTGGTCGGCGTGTTCCAGGACGGCCGGCTGCTGCTCGGCCACATCGGCGACTCGCGCTGCTACCGCCAGCGCGGGGCCGAACTGGTGCAGATCACCAAGGACCACTCGCTGCTGCAGGAGCAGATCGACGCCGGCCTGATCACCCCCGAGCAGGCGGCGGTGTCCACCAACAAGAACCTGGTCACCCGCGCGCTGGGCGTGGAGGACGCCGTGCTGCTGGAGGTCAACGAGCACCGCGTGGAGGCCGGCGACATCTACCTCATGTGCTCCGACGGCCTGTCCGACATGGTGGACGACGAGGGCATCGCCCGCATCCTGACGTCCGATGCGCCGCTGGACGAAAAGGCGCTGCAGCTGGTGGACGCCGCCAATGCCAACGGGGGGCGCGACAATATCTCGGTGCTCCTCGCGCAATCGGACAGCGGAACGAAAAAGAAGGGGCTCATCTCCCGATTGCTGGGAAAGTAGACAATCGGTCTTCGGTATCGACAATGCGAGAAGAGATCACGAACAGGAGTGGGACATGCCGAAAATGATCGTTTCGATCGACGGTGTCGTCATCAAGGAAGTACAGCTGACGAAGGACCGCACGACGCTGGGCCGGCGTCCGTACAACGACATCGTGATCGACAACCTGGCCGTCAGCGGCGAGCACGCGGTGCTGCAGCTGACCGGCAACGAGGTCTACCTCGAGGACCTGAACAGCACCAACGGCACCTACATCAACGGCAAGGCCGTGAAGAAGCAGCTGTTGCAGAACAACGACACGGTCGAGATCGGCAAATACAAGATCAAGTACATCAACGAGGTGCCGGGCGCCACCTTCGAGAAGACCATGATCATGAAGGCCGGCATGGTGCCGCCGCCGGTCGCCAAGCCGGCCGGCGCTGCGACGGCCCCGTCGGCAGCGGCCGCTCCCGCTGACGCCGCTGGCGAAGTCAAGGGCGCGATCAAGGTCATGTCGGGCGCGGCCGCCGGCCGCGAGGTGCCGCTGGTGAAGGTGGTCACCACCATCGGCAAGCCGGGCGTGGCGGTTGCCGCCATCACCAAGCGCCCGCATGGCTTCGTCGTTGCGCACGTCGAGGGCGGCAACAAGCCGATGCTCAATGGCACCGCCGTCGGCCAGGAGCCGGTCACGCTCAAGAACGGCGACATGCTGGAGCTGGCGGGCACCCAGATGCAGTTCGTGCAGGGCTGAGCCCGGCCCGGCCCGAGGAACACCAGCGAGATGCCGGGGTGGATCCGCCTGCTGGGCAGGCACTGGGCCCGCATCGGCCTGACGCTGGTTCCCCTGCTGATCGCGCTGCTGCATGCCACCGGCGCGATGCCGCTGGTCGGGCTGCACCGGCTGGACCAGATCCTGTACGACGCGCGCCTGCGCGCCACCATGCCGGGCACGCTGGACGAGCGCATCGTCATCGTCGACATCGACGAGAAGAGCCTGGGCGAGGTCGGCCGCTGGCCCTGGAGCCGCAACCGGCTGGCGCAGCTCACCGACGAACTGTTCCAGCGCCAGCAGGTGGCCGTTCTCGGCTTCGACGTCGTGTTCGCCGAGCCGGACGAAAGCTCAGGCCTCAAGCGCCTGCGCCAGCTGGCCCAGGGCGAGCTGAAGGACCAGCCGGGCTTTGCCAGCCGCATCGAGCAGCTCGGCCCGATGCTGGACTACGACGCGGTCTTCGCCCGCTCGCTGGCCGACCGGCCCGTGGTACTGGGCTACTACTTCAGCAGCGACCGCGGTGGCGGCCGCTCGGGCGTGCTGCCGGCGCCCGTGATGCAGCCGCAGGACCTGCTGGGCCGCCCGATCCGTTTCTTCCAGTGGAACGGCTACGGAGCCAGCATCGAGCAGCTCGCCAAGGCCGCTCCCATGGCCGGCTTCTTCAACCCGGTCGTCGACTTCGACGGCGTGGTCCGCTCGGTCCCCCTGCTGGCGGAGTTCGAGGACCGCTACTACGAATCGCTGACCCTTGCCATGTTCCGCCTCCTGATGGGAATGCCCTCGGTGGAGCCGGGCTTCCCCCCAGGCGGCGGCCGCAGCTACCAGGCGCTGGACAGCGTCGTGCTGCGCCTGGGGCAGAAGACCATGAGCCTGCCGGTCGACGAGCGGGTGGCTGCGCTGGTCCCCTTCCGCGGGCCGGGCGGCCCGAACGGCGGGTCGTTCAAGTACATCTCGGCGGCCGACCTGCTGTCGCAACGCATCGCACCCGGTGCGCTCAAGGGCAAGATCGTGCTGGTCGGCACCACGGCGCCCGGCTTGCAGGACCTGCGGTCCACGCCGGTCGGGGAGACCTACCCGGGCGTGGAGACGCACGCCAACCTGATCTCCGGCCTGCTCGATGGGCGGCTGCCGGTCAAGCCCGACTACGCCATGGGCTACGAAGTGGTGGTGCTGTTCGTGGTCGGCCTGCTGCTCGCGCTCGCACTGCCGCTGCTGTCCGCGCCCAAGGCGGTGGCCACCAGCTTCGCCGTGCTGGCGGCGGTGGTCGGACTGAACTTCGGGCTGTACCTGGGAGCCGGGCTGGTACTGCCCCTGGCTTCCTCGCTGGCCATGGTGCTGACCGCCTTCGCGCTGAACATGAGCTACGGCTACTTCGTCGAGAGCCGCTCCAAGCGCGAGCTGGCCAACCTGTTCGGCACCTACGTGCCGCCCGAGCTGGTGGACGAGATGGTCAAGGACCCGGACAGCTACAGCATGCAGGCGTCCAACAAGGAGCTGACGGTGATGTTCTGCGACATGCGCGGCTTCACCAAGATGTCCGAGAAGATGGAGCCGGTGCAGCTGCAGGAGCTGCTCAACGCGGTGTTCAACCGGCTGACCGACATCATCCGGGGCAACCGCGGCACCATCGACAAGTACATGGGTGACTGCGTCATGGCGTTCTGGGGCGCCCCGGTGGAAACGGGCGAGCACGCGCACCTGGCGGTCAAGAGCGCGCTGGAGATGGCCAACGCCGTGCGCCGCATCAACGAGGAGCACCGCGCCAAGGGCCTGCCGGAGATCGGCGTGGGCATCGGCCTGAACACCGGGATGATGTGCGTCGGCGACATGGGCTCGCAGGTGCGGCGCAGCTACACGGTGATCGGCGACGCGGTCAACCTGGGCTCTCGGCTCGAAGGCCTGTCCAAGGTTTACGGGGTCGACATCGTGGTCAGCGAATCCACCCGCAAGCGGGCGACCCGCTTCGCCTGGCAGGAACTGGACCGGGTGCGCGTCAAGGGCAAGGAGCAGGCGGTGGCCATCTTCTGGCCGCTGGCGCCGGCCGACCGGCTGGAGGCGCCGCAGACCGAGGAACTCAAGGCCTGGGGCACCTTCCTCAAGGCCTACCGGGCCCAGGACTGGGACCAGTGCGACACCCTGCTGCTCAACCTGCACCGGATGAACCCGAGGAAATACCTTTACGATTTGTATTCCGAACGTGTAGCCTCGATGAGGCTGCTGCCCTTCGATCCCGAATGGGATGGCGCCACCAACTTCGAAACCAAGTGAGGACCGCCATGGCCCGCGCCGCCCGCCCTTCCCTGCCGCCCGCCAGGCGCGCCTGCGCCTGCCGCGCATCGCGCCCGGGGGCCTGACATGAGGGTGCGCGTGCTGGGCTGCTCGGGCGCGATCGCCCGGGGCTGCCGGACCACCTCGTTCCTGGTCGACGGCGACGTGCTGGTCGATGCCGGCACCGGCGTCGGCGACCTGACCCTGCAGGAGATGGCGGGCATCGGCCACGTGCTGCTGACGCACTCGCACCTGGACCACGTCGCGGCGCTGCCCCTGATGGTCGACTCGATCGCCTCGCAGCTCATGCGACCCGTGTGCATCCATGCGCTGCCCGGCACGCTTGTGGCGCTGCGGCAGCACGTCTTCAACAACGTGATCTGGCCGGACTTCAGCCGCATCCCGACGCCGGAAAAGCCCTTCATCACCTTCCACGAGATCCAGGTCGGGCAGGTGCTGGAACTGGGCGGCAAGCGCATCGAGGTGATGCCGGCGGTGCACACGGTGCCGGCTTGCGGCTACGCGATTTCCGGCGGCGGCGG
>NZ_DASPLW010000033.1:0-45880 GCF_035627355.1 Ramlibacter sp.
GCCGCCGGGGCCCCCATGAACGACGGCGTGTTGCTGGCCAGCCAGTAGGTACCCAGCGCCAGCAGCCCCATGAGGATCACCGGCAGGTAGATGGCGAGCCGGTCCCAGGTGCTGCGTGTCCAGCGCCAGGCCTGCAGCAGGGGCAGCGTGGCGGAGCTCACTCGTACTGTTCCAGCAGGCTCGCGTACCGCCCGCTGGCCACCAGCAGCAGGTCGCAGAACTCGCGCGCCGCCCCGTGCCCGCCGCTGGCGCGGGTCACGTAGGCCGCCGCCGCCCGGACCTCCACGTGCGCGTTGGCGGGCGCGGCCGCGAAGGCGCAGCGGCGCATCACCGGCAGGTCGGGCCAGTCGTCGCCGATCGCGGCGGCGCGGTCCCAGCCCAGGCCCAGCTCGGCCAGCGTGCGCTGTGCCGCCGGGGCCTTGTCCTCGGTCCCGTAGTGGACCTTGGCGACGCCCAGCGCCGCCAGCCGCGCCCGCAACGCCGGTGAGTCGCGCCCGGTGATCACCACCGGCGTGATGCCGGCACGCTGCAGCAGCTTGAGCCCCAGCCCGTCCAGGATGTGGAAGCGCTTGAGCATCTCGCCTTCGGCCGACAGGTACAGCCCGCCGTCGGTGAGCACGCCGTCCACGTCGAAGAAAGCCACCTGCACGCCCTGGGCGGCGAGCAGCAGTTCCGGCGCGAAGGCGAGTGCCGGCATCAGATGACCTTGGCCCGCATCAGGTCGTTGCTGTTGATGGCGCCGCACAGGCGCCCCTGGGCGTCGACGACCAGCACGCTGGTGATGCGGTAGCGCTCCATCAGTTCGGCCGCCTCGGCGGCCAGCGCGTCGTCGCGGATGGTGTGCGGGCTGGCGTGCATCACCTCGCTGGCGCGCACCTGGCGCAGGTCGACGCCCTTCTCGATCAGCCGGCGCAGGTCGCCGTCGGTGAAGATGCCCAGCACCCGCCCGTCGGCATCGACGATGGCGGAGGCGCCCAGGCCCTTGGCGCTCATCTCCCGCATCAACTGGGGAAACGGCGTATCCGCGGGCACGCGCGGCACGGCGTCGCCGGTGCGCATCACGTCGCTCAGGTGGGTCAGCAGCTTGCGCCCGAGCGCGCCGCCGGGGTGCGAGCGGGCGAAATCCTCGGCGCGGAAGCCGCGCGCGTCCAGCAGCGCCACCGCCAGGGCATCGCCCAGGGCGAGCTGGGTGGTGGTGCTGGCGGTCGGCGCCAGGTTCAGCGGGCACGCCTCCTTCTCCACCCCGCTGTCCAGCACGATGTCCGCGTGCCGCGCCAGCGTGGAGTGCAGGTTGCCCGTGATCGCCACCAGCGGCACCCCGAGCCGCTTGAGCACCGGCAGGATGGCCGTGATCTCGTCGCTCTCGCCGCCATTGGAGATGGCGAGCACCAGGTCGACGGCCTTGATCATGCCGAGATCGCCGTGGCTGGCCTCGGCGGGATGCACGAACAGCGCAGGCGTGCCGGTGGACGCCAGCGTCGCCGCCACCTTGCGGCCGATGTGGCCGCTCTTGCCCATGCCCATGACGACGACGCGGCCGCGCACCGCCAGCATGGCCTGCACCGCGCGCCCGAACGACTCGCCGGTGCGCGCCTTCAGGCCCTGCACCGCGGCCGCCTCGATGTCGAAAGTCTCCTGCGCCAGGCGCAGGGCGCGGGCGGAATCGAAGTCGGGGTCGGAGCTGCCCGGGGCCGGCTGTGCGGCGGCGGCCGGCGCCGAGGGGAGGGAAGCGGGCATGGCGGCGATTCTAGGGTGCCCGTTAGCATCGGCACATGTCCACGCTGGAGCTGATGCTGGTCTACCTGCTGGCCGCGGTGCTCGGCGTGGTGGCCTGCCGCTCCTTCAAGCTGCCGCCGATGCTGGGCTACCTGCTCGCCGGTGTCCTGATCGGCCCGAACGCCCTCTCGCTGGAGCAGGACTCGGCCAAGGTGCACTACATCGGCGAATTCGGCGTGGTGTTCCTGATGTTCGTGATCGGGCTGGAATTCAGCCTGTCGCGGCTGCGCACCATGCGCACCCACGTGTTCGGCCTGGGCCTGCTGCAGGTGGCGCTCACGGTGCTGGTCGGCACGCTGGGCACCCTGGCGCTGACGGCGATCGCCCCGGGGCTGTGGCACATGAGCTGGCAGACGGCGCTGGTGCTGTCCGCGGCGCTGGCCATGAGCAGCACCGCCATCGTGCTCAAGCTGATGGCCGAGCGGCTGGAGCTGGACTCGGAGCACGGCAAGCGGGTGATCGGGGTGCTGCTGTTCCAGGACCTGGCCGTGGTGCCGCTGCTGGTACTGGTCCCCGCACTCGGCAGCGAACCCGAGCAGCTGCTGACGAGCCTGGCGCTGGCCCTGCTGAAGGCCGCGGTGCTGGTGGGGCTGCTGCTGGCCGGCGGCCAGAAGCTGATGCGCTGGTGGCTGACGCTTGTCGCCCGGCGCAAGAGCGAAGAGCTGTTCGTGCTGAACCTGCTGCTGGTCACGCTGGGGCTGGCCTGGCTGACCGAACTGGCCGGGCTGTCGCTGGCGCTGGGCGCCTTCATCGCCGGCATGCTGATCGCCGAGACGGAATACAAGCACCAGGTCGAGACCGACATCCGGCCCTTCCACGACGTGCTGCTGGGCCTGTTCTTCATCGGCGTGGGCATGCTGCTGGACTGGCACGTGGTGGCCGACCGCTGGCCGCTGGTGCTGCTGCTGGTGACGCTGCCGGTGCTGTTCAAGCTGGTGCTGGTCACCCTGCTGGCCCGGGCGTTGGGCGCCACCACCGGCGTGTCGCTGCGCACCGGCCTGTACCTGGCGCAGGCCGGCGAGTTCGGCTTCGTGCTGCTGACCCTGGCGCAGCAGCAGGGGCTGCTGCCGGACGGGTTGCGCAGCCCGATCCTGGCCAGCATGGTGCTGTCCATGCTGGCCACGCCCTTCATCGTGATGTACAGCAACCGGCTGGTGATGAAGCTGGTGGCCAGCGAGTGGCTGCAGCAGTCGCTGCAGATGACCACCATCGCCCGGCGCTCGATCAACGTGAACCGGCACGTGATCATCTGTGGCTACGGCCGCAGCGGCCAGAACCTGGCACGGATGCTGGAACGCGAGGGCATCCCCTACATGGCGATGGACCTCGACCCCGACCGGGTGCGGCAGGCGGCTGCCGCCGGCGACTCGGTGGTGTTCGGCGACGCGGCCCGGCTGCAGTCGCTGATGGCCGCCGGACTGGCGCGGGCCAGCGCGGTGGTGGTCACCTACCTGGACGTGCCGGGCGCTATCAAGGTGCTGGCGCACGCGCGCGCCCACGCGCCGCAGGTGCCCGTGATCGTGCGCACCCAGGACGACCGCGAGATCGACAAGCTGCAGGCCGCCGGCGCGACCGAGGTGGTGCCCGAAGCCCTGGAAGGCTCGCTGATGCTGGCCAGCCACGCGCTGGCCCTGGTCGGCGTGCCGATGCGGCGCGTGATCCGGCTGGTGCGCGACCAGCGCGACGCCCGCTACAGCCTGCTGCGCGGCTACTTCCATGGGGCCGACGACGACACCGCCGACGAACGCCAGCTGGAGCGGCTGGCGACCGTCACGCTGCCGCCCGGCGGCCGCTCGGTCGGCCGGCGGCTCGCCCACTTCGCTTTCCACGCCATGGGCGTACGGGTGGTCAGCGTGCGCCACGCGGACGGCAAGGCGGCGGCGCTGGAGGGTGACCCACCGCTCGAGGGCGGCGACACGGTGGTGCTGTCGGGCAAGCCGGCTGCGCTGGCGCTAGCGGAGGAGAAGCTGCTCGGGGGCTAGCGTGAGGGCAGGCGGCGGGTCCGCTATTTCCCGATGCAGAAGCTCGAGAAGATCACGCCCAGCAGGTCGTCGGCGCTGAACTCGCCTGTGATCTCGTTCAGCGCGTTCTGCGCCAGCCGCAGCTCCTCGGCCAGCAGGTCCAGCGCCGGCACTTCGCCGGCCAGCAGGGCGGCGGATTCCATCAGGTGGGCATCGACCCGGCGCAGCGCCTGCAGGTGGCGCTCGCGCGCGATGTAGACACCTTCCGGCGCGGCCTGCCAGCCGGCGATCTCCAGCAGCCGGGCGCGCACCGCCTGCAGTCCGTCGCCGGTGCGGGCCGACAACCGCAGGCCGCCGTCGGGCACGGCGGCGCCCGCTGCCGCATCGGCCTTGTTCCACAGCTGCAGCACCGGCACCGACTCGGGCACGTGCGCGCGCAGCCGCTGCAGCAGCTCGCGGTCGGCTTCGCGGTAACCCGGCTCCTGCGCCCGCGTGAGATCGTGCAGGAACAGCACCGCGTCGGCGGCGGCGATCTGCGACCAGGCCCGTTCGATGCCGATGCGCTCGACCACGTCCTCGCTCTCGCGCAGGCCGGCGGTGTCGACCACGTGCACCGGCACGCCCTCGACCTGGATGGTCTGGCTCACCACGTCGCGCGTGGTGCCCGGCACCGGCGTGACGATGGCCAGCTCGGCGCCGGCCAGCGCGTTGAGCAGCGAGCTCTTGCCGGCGTTGGGCTGGCCGGCGATCACCACCTTGATGCCCTCGCGCAGCAGCGCGCCCTGGCGCGCGCGTTGCATCACGGCCGCCAGCCGGGCCTGCAGCCGGTCCAGCTGGCCCTGGGCGTCGGCCTGGCGCAGGAAGTCGATCTCCTCCTCGGGGAAGTCCAGCGTGGCCTCCACCAGCATGCGCAAGTGGATCAGCGCGTCGCGCAGCTCGTGGATCTCGCGCGAGAACTCGCCGGCCAGCGAACGGCTGGCGCTGCGCGCCGCTGCCTCGGTGCTGGCGTCGATCAGGTCGGCGATGGCCTCGGCCTGCGCCAGGTCGATCTTGTCGTTGAGGAAGGCGCGCTCGGTGAATTCGCCCGGCTGCGCCAGCCGCAGCCCGATGCCGGCGCCCGCCTCCAGGCAGCGCGCCAGCAGCAGTTGCAGCACCACCGGTCCGCCGTGCGCCTGCAGTTCCAGCACGTCCTCGCCGGTGTAGGAATGCGGGGCCGGGAAGTGGATGGCGAGGCCCTGGTCGATGGGCGCGCCATCGGGGGCCCGGAAGGGCAGGTAAGTGGCCTCGCGCGGCCGGAGCGCGCGGCCGCAGACCGCGTCGATCACCGGCTGCACGGTGCGGCCGGACACGCGAACGATGCCGACCGCGCCGCGACCCGGCGCGGTGGCGATGGCGGCAATCGGCTGGTCGTGGCGGGGGAGCATGGAATTGCAAAGCATAAGGGCCGCTTGCGCGGCCCTTCGTGGATCCCCGCCTGCGCGTGGGGTTCAAGCGCATCGCGCCTGCGGCGCTCAGCTCTTGAACTTGGGCAGGTTGAACTGCGGCGGCACGCCCATGCGGGTGTTGATCAGCCACTGCTGGGCGATCGACAGCACGTTGTTGGTGATCCAGTACAGCACCAGGCCGGCCGGGAAGAAGAAGAACATCACCGAGAACGCCAGCGGCATGAACCACATCAGCTTGGCCTGCATGGGATCGGGCGGCACCGGGTTGAGCGCCGTCTGCAGCAGCGTGGTGAGGGTCATCACCAGCGGCAGGATGTAGAAGGGATCCGGCGAGGCCAGGTCGTGGATCCAGCCGATCCAGGGCGCGTTGCGCATCTCCACGCTGGTCAGCAGCACCCAGTACAGTGCGATGAACACCGGGATCTGGATCATGATGGGGAAGCAGCCGCCCAGCGGGTTGACCTTCTCCTCCCGGTAGATGCGCATCATCTCCTGCTGCATCTGCTGCGGGTTGTCCTTGTAGCGCTCGCGCAGCTGCATCACCTTGGGGTTGATGGCCTTCATCTTGGCCATGCTCTCGTAGCCCTTGGCCTGCAGCCAGTAGAAGGCGATCTTGATCACCAGCACCAGCGCCATGATCGACCAGCCCCAGTTGCCCAGCACCGAGTGGATCTGGTCCATCAGCCAGTACAGCGGCTTGGCCAGGATGGTGAACATCCCGTAGTCCTTCACCAGGTCCAGGCCGGGGTAGATGTTCTCCAGCATCTTCTCGATCTGCGGACCGGCGAAGAAGCGCGACTCCTGGACCGCGCTGGCGCCCGGGGCCACCGGCTTGAGCGGCGCGATCATGCCGACCGAATAGCGGTTGTCCACCTTGCGCACGAAGTTCTCGCGCTGGGTGCCGTCCGGCAGGATCCAGGCGCTGGCGAAGTAGTGCTGCACCATCGCCACGTAGCCGGCGGTGGCCTCCTTCTGAAAGTCGGCCTTGTTCTTGTCGATCTCCGACGGCTCGACCTTCTGGAACTTCTGGTCGGCCGTGAACACCGCCGGCCCCGTGAAGGTGGAGGTCGGGTTCATGAACGAGGAGCCGGCATCGGCGAAGCCGCCGCGCACCAGTTGCATGTACAGCTGCGGCGACACCGGCTGCCCGCCGACGTTGACCACCTCGTGCGTCACGCCCACTTCATAGTGGCCGCGGCGCAGCGTGTAGGTCTTGACCAGCTTGACGCCGCCGACCGCGGGCGACTCGAACCGCACCGTCAGTTCGTCGCTGCCCGGCTTGAGTTCACGCTCGCCGCTGACCGCCATAGGCGTGGTGTGGTTGGGGAAGTCGCCCCCGATCAGCCCGCTCTGGGCGACGTAGGTCTTGCCCTGGGCCCCCGGTTCGTCCTGCAGCAGCACGAAGGTGCTGGTGCCTTCCTTGCCGCTGCTGGAGTCGGCGCTGACCTGCAGGAACTCGGTGCGCACCAGCGAACCGCCCACGGTGTCGAAAGTGGCGCGCAGCAGGTCGGTGGTGACCGTGAAGCGCTCTTGCGGGGCCTGCGGCGCGGCGGACGGCGGCGTGGCGGTGCCCGCCACGCCCGGCAGGGCGGCACCCGTCGCAGGTGCCGAAGCGGCCGGGACGGCTGACGGTGCGCTGGCGGGATCGGCCGCGGCCGTGGCGGCCGGCCGCGTGGGCTGCGGGAAGAAGGTGGCCTGGCGCCCGTTGTGGATCTGCCACTGGTCCCAGAGCAGGACCAGCGAGAAACCGAAGACCACCCAGAGGATGGTGCGGCGAATGTCGTTCATGACGTCTTTTTCTGCGAGTGGGGCGCCAGCAGGCGGGTGAACAGCCGCGGCGCCTGGTCCGGCACCTCGTCCACGCCACCGGCGCACCAGGGATGGCAGCGCACCAGCCGCGCCACCGTCAGGTAACTGCCGGCAGCGGCGCCGTGCTGCTGCAGGGCCTGCAGCGCGTAGGCCGAGCAGCTGGGGGTGAAGCGGCAGGCCGATCCCAGCCAGGGCGACAGCAGCAGCCGGTAGCCCTTGACCAGGCCGATCAGGACGGAGCGGATCACCGGCGCAGCTCCCCGAACAGGCGCTGCAGCTCGGTGCGCACCGCGGCCTTCAGCGCCGGCGAACTGGCGCTGCGGAACTGCGCGCGATCGAAGCCGGCACGCAGCCGCACCACGTGCGCGGCGGCGGGCAGGTCGGCTTCGAATTGCTGGCTCACGGTGTAGATCTGGCGCCTGATGGCGTTGCGGGTGACGGCTCGGCGGGCCCAGCGCTTGGGAACGATGGCGCCCAGCCAGGGTTCGTGCCGGACAGCAAACAGGGCCGGCGACCCTGGGGGTTCCGGCCCTGTGGGACCTGGGGCGGTGGCACCGGGTTCCGGATCGGGACCGAGCGGGGCGCGGTGCAGCGCGAAGTGCTCGGTGCGGGCGACGGTGCGGCCGGCGGCCATGACGGCCTCGAATTGCGCCCGTGTCCTGAGCCGCTGCACGGATGGGGCTGGCTTGGTCGGGCTTGGCCCAGGCAGCCGCGGCGGGGCGCGATCCGGGCCGGCCTCAGACGGCCAGGCGCTTGCGGCCCTTGGCGCGGCGGGCGTTGATCACGGCACGGCCGCCACGGGTCTTCATGCGGACCAGGAAGCCGTGGGTGCGGGCGCGGCGCACTTTGGAGGGTTGGTAGGTGCGTTTCATGTCTTGGTCTGCTTGGCGTCAGGGAAACCCGCGATTATCGGCGAAATCGCCCGGCTGGACAAGAAAGCCGCCTTTCACCGCGCCCGGCCGCCCTCGCGCGCAATAGCGAAAACCCGGTGTGGATAACTTCTTCATAAATTACAATCGGGGGTTTCCGAGAATGACAACTATCCACAGAGGGCGGCGAACCGGATGAGCGAGGGATTTGGCAACAGCCTGCCGGGAGGTTCGGCCATGGGGGGAGGGGACGGCCTGTGGCAGGCCTGCATGGACCAGCTCGCCCAGGAACTCCCGGAACAGCAGTTCAACACCTGGATCAAGCCGCTGGGGGCCCGGGTCACGGACGACTTTTCCCGGGTCACGTTGTACGTCGCCAACCGCTTCAAGCTCGACTGGGTTCGGGCCCAGTACGCCGGCCGCATCGCGGCCACGCTGGAAAAGCTCTACGGCCAGCCGGTGCAACTTGAGTTAGCGCTCGCTCAGCGTGAAGCGCCCGCGAAACCTTACGTCGCAGCCTCTGCCCCGGAGATGCCGCCGCCGGCCGAACCGGTCGAGCTGGCCGACGACAGCCCGTCCGGCACCTTCAAGAACCGGCTCAACACGGCCCTGACCTTCGACACCCTGGTCGAGGGCACGGCCAACCGCATGGCGCGCGCCGCCGCCATGCACGTGGCCGGCACGCCCGGCCAGCTCTACAACCCGCTGTTCATCTATGGCGGGGTGGGCCTGGGCAAGACCCACCTGGTCCATGCCGTCGGCAACAAGCTGCTGGCCGAGCGCCCCGGCTCCAAAGTTCTCTACATCCACGCGGAGCAGTTCGTCTCCGATGTGGTTAAGGCCTACCAGCGCAAGACCTTCGACGAGTTCAAGGGCAAGTACCACTCGCTGGACCTGCTGCTGATCGACGACGTGCAGTTCTTCGCCAACAAGGACCGCACGCAGGAGGAGTTCTTCAACGCCTTCGAGGCCCTGCTGGCCAAGAAGAGCCACATCGTGATGACCTCGGACACCTACCCCAAGGGGCTGGCCGACATCCACGAGCGGCTGATCTCGCGCTTCGACTCCGGCCTGACGGTGGCCATCGAGCCGCCCGAGCTGGAGATGCGGGTGGCCATCCTGATCAACAAGTCGGCCGCCGAAGGCGCCGAGATGCCCGAGGAAGTGGCCTTCTTCGTGGCCAAGAACGTGCGCTCCAACGTGCGCGAGCTGGAAGGCGCGCTGCGCAAGATCCTGGCCTACAGCCGCTTCAACCAGAAGGAGATCTCCATCCAGCTGGCCCGCGAGGCCCTGCGCGACCTGCTGTCGATCCAGAACCGGCAGATCAGCGTGGAGAACATCCAGAAGACGGTGGCCGACTACTACAAGATCAAGGTCGCCGACATGTACAGCAAGAAGCGCCCGGCCTCGATCGCCCGCCCGCGCCAGATCGCCATGTACCTGGCCAAGGAGCTGACCCAGAAAAGCCTGCCCGAGATCGGCGAGCTGTTCGGCGGCCGCGACCACACGACGGTGCTGCACGCGGTGCGCAAGATCGCCCAGGAGCGCCAGAACGTCACCGAGTTGAACCAGCAGCTGCACGTGCTGGAACAGACGCTGAAGGGCTGATGGCGGATGACGGCCTGGAACAACCCTGTGGAGCATTCCGGCACAACTGCCCGCTTATCCACAGGAGCGCGCTCCGCGGCCAGGTTGTCCCCATCGGCGAAGCGGCCCGGAAGCGCACCCGCCCACACCCTTTCGGCAACCGCAAGTACCTGATGAAAAAGGGGAAAATGCGCCTTGTCCACACGGGACGCCGCCCCTTACCTAGCTACTACTACCTTTAAACAAAGAATTCAGAAGAGGAGAGGCCCACATGATCGTCCTGAAGGCCACGCAGGAAAAAGTGCTCTCGGTGCTGCAATCGGTTGCCGGCATCGTCGAGCGCCGGCACACGCTGCCGATCCTGGCCAACGTGCTGATCCGCAAGACAGGCACCCAGTTGCAGTTGACGACCAGCGACCTCGAGATCCAGATCCGGACCACCGCCGACCTGGATGGCGACAGCGGCAACTTCACCACCACGGTGGGGGCGCGCAAGCTGATCGACATCCTGCGCACCATGCCGTCCGACCAGACCGTCAGCCTGGAGACCAGCCAGAGCAAGCTGGTGCTCAAGGGCGGCAAGAGCCGCTTCACGCTGCAGACGCTGCCGGCCGAGGACTTCCCGCTGGTGCAGGAGTCGGCCAGCTTCGGCCCGGTCTTCAGCGTGCCGCAGAAGACCCTGAAGGCGCTGCTGGCGCAGGTGTCGTTCGCGATGGCGGTGCACGACATTCGCTACTACCTGAACGGCATCCTGTTCGTGGCCGAGGGCAAGCAGCTGTCGCTGGTGGCCACCGACGGCCACCGCCTGGCCTTCGCCAGCGCCACGCTGGAAGTCGACGTGCCGCGCCAGGAGGTGATCCTGCCGCGCAAGACGGTGCTGGAGATGCAGCGCCTGCTGTCCGACGCCGAAGGCGCGATCCAGATGCAGTTCGCGCCCAACCAGGCGCGCTTCACCTTCGGCGGCATGGAGTTCGTCACCAAGCTGGTCGAAGGCAAGTTCCCCGACTACAACCGCGTGATCCCCAAGAACCACAAGAACCAGGTCACGCTGGGCCGCGACCCGCTGCTCAAGAGCCTGCAGCGCACCGCCATCCTGACCAGCGAGAAGTTCAAGGGCGTGCGCCTGACGCTGGAGCCGGGCACGCTGCGCGTGGCCAGCAACAACGCGGAGCAGGAAGAGGCGGTGGACGAACTGGACATCGACTACGGCGGCGACACCATCGAGATCGGCTTCAACGTCACCTACCTGATCGACGCCCTGGCCAACATGGGCCAGGAGATGGTGAAGATCGAACTGGCCGACGCCAACAGCTCGGCCCTGGTGACCAACCCGGAAGACGCGAACTTCAAGTACGTGGTCATGCCGATGAGGATTTAGTGACAGGTCATTCCCGCGTAGGCGGGAATCCAGGGCTTGCGCATTCGACAGCGCCGCAGGCGCGTTGCGCTGGATCCCCACCTGCGCGGGGATGACGTAAGGACCGAATGACGGAAGAGGAAACCGCACCCGCCGACCGGCGGGTTGCGTGTTTCAAGCGACAGAGAAAAGACGTGTATGCCTGAGCAAAACGACCCGAGCACCGGCACCCAGCCGGCCGACCAGCGCCCCGAAACCGCCCCCGCCACCGACTACGGTGCGAGCGCCATCCAGATCCTGGAGGGGCTGGAGGCGGTGCGCAAGCGCCCGGGCATGTACATCGGCGACACGTCCGACGGCACCGGCCTGCACCACCTGGTGTTCGAGGTGGTGGACAACTCCATCGACGAGGCCCTGGCCGGCCACTGCGACGACATCGTGGTGACCATCCACACCGACAACTCGATCAGCGTGGTGGACAACGGCCGCGGCATCCCGACGGCCATCAAGTGGGACGACAAGCACGAGCCCAAGCGCAGCGCCTCCGAGATCGCGCTGACCGAACTGCACGCCGGCGGCAAGTTCAACCAGAACAGCTACAAGGTCTCGGGCGGCCTGCACGGCGTGGGCGTCAGCTGCGTGAACGCGCTGTCCAAGTCGCTGCGCCTGACGGTGCGGCGCCACGGCAAGGTGCACGTGCTGGAGTTCAGCAAGGGCTTCGTGGTCAAGAGCGGCGAAGTCAGCGAGCAGACGGGGCCCGACGGCGAGAGGGCGCTGGTGCGGCCCATGCTGGTGCTGGGCGAGACCGACAAGCGGGGCACCGAGGTGCACTTCCTGCCGGACACCGAGATCTTCAGGGAGAACAACGACTTCCACTACGAGATCCTGTCCAAGCGGCTGCGCGAGCTCTCGTTCCTGAACAACGGCGTCAACATCAAGCTGGTCGACGAGCGCACCGGCAAGAGCGACGACTTCTCGGGTGCCGGCGGCGTCAAGGGCTTCGTCGACTTCATCAACAAGGGCAAGTCGGTGCTGCACCCCAACGCCTTCCATGCGGTGGGCGAGAAGGCCAGCGACCAGGGGAGCATGGTCGGCGTCGAGGTCGCGATGCAGTGGAACAGCGGCTACAACGAGCAGGTCCTCTGCTTCACCAACAACATCCCGCAGCGTGACGGCGGCACCCACCTCACCGGCCTGCGCGCGGCGATGACGCGGGTGATCAACAAGTACATCGAGGAGAACGAACTGGCCAAGAAGGCCAAGGTCGAGATCACCGGCGACGACATGCGCGAGGGCCTGACCTGCGTGCTGAGCGTGAAGGTGCCCGAGCCCAAGTTCTCCAGCCAGACCAAGGACAAGCTGGTGTCCAGCGAGGTGCGCGGCCCGGTGGAAGACGTGGTGGCCAGCAAGCTGCACGACTACCTGCAGGAGCGCCCCAACGACGCCAAGACCATCGTCGGCAAGATCGTCGAGGCGGCCCGCGCACGCGAGGCGGCCCGCAAGGCGCGCGAGATGACGCGGCGCAAGGGCGTGCTGGACGGCATGGGCCTGCCCGGCAAGCTGGCCGATTGCCAGGAGAAGGACCCGGCGCTGTGCGAGATCTACATCGTCGAGGGCGACTCCGCCGGCGGCAGCGCCAAGCAGGGGCGTGACCGCAAGTTCCAGGCGATCCTGCCGCTGCGCGGCAAGATCCTGAACGTGGAGAAGGCGCGCTACGAGAAGCTGCTGACGTCCAACGAAATCCTGACGCTGATCACCGCGCTGGGCACCGGCATCGGCAAGGCTGGCGGCAGCGCGCACGGCAACGGGAATGGCAATGGCAATGGCAACGGCAACGGCAACGGCAACGGTCACGGCAAGTCCGACGCCGACGACTTCAACGTCGACAAGCTGCGCTACCACCGCATCATCATCATGACCGACGCCGACGTCGACGGCGCCCACATCCGCACGCTGCTGCTGACCTTCTTCTACCGGCAGATGCCGGAGCTGGTCGAGCGCGGCCATATCTACATCGCGCAACCGCCGCTGTACAAGGTGAAGGCCGGCAAGGAGGAGCTGTACCTGAAGGACGGCGTGGAGCTTGACGCTTTCCTGCTGCGCGTGGCGCTGAACGGCGCCAGCATCTCCACCGGCGGCGACAAACCGACCATCATCAGCGGCGAGACCCTGGCCGAACTGGCTCGCAAGCACCAAGTGGCCGAACGCGTGATCGACCGGCTGTCCGGCTTCATGGACGTCGAGGCCCTGCGTGCCATCGCCGATGGCGTGCGCCTGAACCTGGACACGGTGGCCGAGGCCGAGGCCTCGGCGCTGGCGCTGCAGGCCAAGTTGCAGGAGATCGACCGCGCCAACAACTCGCCCCTGGCCGAAGTGGCCGGCGAGTTCGATGCCCGCACCGACAAGCCCATCTTGCGCATCAGCCGTCGCCACCACGGCAACGTCAAGAGCAGCGTGATCACGCAGGAGTTCGTGCACGGCGCCGACTACCAGGCCCTGTCCGACGCCGCCGACACCTTCCGCGACCTGCTGCACGAAGGCGCCAAGGTGATGCGCGGCGAGGGCGAGCGCGCCAAGGAGGAAAAGGTGGGCGACTTCCGCGAGGCCATGCAGTGGCTGATCGGCGAAGCCGAACGCACCACCTCACGCCAGCGCTACAAGGGCCTGGGCGAAATGAACCCCGAGCAGCTCTGGGAAACCACCATGGACCCCAGCGTGCGCCGCCTGCTGCGCGTGCAGATCGAGGACGCGATCGAGGCCGACAAGGTGTTCACCATGCTGATGGGCGATGAAGTGGAGCCGCGCAGGGACTTCATCGAGACGAATGCGTTGAGGGCTGCGAATATCGACGTGTAGGCGACAGACAGAGAACCATCGCGCAGCAGGTTTGAGCCGCGTTGGTCTGTCGAGACCCACGGAAGTAAGAGGAACGTTTAAATAGAACGTTCCTTTTTTTTATTGCACTTAGGACGGTGCGGTCGTTGTTGGCTATGGGCAGCGCAGCCGTGTATTGTCCGGCTCCATGCGCTACTGGTGGGTGAACCAAAACCAGACCCTCAAGCACGAGCTTGCAGGCGGTTATCTCTGGTCACCCAAGCGCAACAAGAATGGTGCCCTCAATCCGTTCTATGAGTTCATGAAGGAAGTTGCACCCGGCGACGTGATCTTTTCGTTCTCAGATACGAGGATTCCAGCGATCGGAATCGCTCTATCGAATGCCTACGAGGCGCCAAAGCCGATGGAGTTTGGACAAGTAGGCGCGTACTGGGATTTGATTGGATGGCGGGTGGACGTGCGCTTTGTTCGCCTGAAGGATCCAATCAGGCCGGTCGAGCATATCGATCGATTGCGGCCCTATCTTCCAACCAAGTACTCACCGCTACAGCCGAATGGCAATGGATTGCAGTCGGTCTACTTGACCCGAGTCGGCTCGCTTCTCGCGGGTCAACTAATCGACTTGATTGGTGCAGAGGCGCGTGCAATCACCCAGAGCTGGAGTGCTGAAGATTCGATCACGAGTGCAGTGCTAACCGGACAGGCGCAGTGGGAAGAACACCAGATTGAACAACTGAAGGCGAGCGCTGCAAGTGAAACTGAGAAGAGTGCCCTTGTACTTGCCAGGCGAGGTCAGGGTCTCTTTCGATCGCGCGTCTCCGCAGTGGAAAGACGTTGTCGGGTCACTAAGGTGGACAAGTTGGAGTACCTCCGAGCGAGTCATACCAAACCTTGGCGCGATGCAAGCAACGAGGAGCGATTGGACGGTGAGAATGGCTTCCTTCTGACCCCCGATGTTGATTTGCTCTTCGATCGAGGATTCATTTCCTTCGAGGATTCGGGAAAAGTCCTCGTCTCCCCGGTTGCTGACATGGCGGCCATCGAGCGCATGGGTATCAACAGCGGCATGCTGCAGAACGTTGGAGCGTTCTCAGCTGGGCAGCGGAAGTATCTGGATTTCCATCGCGAGAACATTTTTCTTGAGGCGCGGGTGATTGGCGCCTAGTTCTACGATCGACGCACCGGACTTGAGTCGAACACCCGGTGCGTTCTCCCAAGTCAATCTACTTCTTCGAGTAGATCTCATCAAAGCTCCCCCCATCCGCAAAGTGCACCTTGGTCGCCTGCCCAACCTGCCGAATGCCTGGTCGATGGTGAACAAGTTCAGCTTGGGGAACTGCTTCGAATACTTCGCCTTCGCCTTCGCCTTCGCCCTGGCTGAGGCCGTCGGCCGGTAGAAGTTCTTTCCGGCGATGTCCTGGTCTGCACCGGTGGGATGGCACCATTCGGGCGTGCCGACAACAACTCCGATTCCTTCCGCGCGCACCGGCGCATCGCTCTGGTCCGCCTTCGTCCCCCTGCTGCCGCTCATGCTGGCGGTCTTCGTGGGCTTCTTCCCCATGGGCATGGCCTTCCCGGTGCTGCCGCGCCACGTGTACGACGTGCTGGGCCTAGGCACCTTCTTCGTGGGCGTGGTGATGGGCGCGCAGTACGTCGCCTCCATCCTGGTCGGCCGGAAATGGGCCGGCGAGGTGAGCGACGGACGCGGGCCGAAGGTGGCCGTGCCACTCGGGCTTGCCGGCGTGTGCGGCGTCGGGGCGATGTACTTCATCGCGCTGGCGTTCACCGACCAACCGACGATCTCGTACCTGCTGCTGGTGGCGGCCCGCCTGCTGACCGGCATCGCCGAGCCCTTCATCATCACGGCCGCCCTCAGCTGGGGCATCGCACGGCTCGGACCGCAGCACTCGGGCAAGGTGATCGGCTGGATCGGCATGGCGCTGTTCGGCGCCTATGCGGCCGGTGCGCCCGCCGGTGGCTGGGTGTTCGCTCGCTGGGGCTACGCCGGCATCGCCTGGGCGACGGTGCTGGTGCCGCTGCTGACGCTGGCGATCGTGTCCGGCATCCATGGCGAACGCCCGGCGCGCGTCGAGCGGCCGGCGTTCTACAAGGTGGTGGGCCTGGTCAAGCTGCCGGGGCTGGCGCTGACGCTGTCCTCCTTCGCCTATGCGGCCATCAACGCCTTCGTCGCGCTGCTGTGGGTGGAGCGCGGCTGGGGCAGCGCGGCCCTGGCGTTCACCAGCCTGGGTGCCGGCTTCATCCTCGCCCGGTTGCTGGTGGGACACCTGCCCGACCAGCTCGGTGGCGCCCGGGTGGCAGCCGTGTGCGTGGCGGTCGAAGCCCTTGGCCAGCTGCTGATCTGGTGGGCGCCCAGCGAGCCGCTGGCCTGGGCCGGCGCCGCGCTCACGGGCGGCGGCTATGCGCTGGCGTTCCAGGGCTTCGGCGTGGAGGCGGTGCGCCGTGCGCCTCCCGAGAGCCGTGGCGCGGCCATGGGCGGCTACGTGGCGTTCCAGGACCTGTCGATGGGCCTGGCCGGTCCGCTGGGCGGGCTGCTCGCGCTGCAGGCCGGGCTGTCCTCGGTGTACCTGGCCGGCGCGATCGGCGCGCTGGGCTCGCTGGTGCTGGCGCTGGCGATGCAGCGGTCAGACGCGGGTCGCGCCTGAAGCCTTGCCGGCCGCCTCGGCCGTGCCCACCGATGCCAGCGGCAGCGTGATGCGGAACTGCGAGCCGCGTCCCGGCCCCTCGCTCTCGGCCACGATGCTGCCGCCATGCAGTTCGGCCAGGCCGCGGGTCAGCGCCAGGCCCAGCCCCAGCCCGCCCTGGGTGCGGGCCATGTCCTGGGCGGCCTGGGAAAAAGGGCTGAACAGGCGCTCCAGCAGCTGCTCGTCCATCCCGATGCCGGTGTCGGCCACCGACAGCTGCACCCGCGCGGCCGCGGGGTCCACCCGGATGCGCACGACCACCGTGCCCGGCCCCTGCTGGAAGCGGGCCGCGTTGGTCAGCAGGTTGCCCAGCATCTGGGCCAGCCGCACGGCGTCGCCGTCGACCCAGACCGGCGCGTCGCAGCCCTCCAGCACCATTCGCTGGCCGCTGGCTTCCAGGCTGGCGCGGTAGTCCTCGGCCGTCTGGCAGGTGATGGAGGTCAGGTCGCAGCGCGCCACGCGCAGCGTCAGCTTGCCGCGCGCGATGCGGCTGACGTCCAGCAGGTCGTCGATCAGCCGCGCCATGTGGCCGACCTGGCGGTCCATGATCTCGCGCAGCCGCACCAGCCGCGCATCGCCGGTGTCGGTGCGCTTGAGGATCTCGACCGCGTTGCGCACCGGTGCCAGCGGGTTGCGCAGTTCGTGCGCCAGCATCGCGATGAATTCGTCCTTGCGCCGGTCCGACTCGCGCAGGGCCTGCGTCGCTTCCAGGTGGTCGGTGATGTCGGTGTTGGTGCCGAACCAGCGCACGATGCGGCCGGCGTGGTCGCGCAGCGGGAAGGCGCGGCTGAGGAACCAGCGGTAGCTGCCGTCGTGGCCGCGCAGCGGGAAGGTGTCCTCCCAGGGATCGCCGCTGGCCAGGTGCTGCCGGAACTTGGCGCTGACGCGCGCCAGGTGGTCGGGGTGGACCGATCGCCAGCCCGAGCCGGTCGCCTCCCCGGGCCGGGTGCCGGTGTACTCGTACCAGCGCCGGTTGAACCACTGGCTGGAGCCGTCGCGGTCGATCATCCAGGCCAGCTGCGCGATGTTGTCGGCCAGCGACTGGAACATGGCGGCGTTCTCCAGCAGGGCGTCCTGCGCGGCCTGCGCGACGCGCTCGCTCTCGCGCCTGGCGGCCTCGGCGGCGCGCTGGCGGCTGATGTCGAGCACCGAGGCCAGCACCAGCCCGGACGAGGAGCCCTCCACCGGGTTCAGGCCGATCTGCACCGGGAAGATCGAGCCGTCCTTGCGGCGGCCGTGCAGTTCGCGCTCCGGTCCCATCGGGCGATGCGCCGGCGTGTGGTGGTAGACCTCGCGCAGCCGGGCATGGGCGGCGCGCTCGTCCTGGGGCAGCAGCTCCTCGATCGGCATGCCGACCATCTCCTGGCGCGTGTAGCCGAACTGCCGCTCGGCCTCGCGGTTGACCAGCTCGATGCGCCCCTGCGCGCCGACCACGATCATTCCGCAGGGCGATGCTTCCAGCGTCTCGCGCACGCGCCGTTCGCGCACGGCCAGCTTCTCGCGCGCGGTCAGCAGCTGGTCGTGTTCGACGCGCAGGTCGTCCAGGGCGTGCCGACGCGAGGCGATCAGCCAGCTCGAGAGCAGCCCGCAGCCCACGAAGATGGCGAGCCGCAACTGCTCGACGGGCGGAATCGCCGGCGGCTCCTGCACCCACAGCAGTTCGGCGGCGGCGCAGACCGCGGTGGCAAATGCGCCGGCGCCGAAGCCGGCCAA
The DNA here is from genome assembly GCF_035627355.1 of Ramlibacter sp. Classification (GTDB taxonomy): domain Bacteria; phylum Pseudomonadota; class Gammaproteobacteria; order Burkholderiales; family Burkholderiaceae_C; genus Ramlibacter. The sequence goes on from NZ_DASPLW010000033.1 coordinate 18,055, forward strand.
CCAGGCGGCCAGGATGGGGGCGGCCAGCAGCAGGATCAGCGGGGGTTCGTCCTGCAGCAAGGGCCGCAGCGACAGCCGCAGGCCGATGAAGCCGGCGCTCAGGAGCAAGCCAATCGCGAGAGCCCTCAGCGGACGCCCGGGCCCGGATGTGGGAAGGCTGTGCGTTCCGGCCACGGAGACCGATTCTGGCAGTGCCGGCTGCGCCGTGCAGGCACCCAGAGCACAATCCGGTTCCCGACTGTCGAGGAGGTGGGAATGGCGCTGCTGCTGATCGGTCTGGTCCTGTTCCTGGGTGTCCACTCCACGCGCGTGTTCGCCGAGGGCGCGCGCCGGCGCTGGATCGATCGCCTCGGCGAGAAGCCCTACAAGGCGATCTACTCGGTGCTGTCGCTGGCCGGCTTCGTGCTGCTGGTCTGGGGCTACGGACTGGCGCGGCAGGATCCGGTCGTGCTGTGGACCCCGCCGCGGGCCATGAACCACGTCGCGGCGCTGCTGGTGCTGGTCGCCTTCGTGCTGCTGCCGGCCGCCTATGTGCCGCGCAATGCCATCAAGGCCCGGCTGCACCATCCCATGGTGCTCGGCGTGAAGCTGTGGGCGTTCGCGCACCTGCTGGCCAACGGCACGCTGGCCGACGTGCTGCTGTTCGGTTCCTTCCTGCTGTGGGCGGTGCTGAGCTTTCGCGCGGCGCGCCAGCGTGATCGCGCCAACCGCGTCGAGTACGCGGCGGGCACGGTGGCCGGCACGGCCTCGACGATCGTGATCGGCGTGATCGCCTTCCTCGTGTTCGCCTTCTGGGGCCATGCCTGGCTGATCGGCGTGCGGCCGTTCTGAGGCCGTACCGGCCATCGAGCGCATCGGCGCGGGGCGCCGTCTGACAGCCTGCGGATGCGGGCGCTTCCAGAATCGTCCGCAACACGACGGAGCAACTCCATGGACGATCTCAAGGCGCCGCGCCCGCTGGCGGTGGTGACCGGCGCTTCCTCGGGCATCGGCTACCACCTCGCGCTGCTCGCCGCGCAGCATGGCCATGACCTGGTGGTGGCCGCCGACCGGCCGCTGGCGAAGGCGGTTGCCGATTTCAAGGCGGCCGGCGCGCGCCAGGTGCACACGGTGCAGGCCGAGCTGGCCAGCCGGCAGGGCGTGGACCAGCTGGTGCAGGCGCTGCAGGGGCACGAGGTCGACGTGCTGATGGCCAACGCGGGACACGGCCTGGCCGGCCCCTTCCTGGAGCAGGACTTCGGCGACCTGCAGCACGTGATCGACACCAACATCACCGGGACCCTCTACCTGCTGCAGCACGTGGTGCGCGGCATGGTGGCGCGCGGCCGCGGGCGGGTGCTGGTCACCGGGTCGGTGGCGGGCTTCCAGCCCGGGTCCTTCCACGCGGTCTACAACGGCACCAAGGCCTTCGTCGATTCGTTCGCGCACGCGCTGCGCAACGAGATCAAGGGCACCGGGGTCACGGTCAGCCTGCTGATCCCCGGCCCGACCGACACCGACTTCTTCGACCGCGCCCACATGACGGCGACGCGGGCCGGCTCCAGCATGAAGAAGGACGACCCGGCCTACGTCGCGCGGCTCGGCTTCGATGCCATGCTGCAGGGCGAGGCCGACGTGGTGACCGGCTGGCGCAACAAGGTCCAGGTGGCGGCCTCCAAGGTGCTGCCGGCCCAGACGGTGGCGCAGGTGCATCGCAGGATCGCCGAGCCGGAGGGCGGCAAGGAGGAGCACGCCGGCACCACCCACGAACACCCCCGCATGGAGCACAAGCCATGAGCAAGAAGCAGGATTTCCTGCGGCAGGAACAGAGCCGCGCCAAACACCCCGAGTCGGGCATGGTCGGCAGCGCCGCCGCGGTCGAGGAGCAGTCGCGCCGCCGCAGCGTGCAGTCCGTCCGTCCGCAGGACCGGCAGGCGCCGTTGAGCGGCAAGTACGCCAACGACCACAACAAGCAGGGCGACAAGGCACCCACGCAGTCCAACGAGGGCCGGCGCACGCCTCAAAGCCGCCATGACCGCCAGATCACCGCGGGGCCGCAGAACGTCGTCGAAGCCCGCACCGGAGGCAAGGGTGCCGGGCGCGGCCCCCGCGGCGCCGGCTGACCATCGGTTCACGGCAGGACAAACCAGACCCTGGCCCTTGGGCGGCCGGATGGCGCGCCCGAGTGGCTCAGCCCTTCAGCGCCCGCTCCAGGTTGGCCAGCACCCGGCCCCAGCCTTCCTCGGCACGCTCGAGCATCTCGCGCGTTTCCTCGTCCGCCGGTCCCATGTCGTGGCGCAGCGTGAGCTGGCAGCCGTCGCCCTGCGGCTCGATGTCGATGATCACCGCGGTCTCGTGCGACTGGAACTGCGGCAAGCCGAAGGTGAAGGCGATGCGGCGCGGCCGGTCCAGCTGCAGGAAGCGGCCGGTGTGTTCCACGTCGAGATGGCGCGACGGGTCGGCTTCCAGCGGCCGGCGGTCGACGATGGTGAAGCGGCCGTTCACGCCGGGCTCGATGTCGCAGCGGATCACTTCGCCGGCAGGCGGCGTCGCGAACCAGAATTGCCGCGCCATGCGCGGATCCAGCCAGGCGTCGTAGATCGCCTCGGCCGTGCAGTCGAAGGCACGTTGCACGCGCACGATGGTGGAGGTGGCCATGGCTGGGTTTATCGGGGGCCGGGGCCGCCGCGTAAGCCGGAGCGCTTCGCCGGCGCTTGTAGGGCTGGGCCGCCTGCGGCCCGGACAGCCGGGTCCTACGCGTTCTGTGGCCGTCGACGGCTCGTGCCTGCGCAGGGCCGGGCCGACACTGGGCTGCATCGGAAAGCTGCAGGAGAGCGCCATGAAGATGCACCACTCGCCATGGCACTGGGCCGCCGCCGCGGCGGTGCTGGTGGTGGCCTTGCTGACCTTGTCCGACGCGCATGGCCAGAGCACCGGTTCGGCCGCCACCTTCGAAGGCCGGCCCGCGATCGCCGGCGCGCAGTCGGGGCTTGGCGCGATGTCCGGCCCGCCGCAGGGCGGCCTGGGCGCGCAGAGCACCGAAGACCAGGGTGGCGGTCTGCAGTTGCCACGCCGGCGCCCGGGCGAGGACAGCGGCCCGGCCGTTCCGCGCGACCCTGGGCTGGATCGGCCGCCCAGCCCGGACCGCGAACTGCCCAGCACGCCGGATCGCGAACTGGAACCGCGCAAGGATCGCGGCGGGGTGGATGTCGCGCCGCGCCGCGGCGACGGCAGCGGCATCGAGAAGCAGCAGCGTCCGGCCGACAAGGCCGAGCGTGGCATGCGCCGCAGCATCGAGCGGGCGCGCCGGGGTGTCGGGGGGATCGACAGCGTCGAGTGAGGCCGCGCTCCGTCCAGGCCGCGTCAGAGCACCGTCTTCGCCTTGCGCAGGTCGGCCACGAAGGCCTGGAAGCCGGCCTCCCGGTCCTCGGGCAGCAGCCGCAGCAGGGCCGAGGGATGCAGGGTGACCAGCACCTTCAGCCCGTCGGCGCGCTCCAGCCACTGGCCCCGCTCGGCCGTGACCGACACGCTGCGACCCAGCAGCGATCGGGCCGCGGTGGCGCCGAGCGCCACCAGCGCCTTGGGCCGCACCAGCGCGATCTCGTCCTCCAGCCAGTGCCGGCAGGCCGCAGCCTCGCGCTGGCTCGGCGTCTTGTGGATGCGGCGCTTGCCGCGCAGCTCGAACTTGAAGTGCTTGACGGCGTTGGACACGAACACGATGTCGCGCGCCAGGCCGATCGTCTCCAGCGCGCGGTCCAGCAGGCGCCCGGCCGGGCCGACGAAGGGGTGGCCCTGCAGGTCTTCCTGGTTGCCGGGCTGCTCGCCCACCAGCATCAGCGGCGCGTGCAGGCGTCCTTCGCCGTTGACCGACTGGGTGGCGTGCTCACCGATCGGGCATTCGCGGCAGCGCTGGGTGGCGGCCTTGAGCTCGTCCAGTGAGGCGATGCCGTCGCTGGCCAGGGTGTCGGCGGGTTCGGCGGCGACCGGGCGCGGGATCGGGCTGGCCGATGTGGCGGCGCTGCGTGCGGCCATGGTGTCGCTCCTTTCCGGCGCGGGTGCGCCGTCGATCGCGGTGGCGTTCCCGGCTGGCTGGCGGAACACGCGCTGCCATGCTGCCAGCCAGCGCTCGTCGCTGCCTTGGGGCCCGGGGTCGTCGCCGGGCTGGGCGCCGGGGCCGAACAGCAGCCGCTGGCCGTCCCAGTACACCGAGCGCTGCGACGTCAGGATGGCCCAGCGCAGCGTCGGGTAGCGCCGCGCGAACCATGGCGCCAGCGCCTCGACGATGTGGTGGGTCGGCTCGAACCAGGCCAGGTGCAGAGCCTCCTCCGGCGGCGCGCCGGCGGGCACCGCGCGCCAGCGCAGGGTCGTCTTCATCTTGTGCATCTCGCGCCTGACCGACTGCGCCATCTGCTGGGCCTGCAGCATGTCGGCGTCCAGCGCATTGCCGCGCAGCCCGGGTTCGTGCACCAGCCGCCACAGCAGCCGGTACAGCAGGGCGAAGCGCTGCGGATCCTGGTGCAGCACCACGATCTCGACCAGCCGCATGAAGGAGGCCGGCACGATGGCCGCGGCGGCCCGCGGCAGGTCGGGGCGGGGCTCGGCCGCATCGGCGGGCTCGGCGGCCAGGTCGTCGGTGAGGGTGTGCACCGTTTCCCATTGCACGTCCTCCGGCGGCACCTGGTGCGCCAGCAGTTCGCGCGCCTGCCGGCGGAAGCCCGCCAGGTCGGTGTCGCCGGACAGGATCGGCATGGTCATGCCTCCGGCCCTGCAGTGGCGCGCGTATTGGCGGGGGGTTTTCGCGTCACGGCGATGCTCCCTGCCGCTGCGGCCGGCCGATGTGGGCACGGCGCTTGAGCCGGCGCGCGCGCGCCTCCATCACCAGGTACAGCAGGGCGGCGATCACGAGCGGGCCGATGTAGTAGACGGCGCGGTAGCCCAGCAGCGCGGCCAGCAGCGGACCCTCGCCGATGCGGTGGCCCAGCAGCGCGATGAACACGGCCTCGAACACGCCCAGCCCGGCCGGCACGTGCAGCACCACGCCGGCGATCGCACCGACCAGCAGCACCGTCAGCACGTCGGTGTAGGGGAGCTGGCGCTGCAGCAGCACCCAGATGATCCCGGCCATCAGGCTCCAGTTGATGCAGGAGATCGTCATCTGCACCACGGCCATGCGCCACGGCGGCAGGTACAGCTCGTGGCCGCGCCAGTTCCACACGTGGTCGCCCATCTTCCAGCAGGCCAGCAGGTAGCCCAGCGACAACGCCACCAGCCCGGCGCCGATCCATTGCAGCCCGTGGTTGCCCATGTGCCACTCGGGCGGCAGGGCCAACGGGTGCACCAGGAACAGGAAGCCGGCGAGCAGCTTGTAGCCCAGCCAGTTGGTCAGCATGCTCATCGAGACGATGCGGGTGATCACGCCCGTCTTCAGCCCCAGCCGCGAATAGAGCCGGTAGCGGAAGCCGACCCCGCCGACCAGCGAGCCGATGCACAGGTTGAAGGTGTAGCTGATGAAGGTGACCGCCATCACGATGCCGGTGCGCAGCGTGTGGCGCGTGTAGCGCCGACCGATCAGGTCGAAGCAGGCGTACAGCAGGTGGCTCGCCGCGGCGAGCAGGACCGCGGCGGCGAGCGCCGGTGGCGGCAGCTCGCGCAGCGACTGCAGCACGTCGTCCCAGGCGATGTTGCGCCCGTAGCGCCACAGCAGCCAGGCTACCAGCGCGAAGAACAGCAGCGAAGCGCCGCGCCGCACGTGCGGCCACCAGGGACGCTGCCTCAGGCGGGTGCCCTCGCGCGCCGGGTTGCGCACCGGGTGTTTCCGGTGGGGGGGACCGTGCACGCCGTGCGGCGCGTCGAATTCGGCCGTGCGTATCGAGCGCGTGCTCATCGACGCTCCTCCACGATCGTCGGCCCGCCGGCCGTGACCGGGCCGGGCACGGCCGGGATCAGCCGTGGGCGATGGCGCGGTAGCCAGGCGCTGACCGTCGGGTAGATGCGCACCAGGTGGAAGGCGATGAAGCTGCGCACGAGATGCAGCAGCCCGCCCGCGCCTTCCAGCGCTTCCGGCAGCACCTGGCGGCAGCTCTGCCTCAGCAGCGCGTCGAGCCGCTCGTGCAGCTCGGCGTTGAAGGCGCGGTCACGGATGACGACGTTGGCCTCCAGGTTCAGCTGCAGGCTCAGCGGATCCAGGTTGCTGGAGCCGACCGTCGCCCACTCGTCGTCCACCAGCGCGACCTTGCCGTGCAGCGGCCGGTCGCAGTACTCGTAGATGCGCACGCCGGCCTTGAGCAGGTGGCTGTAGAGCGCGCTGGCGCCGACCTTGACGATGGCCATGTCGGGCGTGCCCTGCAGGATCAGCCGCACGTCGACGCCGCGGCGCGCGGCGCGGCGCAGGTCGCGGATCAGGCGGTAGCCGGGGAAGAAGTAGGCGTTGGCGATGAGCACGCGCTCGCGCGCGGCCCGGATCGCGATGCGGTACTGGCGCTCGATGTCGGTGGTGTGCCGGCCGTTGTCGCGCGTCACCAGCATCGCGCGGGCGCTGCCCGCATGCGGCAGCTGCTCGGGCGCCGCGCGCGCCTGCCGGCGCCAGCGCCACCAGCGGCGGGTGGGGTTGTGGCGCGAGCCGGCGGCCAGCGCCGCGTGGGCGAAGCGGTGGATCTCGCCGACCAGCGGGCCGCGCACCTCCACCGAGTAGTCCTGCTTGGCCTGCGGTCCGTAGTCGCCCAGGTGGTCGGCCGAGTAGTTGATGCCGCCGATGAAGGCGACCTCGCCGTCGACCACCACGATCTTGCGGTGCAGCCGGCGCAGCAGGTTGGGGCGCAGGCCGAAGGGCCGGGGGCCGGGATCGAACACGTGCAGCCGCACGCCCGCTTCGCACAGGTCCGCGATGAAGCGCTCCGACAGGTCCGGCGAACCCCAGCCGTCGATGGTGGCGTCCACCTGCACGCCGCGCCGGGCGGCGGCGACCAGCGCCTCGTGCAGCTGCAGGCCGACCTTGTCCTCGAACAGGATGAAGGTCTCCAGCACCACCTCCTTGCGGGCGTTGGCGATGCAGGCGAACACGCGCGGGAAGAACTGCTCGCCGTTCTCCAGCAGGGTGAAGCGGTTGCCGTCGTACCAGCGCGGTTGCATGGGTCCCCTCACAGGTGGATCTCGGCGGCCAGCGGCGCGTGGTCCGACAGGTGCGACCAGGGCCGCCGCGGCAGCACGACCGGCAGGTGGACCGAGGCGTTGCGCACGTAGATGCGGTCCAGGCACAGGATCGGAAAGCGCGAAGGGAAGGTGCGCGCCGGCTCGCCATACGCGTTGACGAACACCTCGCGCAGCCCGATCTCGCGCTCCAGGACGACGTTGGCGCGGCGGCGCCAGTCGTTGAAATCGCCGGCGACGATCAGCGGCGCGTTGTCGGGCACCTCGCTGCGCACCATGTCGCACAGCAGCTCCAGCTGCTGCACGCGATGCGACTCGGCCAGCCCCAGGTGCACGCAGATGGCATGCACGTCGATGGCCTGGCCGGGCAGCCGCAGCACGCAGTGGAGCAGGCCGCGCTTTTCCGGTCCGGGCAGGGACACGTCGTGGTTCTGGTAGCTCACGATGGGGAACTTGGACATCAGCGCATTGCCGTGGTCGCCCTTGGGATAGACCACGTTGCGGCCGTAGGCGTACTGCGGCCAGATGGTGTCGGCCAGGAACTCGTAGTGCGGGCCGTCCGGCCAGTCGACCACCCTGCGGCCGTGCCCTTCGTGCGTGCCCAGCACCTCCTGCAGGAAGACCACGTCGGCGCCCACCTTGCGGACCGCATCGCGCAGCTCCGGCAGGATGAACTTGCGGTTGAAGAAGGTGAATCCCTTGTGGATGTTGACCGTCATCACCGTCAGCGGCGCGGCATTCGCCGGGATCTCTGTCATGGCCGTCGTGCTGGTCTCCCTGCAGCAAACCTTGTACCGGCCCGCTCTGCGGTGGGGTGTAGGACGGCAGGCAGGGAAGGACGCGGCGCACGCTGGGAAAGGGCGTGCGACGCCGCCGGGCGCGGGCCTGCGGCGCTGCGCATTGGCCCACAATGCTGGCTTGCCTCCACCGCGCCTGCCTCCCATGCCGATCGCCGCCCTCCGAGCCGTCCTCGCCAGCGCTGCCTTCCTTGCCACGCTGGCGCCTTCCCCCGCCTGGGCGCAGGAACTGCGGCCGGCCGGGCTGTACGTGCAGGGCGGCGGGGGCGAGTCGGGCCTGCGGGCCGGCAGCCTGGGCCTGGTCTGGCCCTGGCGCTGGAGCCGGCAGGCCGGCGGCGGCGAACTGACCGCCAGCACGGAGCTGTTCGCCAGCCACTGGCGCGCACGCGGCTTCGGCGGCGGCCACCAGGGCTTCACGCAGGTCGGTGTGGTGCCCATGCTGCGCTACCGCTTCGCCGAAGGCCGCTCGCCCTGGTTCGTGGAGGCCGGCATCGGCCTGTCCGTGATCGACCGCCGGTTCGTCACTCCGGCGCGCAACCAGGGGTCGCGCTGGAACTTCAGCGACAACCTCGCGCTGGGCCACAGCTTCGGCCGCGCGGGCGAGCACGAGGTCAGCCTGCGCTGGCAGCACACCTCCAATGCCGGACTGAAAGACCCCAATCCGGGCGTCGACCTGGTCATGCTGCGCTACGCCACCCGCTTCTGACGCAGGCCCACGAAGCGCCGAGGTTCCTGCTCGCGGCGCCGAACCCACCCGTCCTACAGGGGCCGTGACGCGCGTCCGTCACTGCGCACCCGCACCCGGAGCTAAGGTTTCCTCACGCCCCACCTGACTGGGGCGCTGCTTTTTGATCACTCGAGAGGACCACACCATGCAACGAGCCAGGACAACCGCCTCCCTGCTGCTGGCCGGCCTGCTGGCCGCCGGCGGCGCCTATGCCGACCACACACTGGCGCACGGCACGGCCGCGCCCACCAGCGACGTGCCGGTGAACGCCGGTGAAGCGAGCACCGTGACGAACGGGCAGCCGAACATGGCCACCAGCAACGATCCGCTGCTGCAGCACCCGCCGGTGACCAGCGCCACCGATGTCCCGCTGGACAGCGCCTCGGCGCCCGATACCGCCGTCCTCGGCGCGCCGGGTGATGCGCGCGTGATTCCCAACTACAGCGCCACCGTCACCAGCAACATCCCGACCCGCGCCGGCGAGGCCAGCACCATGACCAACGGCGTGCCGAACATGTCGACCCACAACCCGGTGGTGGACGGCACCCGCGTGCTCTATCCGCGCGAGCAGTTGGTCCAGCGCGTCCCGCACGGTGCCGGCGAGGCCAGCACCATGGTGGGCGGCCGCCCGAACGCAAACCCGGACGATCCGATGCTGTACTGAGCGTACCGAACCGGTCGTCACCATGAAAAAAGCCTGCACGGTCCGCCGTGCAGGCTTTTTCGCATGCGGCGCCGCGAGCGGCGCTGCGGCTCAGCCGTGGTGCCGCCCCATGTGGCGGCCGCCGCGCTGGAACATGCGCGCGGTCTCGGCATCGAAGGTCTTCTTCTGCTCGGCACCCAGCTGCGCATAGAAGGCCTTGGTCGCTTCGGCGCGCCGGTCCATCTCGGCGTTGCGCTGCTCGCGCAAAGCGCGCATGTGGTCCAGGCGGTCCGGCGTGCTCATGCCCGCCAGCGCCTGGCGGTCCAGCCGCTGCCGCTGGGCCGGCGGCTGCATGGCATTGGCAAAGCTGGTCCAAGCCGCTTCCTGCTCCGGGGTGACCTGCAGCTTCTGCTTCAGGTCCGCCAGGCGCTGGTTGTGTCGCTCGACCATCCTGGAGCGGTCGAAGCGATGGCTGTGCTTGCCCTCTGCATTCACGGGCGGCTGGGCTTGCGCGACGGCGTTGACGGCGGTGACGCCGGTGACACCGGCCACCAGGGCAGCAGCCAGCACGTGCCTGCGAACGTTCAGTTTCATGGTCTTCCTTCCTTTCCGAAGAGCCTGCGGTCCATCCGCCTCAGGTTGGAAGCAAGTCTCGCGGCCACCTGTAAGTGATCCATGCGTCCAAGGTAGCGAGTATGTAAAGGCTGCCCATCTGACGTGACAGGGGTGCAAGGCCTCGAACGGCTGGGGGGCGCGTCCTACGACAAGACTTCGCCGGCGGCCACAGACGGAACGCTGCGGTGCCACCAGCATGGGCCCATGGATGGCGTACACAGGACCCTGGACCGGGCGCACGCGTGGCAGCTGGCGGCCTTCGTGCTGCTGGCCGCGGCTGCCCTGGTCGCGCAGGGCCAGTCGGCCCAGCCGCAGGAGATCGAGAACGCGCCGCCGCATCCGGTGCCCGGCCTGGTGCTGAGCGACGTCGAGCCGCTGCCGGCCGAGGACCGGGAGAGCACCGGCGCGATCGTGCTGCACGAGTCGCGCGTGCGCGCCCAGCGCGACGCCTTCGAGGCGGCCGAGCGCCGCACCGGCGTCACCTCGGCGATCCGCCACAACGTGGCGCGCGTGCTGGAAGAGGCGCGCGGCTGGGACAACCTGCACGAAGCCGGCGCGGGCCCCGCCCCGGTCGAAGGACCGCCGGCCCCGCCCAGCCAGTAGCGCTCGCTGCTCAGCTGAAGCGGCCGCGGTTGAAGTCCTCGACCGCTTCCAGCAACTGCTCCCGCGTGTTCATCACGAACGGGCCGTACTGCGCGATCGGCTCGCGCAGCGGTGCACCGGCGATCAGCAGCGCGCGCGCCGGTTCGCTTGTGCCCGGCGCCGGTCGCAGCAGCACGCCGTCGCCTTCATTGGCCAGCACCGCCAGTCGGCCGCGCGAGACCACGGTGGCCTGCTCGCCTTCGCCCACCTGCACGCTGCCGCGGTAGACGCAGACGAAGGCGTTGTGGGTGGCGGGCAGCGCCTGCACCAGGCCTTGGGCCGGATCGGTGCCGAAGTGAAGGTCCAGGTACAGCGGCCGGGTGACCTCCCGCTGCACGCTGCCACGCACGCCCTGGCTTTCGCCGGCGATCACGCGCACCGTCACGCCCTCGGCCGTGCGCACTTCCGGGATCTCGGCGCTCTGGATGTCGCGGTACCAGGGCTCGCAGAGCTTGTCGCGCGCGGGCAGGTTCAGCCAGAGCTGGAAGCCTTCCATCACGCCTTCTTCCTGCTCGGGCATCTCGCTGTGCACCAGGCCGCGGCCGGCTGTCATCCACTGGACGCCGCCGTTCTGCAGCAGGCCCTCGTGGCCGCCACTGTCGCGGTGCCGCATGCGGCCGCTGATCATGTAGGTGACCGTCTCGAAGCCGCGGTGCGGATGGTCGGGAAAGCCGGCGCCGTAGTCGTCGGGGTCGTCGCTGGCGAAGTTGTCCAGCATCAGGAAGGGATCGAGGCGGCGCTGCAGGTCCTGCGTCAGCAGGCGGGTGAGCTTGACCCCGGCGCCGTCCTGCGTCGCTTGGCCGGTGACCACGCGCTCGACGCGGCGCGGGTGTTGGACGAGGGTGTTCATCGTTTCCAGATGCGGACGGTTGGCGATTTCTCCAGCTCAGCCGGCGACCAGGGTGGGGTAGTCGGTGTAGCCGGCCGCACCGCCGCCGTAGAAGGTGGCGCGGTCGGGCTGGTTCAGCGGGGCGCCGGTGCGCAGGCGCTCCACCAGGTCGGGATTGGCGATGTAGCTGCGCCCGAACGCCACCAGGTCGGCGCCATGCGCCAGGGCGCGATCGGCAAGGGCGGCGTCGTAGCCGTTGTTGACCATCCAGGCGCCGCGACCGCCCGCATCGCGATAGGCGCGCCGTAGCGCGTCGAAGTCGAACGGGCGATCCGGCAGTTCGCGCGGCCCGCCGGTCGCGCCTTCGATCACGTGCACGTAGGCCAATCCGAGTGGCGCGAGTTGGCGCAGCACGTATTCGAACAGCGGCTGCGGCTCGGGGTCGTGGATGTCGTTGGCCGGCGTGACCGGCGACAGGCGGATGCCGGTGCGCCCCGGCCCGGCGGCCTCCGCCACGGCTTGCATCACCTCGAGCAGCAGGCGGGCGCGGTTCTCGATCGAGCCGCCGTAGGCGTCGTCGCGCTGGTTGGCGTTGCGCTTGAGGAACTGGTCCAGCAGGTAGCCGTTGGCCGCGTGCAACTCGACGCCGTCGAATCCGGCGACGCCGACCGAGTCGCGCGCGGCGCGGCGGAAGTCCTCCACGATGCCGGGCAGCTCCTGTGCCTGCAGCGCGCGCGGCGTCGAGGTCTCGACGAAGCCGACGGCGCCGTCGCGGATCAGGAAGGTCTTGGTCTTGGCCGCGATGGCCGAGGGTCCGACCGGCGCCGCGCCGCCGGGCTGCAGCGCCACGTGCGAGACGCGGCCGACGTGCCACAGCTGGGTGACGATGCAGCCGCCGCGCGCATGCACGGCCTCGGTGACGCGCCGCCAGCCTTCGAGCTGCTCGGGCGCGTACAGCCCCGGAACGTCGGCATAGCCCTGCCCCTGGTGGCTGACGGCGGTGCCCTCGGTGACCAGCAGGCCGGCGCTGGCGCGCTGCGCGTAGTACTCGGCCATCAGCGCGTTGGGGACGGCGCCGGGCGCGCGGTTGCGCGTCAGCGGGGCCATGACGATGCGGTTGCGAAGCGCCAGGTCGCCGGCGCGCACGGGATCGAACAGAGTGGGCATGAAGGGCGGGTCCTTGTTCTTTGGCTTGGAAGCGTAGCGGACCCGGCAAAGGCCCGCGGCTTGCAAGCCGATGCGATCCGTGCCATCGCCGACAATGGCGGCCGAGCAGAACCGATGGCGCCGATTCCCCACATCACCCTCGCCATCGCCCTGTCGCTCGGCGCCGCGGTGTCGCTGGGCATCACGCGCTTCGCCTACGCGCTGCTGCTGCCGCCGATGCGCGCGGACCTGCAGTGGTCGTATGCGCTGGCCGGCGGCATGAACACGGCCAACGCGCTGGGCTACCTGCTGGGGGCGCTGGCCACGCCGTGGCTGATGGCGCGCTTCGGGGCCTCGCGCCTGCTGCTGGTGGGGTCCGTCCTGGCCAGCCTGTTCATGGCCCTGTCCGGTTTCTTCATCGAGGCCACGCCGCTGCTGCTGCAGCGCCTGCTGGCCGGTGTCGCCAGTGCCTTCGTCTTCATCGCCGGCGGGGTGCTGGCCGCCCGGCTGGCCGGCTTGCAGCCGCAGCGGGGCGGGCTGCTGCTCGGGCTCTATTACGGTGGCACCGGGCTGGGGATCACGCTGTCGGCGCTGCTGGTGCCGGTGGTGCTGGAGGCGGCCGCAACCGTTGCGCACGGCTGGGCCTGGGCCTGGTGGGTGCTGGCGCTGGCCTGCGTCGTCGGCACGCTGGTGCTGTCATGGCCGGCGCGCGTGCTGGCGGGCGCCGGGCCGGGCGCGAGTTCGGCGCACGCCGATGCCGGTGCGCGGCCGTTCGCGTGGCGCGACTTCGGGCCCGGGCTGGCCGGCTACAGCCTGTTCGGGGTCGGCTACATCGGCTACATGACCTTCGTAATCGCGCTGCTGCGCGAGCAGGGCGCGGGTCCTGGCCGGGTGACGCTGTTCTACGCGCTGCTGGGCGTGGCGGTGATCGCGTCCTCGCGCCTGTGGGCCGGCCTGCTGGATCGCTACCACGGCGGCCAGCCGCTGGCGCTGCTCAATGGCCTGCTGGGGGTGGCGACGGTGATGCCGGCCCTGACGTCCGCCTGGCCGCTGGTGCTGGCCTCGGGACTGCTGTTCGGCGGGGTGTTCCTGTCGGTGGTGGCCTCGACCACCGCGCTGGTGCGGCACAACCTGGCGGCGGCGCACTGGGCCAGCGGGATCAGCGCCTTCACGATCGTGTTCGCCGCGGGGCAGATCGTGGGCCCGACCGTGGTCGGCTGGATCGCCGACGGGCCGGGCGGACTGGCGCGCGGCCTGCTGTATTCGGCCGGCGCGCTGTGGGTGGGGGCGCTGCTGGCGTGGCGCCAGCAGCCGCTGCCCCGCCCGGCGACTACTTGAGCAGGCCCTCGGCCTTCATCGCTTCCTGCACGGCCGGACGGGCCGCCATGCGCTCGCGCCAGGCGAGCAGGTGCTTGTACGCGGTCAGGTCCAGGTTCATCGGCTTGGCCCAGTTGGTGACCACGAACAGGTAGGCGTCGGCCACGCTGAACGAATCGCCCATCAGGTACTGCTTGCCTTCCAGCTGGCCATCGACCCACTGCAGGCGGCCGGCGATGCGGTCGCGGAAGATCTGCTTGCCTTCCTCCGGCATGGCCGGCATGAACAGCGGCGTGAAGGACTTGTGGACCTCGGTGCCGATGAAGGTCAGCCACTCCTGCAGCCGGTAGCGCGGGAGCGTGCCGTTGGCCGGCGCCAGGTTCCTGGTCGGCACCTGGTCGGCGACGTACTGCACGATGGCCGGGCCTTCGCGCAGGCGGGTGCCGTCATCGAGTTCCAGCAGCGGCACGTAGCCGAGCGGGTTGATGCCGTAGTAGTCGGTGCCGTCCTGCAGCTTGTGCGACTTGGTGCTGGCCAGCACCAGCTCGAAGGCGAGGCCGGCTTCGCGCAGCACGATGTGGGGCGAGAGGGAGCATGCGCCGGGTGAGTAATAAAGCTTCATGTTGGAAAAATGCAGTCGGAAATCGGGAAGTGGGGATGCTAGCCCGGCCACGGATTCCTTGCTGCGGCAGGCCTTGCGACAATCCGCACATGCGAGCTGGGATGAAGTGGTTGCTGGGCCTCGCGCTCGGCCTGGTGCTGCTGGTGGCGGTGGCGCTGTTCGGGCTGTGGCGCTGGGCCTCCAGCGACGATTTCCGCCAGCGGGCGCAGCAGCAGGCCTCGCAGGCGCTGGGCGTTACGGTGCAACTGGGGGGCATCGACATCGCCGTGTGGCCGCTGCCCTCGGTGGCGGTGCAGGACGTGCGCGTGCAGACCCGGCCGGCGCTCACGCTGGAGCGCGTCGAGGCGCGCCCGGTCTGGTCCTCGCTGCTGGCCGGCCAGCCGGCGCTGGACGCGCTGGTGGTGCGCAACGCGGTGCTGCCGCAGCAGGGGCTGGTGGCCCTGGCCACGCGCTTGCAGAAGCAGGATCCCTCGGGCGGCGCCAAGCCGGCGGCCGATGCCGCGGGCCCCATGCTGCCGCGGCGCATCGTGCTGGATCATGTGACCTGGGTCGATGCCAAGTCGCAGCGGCTGACGGTCGATGCCGAGGTGGCGTTCGAGAGCGAGCCGCTGCCGCGCTCGCTGCGCGTGGACGTGGTGGCGGGCCGCTTTGCCGGCGCCAAGGCGCGCCTGCAGCGCGAGGCCGAGGCCTGGCAGCTGCGGGCGGACATCGGCGGCGGCACCATCAGCGGGCCCTTGCGCCTGCAGTCGCAGCGCAGCGGCGCCTGGCGGCTGTCGGGCGAACTGGCCACCAACGGCGTCGAGGTGTCGGCGCTCACGGCGCCCAGCCGCACCCTCACGGGCAAGCTGGAGGCACGCACCACGCTGCAGGCGGACTTCCGCGATCCCGCCGCGCTGGCCGACGCGCTGCGCAGCCAGACCCGCTTCACCGTGCGTAACGCGGTGCTGCAGGGCGTGGACCTGGCGCAGGCGGTGCGCACGCTGGGCGTCAGCCGCAGCGGCCAGACGGCGCTGGACACGCTGACCGGGCAGGTGGCCACGCAGGGCCGCGTGGTGCAGCTGACCAATCTGGTCGCCAACTCCGGCCTGCTCTCGGCCACCGGCCACGTGACGCTGGCGGCCGACCGCTCGCTGAACGGCCGGGTGAACGCCCAGCTGACGGCCGGGCCACTGGGCTCCGTCGCCGGAGTGCCGCTGCAGGTGGCGGGTACGCTGGACCAGCCCTCGGTCACGCCGGCGGGCGTGTCGCTGCCCGGCGCGTCGGCGGCTTCGCAGTTGGGCGAGAAGGTCGAGAAGGGCCTGCGCGGGCTGTTCGGGCGCTGATCGCGCGGGCGCGGCGGGCCTAGTCCCGGTACGAGGGGTCGGTGCGATCGAGCTTGCGCAGCAGCGCGGGCCAGGCGATCTGCGCGCCCTGGCCGGCGGTCGCCGTCTTCATCACCTGCGCCATGCCCTGCAGGATGGCGGGGTTCACCTGCACCAGCTCGCCGCCGGCCTGCGCGTCGATCTGGATGCGGCAGGTGTTCTCGAAGATGTACATCGAGAGGAAGGCGTCGGGCACGGTCGGCCCGACGACCAGCAGCCCGTGGTTGCGCAGCATCAGGAAGTTGCGCTCGCCCAGGTCCGCCACCAGCCGCGGCTTCTCGTCGTCGCGCAGCGCCACGCCTTCGTAGTCGTGGTAGGCGAGCGAGGCCAGCACGAAGGTGCTCTGCTGGCTGATGGGCAGCACGCCGCACTTCTGCGCGCTGACCGCGACGCCCGCGCGGCTGTGCGTGTGCAGCACGCAGCCGACGTCGGCGCGCGCGTCGTGGATGCAGCTGTGGATGGTGAAGCCGGCCGGGTTGACGGGGAAGGGCGAGTCGATCACCTTGCGGCACTGCCGATCGACCTTGACCAGCGAGGAGGCGGTGATCTCGTCGAACATCAGCCCGTAGGGGTTGATCAGGAAGTGGTGATCGGGGCCGGGCACGCGGGCGCTGATGTGGGTGAAGACGAGGTCGCTCCAGCCGTACAGCGCGACCAGGCGGTAGCAGGCGGCAAGCTGCACGCGCAGCGCCCATTCCTCGGCGCTGACGACTTCCTTCATGGACGCGATGTTCATGGCGGCTCCTTGGCGTGTGGCCAGCGGATTGTTCATCCGATCGGCGCCGGCTGCCTGTCGGCCAAGGGACAGGGCGCGTCGCTCAGGCGGTCAGCGCTTCCAGCCGGCGCAGGTAGTGCAGGGCGTGCTCGCGCGTGTCGCCGCACATCTCGGCCTGCGGGCGCAAGCTGCTGCACACGGCCGGGCGGCTGGGGTGGCCGAACAGCTTGCAGCGGTCCTCGCCGTCCAGCTGCACGCAGCGCATGCCCGCCGGCTTGCCGGCGGGCATGCCCGGGATCGGGCTGCTGATCGATGGCGCTATGCAGCAGGCGGCGCAGTGCGGTCGGCATTCCATGGCCGGATGTCCGTCAGGGCGCGTGCAGCCGGGCCGCGGCCCAGAGCACTTGGTCGAGCACGGCCTGTACGCGTTGGCGCGCTGCCGCGTCGACCAGTTCGCCATCGGCGTCGAAGGCCTCGGCAGCACGGCCGAGGGCGAAGTGCTCGGGCGCCAGCCAGCACCGCAGGGTGAGCAGCAGCGGCGCCAGGTGGCTCTGCGAGCGCAGGCCACCGAGGGCGCCGGGCGAGGCGCTGAGCATGCCCACCACCTTGCCGCGCGTGGCACGCAAGTCGTCATTCCAGACCGGGTCCGCCTTCACCGGGCTGGAGATCCAGTCCAGCGTGTTCTTCAGCAGGGCCGGGTAGCTGGCGTTGTATTCCGGCGCGCAGATGATCCAGGCCGGATGCTCGAAGGCGATCTGCTTCAGGCGCATCACGTCGGCCGGCGTGCCGCGCGCCTCGAGGTCGGCGTTGTACAGGGGGACGTCGAAGTCGGCCAGTTCGATGTGGCTGACCTCGGCACCCTGCTGGCGGGCCATGCGGGCGACCACGGCCGCGAGGCGGCGGTTGTACGACTGCTGCCGGGTACTGCCGGCGAAGACGAGAAGGCGCATCCCGGGATTGCACCACATCCATGCGGGCCGCACGGCCAGTGAGCGCTTGCTGCCGCGCGAATCCCGCCCCGACCGTAAAATCAGGGCCTTCCCCTGCGACCGCTGCGCCCCGGAACCGGCGCCTCCCCATGCTTTATCCCGAAGAGTTCGACGTCCTCGTCGTCGGCGGCGGCCACGCCGGTACCGAAGCCGCGCTGGCGGCCGCCCGCATGGGCTGCAAGACCCTGCTGCTGACCCACAACATCGAGACCCTGGGCCAGATGAGCTGCAACCCCTCGATCGGGGGCATCGGCAAGGGCCACCTGGTCAAGGAGGTGGACGCACTGGGCGGCGCCATGGCCATCGCCACCGACGAGGCCGGCATCCAGTTCCGCATCCTCAACAGCTCCAAGGGGCCGGCCGTGCGCGCCACCCGGGCCCAGGCCGACCGCATCCTCTACAAGGCGGCGATCCGCCGCCGGCTGGAGAACCAGCCCAACCTCACGCTGTTCCAGCAGGCGGTGGACGACCTGATGGTGGAGGGCGACCGGGTCGTGGGCGCCGTCACCCAGGTCGGCATCCGGTTCCGCTCGCGCACGGTGGTGCTGACCGCCGGCACCTTCCTGGACGGCAAGATCCACGTCGGCCTGGACAACTACGCGGCCGGCCGGGCGGGCGATCCGCCGGCGGTGTCGCTGTCGGCCCGGCTCAAGGAGCTCAAGCTGCCGCAGGGGCGGCTGAAGACCGGCACGCCACCACGCATCGACGGCCGCACCATCGACTTCTCCCGCTGCGAGGAGCAGCCCGGCGACCTGGACCCGCTGCCGGTGTTCAGCTTCATGGGCAACGCCGCCATGCACCCGCGCCAGGTGCCGTGCTGGATCACTCACACCAACGAGCGCACCCACGAGATCATCCGCTCCGGCTTCGACCGCAGCCCGATGTTCACCGGGAAGATCGAAGGGGTGGGGCCGCGCTACTGCCCGAGCGTGGAGGACAAGATCAACCGCTTCGCCGGCAAGGACAGCCACCAGGTGTTCCTGGAGCCGGAGGGACTGACGACCAACGAGTTCTACCCGAACGGGATCTCGACCAGCCTGCCGTTCGACATCCAGTACGCGCTGGTGCGTACCCTGCCGGGGCTGGAGAACGCCCACATCCTGCGGCCGGGCTATGCGATCGAGTACGACTACTTCGACCCGCGTTCGCTCAAGGCCAGCTTCGAGACCCGCCAGATCGCCGGCCTGTTCTTTGCCGGCCAGATCAACGGCACCACCGGCTACGAGGAGGCGGCCGCCCAGGGGCTGTTCGCCGGCATCAATGCGGCGCTGCAGTGCCAGGGCCGCGAAGCCTGGCTGCCGCGCCGGGACGAGGCCTACCTGGGCGTGCTGGTGGACGACCTGATCACCAAGGGCGTAACCGAGCCCTACCGCATGTTCACCAGCCGGGCCGAGTTCCGGCTGCAGCTGCGCGAGGACAACGCCGACATGCGGCTGACCGAGACCGGGCGGCGGCTGGGCCTGGTCCCGGATGACCGCTGGGATGCCTTCTGCCGCAAGCGCGACGCTGTTTCACGTGAAACAGAGCGGTTGCGCGCCACCTGGGTCAGCCCCCGCAACCTCCCGGCTGCCGAGTCGGAGCGGGTGCTGGGCAAGGCGATCGAGCACGAGCACAACCTGGCCGACCTGCTGCGGCGCCCCGGCGTCGCCTACGAGGCGCTGATGTCGCTGGAGGGTGGTCGTCATGCCAGCCCGGCTGTTTCACGTGAAACACTGGGCGAGCTGTACGAGCCGGTGGTGGAGCAGCTGGAGATCGGTGCAAAGTACGCGGGCTACATCGAGCGCCAGAAGGACGAGGTCGAGCGCGCCGCCCACTACGAGAACCTGCGTTTGCCGCCCGAGCTGGACTACATGCAGGTGACGGCGCTGTCGATCGAGGTCCGCCAGAAGCTCACCAAGCACCGGCCCGAGACCCTCGGCATGGCCTCGCGGATCTCGGGCGTAACGCCGGCGGCCATCTCGCTGCTGCTGATTCACCTGAAGAAGAACCGCTTCGCGGGATTCGCCGACGCCGCCAACCAGTCCAAGCAGGCGGCATGAGCTTGCGCGCAGATCTGGATGCCGGGCTGGCAGCGCTGGGCCTGCAGCTGCAACCGGAGCAGGTGGAGCGGCTGCTCGGCTACCTGGACCTGCTGGGCAAGTGGAGCAAGGTCTACAACCTGACCGCCGTGCGTGAGCCCGGGGAGATGCTCACCCACCACCTGCTGGACAGCCTGGCCGTGGTCGCGCCGCTTCGCCGGCAAGCGGGGGAGGCGGGCCGCCTGCTGGACGTCGGCTCGGGCGCCGGCCTTCCGGGCGCGGTGCTGGCGATCTGCTGCCCCGGCTGGCAAGTGGATTGCCTGGACGCGGTCGGCAAGAAGGCGGCCTTCGTCCAGCAGGTGGCCGGCGCGCTGGGCCTGCCCAACCTGCGCGGCATCCATGCCCGGGTCGAGGCCGTGCAGGACCGCTACGACGTCGTCAGCTCGCGCGCCTTCGCTTCGCTGGCCGATTTCGTCGGCGGCTCGCGCCAGGCGCTGGCGGGGCAGGGCATCTGGATGGCGATGAAGGGCAAGCACCCGCAGGCGGAGATCGATGCGCTGCCCGCCGGGGTGGACGTGTTTCACGTGGAACAGTTGGCCGTCCCGGGGCTGGATGCCGAGCGCTGCATCGTCTGGATGCGTCCGGTCGGCACGCGCGGCTGACTTACACTCGCCGCTGCACAGGCAAAACCGGGGGATTCATGTTCGGGGTCACGGACTACGGCGCATTCGTCGTCGCCATCATCGTCTTCCTGGCCATCCCCGGTCCCGGCAACCTGGCGCTGATCACCTCCACCGGCAAGGGTGGCGTCCCCGGCGGGCTGGCCGCCACGCTGGGCATCATCGCCGGCGACCAGGTCCTGATGTGGGCGGCGGTGGCCGGCGTCGCCGCGCTGCTGCTGGCCTATCCGGCCGCCTTCCATGCCGTGCAGTGGCTGGGCGCGGCCTACCTGGCTTTGCTGGGCCTGAAGATGCTGCTGGCCAAGCCGGGGGCGGCGCCCATCCTGACTATCCATACCGGCCACTACTTCCGGCAGGCCGCGCTGATCACCCTGCTCAACCCCAAGGCCATCGTCTTCTACATGGCCTTCTTCCCGCTGTTCGTCGACCCCCAGCGCCACCAGGGGCTGCTGACCTTCGCCGTGATGGCCGCCACCATCGCGGCGCTGACCTTCGCCTATGGCCTGGTCGCCGTGCTGCTGACCCACTTCCTGGCCGCCCGCCTGCGCGCCAACCCGGTCATCGGCCGGACCCTGGAAAAGGTGGCCGGGCTGTTCCTGCTCGGCTTCGGCGTCAAGCTGGCCATCTCCCGGTAAAGCGCGATGGCCCGGATTTTCTGCATCGCCAACCAGAAGGGTGGGGTCGGCAAGACCACCACCACCGTCAACCTCGCGGCCGGCCTGGCCAAGGTCGGCCAGCGCGTGCTCATGGTCGACCTGGACCCGCAGGGCAACGCCACCATGGGCTCGGGCGTGGACAAGCGCAAGCTCGAACACAGCGTCTACGACGTGCTGCTGGAGTCGGCCACCATCGCCGAGGCCCGCGTGCACAGCGACAAGTGCGGCTACGACGTGCTGGGTGCCAACCGTGAACTGGCCGGCGCCGAGGTGGAACTGGTGGACGTCGAGCGGCGCGAGCGCCGCCTGCGCGAGGCGCTGGCCCAGGTGCAGGGCGAGTACGACTTCGTATTGATCGACTGCCCGCCCTCGCTGTCCATGCTCACCCTCAACGGCCTGTGCGCCGCCCACGGGGTGATCGTGCCCATGCAGTGCGAGTACTTCGCGCTCGAGGGCCTGACCGACCTGGTCAACACCATCAAGCAGGTGCACGCCAACCTGAACAAGGACCTGCAGATCATCGGCCTGCTGCGCGTGATGTTCGATCCGCGCATCACGCTGCAGCAGCAGGTGAGCGAGCAGCTCAAGGCGCACTTCAAGGAGAAGGTGTTCGACACCGTGATCCCGCGCAACGTGCGGCTGGCCGAGGCGCCCAGCTACGGACTGCCCGGCGTGGTGTTCGATCCCTCGGCCCGCGGCAGCCAGGCCTTCGTCGACTTCGCGAACGAGATGGTCGAACGGGTGCGGAGGATGTGATGGCCGGAAAGCTGCATCCGTTCTTGGTCTGTTGCTCCGAATTCGATAGCTGATGAAGACCGCGGACGTCCTGCTGCTGCCCGGCTGGGAGAACAGCGGCCCGCAGCACTGGCAGTCGCTGTGGGAAGCGCAGCACGGCTACCTGCGCGTGGAGCAGCACGACTGGATGCGGCCGCTGCGCGGCGACTGGATCGCCCGGCTGGAGGAGGTGCTGCTCGCGCGCGGGCAACCGGCGGTGCTGGCGGCGCACAGCCTGGGCTGCATCCTGGTGGCGGCCTGGGCCTCGGTATCGCGCCACACGGACCGGGTGAAGGCCGCCCTGCTGGTGGCGCCCGGCGACACCGAGCGGCTGGAGATCCGCGAGCAACTCTCGAGCTGGGCCCCGATCGCCCGCCGGCCGCTGCCATTCCCGAGCGTGCTGGTGGCCAGCCGCAACGACCCCTTCTGCACCTTCGAGCGCGCCGGCGAGCTGGCGCAGGCCTGGGGCAGCCGCGTGGTCGATCTCGGCGCCGCCGGCCACGTCAATGCCGATTCCGGACTGGGCAGCTGGCCGCAAGGCCATGCGCTGCTGCAGGACCTGATCCAACTCTAGGAACACACAACCATGGCGACCAAGAAACCCAAGGGACTGGGCCGCGGCCTGGAAGCCCTGCTCGGCCCCTCCACCGGCGAGGCGGGCGCCGACGCGCCCGCCACCAACCCCGGCCTGCCGGCCTCGCTGCTGCTGGCCGACATGGTGCCCGGCACCTACCAGCCGCGCACCCGCATGGACGAAGGCGCGCTGTACGAACTGGCCGAGAGCATCAAGGCGCAGGGCATCATGCAGCCGATCCTGGTGCGCAAGCTGGCCAACGGTGCGCAGGCGGGCAAGTACGAAATCATCGCCGGCGAGCGCCGCTTCCGTGCGGCGCGGCTGGCCGGCCTGGACAGCGTGCCGGTGCTGGTGCGCGACGTGCCCGACGAAGCGGCCGCCGCCATGGCGCTGATCGAGAACATCCAGCGCGAGGACCTGAATCCGCTCGAGGAGGCGCAGGGCCTGCAGCGGCTGGTCCGCGACTTCGGCCTGACGCACGAGCAGGCGGCGCAGGCCGTGGGCCGATCGCGCAGCGCCGCGTCCAACCTGCTGCGGCTGCTGAACCTGGCCGACCCGGTGCAGACCATGCTGATGGCCGGCGACCTCGACATGGGCCACGCGCGCGCGCTGCTGGCGCTGGAGCGGGCGGCCCAGATCACGGCAGCCAACCAGATCACCGCGCGCAAGCTGTCGGTGCGCGAGGCCGAGTCGCTGGTCAAGAGGATCGGCGCCGAGTTCCAGCTCACCTCGCCCAAGCCGAAGAAGGAGAAGTCGCGCGACCTGCGCCGGCTGGAGGAGGAGCTGTCGGACCTGCTCACGGCCGAGGTCGAGATCCGGGTGAAGAAGCGGGTCAAGCGCGCCGGGCGCACCGAGGAGGCCGGCGAGCTGGCGATCCGCTTCGGCTCGCTGGACGAACTCAACGGCCTGATCGAACGCCTGCGCGCGGGCTGACGCCGCATTTCCCGCTCGGCAAACGGCTGGGCTGCCGGCACAATCGGGGCCTTTAACAATTGGTCACGTGCGCCGGGGGTCGGCGCGCACCTCATCCTTCAGGAGTCCCGACGATGCGTACCCGTTCCCTGCTTGGCGCCGGCCTGCTGGCCGCGCTGTCCCCGTTCGTGCTGGCCCAGACGCTGGGCGGCGCCAGCGGCCCGGCCGGCGACGCCACCAAGGTGGAGAAGTGCGATGCGCCCAAGGGCACGCTGGCCGTGGTCGAGCCGCAGGACGCGGTGCTGCAGTCGCTGCAGTCCATGGGGCTGGGTTCGCCCACCGGGATGATCCGGCTGATCATCCAGCAGTCCAACTGCTTCCAGATCGTCGAGCGCGGGGCCGGCTTCCAGAACGTGATGCAGGAGCGCGCGCTGGCCGCCGGCGGCCAGCTGCAGGCCGGCCAGAACATGGGGCAGGGCCAGCTGGTGGCGGCCGACTTCGTGGTCACCCCCAGCGTGGTGTTCTCCAACCCCAACGCGGGTGGCTTCGGCGGCGGCCTGCTGGGTGGCCTGGGCGGCAAGCTGGGCGTGGTGGGCGCGATCGCCGGCGGGCTGAAGTTCAAGGAAGCCCAGACCTCCATGATGATGTCCGACACCCGCTCGGGCCTGCAGGTGGCCGCGGCCCAGGGCAGCGCCCAGCAGACCGATTTCGCGCTCGGCGGCGCCCTGTTCGGCGGTGGCGGCGGTGCGGCGCTGGGCGGCTATGGCAACACGGCCGAAGGCAAGATCGTCGCCGCCTCCTTCCTCGACAACTGGAACCAGATCGTGGTCCAGGTGCGCAACAACCCGCAGCTGGTGCAGGCCAAGGCCGCCCCGGCCTCGCAGGCGAATGCCGCCGCCAGCGTCAAGGCCGGCGCCGGCGCGGCCGGTGACGTGTACGTGCCCAAGATCGCTGGCGTGAAGGTCTACCGCGGCGCGAACGAGGGCGCCGAGCTCATGACCCTGGGCAAGACCGACGAGATGATCTTCGAGGGCGAGGAGCAGGGCGGCTTCATGAAGATGGCCACGCCCAAGGGCTCGGGCTGGGTCAAGGCGATCTTCGTCCGCAAACAATAGTCACTTCCAAATCGCTGCGCGATTCGGAAGTGGCCTGGTCAGTTGAGCGAAGACCGGCGGAGCCGGATCTTCGCTCAAGGGGTGTCCGCGCTGCATGTTATTCCGCGCGGACGAATGAGGACCCGAGCGTGGGCCTTGGCTAAAGCGAGAAGATCTTCCCGGGGTTCAGGATGTTCTTCGGGTCGAGCGCGCGCTTGATGGTGCGCATCATGTCGACCGTGCCGGCGCCGGCCTCGTCGACCAAAAAGCCCATCTTGTGCAGGCCCACGCCGTGTTCGCCGGTGCAGGTGCCGCCCAGCGCCAGGGCGCGCGCCACCAGCTTGTGATTGAGCTCCTCGGCGACCTGGCGCTCGCGCGGGTCGTCCGGATCCAGCAGGTAGCCGAAGTGGAAGTTGCCGTCGCCCACGTGGCCGACCAGGAAGTAGGGCAGGCCGCCGGCGTCGGCCTCGGCCACCGAGTCCAGCAGGCAGTCGGCCAGCCGCGAGATCGGCACGCAGGTGTCGGTGGAGATGGCACGGCAGCCCGGGCGTGACTGGATGGCGGCGAAGTAGGCGTTGTGCCGCGCGGTCCAAAGGCGGGTGCGCTCCTCCGGCGTGGTGGCCCACTCGAAGGCATTGCCGCCATGTTCGCCGGCGATCTCCTGCACCGTCTCGGCCTGCTCCTTCACGCTGGCCGGCGAGCCGTGGAACTCCATCAGCAGCATGGGCTCCTCGCGCAGCGACAGCTTGCTGTGCTTGTTCACCATGCGCACCGTGTTGGCGTCGATCAGTTCCACGCGCGCGATCGGCACGCCGAGCTGGATCACCTGAATGACGGTGCGCACGGCCGCCTCGATGCTGGGGAAGGAGCACACCGCCGCCGAGATCGCCTCCGGGATGGGGTACAGCCGCAGCGTGACCTCGGTGATGATGCCCAGCGTGCCTTCGCTGCCCACCATCAGGCGCGTGAGGTCGTAGCCCGCGGCCGACTTGCGGGCGCGCGTGCCGGTGCGGATCGTCTCGCCGCTGGCGGTCACGACTTCCAGCGCCAGCACGTTCTCGCGCATGGTCCCGTAGCGGACGGCGTTGGTGCCCGAGGCGCGCGTCGCGCTCATGCCGCCGATGGTCGCGTCGGCGCCGGGGTCGATCGGGAAGAACAGCCCGGTGCTCTTGATTTCCTCGTTCAGCTGCTTGCGCGTGACGCCGGCCTGCACGGTGACCGTCAGGTCCTCGGCATTGACCGCCAGCACCTTGTTCATGCGCGACACGTCGATGCTGATGCCGCCCTGCACCGCCAGCAGGTGGCCCTCCAGCGAGGAGCCGACCCCGAAGGGGATCACCGGCACCTCCTGCTGCGCCGCCAGCGCGACCGCGTCGGCCACGTCTTGCGTGCTTTCCGCGAACACCACGGCCGCCGGCGGCGGCACCTGAAAGGACGACTCGTCGCGGCCGTGCTGCTCGCGGATGGCCGCGGCCGTGGAGCACTGGGCGCCGAAGCGCTGCGCGAGCGCATCCAGCAGCGCCTGCGGCACCGGGCGCGGGTGGAATTCGGGGACGAGGTGGGACACGGCGGTCGGCGCGTTCATGGCGGGTCTCCTGGACAGCGGCCAGTTTACGCGGCTGCGGCGCCGTTCACTGCAGGCTGTCGCTGTACTCCGAGCGCGAGACCACCCCGTCGCGGTTGCGGTCCATGTCCTCGAAGGTCATGGTGACCACGGGCAGCCGCAGCGCCTCGGCCCGGCTGAGCAGGCCATCTGCGTCGCCGTCCGCCTGCAGGAAGAACTGTGCGATCTGCAGCGCGGTGAGCGGTCCCTGCACCGCCACGGTGGCTTGCGGCGAGACCGAGGGCGTGCCGCCGGTCAGCCCGCCCGCGTAACCGCCGCCGGCGGACGGCTGCGCCGGGACCACCACCACGCCACCGACGCCGGTAGTCGCAGCGCCCGCATTGACGGTGCCGGTCGCATCGGCCCCCGGTATCGCCGTGGTGCCGGGCACGACGCCGGCGGTTCCCGGCACGGCCGGCGCCGGTGCGCCGGGAATGATCACCACGCCGCGCGTGCTGCCCGGGGCCACGGGCACGGTGCTGGGAATCATCGGCACGGTGCCGGCGACGTTGGGCGTCCCGGGCACGACCACGGGACCCGGGACGGTCGTCGGCGGGGCGATGGCGGCGGTGCCCCCCGTGGGCGGCGCAACGCCGGCGGGCAGCGTCGCACTGCTGGCGCCCGCTGCGGCCGCGGTCCCTGGGCTCGGCACCGTCACCGGCGCAGCGGCAGGGCGCGAACTGAACGCGGCCGGCGGCGAGGTCGAACTGCGTGCCGGCAGCTGTGCGAACGCCATCGGCGCGCACAGCGCCGGCACGATGGCCGCCAGCAGCAGCCGGCGCGCCGTAAATGGAACGGGGGATGTCATCGCGGCACTCCTTCCGTCCGATGGTGGCGCGGCCGTTGGCCGCCGCTGTCGTGCGTGCGCGCCAGTGGACGTAGGACGCTTCGCACCCGCATTCGCCGGAGGGCTTGTGCCCGGGTGGGACAATCCCGTCGATCCACCACATCAGCGAAGGAGCGCACATGGGCAACCGCCTGAGCCAGATCGCCACGCGCACCGGCGATGACGGCACCACCGGACTTGGCGACAACACGCGCGTCCCCAAGAGCAGCCCGCGCGTGCAGGCGCTCGGCGACGTCGACGAGTTGAACTCGCACGTCGGCGTGCTGCTGTGCGAGACGGTGCCCGACGAGGTGCGCGAGTTGCTGGTGGAAGTGCAGCACCAGCTGTTCAACCTCGGAGGCGAGTTGTCGATCCCGGGCTACGAACTGCTCAAGCCCGAGGCACTGGCAGTGCTGGACGAGGCGCTGGCCAGGCACAACGCCCATCTGCCGCGCCTGAAGGAATTCATCCTGCCGGGCGGCAACCGCGCCGCCGCCCAGGCCCATGTGTGCCGCACCGTCGC
Source organism: Ramlibacter sp. (assembly GCF_035627355.1). Classification (GTDB taxonomy): domain Bacteria; phylum Pseudomonadota; class Gammaproteobacteria; order Burkholderiales; family Burkholderiaceae_C; genus Ramlibacter. The sequence continues at coordinate 45,243 of NZ_DASPLW010000033.1, forward strand.
GCGGCGCGCCGAGCGGGCGGTGGTCGCGCTCGGGCAGGCCGAGGCGCTGCACGACACCCCGCGCCGCTACCTGAACCGGCTGTCCGACCTGATGTTCGTGCTGGCCCGCGTGCTCAACCGCATGAACGGCGGCGACGACGTGTACTGGAAGAGCGAGAAGCTGGCCCGTTCGACCGCTGCCGATTGAGGATGGACCCCGACGCCGGCGGAGCCGCCGGCATCGAGGTAGTGAAGGTCAGCGCGAGGCGCTGGCGGCGGTCGCGCCCGCCGGCCGCTGGCCTCCGCGGCTGAGCAGGGCGTACAGCAGGATGGCGCCGAAGGTGGCGGTGCCGATGCCGCCCAGCGCGAAGCCGCCGAACTTGAGCGTGAAGTCGCCGGTGCCCAGCACCAGCGTGACGGCGGCCACGATCAGGTTGCGGTTGTCCGAGAAGTCGACCTTGTTGTCGACCCAGATCTTGGCGCCGGCCGCGGCGATCAGGCCGAACACCACGATGGAGACGCCGCCCATCACCGGCAGCGGGATGGCCTGGATCACGGCACCGAACTTGGGCGAGAAGCCCAGCAGCAAGGCGATCAGGGCCGCGACCACGAACACCGCCGTCGAATAGATCTTGGTGGCGGCCATCACGCCGATGTTC
>NZ_DASPLW010000034.1:0-39227 GCF_035627355.1 Ramlibacter sp.
GCCGCCCTCGGCGGCCTGGCGGGCCGACTCGCCCGCCATGCGGTCGGTGACGCGGGCGTTCTCGCCGTTCTGGGTGATCGAGGCGGTCATCTGCTCGACCGACGCGGAGGTCTCCTCCACGCTGGCCGCCTGCTCGCTCGCCCCCTGGCTCATGGACTGCGCCGTGGCGCTGACCTCCTCGGACGCCGACGACAGCGACTGCGCACTGGAGCGCACGTTCGCCACCACGCGCGACAGGCGCGCCGTCATGTTGCCCATCGCCTCCAGCATCTGCCCCAGTTCGTCGCGCGAGGCGGGCGGGATGCGCACCGTCATGTCGCCCTCGGCCATGCGGTTGGCCACCTCGACCGCCAGCGACAGTCGCGAGGTGATGCTCACCGTGAGCAGCCAGGCCGCGAGGACACCGAGCGCCAGCGCCACGCCGGTCAGGCCGAACACCAGCGTGCGGGCGGTGGTGTAGGCGGCTTCGGCCTCCCGCGCGTTGCGCGCCATCACCTCCTGCTGGAAGGCGACCGCCTCCTCGAGCGCGGCCACCAGCTTCACCTGCACCGGTTGCGTGATCCCGAGCATGTAGTTGTTGGCTTCCTCGGTACGGCCATCGCGCAGCAGCTCGAAGATCTGCAGGCGCTTGGGGAACAGGTCCTTTTCCAGCTCGCGCATCCGGGCCACCTGCTGGCGCTCGGCATCCAGGTGGACCTGCGCGGCGTACTGCTCGCTCGCCCGGTCATACAGCGCCTGCTGCTCGCGAAAGCGCGCCAGCGCCGGCTGCCAGTCCTGGCCGGCGAAGGCGGCCAGCGCGGCCTTGCGCAGTTCGACCGACTGGGCCTGCAGCGCCCGCTCCATGCCGGTCGAGTGCGTCACCTTCACGTACACGTCCTGCGTGGTGTCCTCCAGGTACTCCTGGATCAGCGCCATGCGGCTGGTCCCTATCCACGCCACCACGGCCAGCAGCAGCAGCAGGAAGCCGAAGCCCAGCGCCATGCGCAAACCGACCCTCACGTTCTTCAACATGCGTGCTCACTCCTCAGGGGTTCTGCCTGTCTTCGATGCGCGGCGGCCGCACGCCGGTGCGGGCCGCTTCCGCGCCTATCGCCTGTTCCACCAGTGCCTGGATGTCCAGGATCAGGGCGACCTCGCCCGAACCCAGGATGGTCGAGCCGCTGATGCCGGCCAGCCGCTCGAACAGCTTGCCCAGCGGCTTGATGACGGTCTGCGATTCGCCCAGCAGTGCATCGACCACGAAGCCGGCGCGCCGCTGGCCGTGCTGGACGACCACGATGTTCTCGCGCCGCCCGGTGTGGCCGCCGATGCCGAACACGTCGCGCAGGCGCAGCAGCGGCAGGACTTCCCCACGCAGGTTCAGGTAGCCGCGCGCGCAGGTGGCCTCGCGTTCGGCGGCCGCCAGCTCGAGGCATTCCACGACCATCTCCAGCGGGATCACGTAGGCGCTGCGGCCCACGCCCACCAGGAAGCCTTCGATGATGGCCAGCGTCAGCGGCAGCCGTAGCGCCACGCGGGTGCCGGCGCCGGGAATGCTGTCGATGGACACCGTGCCGCGCAGCGCCTCGATGTTGCGCTTGACCACGTCCATGCCGACGCCGCGGCCGGACACCGGGGTGACCTCGTCGGCGGTGGAGAACCCCGGCTCCATCACCAGCTGCTGGATCTGGCGCTCGCTCAGGACCTGGCCCACCTCGACCAGCCCGGCGTCCTGCGCGCGCGCCAGGATCTTGCCCGTGTCCAGCCCGGCGCCGTCGTCGGCCACCTCGATCACGATGTGGCCGCTCTCGTGCCAGGCGTCCAGGCGGATGCGCCCGCGCGCCGGCTTGCCGGTTGCGATGCGCCGGGCGGCCGGCTCGATGCCGTGGTCCAGCGCATTGCGCACCAGGTGCAGCAGGGGATCGCCGAGCTTCTCCACCATCGACTTGTCCAGCTCGGTGTCCGCGCCGCCGATCGCCAGCTCCACGTCCTTGCCCAGCGTGCGGCCGAGGTCGTGCACCACGCGATGGAAGCGGCTGAAGGTCTCACCGATCGGCACCATGCGCAGTGCCAGCGAGCGGTCGCGGACCTCTTCCACCAGCCGGGCCAGCTGCGCCGCCGCTTCCCGCAAATCGGCCTCGCCCGAGCGGCGGGCGCCCAGCGAGACACCGGCGCTGGAGATCAGCAGTTCGCCGACCAGGTCGATCAGCTCGTCCAGCTTGCCGGCGTCCACGCGCACGAAGTGCCGGTCGGCTGCACGCCGGGCCGCCGACCGTCCCGGCCGCGGCGCCGCCGACCCGGACGGCTGCGAGGCCATGTCCAGCTCGCCGGCGGCGGTGGTCGCGGGCGCCGGATGCGCGGCGCCGCGCCGCAGCGCGGCCCGCAGCTGCGCGGTGCTCGCGGCGCCGCAGGCGGCCAGGCTCTCCAGCGCACGGTCTTCGCCTTCGGGCTGCAGTCTCGCCAGCGCGGCGTACTCGTCCAGCGAGGGATCGGGGCCCAGGATGTGCAGCGTGCTGCCTTCGCGCACGTACTCGAAGGCCTCCTCCAGCGCGCGCCGGCCGGCGGCCGTCTGCAGTTCGATCTCCAGCCCGAGGTAGCAGGCCTGCGGGTCCATCGCGGCCGCTGCCGGGATAGCGTCCGGCACTACCGCCACGCCGATCAGTTCGCCCAGGGTGCGCAGGTAGCGCAGGAAGGACAGCGGGTCCATGCCGTGCCGCAGCACGTCGGGGGCGAAGCGCACCGAGATGTGCCAGCGCGCGGCCTGGGCATCGTCGCCGATCGCGGCCACCAGGTCCTGCGCGGCCGCGGCGCTGCGGGGGCTGAATCCCGCGAGCTGCGCCAACAGCTCGGGGCTGCGGGCGTCGAGCGTCTCCAGCCGCTGCACGTAGTCGTCGCCGTCGAGGCAGGCCACCATCGCCGCCACGTGGTCGCTGCAGGTGAGCAGCAGTTCGACCAGGGCGTCGTCGACCTCCAGCGCGCCGCGGCGCACCTCGACCAGCACGCCTTCCAGCACGTGGGCGAACGCCACCATCGGGTCCAGCCCGAACATGCCGGCCGAGCCCTTGAGCGTGTGGACGGCGCGGAACAGCGAATGGATCGCCTCCGGATCGCGCGGCGACTGCTCCAGCGTGAGCAGGGCGCCTTCCATCTCGCGCAGCAGCTCGCGCGACTCGGCGACGAAGGTGTGCGGGACGCGATCCAGCCCGCCGGCGTGTGTGCTCATGGCTGCTCCGGCATGGCGGGCGCCTCCAGCTGGCCCAGCCCGCACAGGTCCAGGGCCTCGCGCACCGGTGCGCTGGCGGCCACCACCTCGCTGCGCTGGCCGGCGAGGTGCGCCTCGCGCTGCGCCAGCACCAGCAGCTGGATGCCGGCGGTGTCGATCTCGTCGACCCCGCCCAGGTCCAGGGCCAGGCCGCGGCCGGCCTCCAGTGCGTCCAGCAGCTGCCGGCGGAGCTCCACCGCTTCATAGATCGTCACCGGGCCCGACCAGGCCAGGCGAACCGGCGCGGCGGCTGGCGGCTGCGCGTCCATGTCCGCGTCGCTCATGGCAGCACCAGCCGCGCCACGGCCTGCAGCATCTGCTCGGGGCGGAACGGCTTGACCATCCAGGCGCGGGCGCCGGCCTGCTGGCCCTCGAGCTTGCTTTCCTCGCGCCACTCGGTGGTGAGCATGATGATGGGCACGAAGGCGTAGCGCGGCAGCTTGCGCGCCTCGCGCACGAAGCTGAAGCCGTCCATCACCGGCATGTTGACGTCGCACACCACCAGGTGGATGCGACGGCCGTCCAGGCATTGCAGCGCCTGGCGCCCGTCGCCGGCCTCGAGCACGTCGTAGCCGGCGCCGCGCAGGGTGATGCCCACCACCTCGCGCAGCGATGGCGAGTCGTCGACGACCAGGATGCACTTGCGGTTCACGCAGACCTCGTACGGCAGGAGGGGGGACTAGAAATAGGTGATCTCGTCCGCGGGCCGGGCTTGGGCGCGGGGCGCGGCGGCGGGGCCGGGCTGCAGGTTGCGCAGTTCCTCCGGCGTGGAGTAGGGCGTGGCCATCCGCTGCAACCAGTCGCCCGCATCGGCCACGCCGGCCGGGTCGCCGTCGAGTTCGACCTGCAGCTCCTGCAGGTTGCGTGTGACGTGCGACAGGATCTGGCTCACCCGGTCCTGGAACTGCAGCGCGACCAGCACCCGCGAGACGTCCTCGCGCACCTCGCTGCGCTCGCGCCCCATGGCCTCGATCGCGCGCGCCAGTTGCGCCATGCCGGCTTCGAAGCTGTCGACCACCTCGCGCACCAGGCCCTGGCCCCAGGCGATCGAGCCGCCCGGTTCACCCTCGGTCGGTGACTGCTCCCGGAACGCGGCGTTCACCGTGGCATGCAGGCGGTCGGTGTGGCGCGAGAACTGGTCGCTCGCCTCTGCCGTGCGCGCCGCCAGTTCGCGCATGCCCGTGACCACGACGGCGAAGGGCCGTCCGGCGGCGCCGGCGCGGGCGGCCTCGATGGTGGCGTTGAGGGCGACGATGCGCGTCTGCAGCGCAATCTCCCGGATCTCGGCCGCGTTCTCCTTCAGCCGCGCCGCTTCGCTGCCGATCTGCGCCACGATGCGCTCGCGACTGGCCTGCAAGGCACCGAGCGCCTCCACCAGCCGGTCCAGCCGTTCGCGATTGCCGGTGAGCTGCGCCAGCAGGTCGGTGCCTGCCGGCTGCCGCCAGCCCGCGGGCCCGACGGCCGTGTCCAGCCGTTGCGCGATGCTGCCGAACAGGTGCGCGAGCCGTGCCACTTCCGTGTCGCCCTCGCTGCGCACGGTTTCGATCTGCCGCGCCCACAGCGGGACCGAGACGGCGCACAGGCGCGTGAGCCGGTCGATCTCGCCTTGCGCCTGCCGCGCGGCCTGCCGGCGCTCGGCCGCCTCGCGCTCCGGCAGCCAGTGCGCGGCATGCAGCGCCAGTGCGAGCAGCACCACGGCGGCGGCCAGCGAGGGCCAGCTCGCGCCCCCCACCAGCAGCAGCAGCACGCCGCCACAGGCGCCGAGCAGCAGCGGCACGCGGCCGTACGGGCTCGACGCGCGGGCGACCAGGTCGCGGACCAGGCGGGCAGGTCCGCCCGACCGGCCCGCGGCCAGCGCTTGCAGCACGAAAGTCATGGTTCGATTAGACGGGCGGGGCGCTCGCGCGGCCCGGCGAGTCATGCCGAACGTGACGAACCCGACTTCGCATGCGTGGCGCAGTTGCGGCGATTCCGATGCGCGGCTACTTTCGGCGTCCGAACGGAGGGGGTGGCGTGCAGAGGACGGGAGTGCAACCTGGAGGGGGTCCAGCGGGTGCGGCTGCGCCGTACCAGGTGGACGTGATCGGCTTCGACGCCAGCGAGCGCGACCTGCTCTCGGAACTGTTCGCGCGCACCTCGGGCAAGGCCACGGCCTTCGTGCCGTTCGATCCGGATTCGACGGGCGAGCCCGATCTCTACCTGGTCGATGCGGCCGACGCGACCGCGTACGGGGAGTACCGCGTCCTGTGCCGGCGCGAGGACAAGCCGGCGGTGCTGGTCGACGGCAGCCTGGGACACCCGGGCGAGGTGGTGGAGCGACCGCTGGAGGACGAGCGCCTGCTGGCGGCGCTGGAACGCACGCTCGGACAGGGCCGCGAACCGGCCGCAGTGGCGGCACCGGCGCCGGTGCTGGTGGTCGACGACAACGCCAGCGTGCGGGCCTTCATGGAAGCGAGGCTGGGCGCCTGCGGCGTCCGGGCCGATTTCGCCGAGAGCGGCGAGCAGGCGATCGCGATGGCGGGCGCGCACGACTACCAGTGCGTGTTCCTCGACGTGCTGCTGCCGGGCATCGACGGCTTCCAGGCCTGCCGTGCGATCAAGGCGCGGCGGCCCTCCGCTGCCGGCGCCGCGGTGGTGATGCTGACCGGGCGCAGCTCGCCCATGGACCGGCTGCGTGGCACGCTGGCCGGCTGCGACGCCTACCTCACCAAGCCGCTCGACGAGGACCGCTTTGCGGAGGTGGTCGCCCGCTACGTGCGGCCGCCGCAGCCGGCCCGCGCGGACGGGCCGCGCCGGCCGGCCGTGCGCAGCGATGCAGGCGCTGCTTGTCCCGTCGCCTCATGATCCGGCGCAACTTCGCACCGCCCGCGCCCGACCTGCCCGTGCTGCGCGTCGGCCTTGCCGGATTCGGCCCCGACGAGGAGGAAGCGATCCGTGCCGCCCTGCGAGCCTCGGCGCCGGGGCTGACCTGGCAGGTGGCGCCGCTGGCTGACGCCGATGCCTGGTGCGTCAACGGCGCGCGCGCACAGCTGCTGCCCGACGGCACCGTCCGCATCGCACCGGGGCTGCCGTCCAGCCGGTCGATCCGGGTGGATCCGCGTGCGGTGGACTGTCCGCTGGTGTTCGCGCGCCTGCCGGACTCGCCCGGCTTCCGCCCGCAGTGGGTCTTCGATCCGGCGCAGCCGGCCACGATCACGGCGATGCTGCGCTGGCTGGAAGGCCGGCTGCGTCCCCTCATCGTGCAGTTCCACCTGGCCGCCCACATCGCGGGGGCCGGGCTGGACCTGCGGGCCTGCAGCTGGCACGTGACGCTGGAAGGACGGCTGTGCGCCGTGGTCAACCAGCGCAGCGGCATTGGCGTCTGGGCACTGGCCGATCCGGCCCGGCTGCCATCGGCGCGCTGGAGCCGCCGGCCCGAATCGGCCAATGCGATTCCTGCCCACTTCGTGCAGACCGACTTCTCGCAGCTGATGTGGCAATACGCGACGCGGACCTCGCGCGATTGCCTGCCGGCCCACTACCGCACGCAGACCCTGTTCCTGCGCCGCCCGCCGCGGCTGCCGGCGCGCACGCTGGACGACAGCACCCTCGCGCTGGTGCGCGAACTCGGCCATGCGCCGGCCAGCATGGCCGAGCTGCGCGAGCGCACCGGCCTGGCCGATGCCGCGCTCGTCCGGCATCTGGGCGCGCTCTACATGGTGGGCGCGATCACGGCCGACCCGCGCCGGGCGCCGCCGCCGCGCTCGGTGATCGACGTTGCGAACTCCTCGGGCTTCGCGCCCGTCACCATGCTGCCGGCGACGGCCCGCACGCTGGGCATGACGGTCAAGCTGATCGTCGGCACGCGCAGCAATCCGGCGGGCGCCGCCGGATGAGGGCGGACTGGAAATCGTCTATAATTTCGGACTCGACGCGCGGTGGAGCAGCCTGGTAGCTCGTTGGGCTCATAACCCAAAGGTCGCAAGTTCAAATCTTGCCCGCGCAACCACTTTCCCAGCAGAACGCCCACTCGACCGAGTGGGCGTTCTGCTTTGTGGGGCGTCCGGGACGCCTGGCTCAGCAGACCAGGTCCTCGATGACCAGGAAGCGGTAGCGCTGCCCGTAGGAGCAGTGCGTGTCCTTCAGCAACTCCATCACGTGATGCGTCGTGAGCCGGGCGTCGGCGTGCACGATCAGCGCGTAGTGGCCCTGGTGGGCGAGATCGCGGAAGTGCGTTGCCGTGTCCGCCTCGGTCCCCACCGAAGGCAGCAGCAGGTCGCTGTTCTCGTCGCACAGGCCGGTGATCTGGCGCTCGAACTCCGCGCCCGTTGCCATGGACAGGTCGTCCTCGGACACGCCGTCCTCGCGCAACAGCTTCGCGGCCAGGAGCGCGTCCTGCTCGGTGGGAAACATCATCACGATGTGTCCCCGGGGATAGAAGATGCCGCGCATCGTCGTCATGCCGGAAGAGAGGCTGAAGTGCTTCATCTGACGCTCTCCTTGGAATTTCCCGAACCTAAGTATTAAGGACAAGGCAAGGGCGGACGCAGCGAAAAGTTGAAACCCATTGTTCGCCGGCGTTGCGCCGCGAGTGGCTCGTCATCCTCGGCGCAGCTGCCTCGTCCTTGGCGGCGCCATGGATCGGCTGGCCTGCGGCGGCGCGCGGTCCGTGGCGGCAGACGGCCCCGGTCGGCTTGCATGGCCGCGTCTTCGGGCGTACAACTTTCGTGCTGCGCCATCGCGTGCGAGGGAGGCTCCGTGACCAGGCTCCTGCGTTTGCGTCTTGCGAAATCGCGTGCGGCACGCCGGCCGCCACCGGGGTAGCCATGGCCATCGCCCTTGCATTGGTCGTGCTGGCCCTGGGCTCGGTGCTCTTCCATTTCCTGAGCCCCTGGTACTTCACGCCGATCGCTTCCAACTGGGGCGCCATCGACACCACCATCGGCATCACCTTCTGGGTGACGGGTGTCGTCTTCGTCGCGGTCAACGTCTTCATGGCCTGGGCCGTGGTCCGCTACCGGCACCGCCACGACAGCCGCGCCGACTACCAACCCGAGAACAAGAAGCTCGAGTGGTGGCTGCTGGTGCTCACCGCCGGCGGCGTGGCCGCCATGCTGGCGCCCGGCCTGCTGGTGTGGGCCGACGTGATCCACGTGCCCCGCGACGCGCGCGTCGTCGAAGTCATGGCCCAGCAGTGGAACTGGAGCTATCGCCTTCCCGGCAAGGACGGCAAGCTCGGCACCGTCAATGCCCGCCTGGTGTCGGAGAGCAATCCGTTCGGCCTCAACCCGGCCGATCCCAACGGCCGGGACGACATCCTCGCCGCCAGCCCGGAGCTGCACGTGCCGCTGGGCCAGCCCGTCAAGCTGGTGCTCCGCTCCAAGGACGTGTTGCACAACTTCGGCGTGGCGGAGCTGCGCGTCAAGATGGACATGGTCCCCGGGCAGGTCACCTATGCCTGGTTCACGCCCACGCGCACCGGCTCCTTCGACCTGCTGTGCGAGGAGCTCTGCGGCATCGGGCACTTCGCCATGCGCGGACGGGTGGTGGTGGACGAGCCCGCCGCTTATGAAGCCTGGCTGAACCGGCAACCCACGTTCGCGCAGGCCGCCGACCGCGCGCCCGGCGATGCCGTGGCCGGCAAGACGCTCTACGCGAGCTGCGCGGCCTGCCACGGCGCCAAGGGCGAAGGCAACATGGCCCTGAATGCGCCGCGGCTCGGCGGCCAGCCCGCTTGGTACCTGGAACGCCAGCTGCACCTGTTCCGGGCCGGTGCCCGCGGCACGCACGAGAAGGACACCTTCGGCAAGATGATGGCGCCCATGGCCGCCACGCTGCCGGACGAGAAGGCGCTGGCGGATGTCTCCGCCTACATCGCTTCGCTGCCCGACACGCCCGCGGCACCCACCATGAAGGGCGACATCGAGAAGGGCCGCCGCTACTACGCCACCTGCGCGGCTTGCCATGGCGCCGATGGCCGCGGGATCGCGGCGACCCAGGCCCCCCGGTTGCAGGGCATGAGCGACTGGTACCTGGCCCGGCAGCTGCAGCACTTCAGGGATGGGGTGCGCGGCGGCCACCCGCAGGACATCCACGGTGCCCAGATGGGACTGGTCGCCGGAATGCTGAGCGACGACGCCGCCATCGGCGACACGCTGGCCTACATCAACTCGCGCTGACGTCCGGAAGGCCCCGCATGAGCTCCCATGTTGCCCACGACGAGACCGCGTTCGCTCCCCCGGCGGAGACCGGCGAGGTCGAGCTGTACCACCCGAAGACCTTCATCGGCAAGTACGTCTGGAGCCAGGACGCCAAGGTCATCGCCGTCCAGTACGCCATCACCGCGATGGGGATCGGGCTGGTGGCGCTGGTGTTCTCCTGGCTGATGCGGCTTCAGCTCGGCTTCCCCGGCCGCTTCGCCTTCATCGACCCGGCGCTGTACCTGCAGCTCGTGAGCATGCACGGGATGATCATGGTGATCTACCTGCTGACGGCGCTGTTCCTGGGCGGCTTCGGCAACTACCTGATCCCGCTGATGGTCGGGGCACGCGACATGGTGTTCCCCTACGCCAACATGCTCAGCTACTGGTTCTACCTGCTGGCGGTGATCCTGCTGGTGATCAGCATGTTCGTGCCCGGCGGGCCCACCGGCGCTGGCTGGACGCTGTACCCGCCGCAGGCCATCCTGGACGGCACGCCGGGATCGCAGGGCGGCATCATCCTGATGCTGGTGTCGCTGATGGTGTTCGTCATCGGATTCACCATGGGCGGGCTGAACTACGTCGTGACGGTGCTGCAGGCCCGCACGCGCGGCATGACGCTGATGCGCATGCCGCTGACGGTGTGGGGCATCTTCATGGCCACCATCCTGGCGCTGCTGGCCTTCCCCGCCCTGTTCGTCAGCGCCATCATGATGCTGCTGGACCAGACGCTGGGGACCAGCTTCTTCATGCCGGCCATGGTGGCCAAGGGGCAGCAGCTGGACTACACGGGCGGCAACCCGCTGCTGTTCCAGCACCTGTTCTGGTTCTTCGGCCACCCGGAGGTCTACATCGTGGCGCTGCCCGCGTTCGGGATCGTCTCGGACCTGATCAGCACGCACGCGCGCAAGAACATCTTCGGCTACCGGATGATGGTCTGGGCCATCCTGGTGATCGGCGGCCTGAGCTTCGTCGTGTGGGCCCACCACATGTACGTGAGCGGCATGAACCCCTACTTCGGCTTCTTCTTCGCCACCACCACGCTGGTCATCGCGGTGCCGACGGCGATCAAGGTGTACAACTGGGTGCTGACGCTCTGGCGCGGCAACATCCGACTGACGGTGCCGATGCTGTTCGCCATCGCGTTCATCTTCACCTTCGTCAACGGTGGCCTGACCGGGCTGTTCCTGGGCAACGTGGTGGTGGACATGCCGCTGTCGGACACCATGTTCGTCGTCGCGCACTTCCACATGGTCATGGGCATCGCGCCGGTGCTGGTGGTGTTCGGCGCCATCTACCACTGGTACCCCAAGGTGACCGGGCGGATGCTGGACGAGGGGATGGGCAAGCTCCACTTCTGGGTCACCTTCGTCGGCACCTACGCGATCTTCTATCCCATGCACTACCTCGGGTTCATGGGGGTGCCACGCCGCTACTACGCGATCGGCGGCACGACCTTCATTCCCGATTCGGCACACCTGCTCAACGCCTGGATCTCCATCGCGGCCTTCGTGGTGGGCGCCGTGCAGCTCGTGTTCCTGTACAACCTGGTGGCCAGCTATTTCCGCGGCAAGCCGGCCGGCGGCAACCCCTGGGGCGCCACCACGCTCGAATGGCAGACACCGGAGACGCCGCCGGGGCACGGCAACTTCGGCAAGGAACTGCCCGTGGTCTATCGCTGGGCCTACGACTACAGCGTGCCGGGCGTGGGTGCCGACTACATCCCGCAGAACGTGCCGCCCGCGGAGGTTGCCGCCGAAGCCTGGGTGAAGGCCGAGCGGCCGGCAGGAGCGTAGCGCCATGACCATCGGGCTGGTCTTCCTCACCGGGCTGATGGCCCTGATCGTCGGCTGGCTGTTCCGGCAGACGATCGACGTGCAGCCCTGGCAGGCGCAGCCCGCGACACCGGGGCCGTCGTCGGTGCGGCCGGCGATGCGGACCGGGCTTTGGGTGTTCCTCGGCGTGGCCAGCTCGCTGTTCGTGCTGTTCGTCAGCGCCTACGCCATGCGCCTGGGCCTGGCCGACTGGAGCCCCATCCCGCGGCCGCGGCTACTGGCGCTGAACACCGCGCTGCTGGTCGGCGCCAGCGTGGCGATGCAGTGGTCGGTGCGCGCCCTGCGCCGCGGCGACGGCGGCGCGTTGCGGCACGGCCTGGCGGCCGGCGGTGCGCTGACGGTCGGATTCGTGGCCGGCCAGCTGGCCGTCTGGAAGCAGCTCGCCGACGCGGACTATCTGGTCGCCAGCAGCGCCGCCGCGGCGTTCTTCTACCTGTTCACGGCGGTGCACGGCCTGCACGTGCTGGGCGGGCTGGTGGCCTGGGCGCGCGCGGTGGCGCGGGTGCGGCGCCCGCAGGACCCGGCCGCGGCGAAGCTGGGCGTGGAACTGTGCGCCACCTACTGGCATTACCTGCTCGCCGTCTGGCTGGTGCTCTATGCACTGATCGTGTCCGAGGACCTCGGGCTGGCGATCTGCTCGGCCAGCCCCTTGTGACCGGCGGCCCCACGAGAAGACCCAGGAGAGCAACACCATGAGCTCGGTTCCGGCAGGGGTGGCGGCCAGTTCGCCGCAGCGCAGCCACTGGCAAAGCGTGGTCGCGGACGTGTCCTCGGACCAGCGCGCCTTCAAGGGCGTGCCCTGGGGCAAGCCGATGATGTGGATCTTCCTGCTCAGCGACACCTTCATCTTCGGCAGCTTCCTGATCTCGTACATGACGGTGCGCATGTCGACCACGGTGCCCTGGCCGAGCCCGAGCGAGGTCTTCGGCCTCACGGTGTTCGGCACCAGCGTCCCGCTGCTGCTGATCGCGATCATGACCTTCGTGCTGATCAGCAGCAGCGGCACCATGGCATTGGCGGTGAACTACGGCTACCGCCGCGACCGCAAGCTGACGTTCGCGCTGCTGCTGGCCACGGCGCTGCTCGGCGCGACCTTCGTGTGCATGCAGGCCTTCGAGTGGTACAAGCTGATCTCCGAGGGCGTGCGTCCCTGGGGCAATCCCTGGGGCGCGGCCCAGTTCGGATCGACGTTCTTCATGATCACCGGCTTCCACGGCACGCACGTGACCATCGGGGTGATCTTCCTGGTGATCGTGGCGATGAAGGTGCGGCGCGGCGACCTCGACGCGGAGCGACCCGGCTTCCTGACCAAGCGCCGCGGCAACTACGAGATCGTCGAGATCATGGGCCTGTACTGGCACTTCGTGGACCTGGTGTGGGTCTTCATCTTCGCGTTCTTCTACCTCTGGTAAGCGAGGCGCAGCCATGGACCACACGGACCATCCGGACCCCGGCCTGGGCGGCGGCCATCCGCCCGTTCCGCATGCGCAAGGGCAGCAGCATCCGCTCGGCATCTACTTCAAGATCTGGGGCCTGCTGTTCGTGCTCAGCGCGGCCTCCTACATGGTCGACTACTACGAGCTCCAGGGCCTGCTGCGCTGGACGCTGATCATCGTCTTCATGCTGCTGAAGGCCGGACTGATCGTGTCCGTCTTCATGCACATGCTGTGGGAGCGGCTGGCGCTGGTCTATGCGATCCTGGTGCCGCCCCTGCTGCTGATCACGCTGCTGGGCATAGGCGCGCTGGAGGCCGACTACACCTTCGTCTCGCGCGGCCTCTTCTTCGCACCGGCGAGCGAGCAGCCGGCGACGACGCCTTCGCCCCACAAGTAGGAGCAGCGCCCATGCGCCGGCGCGCCTATTGGCTGCTGCCCGACGTGCCGAGCGCCAGGGCCGTGTCGCGCGACCTCCTCGAGGCCGGCATCGATGCGCGGCGGATGCACTTCATGGGCCGGGAGGATTGCGACCTGAGCGGGCTGCACGCCGCCAGCGTGCTGCAGACGTCCGACGTGCTCGGCTCGGCCGAAGCGGGGCTGGTGATCGGTGCGGCCGTCGGCGGCGTGGCGGGCGCGTTTGCGGCCATCGGCTTCCCGGATCCCGGCGAGCCGCCGCAGTGGAACCTGATCCCGGTGCTGGTGCTGGCCGGCGCCCTGTTCGACGCCTGGACCTCGAGCATGATCGGCATCTCCGCGCCCAACCGCCACCTGAAGCGCTTCGCCGCGGAGATCGCGCAAGGCCGCATCCTGCTGGTGCTCGACCTGCCCCGCGGCCGCGCCGGCGCCATCGAGGCGCGGCTGCAGGCCCTGCATCCGGAGGCGCGCCCCGGGGGCTGCGAGCCGGAATTGCCGTCGTTTTCCTGAGTGCCCTGCGGGCGTCCGCGCGAGCGGGCCTGGAGCGCCGAAGACGGTGCTCTCGAGTGGGACGTCGGGAGGGGGAGTGGCGCGGCTGGCGGGGATCGAACCCACGACCCTCGGCTTCGGAGGCCGATACTCTATCCACTGAGCTACAGCCGCATCAGGGGGACGCGCATTATCGCCCATCACGCCGGCAAGGCCCGGCTGCGTGCATGGCGCGGCCTGCTTCACCTCGGGAGCTCGGCAGTGCGACAGCTATAATCGAGAGTTGGTTTGACACGCGCAGTGCGCACAGATCCCGAGGACGCCATGAGCGACAGCATGCACGAAGAAGCCCATACAGGCCCGATCAAGACGCCCAAGCAGCTGCTGGTCGCCGCCATCCTGGCTTTCGTCGTGCCGGTGGCCGTCATCATCGGCTTGGTCGCCTACGTGTCGTCGGAGAACAAGCCTTCGGGCAGCACGCAGGCCGAGTCGTACGCCCTGGGTGGCCTGACCGAGCAGGACCTCGAGCGCGGCGTCGCCGAGCGCCTGCGCAAGGTGGGCACCGTGGAGATCCGCGATGCCAACCGTCCGCTGAAGTCGGGCGAGGACATCTACAAGGCCCAGTGCGCGGCCTGCCATGCGCAAGGCGTCGCCGGCGCGCCCAAGATGGGCGATGCGGGCTCGTGGGCCGCGCGCATCAAGACCGGCTTCGATGCGCTGGTCCAGTCCGCGCTCAAGGGCAAGGGCGCCATGCCGCCGCAGGGCGGCGGCGATGCCAGCGACACGGAAATCGCGCGTGCCGTGGCCTACATGGCCAATGCCGCCGGTGCCAAGTTCGCCGAGCCGCAGGCGCCGCAAGGCCAGGCGGCCGACGCTGGTGCAGCCGCTCCCGACGCCGGTACCGCGCCTGCAGCGCCCGCCGCGGCTGCGGCACCCGCTGCCGCCGCGCCGGCCACCCAGACGGCTGCCGCCCCGGCCGCCGCTGCTCCTGCCGCACCCGCTGCGGCCGCAGGCGCCGGCGAAGCCCTCTACAAGCAATCCTGCGCGGTCTGCCATGGCGCCGGCGTGGCCGGTGCGCCCAAGCTGGGCGACAAGGCGGCCTGGGCGCCGCGCGTCGCGCAAGGCATGGATACGCTGGTGCAGTCCGCGATCAAGGGCAAGGGCGCCATGCCGCCGCGCGGCGCCAGTACCGCGTCCGACGCCGACCTGCGCGCCGCCGTCGAGTACATGGTGGGCGCTTCCAAGTAAGCGCGACAGCCACGCGATCGATGAGAGCCGGCCACGCGCCGGCTCTCATGTTTTGGGGGGTCCCTCAGTGGCCGTCCCGGCCGGATGCGGGGCTGGGCACGAAGCCGAAGCGGCCGGCCAGTTCGGCCGCGCGCACCGGTTCCGGCGTCCATTCCCCCGCGTCCACTCGATCGGCCGCCAGGTGCATGTCCAGCGTGTGCACCAGGCCGAGCCCGGCGTCGGTGGCCAGGAACAGCCGGCCGCCTTCATCGACGTGGCTGCTGCGCGGCTGGACGACGCGCCCGGTGTGCGTCAGCACCTGGCCGTCATCGGCCAGCCGCAGGATCCAGGGCGCGGCTTCGAGTTCGACATAGACGCGCTGCGGTCCGTTCTGGAAGAACCAGCGCCCGGCCTCGTCGGCCTCGTAGTTGCGGTGGATGAATTCGATCAGCTTGGCATGGCGCAGCACGGCCCCCTTGGCGGCCGGGAATGGGCCCGCGGCCTGCACCCGGTCGTCGCGCATGTACCAGTCGCCGCGGGCATCCAGTCCCAGCCAGCCGTAGCAATGCGGCACGTGGGGCCACTTGGTGATCGCCTGCCGGACGATGTCATCCATCGGGCCATTATCGGCCGGGGCCGGCTCAGCGCAGGAAGGCGTCGTAGCCGGTCTTCAGGATCAGCGCGCCCACCACGACGATGAACATGCCGCGCACGAAGCCCGCGCCATGCCGCAGCGCGAGGCGGGTGCCCAGCAGGCTGCCGGCGACGTTGGCCAGCGCCAGCACCAGCGCGTAGTGCCACCACACGTGGCCCTTCCAGGCGAACAGCGACAGCGCGGCCAGGTTGGTCGAGGTGTTGACCAGCTTGGCCGAGGCCGATGCGTGCAGGAAGTCGTAGCCCAGCCAGCGCACGAACAGGAAGACCAGGAAGCTGCCGGTCCCCGGCCCGAAGAACCCGTCGTAGAAGCCCAGCACCAGGCCGATCGCCGCGGCGGCCCAGGCTTCCCCGCGCCGGGTCAGGGCCGGTGCGTGGTGCTGGCCCAGCTGCTTGCGGGCCAGGGTGTAAGCCAGCACGGCCAGCAGCACGAACGGCAGCAGCTTGCGCAGGAATTCCGGTGACACCACCGTCACCGCCCAGGCGCCGGCGAAGGCGCCGGCCAGCCCGCACAGCGCGGCGGGCCCCAGCGAGTGCCAGTGCAGCTGCACGCGCCGGCTGTACTGCACGGTGGCGATCGCGGTGCCCCAGATCGACGCGCTCTTGTTGATGCCGAACAGCGTGGCGGGGTGGGTGTTGGGAAGGATCGCGAACAGCGCCGGCACCAGGATCAGGCCGCCGCCCCCGACGATGGCGTCCACGAATCCGGCCATCAGCGAGGCCAGCGCCATCCAGATCAGGTCCATCGGGCGGAATTCTCGCATCCGGCGGCAGAGCTGCCGGGTGGGCCCGCGCAAAACAAAGGGCGCCGGGATGAACCGGCGCCCTGAACGCATCTTCTTCGACTACCGCAGCGATCGTTGTCTTGTTCTGCTTGTCTCCTCGGCCCCCCGCTTTGCACGGACCTCGGTCCGCTTGCGAGTGCTGGCAACTCTAGCGGGCAGGCCCCTGGGCGCCATCGGGACTTTCCCGGTTCGGGCGGTCGCCAAAGGGCATGGTTCGCAGGGCTGTTGCCATGCGGTCGCGCCGACATTTGTCGGCCGCTGGCGGGCAAACCCCCTGCTATAGTCCCGCGCGGCCCCGGGGGCACCCCGGCACATAACAGGGGGGAGACATCCATGAAGAAGGGCATTCTTGCCGCCAGCGTGGCGGTGTTGCTGGGCGCGTGCGGCGGCGGTGGAGGTGGCGGCGGCTCCGTTGCGCCGTCCACGCCGGTCGCGATCCAGATCACGCAGGACAACGCCAGGCCGGTAGGCGCCCATGCGACCGATTCGGTGCAGAACACCGGTGCGGCGCAAGGCAGCACGAGCCTGATCACCGGCGTCCAGGTCGAAGGGGGTGGCAACAGCGGCAGCGCTTCGATGCTGTCGTTGGCGGGCGTCGTGCGCAGCCTGGCGGGGCGCGCCCCCGGCCCGGCGCTCGCGAGCGGGATCGAGTTCACCGAGGCCTGCGACGGCGGGCGCGGCACCATCACTGTCAGCGGCTCGGTGGCCGACGAGAACCGGCTGGCCCGCGGCGACAGCATCACGATCCGCGCCAGCCAGTGCAGCGTCGGCGGCGACTTCATCGACGGCGCCATGAGCATCTCGGTGACCGACGGCCAGATGAGCAGCGTGGTGCCCTATCCCTTCCGCATCGTCCTGGCCGTGGTCGCCAGCAAGCTGTCGGTCAGCAGCGGCGGCGTGACGGCCACCAGCAACGGCGACGTCACGCTGGACTGGAGCGCCACGTCCGACACCGAGCAGACGCTGCTGGCCAGCGGCAGCTCGCTGTCCAACGGCATGATCGCCGGCGGCGTTTCGCGCAGCGCCACCTGGCGCAACTACAGCCAGTCCATCCGACTCAGCGGTACCGAGGTCACCAGCACGCTGTCGGCCGACGTCGAATCCGACAGCCCGCAGCTGGGCGCGGGCGGCGGCAGCTACGGCGTCACCACGCCCACCGCGCTTCGCTGGAACACCGCCACCGGCCTGCCGGTCGCGGGGGTCATCGTCGTTTCCGGCGCGGCCGACTCGCGCCTGAAGCTCACCTTCGCCCCGGGCGGCGCCACGCTGGACATCGACGCCGACGGCGACGGCAGCTACGAGAGCGTGGTCAACAGCACCGCCGCTGAGCTCAGGGACCTGCTCTGATCGTGCGCCATCGCCCCGCCCTGCTGGCGCTGCTCGCCGCCTCCGCACCGCTGGCCTGGGCGGAGGCACCGGCGCTGGCGCTGGAGGGTTCGCTCGGGCTCGTCCACCGCAAGCTGGTCGAGCGCAGCGCGCTGGGGGGCAACCTGCTGGCCGAGACCGGCCCGATGCTGCAGGCGCAAGTGGAGGCGACGCGCGCGCTGGCCGGTGGCACCGCCATCGCCGCGCGGCTGCACCTGGCCGCGGGCGACCTCGACTACGACGGCCGCACCCAGGCCGGCGCCCCGCTCACCACCACCACCCGGCACTACGAGGGCGGCGCGGACCTGCTGTGGCGACCGCACGAGCCGGCGACCTGGGGCGAAGCCTGGCTGACGCTGGGCTGGCTGGCCAACCGGCGCCTGATCCGCGGCACGGCGGCCGCGGGCGGCCTGGACGAACTGTCGTCGGCTCTGCTGGCCGGAGTGCGCTGGCGCAGTCCGGCCTTCGAGCCCGCAGCGGGGTGGACCGGGCGGGTGGAAGTGGAAGCGCGCGGCAGCCTGTCGCACCGGCTGCGCGTGGACTACTACGGGCTGCTGGACCGGTCGAAGTTCGAAGGCGCCCGCAAGCAGCTGTGGACGCTCCGGCTGGTGGCGACGCCGACCGGTTCGCCCTGGTCGTGGGGGCTGGAGTGGTCGCACCTGCGGCAGCCGGCCAGCCGGGCGGTGCCGGTGTCGCGTGGTGGCGTGCAGCTGCCGGGCACGACCGTGCGGCAGCCGAAGCTCAGCACCAACGACCTGGTGCTGCGCATCAGCCGGCGCTTCTAGCGGCCTCGCGCCGCACCCATTCGGCGGCCTTCTCCGCCATCATCAGCGTCGGCGAGTTGGTGTTGCCGCTGGTGATGGTCGGCATCGCGCCGGCATCGACCACGCGCAGGCCGTCCACGCCGCGCAGGCGGAACTGCGAGTCCAGCACCGCCATCGGGTCGCCATCGTGGCCCATGCGGGTGGTACCCACCGGATGGAAGATGGTGGTGGCGATGTCGCCGGCCAGCCGCGCCAGTTCCTCGTCGGTCTGGTACTGCAGGCCGGGCTTCCATTCCTCGGCGCCATAGCGGGCCAGCGCGGGCTGGGCGCAGATGCGGCGGGTCAGGCGCAGCGAGTCGGCCGCGACCTGGCGATCTTCGGGCGTGCTCAGGTAGTTGGGCGCGATCGCCGGTGCGTCCTCCGGGCGCGGGCTGCGGATGCGCACCGAGCCGCGGCTGGTCGGGTGGAGGTTGCACACGCTGGCGGTGAACGCCGGGAAGCGATGCAGCGGCTCGCCGAACGCGTCCAGGCTGAGCGGCTGCACGTGGTACTCGACGTTGGGCCAGGCCTGGTCGGGCGTGCTGCGCGTGAACGCGCCCAGCTGCGAGGGCGCCATGCTCATGGGACCGCTGCGCATCAGCAGGTACTGCAGCCCGATGCGCGCCTTGCCGTGCCAGCTGTTGGCCAGCGTGTTGAGCGTCTGCACGCCCCGCACCTTGAACACCGCGCGGATCTGCAGGTGGTCCTGCAGGTTCTCGCCGACGCCGGGCGATTCGTGCACGACCGGGATGCCGTGCTGGTGCAGCAGCGAGCCAGGCCCGATGCCGGACAGCTGCAGCAATTGGGGCGAGCCGATGCTGCCGGCCGACAGCAGCACCTGGGTGTGCGCATGCACGCCCACGACCTGGCCGTCCTTGAGCACCTCGGCGCCGGTGCAGCGCAGCCGCCCGTCCGGCTGGCGCTCCACGCGCAGCCGCTGCACGCGGGCATCGGTCCACAGGGTGAAGTTGGGCCGGCCGTGGCAGGTCGGGCGCAGGAAGGCCTTGGCAGTGTTCCAGCGCCAGCCGCCCTTCTGGTTGACCTGGAAGTAGCCCACGCCCTCGTTGTTGCCGCGGTTGAAGTCCTCGGTGTGCGGGATGCCGGCCTGCTGCGCCGCCTGGGCGAAGGCGTCGAGGATGTCCCAGCGCAGGCGCTGGCGTTCCACCCGCCACTCGCCGCCGGCGCCGTGCACTTCGTCGGCGCCCTTGTAGAAGTCCTCGTGCTGCTTGAAGAAGGGCAGGCAGTGCTCCCAGCGCCACTCGGGGTCGCCGGTCAGCTCGGCCCACTGGTCGTAGTCGCGCGACTGGCCGCGCATGTAGATCATGCCGTTGATGCTGGAGCAGCCGCCCAGCGCCTTGCCCCGCGGATACTTCAGCTGGCGCCCGTTCAGGCCGGCATCGGGTTCGGTCCGGTACATCCAGTCGGTGCGCGGGTTGCCGATGCAGTAGAGGTAGCCGACCGGGATGTGGATCCAGTGGTAGTCGTCCTTGCGGCCCGCCTCGATCAGCAGCACCGATTTCGATGGGTCGGTCGAGAGCCGGTTGGCCAGCAGGCAGCCGGCGGTGCCGGCGCCGATGATCACGTAGTCGAAGGTGTTGTCGCTCACCTCTTGTCTCCTCCTCCGCTCTCCGGTCGCGGATGTCTCGATCCAAGTGCCACCGCGGATCCGGCTTTGCCGGGCCGCTGGTGGCGCCCCCCTTGGGGGGAGGCGGCCGAAGGCCGCTTCGGGGGGGGGACCTATTTAGCCGTCGGCATCACGAACTCGGCGCCCTTGCCGATGCTCTCCGGCCAGCGCTGCATGATGGACTTCTGCTTGGTGTAGAAGCGCACGCCTTCCTCGCCATAGGCATGCATGTCGCCGAACAGGCTCTTCTTCCAGCCGCCGAAGCCGTGCCACGCCATCGGCACCGGGATCGGCACGTTGATGCCTACCATGCCCACCTGCACCCGGCGCGAGAACTCGCGCGCCACGTGGCCGTCGCGGGTGAAGCAGCACACGCCGTTGCCGTACTCGTGCGAGTTGATCAGGTCCACGGCCTCGGCCAGGTCCTTGACCCGCACGCAGCCGAGCACCGGGCCGAAGATCTCCTCCTTGTAGATCTTCATGTCAGGCGTCACCCCGTCGAACAGGGAGCCGCCGATCCAGAAGCCGCCGTCGCAGCCGGCGCCGGCCTTGGCGCCCTGGAAGGTGCGGCCATCCACCAGCAGCTTCGCGCCCTCCTGGACGCCCTGGCCGATGTAGCCGGCGATGCGCTGCTGCGCCGCGCTGCTGACGATCGGGCCCATCTCGGCGTCCAGCTCGGTGCCGTTCTTGATCTTCAGCGCCTTCGTGCGCTCGGCGAGCATCGGCAGGATCTTGTCGGCCGCCTCGCCCACCAGCACGCCCAGCGAGATCGCCATGCAGCGCTCGCCGGCGGAGCCGAAGGCAGCGCCGATCAGCGCGTCGACCGCCTGGTCCAGGTCGGCATCCGGCATGACCACCATGTGGTTCTTGGCACCGCCCAGCGCCTGCACCCGCTTGCCGTGGCGCGCGCCGGTCTCGTAGATCTTCTGCGCGATGGCGGTGGAGCCGACGAAGGAGATCGCCTTGACCCCCGGATGCTCCAGCAGTGCGTCGACCGCTTCCTTGTCGCCCTGCACCACGTTGAACACGCCGTCGGGCAGGCCGGCTTCCTTCAGCAGGCGGGCCATCAGCAGCGAGGCGCTCGGATCCAGCGGACTGGGCTTGAGGATGAAGCAGTTGCCGGCGGCGATCGCCACGGGGTACATCCACATCGGCACCATCGCCGGGAAGTTGAAGGGCGTGATGCCGGCCACCACCCCCAGCGGCTGCCGCATCGTCCAGTTGTCCAGGCCGGTGGAGACCTGGTCGGTGTACTGGCCCTTGAGCAGCTGCGGGATGCCGCAGGCGAATTCGACGATGTCGATGCCGCGCGTGACCTCGCCCTGGGCGTCGGTGAACACCTTGCCGTGTTCGGCCGTGATGGCACGGGCCAGTTCGTCCCGGTGCTGGTTCAGCAGCTCCAGGAACTTGAACATGACCCGCGCCCGCCGGATCGGCGGGGTGTCGGCCCAGGCCGGAAAGGCGGCGCGCGCGCTGGCCACGGCGCGATCCACGTCGGCCGCACTGGCCATCGCCACCTTGCCGGTCACGCGGCCGGTCGCCGGGTTGAAGACATCGGCGCTGCGGCCGCTGCTGCCTGCCACCACCGAACCGTCGATCCAGTGGTCGATGGAGGCGATGGCGCCGGCGGTGCGGGGGGAGTCGGGTGCGTTCATGGCAGTTTTCTTCAGCGTGGCTCGGAACCCACCAGTCTAAGGCGCGCAACACTCGGTCCCAAATTGGGCCCGCGAATGGCACTACTGGCGCCGAGCCCCCGTTAGCATTGCACTTTCTTACAAAGGCCCATGCAGGAACCCTCGACGCCCCGCATCGATTCCGAGCCGCAGGCCGGCGGAGCGAGCGTCAGGGTCCTGGGCCAGTGGACGGGCGCCCACTTCGCCCAGCCCGGCGTGCTCGACGCGCTGCAGGCCCAGTTGCGCAGCGCCGCCGGCCGCGATGGCTGGGACCTGCGCGGGATCGAGCAGCTCGATCACGTGGGCGCGCAGCTCCTGTGGGACCACTGGGGCCGGCGGCGGCCGGCGCAGCTGCAGATGCGGCCGTCCCAGGAGGCGGTGCTGGAGCGGGTGGAGCAGTTCACCACGGGGCCGCTGCCGCGCCGTCGCCCCGGCTGGGGCGAGCGCTACCTGGCACTGGGCGAGGCCGTGCTGGACCGGGCCTTCCAGGTGCGCGAGTTCGTGCGGCTGGCCGGCCAGCTGGCGATCGACGGGCTGCGCCTGCTGCGCAGCCCCCAGGAGGGCCCCTGGCGCGACTTCTCCGGCCACCTGTACCACATCGGCGCCACGGCGCTGCCCATCACCGCGCTGGTCGGCTTCCTGATCGGCGTGGTGCTGGCCTATCTCACCGCCAAGCAGCTGCGGCAGTTCGGCGCCGATGCCTTCATCGTCAACATCCTGGGCGTCGCCCTGATCCGCGAGCTCGGCCCCATGCTGGCGGCCATCCTGGTGGCGGGCCGCTCGGGTTCGTCCATCACCGCGCAGATCGGCGTCATGCGGGTCACCGACGAACTCGATGCCATGAGCGTGATGGGCATCTCGCACAGCTTCCGGCTGGTGCTGCCGCGGGCGCTGGCGCTGGCCTTCGCCATGCCGCTGGTGAGCATCTGGACCACCCTGTGCGCGCTGGCGGGCGGCATCCTGGCCGCCGACATCTCGCTGGGCATCACGCCGACCTTCTTCCTGCGCGCTCTGCCCGAGGCGGTGCAGATCGGCAACCTGCTGCTGGCCACGTCCAAGTCGGTGGTGTTCGGCCTGCTGATCGCCCTGATCGGCTGCCACTACGGGCTGGCCGTGGAGCCCAACACGCAGAGCCTGGGCGAGGGCACGACCGCATCGGTGGTGACGTCGATCACGGCGGTGATCCTGGTCGACGCACTGTTCGCGATCGCCTTCCAGGAGGTGGGGTTCTGATGGCTGGCAAGCTGGCCGCACCGGTGCTGCCGGCGCCCGGCACGCCCATGGTCGACATCCGCGGCCTGAGCACCGTGTTCGAGCTGCCGGGCCGCCGCTTCACCGTGCACGAGAACCTCGACCTCACGGTGCAGCGCGGCGAGGTGCTGTCGCTGGTGGGCGGCTCGGGCACCGGCAAGACGGTGCTGCTGCGACAGATCCTGGGGCTGGAGCATCCCGCCGCCGGCGAGATCCGGGTGCTGGGACGGCCGGTGGCCGAGCTCGGCCAGCGCGGTGCCGCCAGCCGGGTCGGCATGCTGTTCCAGCACGGCGCCCTGTTCTCCGCCTTCACCGTGCTGGAGAACATCGCCTTCCCGCTCAGCGAGCTGCGCACGCTGCCGGCGGAACTGGTGCGCGAGGCCGCCATCGTCAAGCTGCAGATGGTGGGGCTCAAGCCCGAGGACGGCGCCAAGATGCCGTCGGACCTCTCGGGCGGCATGATCAAGCGGGTGGCGCTGGCGCGCGCGCTGATCATGGATCCGCCGCTGCTGCTGCTGGACGAACCGACGGCAGGCCTGGATCCGGACAGCTCCGACGGCTTCGTGACGCTGTTGCGGGCCCTGCACCGCGACCTGGCGCTGACGGTGATCATGGTCACGCACGACCTCGACACCCTGTTCGAGCTGTCCACCCGCATCGCGGTGCTGGCCGACCGCCGCGTGATCGTCAACGGCCCGCCCAAGGACGTGATCGCCTTCCAGCATCCGTTTGTGCATGATTTCTTCCTGGGCCCGCGCGGCCAGCGCGCCATGGAACTGCTGCGCGAGTATCCCTTCGCCGTCTAGGAGACAGACCGATGCAGAACAAAGCCCACGCCCTGGCCGCCGGCCTCTTCGTGCTGGCGCTGACCGGCCTGCTGCTGCTGCTGGGCGCCTGGCTCACGCGCGACAACGGCGAGCGGCACGTCTACGAGATCTCGACCCGGGAGGCGGTCACCGGCCTGCAGGAGCAGGCGCCGGTGCGCTACCGCGGCGTCGATGTCGGCAAGGTCACCGGCATCGGCTTCGATCCCAAGGAACAGGGCAACGTGCTGGTGCGGCTGGAGGTCGCGACCGGCACGCCGATCACGCAGGACACCTTCGCCACCCTGTCCTTCCAGGGCGTGACCGGCCTGGCCTTCGTGCAGCTGGACGACTCGGGCCGGCCCGCCGCGCTGCTGCCGCCCAACGACGAAGCGCCGCCGCGCATCCCGCTCAAGCCGGGCCTGCTGTCCAAGCTGGCCTCGCGCGGGGAGGCGATCCTGGAGCAGGTCGAGCAGGTCAGCACCCGCGTCAACCAGCTGCTGTCGGAGCCGAACCAGAAGCGCATCACGGCCGCCTTCGACAACGTGTCCGAGGCCGCCGCCAGCATCACGACGCTGAGCCGCAACCTCGACGCCACCCTGACGGCGCAGTTCGGCCCGCGGCGGGTCGACATCCCCTCGCTGGTGCGGCGCACCGACAGTGCGCTGGCCTCGCTGCAGGAGACGTCCGAGGCCACCCGCGCCACCATCACCGACATCGGCCAGACCGCGCGCCGGCTGAATGCGCCGAACGGCCCCATGGACCGGCTGGCCGCCGGCACCGAGGCCCTGTCGCATGCGGCCGACTCGTTCAACGCCGCCACCCTGCCGCGCATCAACCGGGTGACCGAGGACACCTCGCGCGCGGTGCGGCAGCTCAGCCGAACCATCATCGGCATCAACGACAACCCGCAATCGCTGATCTTCGGCACCGGCCGCATCGAGCCCGGCCCGGGCGAGGAAGGCTTCACGCCCCCAGGAGTGCAACGATGACCCGCATCCTTTCGCGCGCCGCCGCCGTCCTGTCGCTGCTGCTGCTGGCCGCGTGCGCCAGCATCGTCGACAAGCCGGTGCGGCCTACCCTGTTCGACATGGGGCCGCTGCCGCCGATCTCGCCGCCGATCGAGCGGCCGGGGCCGCGCTTCGCCCTGGTGGTGCCGGAGATCGACGCCGCCGGCGCCCTCGAGGGTTCGGCCATCCTGTACCGGCTGGCCTATTCCGACGACCACCAGCTGCGCGCGTACTCGCAGTCGCGCTGGAGCGCGCCGCCGCCGCAGCTGGTGCGCCAGCGCCTGCGCCAGCAGCTCGGGCGCGAGCGGCCGGTGCTGAACCTGGACGAAAGCGCCTCGCTGGCGCGCGAGACGGCGCAGCCGCTGTACCTGCTGCGCATGGAGCTGGAGGAATTCGCCCACGTGTTCGATGCGCCCGACAGCAGCCGCGGCGTGATCCGGCTGCGCACCACCGTGTTCCTGAACACGATTGGCGGCGAGAAGCTGGTGGGCCAGCGCAGCATCGCCGTGCAGGGGGTGGCGCCGACGCAGGACGCGTCGGGCGGGGTCCGCGCGCTGACCGAGGCCACCGATGCCGCCGCGGCCGACATCAGCCAGTGGCTGCTGCAGGTGGCGAGGTCGCAGCCATGAGCGAAATGCCCCGTACGACCGAGGGAGCCGCCAGGCTGGTCACCGGCGCGCAGAGCCGGCTGCCGGTCGAGCAGGAGTTGCTGGCGGCGGGGCTGGAGGTACTGGGGCCCTGTGCAGGCCTGGCGCAGCGCAGCGACCTGCTGCGCGAATCGCAGTTCCTGCAGGACTTCAAGCCGGCCGAAGCGGAGATCCTGGGGCGGGCGATGATCCACGTGCGGGCCCAGGCCGGCCAGGTGCTGATCGCCGAGGGCGACGCCAGCGACTGGATGATGCTGCTGCTGTCCGGCACGGTGGACGTGGGCAAGCGCAAGGTCGGCGCCGCGGTGGACCGCAGCGCCCTGGCCGACACGACGGCGCGGCTGGCGGTGCTGCGCGCCGGCGCCGCGCTGGGCGAGATGTCGATGCTGGACGGCGAGCCGCGCTACGCGAGCTGCTGGGCGCTCAGCGAGGTGGAAGCGGCAGTCCTCACGCGGGCCGCGGTAGCCGGCCTGATCGCCGAGCAGCCCGCGGTGGGCGCCAAGCTGCTGGTGAAGATCACGCAACTGCTGGCCCAGCGCCTGCGCAACACCAGCAACCAGCTGCTGCGCCACCTGCAGCAGGCCGCGGCAGGCCCCGAAGCACCGATCTAGCGCCGGGTGCCCGCGGTCCGCTCAGCGGCCCAGCCCCGGGAACAGCTTGATCAGCCCGACGGCCATCACTTCCACCGCCAGTGCGGCGAGGATCAGGCCCATCAGCCGGGTCATGACGCTGATGCCGGTCTTGCCCAGCACCCGCGCGATCGGGTCGGCCAGCGCGAAAGCCAGCGCGGTGGCCAGGCCGATCACCACGCCATAGCCCACCAGCGCCGCCATCTGCCAGAAGGTCTTGGCGCGCTCGGCGTAGATCACCACGGTGGAGATGGTGGCCGGGCCCGTCAGCAGCGGGATGGTCAGGGGCACGACGGCGATGCTGGCGCCGCGGGCCGCCTTCTCCGCGCCCTGCTGCAGGTCCTGGGCCGCCGGCTTGGCCTCGGCCGGTTGCGCATTGAGCATGTTCAGCGCGCTGACCAGCAGCAGCATGCCGCCGCCCACCTGGAAGCTGGCCAGCGAGATGTTGAAGAACTCCAGCACCTGCAGCCCGAGCAGCGCGCTGATGGCGATCACCAGGAAGGCCGTGGTGGCGGCCGTCACCACCGTGTCGCGCCGCTGCTGGGGGTTGAAGCCGTCGGTGTAGTGGATGAAGAAGGGCACGATGGCCAGCGGGTTCACCACCGCCAGCAGCGTGATCAGCGGCTTGAAGTCCATCAGCCGGCCGCGGCCGAAGCGGCGGGCGTGCGGCGGCGGAACATGCCGTAGCCCTCCATGTGCAGCACCTGCTCGCCGCGCTGGTTGAACATCTCCCAGACCGAGCGCACCAGCCCGAGGTCGGGCCGGCTGTTCATCGGCCGTGACTCCAGCACCCGGTGCTTCAGCGCCAGCGTGTCGCCGGGATAGACCGGCTTGAGCCACTTGAGGCTCTCCAGGCCGGGCGACCCCATGCTGCTGGACTCGCGCAGGAAGTTGTCCACGGTCAGGCGCATGGCCATCGCGCAGGTGTGCCAGCCGCTGGCGCACAGGCCGCCGAACACCGACTGGCGCCCGGCTTCCTCGTCCAGGTGGAAGGGCTGCGGATCGAACTGCGCGGCGAAGTGCTTGATCTCCTCGGCCGTCGGCGTCACGGTGCCGAGGTCCAGCACGCGTCCGGCCTGCAGGTCCTCCCAGTAGTAGCGGATCGCCATCAGCGCCCCCCCGACACGTCCACCAGGCTCATGGTGGTGTAGCTGGCCTGCGGCGAGAGCAGCCACACGATGGCCTGCGCCACCTCGTCGGCGCTGCCGCCGCGCTGCATGGGCACCTGGTGCGCGAGGCGCTGCACGCGATCGGGATTGCCGCCCGAGGCGTGGATCTCGGTCTCGATCAGCCCGGGCCGCACCGCGTTGACGCGGATGCCGTCGCCAGCCACCTCCTTGGCGAGGCCGACCGTGAACACGTCGATCGCGCCCTTGGCCGCGGCATAGTCCACGTACTCGTTGGGCGAGCCCAGGCGCGACGCCGCGCTCGAGACATTGACGATGGCGCCCCCGGGGCCGCCATGGCGCGTGCTCATCCGCTTCACCGCCTCGCGCGCGCACAGGAAGGAGCCGATCACGTTGATGCCGAAGATGCGCTGCAGGCGCGCGCCGCTCATCTGCTCGACGCGCGCGCCCACGTCCACTACGCCGGCGTTGTTGACCAGGTCGGTGATGCGCCCGAGGCGCGCGTCGATCTCGTCGAACATGCGCAGGACCTGCTGCTCGTCCGACACGTCGGCCTGCACCGCGATGGCGCGGCGGCCGGCCGCCTCGACGGCCTGCACCACCTGCTGCGCCGCGCCGGCGCTGGCAGCGTAGTTGACCGCGACCGACCACCCGTGCGCCGCCGCCAGCGTGGCCGTCGCGGCCCCAATGCCCCGGCTGCCGCCGGTGACCAGCACGATTCGCTCCAATTCCAGCCTCCTGCGCCCGGGGCGCGACTACGATACAACCCGATTAGAACAAAGGCGGTCCGTGCGGGCCGCCTGCACGCCAACCCAACCGACAAGGAGACGATCATGGGCAGCTTCGTGGACCTGCAGGCAGCCGACGGCTTCAGCTTCCCTGCGTACGTGGCGCAACCGTCCGGCCAACCCAAGGGGGCCGTGGTGGTGCTGCAGGAGATCTTCGGCGTCAACTCTCACATCCGCTCGGTGGCCGACGGCTACGCGGCCGAAGGCTGGCTGGCAGTGGCGCCCTCGACCTTCCACCGCGTCAAGCCGGGCGTGGAGCTGGGTTACTCGCAGGACGACATGGCGGCCGGCATGGCCCTCAAGACCGCGGCGGAGGCGCTGCCCGCGCCCGGCGTGCTGCAGGACATCCAGGCCGCGATCCGCCACGCCGCCCAGGCCGGCAAGGTCGGCATCGTGGGCTACTGCTGGGGCGGGCTGCTGTCCTGGCGGTCGGCCTGCACGCTGGACGGCCTGTCCGCGGCGGTGACCTACTACGGCGGCGGCATGACCACGCCGGACGAATCCGCGCGCCAACCCAAGGTGCCGGTGCTGTCCCACTTCGGCGAGCAGGACCACTGGATCCCGCTGGCCGGCGTCGAGGCCTTCCGCAAGGCGCACCCGAACGTCGAGGTGCACGTGTACGACGCCAACCACGGCTTCAACTGCGACCAGCGCGGCTCCTGGAACGAGCCGGCCGCGCGGCTGGCGCGCGAGCGCTCGCTGGCCTTCTTCGCCAGGCACCTGGCCGCCTGAGACGAACTGCATGATCCAGCTGCACCACTATCCCAGCTCCGCGGCCATGGTGCCGCACATCCTGCTGGAGGAGATCGGCGCGCCCTACGAACGGGTGCACGTGGATCGCGCGGCCAACGCGCACAAGGAGCCGGGTTACCTGCGGCTCAATCCGAATGGGCTGATCCCGGTGCTGGTGGACGGCGAGCTGGTGCTGTACGAGACCGCGGCCATCGCGCTGCACCTGTGCGACACGCATCCGCAGGCCCGGCTGGCGCCGGAGCTGGGCTCCGCGCAGCGGGCCCACTTCTACAAGTGGCTCATGTGGCTGGCCAACACGCTGCATGCGACGCTGATCGTCTACTTCTATCCCCATCGCTGGATGGACGAGGGCAACGAGGCCGGTGCGGCTGAACTCAAGCGGCACGCGCAGCGGCGCGTCGGTCCGTTGCTGGACCAACTCGATGCGGAGCTGGCGCGCACCGGCGGGCCCTGGTTCATGGGCGAGCGCTACAGCGCGCTGGACGCGTACGTATTCACGCTGTGCCGCTGGACCCGCAACTTCGGCGAGGGCCGCGCGCGCGAGCGCTCGCACCTGGGGCCCTACCTGCAGCGCATGCTGGAGCGACCGGCGGTGCAGCGCGTCATCGCCAACGAGGGCCTGCAGCCGCCCTTCGTCTGAGCGGCGCTGCGCAGGCAGCGCGCCGTCAACGCGCGCTGCGCTCCAGGAAGCGCTTGCGCCAGAACACCAGGCCCAGCGCCGCGGCCACCAGCACCATCGAGCCCATGGCCAGCCAGAACCCGATCGGGTCGGCCAGCAGCGGCATGCGCGCGAAGTTCATGCCGAACACGCCGGTGATCAGGTTCAGCGGCAGGAAGATGGCCGTCAGCGCCGTCAGCGTGCGCATGGTGTTGTTGGTGCGGTGGCTCTGGGCCGAGAAGTGGATCTGCACCACGGTCTCGGCGCCCTGCTCCATCCGGCGCACCTGCTGCACCACGCGCTGGATGTGCTCCAGCACGTCGCGGGCCCGTGCGATCAGGCCGTCGCGCTCGGCCTGCGACAGCCCGGGCGAGGGCTGCTCGCGGGCGGTGTCCAGCCACTCCTGCATGGCGTCGGCCTGCTCCTCGCACAGGTCCTCCAGCGTGTGCAGCTCGCGCCGGGCCACCATCAGGGCGCCCCAGTTGCGGACGTTGGTGCCGGGGCGCAGCAGTTCCTGCTGCCACAGGTCGAGCTCGCCGGTCAGCTGCCGGCGCAGGTCCAGGTAGCTGTCCACCATCACGTTGACCATGCGCAGCATCAGGTCGGGCGGGCGGGTCGGCAGGCGGCTGCGGTTGTTGCCGGGCAGGCCGTCGCTCTGCACCGCATCCGACAGGTAGCGCGCGATGAAGGTGCGTGCGGTCTGGCAGCCGCTCGGGTGCACCGTCACCAGCAGCCGGTCGAACACCACGAAGCCGAGGGCGCGGGTGCGGATGCGATAGAAGCTGGCCAGCGCGGTCGGCACCGGCTCGGTGGCGGCATGCTCCTGCAGTTCGCGGTCCACCTCTTCGGCGGTGGCCAGCCGGCGGAACACCACCAGGTCGTAGACCGAGGTGTAGTCGTAGTGCGAGGGGTGGGCGCGGTTGCCCAGGTCCTTCAGGTGCAGGTCCAGCAGCGCCGAGCCGCCCAGGCGCTGGCAGGCGGTCTGCAGCACCGGCAGGTGTTCGGAAAGGCTTTCGCGCTCCAGGTAGATCCAGACGAACCCGTCCCCCGGCGCCTGCGCCGGCACCTCGTCGAGGAAGCGCAGCGTGCCGGGGGTGAATTCGACGATGTGCATGGGCGGGCGCTCAGGCGCGCAGGCGCCGCGCCGCCTCGATCGCGAAGTAGGTCAGGATGCCGTCGGCGCCGGCGCGCTTGAACGCCAGCAGGCTTTCCATCATCACGGCGTCGCCATCGAGCCAGCCGTTGCGGGCGGCGGCCTGCAGCATCGCGTACTCGCCCGAGACCTGGTAGGCGAACGTGGGCATGCGGAATTCGTCCTTCACCCGCCGCAGCACGTCCAGGTAGGGCATGCCGGGCTTGACCATCACCATGTCGGCGCCCTCGGCGATGTCCATCGCCACCTCGCGCAGGGCCTCGTCGCTGTTGCCCGGGTCCATCTGGTAGACCTTCTTGTTGCCCTTGCCCAGGTTGGCGGCGGAGCCGACGGCATCGCGGAACGGACCGTAGAACGCGCTGGCGTACTTGGCGCTGTAGGCCATGATGCGGGTGTGGATGGCGCCGCGCGACTCCAGCGCCTGCCGGATGGCGCCGATGCGCCCGTCCATCATGTCGCTGGGTGCCACGATGTCCACGCCGGCCTCGGCCTGGGCCAGCGCCTGGCGCACCAGCACCTCCACCGTCTCGTCGTTCAGGATGTAGCCGCTCGCGTCCAGCAGGCCGTCCTGGCCGTGGCTGGTGAAGGGATCGAGCGCCACGTCGGTCATCACCCCCAGTTGCGGGAAGCGCTGCTTGAGGGCGCTCACGGCGCGCGGCACCAGGCCCTCGGGGTTGAAGGCCTCGCGACCGTCCTCGGTCTTGAGCGCCGGATCGATCACAGGGAACAGCGCCATCACGGGGATTCCCAGTTCCACGCATTCCTGCGCCACCGGCAGCAGCAGGTCCACGCTCAGGCGCTCCACGCCCGGCATGGAGGCGACGGCCTGGCGCTGCTTCTCGCCATCGAGCACGAACACCGGATAGATCAGGTCGTGCGGCGAGAGCGCGTGCTCACGCACCAGGTTGCGGGTGAATTCGTCGCGGCGCAGCCGGCGCGGGCGGCCTTGGGGGTAGGGGGCGTGCAGGACCATGGGGAAAATTGTGCCCCATGGCACCGGAATCGCCCCTGCGCCAGCGCATCGGCGGCCTTGCCCCAGCCGGCTTGTAAGGGCATGGGGGCTTTGTTAAATTACGGCTCGGGCGGCTTGCCGCCCCCCGCTTTTCCTCCCTGAGCGGGCGCCTTAATGTGTGACAGCAAAAAGGCTTCCTGCCCCGGCTTCACTGGCCGGGGTTTTTTTTTGTCCGCGCGCCGCCTGCGGATGCTGGCTCAGCCGGCGGGCGCCCTTCCGTACACTCCCCCGCATGCTCTGGGTCAAGGCGCTTCACATCGTGTTCATCGCGAGCTGGTTCGCGGGCCTGTTCTACCTGCCGCGGATCTACGTGAACCTGGCGATGGTGGCGCCGGGGTCGGTCGCCGAGCGGGACCGCCTGCTGCTGATGGCGCGCAAGCTGCTTCGCTTCACCACCTTGCTGGCGGTGCCGGCAGTCGGCCTGGGCGTGTGGCTGTGGCTCGGCTATGGCATCGGCCGCGGCAGCGGCTGGATGCACGCCAAGCTGGCCGTGGTCGTGCTCACGATCGGCTACCACCATGCCTGCGCGCGCCTGCTGCGCCGCTTCGCCGACGACCAGAACCGGCGCAGCCACCGCTGGTACCGCTGGTTCAACGAGGCTCCGGTGCTGCTGCTGCTCGCGGCGGTGGTGCTGGTGGTCGTCAAGCCGTTCTGACGACGCCATGTCGGCACGCAAGACATCGGCCTGGCCGCTCGCGCTGGCCTGGGCGGCCCTGATCGTCTATGCGAGCCTGTACCCCTTCGCCGACTGGCGCGACCAGGGCATCGAACCCTGGGCCTTCCTGGCCAGCCCCTGGCCGCGCTGGTGGACGGCGTTCGACTTCGCCGCCAACACGGCCGGCTACGCGCCACTCGGCTTCCTGCTGGCACTGGCTTTCATGCGGCGGGCCAACCCGGCCCGACCCCCGGCTCCCTGGGCCGCGGTGGCGGTGGCCTTGCTGTCGGGCGCGCTGCTGTCGTTCGGCCTGGAGGCCCTGCAGTCCTACCTGCCCGCGCGAGTGCCGTCGAACGTCGACTTCGGGCTCAACGCGCTGGGGACGCTGCTCGGCGCCGTGCTGGCGGTGGGGCTGGAGCGCGCCGGCGCGGTGGACCACTGGAGCCGCTTTCGCGGGCGCTGGTTCGTCGAGGAGGCCCGGGGCGCCCTGGTGCTGCTGGCGCTGTGGCCGGTGGCCCTGCTGTTCCCGGCCGCGGTCCCGCTGGGGCTGGGGCAGGTGTTCGAGCGCCTGGAGGCGGCCGTGGCCGAGTGGCTGATGGACACCCCCTTCCTGGAGTGGCTGCCGGTGCGCGACGTGGAACTGCAGCCGCTGGTGCCCGGGGCCGAGTTGATCGGCGTGGCCCTGGGTGCGCTGGCGCCCTGCCTGCTGGCCTACTCGATCATGCAGTCGCCCGGGCGCCGGGCGGTCTTCGCCGCCTTGCTGGCCGCCACCGGGGTCGCCGTCACCGCGCTGTCCTGGGCGCTGAGCTGGGGGCCGGCGCACGCCTGGACCTGGCTGACGCTGCCGGTCCGGCTGGGCCTGCTCACCGGGCTGCTGCTGGCGTTGGCGCTGCTGGTGCTGCCGCGCCGCGGCTGCGCGGCGCTGCTGCTGCTCGTGCTGGTGCTGCAGCTCACCCTGTTGAACCAGGCGCCCGCCAACGCCTACTTCACGCACACGCTGCAGACATGGGAGCAGGGCCGCTTCATCCGCTTCCACGGCCTGGTGCAGTGGCTCGGATGGCTGTGGCCTTACGCCGCCCTGGCCTATGTGCTGGTGCGCGCCTCCAGCCGGGATGCGCGGCCTAGAATCGTCCAATGAGTTCCGACCAGCCCTCCTACTACGAGCGGCACATCTTCTTCTGCCTGAACAGGCGCACCAACGGCGAGAACTGCTGCGCGGACCACAACGCCGAGGCCGCGTTCGACCGCTGCAAGGCGCAGGTCAAGGCCCAGGGCCTGAACGGGCCGGGCAAGGTGCGGGTGAACAAGGCCGGCTGCCTGGATCGCTGCGCCGCCGGGCCGGTGGCCGTTGTCTATCCGGAAGCGGTCTGGTACACCTACGTGGACCAGCAGGACATCGACGAGATCGTCGAGTCGCACCTGAAGAACGGCCGGATCGTCGAACGCCTGCTCACGCCGCCGCACCTGGGTCGCTGAACCCATGAACGCCTACACGCGGCGGCTGCAGGTGCAGGGCGCGGCCGGCGCGATCGAGGTGCTTCGCGACGATCCCGCGCAGCCGAACGGCGGCACTGCCTTCATCGCCCATCCGCATCCGCTCTTCGGCGGCACCATGGAGAACAAGGTGGTGCAGACGCTGGCCCGCGCGTTCGTGCAGGAAGGTTGGCACGCGGTGCGCTTCAACTTCCGCGGCGTCGGCGCGAGCGCCGGCGAGCATGACGAGGGCCGCGGCGAGGCGGACGACATGACCGGCCTGGTGCAGGCGCTGGCTCCGGAAGGGCCGATCGCGCTGGCCGGGTTCTCCTTCGGTGCCTACGTCGCGGCGCGGGTGATCGAGTCGCTCTGGGCCGCGCGCGAGGTGCGCAAGATCGTGCTGGTGGGCACGGCGGCTTCGCGCTTCGCGGTGCCGGCCCTGCCCGCCGAGGCCCACGCCCGCGCGCTCGTGGTCCACGGCGAGGAGGATGACACGGTGCCGTTGCAAGCCGTCCTCGATTGGGCGCGGCCACAGACCCTTCCGCTGACGCTGGTCCCGGGCGTGGGCCACTTCTTTCACGGACAATTGCCGCTCCTGAAAAACCTGGTGGCTCGCCACCTTCGCAGCTAAGGAGTCCCCCCTGCCGATGACACGTCTTGCCAAGGCGCTGGCCGCGCCATTGCTCGCCCTGTTTTGCTTCGCCGCCGCGGCCCAGGCGCCGCAGCCTCCCGAGATCGCCGCGCGCAGCTACCTGCTGATGGACGTCAGCGCCAACCAGGTGCTGGCCGGCCGGGACATCGACAGCCCGGTCGAACCCGCCTCGCTGACCAAGCTGATGAGCGCCTACCTGGTGTTCGATGCGCTGCGCGCCAAGAAGATCAGCCTGCAGCAGACGCTGCCCGTGAGCGTGCGGGCCTGGAAGATGCCCGGCTCGCGGATGTTCATCGACCCCAGCATGCAGGTGCCCGTGGAGGACCTGATCAAGGGGATGATCGTGCAGTCCGGCAACGACGCCACGGTCGCCCTGGCCGAAGGCGTGGCCGGCAGCGAGGAACGCTTCGTGGAGCTGATGAACGTCCAGGCCAAGGCGCTGGGCATGAACAACACCACGTACAAGAACTCGGAAGGCCTGACCGCGCCGGGGCACACGACCACCGCGCGCGACCTGAGCATCCTGGCCACCCGCCTGCTGCAGGACTTCCCCGAATACACGCACTACTACTCGATCAAGAAGTACCGCTACCAGGGCACGCCGACGGCGAACGACACCAACCGGAACATGCTGCTGTTCCGCGATCCCACGGTGGACGGCCTCAAGACGGGGCACACCAACGCGGCCGGCTACTGCCTGGTGGCCACCGCGCGGCGCGATTTCCCGAACCTGCCCGGCCGCCGGCTGCTGTCGATCGTGCTGGGCACGTCCAGCGAGAACGTGCGCGCCAACGAGTCGCAGAAGCTGCTGAACTGGGGCTTCACGGCGTGGGAGGGCATCAAGCTGTTCGACGCCAACCAGCCGGTGGTCACCCCCGAGGTCTGGAAAGGTACGGCCAACACGGTCAAGCTCGGCCGCACCCAGCCGCTGGTGGTGGCGGTGCCGTCGGGCACGGCGTCCCAGCTCAAGACCGCGGTGGCGCGGCCCGATCCGCTGGTCGCCCCCTTCACCAAGGGCCAGCAGGTGGCCACGCTCAAGGTGCTGGCCGGCGACAAGGCGGTGACCGAGGTGCCGCTGGTGGCGCTGGAGGCGGTGGAGGAGGCAGGCGTGCTTGGCCGCGCCTGGGACGCCATCCGGCTCTGGATCCGCTGAGCTTGCGCGCGAGGGCCGCTGCTGGCGGCCCCTTGCGGGAAAGCGGGGGCTCACGATCCTGCGGATCGCTTACCCGCCGGACCCCCCCGTTCCCTTGAGGGCAAACCCGCATCCGGCTATACTGGCGGGCTTTCCCGCAATTTGGGGCGGGAAGGTCGCGCGCGCCGCAGCCATGCAGTGCGCGCATTTTCCAGACGCTTAGGGACTTTTTTTCCAATGCCAACCATCAACCAACTCGTGCGTCAGGGGCGCGAGGTCGAAAAGACCACTTCCAAGTCCCCCGCGATGCAGAACAGCCCCCAGCGCCGGGGCGTGTGCACCCGCGTGTACACCACGACGCCCAAGAAGCCGAACTCGGCCCTGCGCAAGGTCGCCAAGGTGCGCCTGACCAACGGCTTCGAAGTCATTTCCTACATCGGCGGCGAAGGCCACAACCTGCAGGAGCACTCCGTGGTGCTGGTGCGCGGCGGCCGGGTCAAGGACCTGCCGGGCGTGCGCTACCACATCGTGCGCGGCTCGCTCGACCTGCAAGGGGTCAAGGACCGCAAGCAGGCCCGCTCCAAGTACGGCGCCAAGCGCCCGAAGAAGGCCTAAGAGATCTTTCGTTTGTCGGTGCTTCGATCGCTCGGCAGGCGAATCGAAGCGTAGTGACCCGCTGTCGGGTCGAGTAAGCGGGAAGCCGGTTGGCTCCCACGGCCCCGAAAGGGCCAGCTGAAGCAATTGAAGAGGTGAAACATGCCACGTCGTCGCGAAGTCCCCAAGCGTGAAATCCTGCCGGATCCCAAGTACGGCAATGTCGAGCTCGCCAAGTTCATGAACGTCATCATGCAAGGCGGCAAGAAGGCGGTCGCCGAGCGCATCGTCTACGGCGCGCTCGAGCAGATCGAGAAGAAGAACCCCGGCCGTGACCCGGTCGAGGCCTTCACCATGGCGATCAACAACGTCAAGCCCATGGTCGAAGTGAAGTCGCGCCGCGTCGGCGGCGCAAACTACCAGGTGCCGGTGGAAGTGCGCCCGGTGCGCCGGCTGGCGCTGTCGATGCGCTGGATCAAGGAAGCCGCCAAGAAGCGCGGCGAGAAGTCCATGGCCCTGCGCCTGGCCAACGAGCTGATGGAAGCCACCGAAGGCCGCGGCGGCGCCATGAAGAAGCGCGACGAAGTGCACCGCATGGCCGAAGCCAACAAGGCCTTCTCGCACTTCCGCTTCTGACCTCCGCCCCCAACTGAAGCAAGCCACGGCTGGGGCCCGCCACGAGCGGGCCCGCTCCGTTTTCAAGGAAAGACCATCATGGCCCGCAAAACGCCCATCGAGCGCTACCGCAACATCGGCATCTCGGCGCACATCGACGCCGGCAAGACCACGACCACCGAGCGCATCCTGTTCTACACCGGCGTGACCCACAAGCTGGGCGAAGTGCACGACGGCGCCGCCACCACCGACTGGATGGAGCAGGAGCAGGAGCGCGGCATCACCATCA
Organism: Ramlibacter sp.; assembly: GCF_035627355.1. Lineage (GTDB taxonomy): Bacteria > Pseudomonadota > Gammaproteobacteria > Burkholderiales > Burkholderiaceae_C > Ramlibacter. The sequence continues at coordinate 36,967 of NZ_DASPLW010000034.1, forward strand.
CCTCGGCGGCGGTCACCTGCTTCTGGAAGGGCATGGACCTGTCCTACCCGGAGCACCGCTTCAACATCATCGACACCCCCGGGCACGTGGACTTCACCATCGAGGTGGAGCGCTCCATGCGCGTGCTCGACGGCGCCTGCATGGTGTACTGCGCCGTGGGCGGCGTGCAGCCGCAGTCCGAGACGGTCTGGCGCCAGGCCAACAAGTACAAGGTGCCGCGCCTCGCGTTCGTCAACAAGATGGACCGCACCGGCGCCAACTTCTTCAAGGTCTACGAGCAGATGCGCCTGCGCCTGAAGGCCAACCCGGTCCCGATCGTGATCCCGATCGGCGCCGAGGAGAACTTCAAGGGCGTGGTGGACCTGCTCAAGATGAAGGCCATCATCTGGGACGAGTCCACCCAGGGCATGAAGTTCGAGTACGCCGACATCCCGGCCGACCTCGTGGCCACGGCCAACGAGTGGCGCGAGAAGATGGTCGAGGCTGCCGCCGAAGCCAACGAGGACCTGATGAACAAGTACCTCGAGGAAGGCGACCTGAGCGAGGCGGAGATCAAGCAGGGCCTGCGCGCCCGCACGATCGCCACCGAGATCCAGCCGATGCTGTGCGGCACCGCCTTCAAGAACAAGGGCGTGCAGCGCATGCTGGACGCCGTGATCGACTACCTGCCCTCGCCGGTGGACATCCCGCCGGTGGCCGGCGTCGACGAGAAGGACCAGGAAACCACCCGCAAGGCGGACGACAACGAGAAGTTCTCGGCGCTGGCGTTCAAGCTGATGACCGACCCCTTCGTCGGCCAGCTGACGTTCGTGCGCGTCTACTCGGGCGTGCTGTCCAAGGGTGACAGCGTCTACAACCCGGTGCGCGGCAAGAAGGAGCGCATCGGCCGGATCGTGCAGATGCACGCCAACAACCGCATCGAGATCGACGAGATCCGTGCCGGCGACATCGCGGCCTGCGTGGGCCTGAAGGACGTCACCACCGGCGAGACGCTGTGCGACCCCGATTCCATCGTGACGCTCGAGCGCATGGTGTTCCCCGAGCCGGTGATCCGCCAGGCCGTGGAGCCCAAGTCCAAGGCCGACCAGGAGAAGATGGGCATCGCCCTGCAGCGCCTGGCGGCGGAAGACCCGTCGTTCCGCGTGAACACCGACGAGGAGTCCGGCCAGACCATCATCGGCGGCATGGGCGAGCTGCACCTGGAAATCATCGTCGACCGCATGAAGCGCGAGTTCGGCGTGGAAGCCAACGTCGGCAAGCCCCAGGTGGCCTACCGCGAGACCATCCGCAAGACGGTGGAAGAGGCCGAAGGCAAGTTCGTGCGCCAGTCCGGCGGCAAGGGCCAGTACGGCCACGTCGTGTTCAAGGTCGAGCCGAACGAGGCCGGCAAGGGCTTCGAGTTCGTCGACGCGATCAAGGGCGGCGTGGTGCCGCGCGAGTACATCCCGGCGGTGCAGAAGGGCGTGGAAGAGGCCCTGAACACCGGCGTGCTGGCCGGCTACCCGGTGGTGGACGTCAAGGTCACGCTGCACTTCGGCTCGTACCACGACGTGGACTCGTCCGAGCAGGCGTTCAAGATGGCCGCCATCTTCGGCTTCAAGGAAGGCTGCAAGAAGGCCAACCCCGTGATCCTCGAGCCGATGATGGCCGTGGAAGTGGAGACGCCCGAGGACTACGCCGGCAACGTGATGGGCGACCTGTCGTCCCGCCGCGGCATGGTGCAGGGCATGGACGACATGGTCGGCGGTGGCAAGACCATCAAGGCCGAGGTGCCCCTGTCCGAGATGTTCGGCTACTCGACCACCCTGCGCTCGATGTCGCAAGGCCGCGCGACGTACACCATGGAGTTCAAGCACTACGCCGAGGCTCCGAAGAACGTCGCCGAGGCCATCGTCGCTGCAAGGGCTAAGTAAGAACCAGGGGACAGACCAGCCGCGCAGCGGCTGCTCTGTCCCCTCTGACTGGAAGGGGCGGACCAACAGCGCAACGGTTGCTGTGCCCCTCTGATCAGAGTTTTTTCCCGTCTGCGATCAGACGCCCCCCGCTGCCCGTGGCGGGGGACCCGGCAGTCCGATGCAGACGTTAAACCCGTCCACGGGCATCGCTCTTTTGAGGAACTGAAATGGCAAAAGGTAAATTCGAGCGCACCAAGCCGCACGTGAACGTGGGCACGATCGGCCACGTGGACCACGGCAAGACCACGCTGACGGCGGCGATCACGACGATCCTGTCGACCAAGTTCGGCGGTGAAGCCAAGGCCT
>NZ_DASPLW010000035.1:0-8583 GCF_035627355.1 Ramlibacter sp.
GCGACCTGCCCGCCAAGCTGGGGCTGACCTACGACGCGCTGAAGGACGTGAACCCGCGCATCGTGTGCGGCCACCTTTCGGCATACGGGCGCACCGGCTCGCGCGCGAACTGGCCCGGCTACGACTACCTGATGCAGGCCGAGTCGGGTTACCTGTCGCTGACGGGCGAGCCGGACGGCCCGCCGGCCCGCATGGGCCTGTCGATCATCGACATGATGACCGGCGTGACCGCGGCGCTGGGGCTGCTGGCGGGCGTCATCGACGCGCGCGCGACCGGCACCGGCCGCGACATCGACGTCAGCCTGTATGACGTGGCGATGAACAACCTCAACTACGTCGGCGCCTGGTACCTGAACGAAGGCAAGGTGGTCCAGCGCGAGCCGCGGTCGGCGCACCCCTCGCTCACGCCCAGCCAGCTGTACCGCACCAAGGACGGCTGGATCTTCGTGATGTGCAACAAGGAGAAGTTCTGGCGCGTGCTGGCCGAGGCCATCGGCATGCCGGAGTGGTCCGAGCACCCCGACTACTGCGACTACAAGTCGCGCCTGGAGAACCGCGAGCAGCTCACCGCCGACATGGACGCCGTGTTCGGCACCGCGACGACGCAGGAGTGGATCGCGCGGCTCGCCGGCAAGGTGCCGGTGGCGCCGGTGTACGACGTGGCGCAGGCGCTGGAGAACCCGTTCGCGCACGAGCAGGGCCGCATCATGGAAGCGCCGCACCCGGCGCGCGGCACCATCCGCACGCTCGCGTGCCCGATCCGCTCGCCGCAATCCGAACCGCGCGTGGGGATCGCGCCGAAGATGGGCGAGCACACGCGCGAGCTGCTCGCCGAGCTCGGCTACGACGACGGAGAAATCGAGGCTTTGGCAGAATCCGGCGTGTTATGAGTGCAGTACCCAGTGCGGACGTCGTCGCGACGCAGCCCCAGTACGTGCTGGTGGCGCAGGCGCTGATCGATGACATCCGCCGCGGCCGCTACGGCGTGGGCGACCTGCTGCCGCCCGAGACCACGCTGTGCACGCAGTTCGGCGTCAGCCGGCACACCGTGCGCGAGGCGATGCGGCTGTTGATCGAGCGCGGCCTGGTGGCCCGGCAGCGCGGCATCGGCACCACCGTCACCTCGCTCGAGCCGCGCGCCCGCTACACGCAGTCCACCGCCTCGCTGACCGACCTGCCGCAGTACGTCGAGGAGACGCGGCTGGTGGTCCGGGAGCTGAAGGACGTGATCGCGCAGGGCGACCTGTCCGAACTGCTGGCCTGCCCCGCCGGGCAGCGCTGGCTGCACGCCCGCGGCTTCCGCTACGTGACGCGCAGCAAGGAGCCGATGGCGCTCACCTACATCTACGTGAATGCGGCCTATGCGGGCATCAAGGACCTCCTCGGCACGCCCGGCCTGCCGGTGTACACGCTGATCGAGCGCCAGTACGGCGAACGCGTGGCCGAGGTGAAGCAACGGATCGACGCCAAGGTCATCGGGCCGGACGAGGCGAAGGAGCTGAACGTGCCCAGCGGCAGCGCCGGCCTGGTCGTCACGCGCCACTACTACGCCGCCTCCGGCCGCCTGCTCGAAGTGGCCGTCAACGTGCATCCCGCCGACCGCTTCTCGTATTCGATGTCCCTGCGCACCGGGCCGCTGTAGTACCCCATGGGCGAGACCTTCAAATCCCTGGCCACGACGCTGGCCGTGCAGATGCTCGGCTCCATGGCCCTGCTCACCGTGCCCGTGCTCGCCCCGGCGGCGGCGCGCGACGTCGGCGTGCCGGCCGCCTACGTGGGCCTGTACATCGCGCTGGCCTACGGCGCCAGCATGCTGGCCAGCCTGGCCTGCGGCGACCTGATCCGCCGGCTCGGCGCCATCCGCGTGAGCCAGCTGTGCCTGCTGCTGTGCGCCATCGCCTCGCTGCTGGCGGCGGGCGGCACGCTCGGCTTCTTCGCCGCCAGCGCGGTGTTCATGGGCCTGGGCTACGGGCCCATGACGCCGGCCAGCTCGCACGTGCTGGCGCGCACCACGTCGCCGCAGGCGATGTCGCTGGTGTTCTCGGTCAAGCAGACGGGCGTGCCCCTGGGCGGCGTGGCCGCCGGCGCGTTGGTGCCGGCGCTCGTGATCGCCGCCAGCTGGCGCGGCGCGCTGGGCGTGGTCGCCGCCGCCTGCGTGCTGGTGGCGCTGGCGGCCCAACCGCTCCGCGAGTCGCTCGACGGCGACCGGGAACCTGGCCGGCGCATCCACTTCGGCAGCCTGGCGGGGCCGCTGCGCGTGGTGCTCACCACGCCGGACGTGCGGCGGCTGGCGTTCATGTCCTTCGTCTATTCGTCGCTGCAGCTGTGCCTGGTGACCTACCTCGTCACCTATCTCACCGGCAGCCTCGGCTACAGCCTGGTGCAGGCCGGCTTCATGATGTCGGCGGCGCAGGCCGCGGGGGTCGTATCGCGCATCGGCTGGGGCGCGCTCGCGGACCGCACGCGCAAGCCGGTGGGCGTGCTCGCGTTCCTCGGCGGCGGCATGGCCGTGGGGGCGCTGGCGACCGGCGCCTTCGACGCGAGCTGGCCGCCGGTGCTGGTGGCGGTGGCCTGCGCCTGGTTCGGCGCCACCGCGATTTCGTGGAACGGTGTGTACCTGGCCGAGGTCGCGCGCCGCGCGCCAGCCGGCCGCGCCGTCGAGGCCACCGGCGGCTCGCTGGCCTTCACCTATTTCGGCGTGCTGGTGTCGCCGCCGCTGTTCGGCCTGGCGGCCGAGCACGGCGCCGGCTTCGGGCTCGCGTACGCCGGCCTCGCCCTGCCGGCCGTCGCGTGTGCGGGCTGGCTATGGCTGTCGCACCGCTCCGCGCGCCGTCGTGTCCAACTCGAGGAGTCCCTTTCGTCATGAGCGAGAAGTCGTTCCTGTTCGTGCCCGGTAACCGGCCGGAGCGTTTCGACAAGGCCTGCGCCGCGGGCGCGGATGCCGTCATCCTGGACCTGGAGGACGCCGTGGCTCCGGCCGGCAAGGACGCCGCGCGCGAGGCCGTGCGCGGCTGGCTGGCGCAGGGCGGCCGCGCGTGGCTGCGCCTGAACGGCACCGACACGCCCTGGCACGCCGCCGACCTCGCGCTGCTGGAACTCCCCGGCGTGGCAGGGGTGCTGCTGCCCAAGGCGGAACGGGCGCAGGAACTGCAGTCGCTCGTGCAGCGCATGCGGCCCGGCACCCCGCTGGTGCCGCTGGTCGAGACGGCCGTCGGGCTGTGGAACGCGCGCGAGCTGGCCTCCGTGCCTGGCGTGCAGCGCCTGGCCTTCGGCTCCGTCGATTTCCAGCTCGACCTGTCCATCCAGGGCGACGGCGAGGAGCTGCTCTACGCGCGCTCGCAACTGGTGCTCGCCTCGCGCGTGGCGGGCGTGCTGCCGCCCGTGGACGGCGTGACGGTGGCGATCGACGACGAATCCGTGCTGCGGGCCGACGTCGAGCGCGCGCGGCGCCTCGGTTTCGGCGGCAAGCTGTGCATCCATCCGAAGCAGGTGGCCGCGATCCAGGCCGGCTTCCGCCCACCGGCGGCCGAGCTCGAATGGGCGCGCCGGGTGATGGAGGCCGCGGAGTCCGCCGGCCACGACGCCGTGCGGGTGGACGGCAAGCTGGTCGACAAGCCGATCATCGACCGCGCCCGCGCGATGCTGCAGGAGGAGAAGGCCGGATGAGCGCCGTTCTCGACGCCGGCCTGGTGACCGACGAAGCCGCCTTCATGGCGCAGCACCTGCCGCTGGTGGGGGCGCGCATCGTCGAACTGGGCTGCGGCAAGGCCGAACTGGCGCGCCGCCTGCTCGAGCAGCACGGCGCGGCCGAGGTCACCGGCTTCGAGGTCGACGAGCGGCAGCACGCCGCGAACCTCGCGGCGCCGCCGTTCCCCGGCCTGCGCTTCGCGGCTGGCGGCGCCGAGGCCATCCCGCTGCCCGACGCCTGTTGCGACGGCGTCATGATGCTCAAGTCGCTGCACCACGTGCCCATGCCGCTGATGGACCAGGCCCTGCGCGAGATCGCGCGCGTGCTGGTGCCGGGTGGCTGGCTCTACGTGAGCGAGCCGGTCTATGCCGGCGAGTTCAACGAGCTCGTCAAGCGCTTCCACGACGAGGGCGAGGTGCGGGCCGCCGCCTACGCCGCACTGCAACGGGCCGCCGAGCAGGGCGTGCTGGCCTGGGAGCAGGAAGTGGTGTTCGACACGCCACTGCACTTCAGGGACTGGGCCGACTTCGAGGGCCGGATCGTGCTGGCGACGCATGCCGACCACCGCCTCGCCCCTGAACTGGAACGCCAGGTGCGCGAGCATTTCCAGCGCCACGTGGGCGACGACGGCGCGCGCTTCGTGCGCCAGATGCGGATCAACTTCCTGGCCCGGCGCTGAGCGCCGTGGCGGCTACGCGCGGGGAAGCTGCTTCAAGGCTTGCGCAACCTCGCGCACCAGCCCCGGGCCCTTGTAGATCAGCCCGGTGTAGATCTGCACCACGTCGGCTCCGGCGCGCACCTTGCTCACGGCGTCCTCGCCGCTGAGGATGCCGCCCACGCCGATGATGGGGTAGCCCGGTCCCAGCGCGGCGCGCAGCTGCGCGATCACCCGGTTGCTGGCCGCCAGCACCGGCGCCCCGCTCAGGCCGCCGGCTTCCTCGGCATGCGGCAGGCCCTTCACCGCCTCGCGCGAAAGCGTGGTGTTGGTGGCAATCACGCCGTCCATGCCATGCCGGCGCAAGGTCGCGGCGATGACGCCGACCTGGGCCTCGTCCAGGTCGGGCGCGATCTTCACGAACAGCGGCACGCGCCGACCGTGCTCGCGCGCCAGTTCCTCGCGCCGCGCCGCCAGCGCACCCAGCAACGCGTCCAGCGCCTCGTCGGATTGCAGCGAGCGCAGGTTCCTGGTGTTCGGGCTGGAGATGTTGACCGTCACGTAGTCGGCATGCGGGTAGACGCCGGCCAGCCCGAGCAGGTAGTCCTGGGTGGCCGATTCGATCGGCGTTGCGGCGTTCTTGCCGATGTTCAGGCCCAGGATGCGGCCCTTGCGCCGGAACGAAGAACGCTGCACGTTGGCGACGAAGGCGTCCAGGCCGTCGTTGTTGAAACCGAGCCGGTTGATCAGCGCATTTGCCTGCGGCAGGCGGAACATGCGCGGCTTGGGGTTGCCCGGCTGCGGCTTGGGCGTGACCGTGCCGACCTCGACGAAGCCGAACCCCATGGCGCCCAGGCCGTCGATCGCGCGGGCGTTCTTGTCCAGCCCGGCGGCCAGGCCGACGCGATTGGGAAACTTCAGCCCGGCGAGTTCGACCGGGTCGTCCACCAGCCCCGCGCACCAGGCCCATGACAGCGGCGTGCCCTGCAGGCGGGCCAGCGATTCCATGGTGAGGTCGTGTGCGGCTTCGGGGTCCAGCCCGAACAGGAAGGGCCGCGCGAGCGAGTAGGGCAGCAGGGGCATGGATAATTCTTCTCGATGCAACAGCCGGGGATTGTCGCGTGACCCAGGATGAACTGAAGGCCCTGGTGGGCCAGGCCGCACTGCAGTACGTGGTGCCGGGCGAGATCGTCGGGGTGGGCACCGGTTCCACCGTCAACAAGTTCATCGAGGCCCTGGCCGGCATGAAGGACCGCATCCGCGGCGCCGTCTCCAGCTCGCTGGCCTCCACCGAGCGCCTGCGCGCCATCGGCGTGCCGGTGTTCGACGCAAACGAAGTCGAGGAACTCTCGGTCTACATCGACGGCGCTGACGAGATCGACGGCCGCGGCTACATGATCAAGGGCGGCGGGGCGGCGCTCACGCGCGAGAAGATCGTGGCCGCCCAGTCGCGCCGCTTCGTCTGCATCGCCGACGAATCCAAGCTGGTGTCCGCGCTCGGCGCATTCCCGGTGCCGGTGGAGGTGATCCCGATGGCGGCGGCGCGCGTCGCGCGCCAGTTCGCCGCCATGGGCGGCCAGGCCCGCCTGCGCCTGAAGGACGGCGCGCCGCTGCTCACCGACAACGGCCAGCACATCCTGGACGTGGCGGGGCTGCGGCTGGAGGATCCGCTGGCCTTCGAAAGCGAAGTGAACCAGTGGCCGGGCGTGGTCACGGTGGGCGTCTTCGCCCACCAGAAGGCGGCCGTGTGCCTGCTGGGCACGGCCGCGGGCGTGAAGACGCTGCAGTTCTAGAAGATGATGCCGGCCGGGTTGCTGCCTGCCGGCAGGGCCGGCCTGGGCGCCGGTGCTGCAGGGGCCGGTTCGGCGGCGGCGGTCGGCGCGGCCGCCCGCAGGGGCTGGGCCACCACCAGCGGTGTCGCCGCCGGCTGCCGCCAGCCATTGGGCAGGCGCGAGGTGCGCGGGTAGCCGGCGGCGTCCAGGAACTGCGACCACTCCGCTTCGGAAAAGCCCTTGAGCTGCTGCGAGCCGACGGTCACCAGCGGCAGCGCCGCCGCGCCGCCGCTCAGGCGATCCAGGGCGGCGATGTCCTCGGCCGTCGTGACCGTCTTCTCGCTGAACGGAATGCCGCGCTGCGACAGGTACGTGCGCCCCGAGGCGCAGGGCGCGCAGTTGGGGCCGGTGTAGAGCGTCACCGGATAGCGGCTGGCCGCCTGGCGCAACTCGAAGGGCAGGGCGGCATTGCCGTTGGTGGCCGCGGAGACAGCGGCCGCCGACGCCGGTTCCACCTTGGCGGTGACATCCGCAGGTGGCTTGTCGGAGAAGGTCACCCGTCCGTCGGGGCCCACGATGCGGTAGACCTGCTGGGCGCCGGCGGCGCCGGCGGCCAGCGCCAGCGCGAGCGCTGCCAGTCGGAGGGCAAGGGGGGCGGGGGTCATCCCGCCGATTTTCCTTGTGTGACCGATGTCACGCCATGCCTTGATGGCGTAACAGGGCATCGAGTGTGGGTTCGCGGCCACGGAAGGCCTTGAACGACTCCATCGCCGGCCGGCTGCCGCCCGTCTCCAAGATGGCCTGCCGGTACCGGCGCCCGGTTTCCACGCTGGGCATGCCGTCGGGCGCCGCCGTCTCCTCGAAGGCGGCATAGGCGTCGGCCGACAGCACCTCGGCCCACTTGTAGCTGTAGTAGCCGGCCGCGTAGCCGCCCGCGAAGATGTGGCTGAAGGTGTGCGGCGTGCGGCTGAACTCGGGCGAGGGCAGCACGGCCACCTCGGCGCGGACCTTGCGCAGCAGGGCCATGAAGTCGCCGGCCGGGTCGTGCTCGGTGTGCAGCAGCATGTCGTACAGCGCGAACTCGATCTGGCGCAGGGTGGCCAGGCCGCTCTGGAAGTTGCGCGCCGCCAGCATCCGGTCGAACAGTTCGCGCGGCAGCGGCTCGCCGGTGTCCACGTGCGCCGTCATGTGGCGCAGCACCGCCCACTCCCAGCAGAAGTTCTCCATGAACTGGCTGGGCAGCTCCACCGCGTCCCATTCCACGCCGCTGATGCCGGACACGTCGCGCTCCTTCACGCGCGTCAGCATGTGGTGAAGGCCATGGCCGGACTCGTGGAACAGCGTGATCACGTCGTCGTGCGTAAGCAGCGGCGGCTTGCCGTCCACGCCGTCGGCGAAGTTGCAGACCAGGTGTGCCACCGGCGTCTGCAGCCGGCCGTCGTCCGGCCGGGCCCAGCGGGCGCGCACGTCGTCCATCCACGCGCCCCCGCGCTTGCCGTTGCGCGCCGCGGGGTCGAGGTAGAACTGGCCGACCAGCTCGCCGTCGCGCTCGATCCGGTAGAACTCCACGCGCGGGTTCCAGGTCGGCGCCTCGTCGCGCCGGATCGCCACCTCGAACAGCGTCTCGACGATCTTGAACAGGCCGGCCAGCACCTTGGGCGCCGTGAAGTACTGCTTGACCTCCTGCTCGCTGAAGGCGTAGCGGTCTTCCTTGAGCTTCTCGCCGATGTAGCTCCAGTCCCATGGCTGCGGGTCGGCGATGCCCAGCTTCTCTGCCGCGAAGGCGCGCATGTCCGCCACGTCCTTCTCGGCGTGCGGCCGCGCCTTGGACGCGAGCTCGCGCAGGAACCGGATCACCTGCTCGGGCGACTCGGCCATCTTTGGCACGACCGACACCTCGCCGAAGTTGCGGTAGCCCAGCAGCCGGGCTTCCTCCAGCCGCAGCGCCAGGATCTCGCGGATGTTGGCCGTGTTGTCGAACTTGCGGAACTCTTCCGGTGCCTGGTCGCTGGCGCGCGTGACGTAGGCGCGGTACAGGCGCTGGCGCAGTTCCCGGTTGTGCGCGAACTGCATGACCGGCAGGTAGCTGGGCATCTTCAGCGTGAGCTTGCAGCCTTCCTTGCCCTCGGCCTGGGCCGCGGCTCGGGCGGCCTGGACCACGTCGCCCGGAACACCGGCGAGCTCATCCGGGCTCGCGTAGTACGCGAAGGAGTCGGTGGCGTCCAAGGCGTTCTCGCTGAACTTCTGGCTCAGTTCGGCCTGGCGCTCCTGGATCTGCGCGAAGCGCTCCTTGGCCGCGCCCTGCAGCTCGGCGCCGCCCAGCACGAAGTTGCGGATGGCGTTCTTCAGGGCCTGGCGCTGCTCGGGGTCCAGCCTGGCCGGGTCCATGGCCTTGTACTTGGCGTACAGGCGTTCGTCGGAGCCCAGCCGGGTCCAGAAGTCGGTGATCTTCGGCAGCGCCGCGTTGT
>NZ_DASPLW010000036.1:0-48366 GCF_035627355.1 Ramlibacter sp.
GGCCCATGGCGATGCCCAGCTTCTGCTCCAGATACTGCAGCGCCTTCTGGCCGTCGCGCAGCTGGCACGGCAGATTGGTGCAGACGTTCAGCTTGTACTTGCCCAGCCGGCGCTGGTTGTACATGTTGTAGAAGGTGGTGACCTCGTGCACGGCGATCGTCGGCATGCCCAGGTAGCGGGCGACTTCCTCCTCGCTTTCCTGGCTGACGAAGCCCTGCTCCTGCTGCACGATGGCCAGGCAGGCCATCACGGCGGACTGCTTCTGGTCCGGCGGGTACTTCGCCACCTCGCGGTCGAAGCGGGTGCGCATCGCGTCTGAAATCATCGATCGATCTCTCCGAAGACGATGTCCATGGTTCCGATGATGGCCACGGCATCGGCGATCATGTGGCCGCGCGACATCTCGTCCATCGCGGACAGGTGCGCAAAGCCGGGGGCGCGGATCTTCAGGCGGTAGGGCTTGTTGGCCCCGTCGCTCACGATGTAGATGCCGAACTCGCCCTTGGGGTGTTCCACCGCGGCGTAGGACTCGCCCTCGGGCACGCGCATGCCTTCGGAGAAGAGCTTGAAGTGGTGGATCAGCTCCTCCATGTTGGCCTTCATGCTCTCGCGGTCGGGCGGCGCCACCTTGTGGTTGTCGGTGATCACCGGACCCGGGTTCACGCGCAGCCAGTCCACGCACTGCTTGATGATGCGGTTGGCCTCGCGCATCTCCTGCACGCGCACCAGGTAGCGGTCGTAGCAGTCGCCGGTCCTGCCGACCGGGATGTCGAAGTCCATGTGCTCATAGACCTCGTAGGGCTGCGTCTTGCGCAGGTCCCAGGCGATGCCGGAGCCGCGCAGCATGGGGCCGGTGAAGCCGAGATTCAGCGCGCGCTCGGGCGTGACCACGCCGATGCCCACGGTGCGCTGCTTCCAGATGCGGTTGTCGGTCAGCAGCGTCTCGTACTCGTCGACGTAGCCGGGGAAGCGCTGCGTGAAGGCGTCGATGAAGTCCAGCAGCGTGCCCTGCCGGTCCTCGTTCATGCGGTCGATCTCGCGCTGGTTGCGGATCTTGCTGGCCCTGTACTGCGGCATGCTGTCGGGCAGGTCGCGGTACACGCCGCCCGGGCGGAAGTAGGCCGCGTGCATGCGCGCGCCGGAGACCGCCTCGTACATGTCGAAGATGTCTTCCCGCTCGCGGAAGCAGTAGATCAGCATGTTCATGGCGCCGCAGTCCAGCCCGTGCGCGCCCAGCCACAGCAGGTGGTTGAGCAGCCGGGTGAGCTCGGCGAACATGACGCGGATGTACTGCGCGCGGATCGGCACCTCGACGCCCAGCAGCTTCTCGACGGCCAGGCAGTAGGCGTGCTCGTTGCACATCATCGAGACGTAGTCCAGCCGGTCCATGTAGGGGAGCGTCTGGATGTAGGTGCGCGTCTCGGCCAGCTTCTCGGTGGCGCGGTGCAGCAGGCCGATGTGCGGGTCGGCGCGCTGGATCACCTCGCCATCGAGCTCCAGCACCAGCCGCAGCACGCCGTGCGCGGCCGGGTGCTGCGGGCCGAAGTTGAGCGTGTAGTTCTTGATCTCAGCCATGGTTGTCCAGGCCCCGGGGCCGCAGCCCTGCGTAGTTCTCTTCCCGGATGATGCGGGGCGTGATCTCGCGCGGCTCGATGGTCACCGGCTGGTAGATCACGCGCTGGCGCTCGGGGTCGTAGCGCATCTCCACGTGGCCGGAGATCGGGAAGTCCTTGCGGAACGGGTGGCCGATGAAGCCGTAGTCGGTCAGGATGCGGCGCAGGTCCACGTGGCCCTCGAACACGATGCCGTACAGGTCGAAGGCTTCGCGCTCGAACCAGTTGGCCGAGGTCCACAGGCCGGTCAGCGAATCCACCACCGGCAGTTCGTCGTCGGCGCAGAACACGCGCAGGCGCACGCGCTGGTTGAGGCTGACCGACAGCAGGTGCGACACCACCGCGTAGCGCGGGCCGTCCCAGGCACCGTTGCCGTAGTCGGAGTAGTCGACGCCGCACAGGTCCAGCAGCTGCTCGAAGCGGCAGCGCGGGTCGTCGCGCAGCAGCTGCGCGGCCTGGAGGTAGTTGTCGGGCGAGACGACGACGGTCACTTCGCCGACCTTGAGGTCCACCCGCTTGGCCAGCGGGCCCAGGGCTTCGGTGATCGTGGCTTGCAGCGCGGCGGGGTCGACCGCGAAAGGCGTGTTGGCGGTCATCGGTTCAGGCGCGCGCGATGGTCTGGGTGCGGCGGATCTTCTGCTGCAGCTGGATGATCCCGTACAGCAGCGCCTCGGCGGTCGGCGGGCAGCCGGGCACGTACACGTCGACCGGCACGATGCGGTCGCAGCCGCGCACCACCGAATAGCTGTAGTGGTAGTAGCCGCCGCCGTTGGCGCAGGTGCCCATGGACAGCACCCAGCGCGGCTCGGGCATCTGGTCGTAGACCTTGCGCAGCGCCGGCGCCATCTTGTTGCACAGGGTGCCGGCCACGATCATCAGGTCGGACTGGCGGGGGCTGGGGCGGAACAGCATGCCGAAGCGGTCGATGTCGTAGCGGGCCGCGCCCGCGTGCATCATCTCCACCGCGCAGCAGGCGAGGCCGAACGTCATCGGCCACAGCGAGCCCGTCTTGGCCCAGTTGATGACGCTGTCCACGGTCGTCGTGACGACGCCCTTGTCGAGGATGCCTTCTTTAGCCATTGCTTGAGAGTCCGTTGCGGGGCGCGGGAGCCGTCACTCCCAGTCGAGCGCGCCCTTCTTCCACTCGTAGATGAAGCCGACCACCAGGATCGCGAGGAAAACCATCATGGCCCAGAAGCCGGCGGGCCCGATGTCCTTGAGCGCCACGGCCCAGGGGAAGAGGAACGCGATCTCGAGGTCGAACAGGATGAACAGGATGGCCACGAGGTAGTAGCGCACGTCGAACTTCATGCGCGCGTCCTCGAAGGCCTCGAAGCCGCACTCGTAGGGGGAGTTCTTGGCCGCATCGGGCTTGTTGAAGCCGGCGGCGCCGGCAAAGGCCCAGCCCAGCACCTGCGGCAGGACCCCTACCGCAATGCCCACCAGGATGAACAGGAGGACAGGCAGGTACTGGTCAAGGTTCATCGCGGGACTCTGGTCAGCGCTCGAGCCGCGCCCGGCGCGGGCCTGCGGCTGTTGGAATCTGGTGCCGTCGGCGAGACTCGAACTCGCACAGCTTTCGCCACTACCCCCTCAAGATAGCGTGTCTACCAATTTCACCACGACGGCGTGTGTGGCTGCCCAGGCGCGTGAGGCTTTGTTGTTGGCTTCCGGGCAGCCTTGGAGTTTACCCCGAATCCCCTGCCCTTCCCGCTGGGGCGAGGGGATTAGGTAGAGCTACTTGCGCAGGATCAGGTTGCGTCCGTGCCGCTTCGCGCAACCCGGTTGCAAGGCGGCTTACCGGGCCGGGATCTGCGCGGCGCCCGAGGCCGGCGCGGCAGGCGCCGGGGCCGCCGGCGCGGCCGATCCGGCCGGGGCCGGGACGGTGCCCGGGATCTGCGCCGCCGCGCCCGAGGCCGCCGGGGCCGGAGCGGGGGCCGGCGCCACCGGCGCCGCCGCGCGATCGAGCACGCTGCCCGATTCCGGCGGCCGGTAGTTGCCGAAATAGGCCAGCGTCAGGGTGCAGATGAAGAACACGGTGGCCAGCACGGCGGTGCTGCGCGACAGGAAGTTGGCGCTGCCGCTGGCGCCGAACAGGCTGCCCGAGCTGCCGCTGCCGAAGGCGGCGCCCATGTCGGCGCCCTTGCCGTGCTGGATCAGGATCAGGCCGACCATGGCCAGCGCCGACAGGATCTGCGCGGAAAGGAGGGCGGTGAGGAGAAAGTTCATTCGGGAATCACTCCGGGGTGGGTGGCGACGCGCCTCAGCCGGCGGCCGCGATGATCTGCAGGAAGTCGGCGGCCTTGAGCGAGGCACCGCCGATCAGGCCGCCGTCGATGTCCGGCTGGGCCAGCAGGCTGGCGGCATTGGCCGCATTCATGCTGCCGCCATAGAGGATGGCGATGCGCTCCGGCTGGGGCGTGGCCGCCGCGAGTTGCGCCCGCAGCGCCGCGTGCACCTGCTGGGCCTGCTCGGGGGTCGCCGTACGGCCGGTGCCTATCGCCCAGACCGGCTCGTAGGCCACGACGATCTCGCCGAGGCGGGAGCGGTTGGCGTCGATCACGGCGGCCAGCTGGCGCCGCACCACGTCTTCCGTCTGCCCGGCTTCGCGCTCGGCCAGGGTCTCGCCCACGCAGGCGATGGGGGTGATGCCCCGGGCCAGCGCCGCCTGGGCCTTCGCAGCCACCAGCTCGTCGGTCTCGCCGTGGTACTGGCGGCGCTCGGAGTGGCCGACGATGGCATAGCGCACGCCGAAGTCGGCCAGCATCGCCGCCGACACCTCGCCGGTGAAGGCGCCCTGCTCGTGGCGCGAGACGTCCTGCGCCCCCAGCTCCAGCGCCGAGCCCTGGCACAGCGCCTGCACCTGCGCCAGGTAGGGCGCGGGCACGCAGACCGCCACCTTGCAGGCGGCCTGCGGCAGGCCGGCCACCACCGCGCGCACCAGCGCCTCGTTGGCGGCCAGGCTGCCGTTCATCTTCCAGTTGCCGGCGATCAGTTTCTTCTTCATCTCGTCATCCCCGCGACCGCGGGAATCCAATGCGTCCATCACCACGTCAGCACGATCTTGCCGACGTGCCGGTTGGACTCCATCAACTCGTGGGCCTTGGCCGCGTCGGCGGCCGCGAACACGCTGTGGACCACGGGCCGCACGGCACCGCCGGCCAGCAGCGGCCAGGCCTTCTCGCGCAGCGAGGCCGCGATGGCGGCCTTGAAGGCCACCGGGCGCGGCCGCAGCGTGGAACCGGTGATCGTCAGGCGCCGGCGCAGCACCAGGCCGGCATCGAAGCCCGCCTTCACGCCGCCCTGCACCGCGATGATCACCAGCCGCCCGTCCTCGGCCAGGCAGCCCACCTCGCGCGCCACGTAGTCGCCCGCGACCATGTCCAGGATCACGTCCACGCCGCGCCCGCCGGTCAGCCGCTTCGCCTCCTCGGCAAAGTCCTGGCTGCGGTAGTTGATCGCGTGGTCGGCGCCCAGCTGCAGGCAGGCCGCGCACTTCTCGTCGCTGCCGGCCGTGGCGATCACGGTGGCGCCGAAGGCCTTGGCCAGCTGGATCGCCGTCACGCCGATGCCGCTCGTGCCGCCCTGCACCAGCAGGGTCTCGCCGGCCTGCAGGCGGCCGCGGTCGAACACGTTGCTCCAGACGGTGAAGAAGGTCTCGGGCAGCGAAGCGGCCTCGACGGCGGTCAGGCCCTGCGGCACCGGCAGGCACTGGCCCGCGGGCGCCGCGCACAGCTCGGCATAGCCGCCACCGGCCACCAGGGCGCACACGGACTGGCCGACCTGCAAGCCGGCCTGCGCCATGGCCTGCTCGTCACCGCCGACGATCTCGCCGGCGACTTCCAGGCCGGGGATGTCGGAGGCGCCCGGCGGCGGCGGATAGTGGCCGGCCCGCTGCAGGACGTCGGGCCGGTTGACACCGCTGGCCGCCACGCGGATCAGCACCTCGCCGGGCCCGGCGACCGGGTCGGGACGCTCGCCCGGGCGCAGCACGTCGGGCTTGCCGGGGCGGGTGATCTCGATGGCTTTCATCGCGCGGAGGGGATTACTCCTGCGGGTCCAGCGTGGACTGCGGCTGCACGTCGGAGGCCGGGCGCTCGCCGTTGCCGCCGTTGCCGCGGTCGCCGTTGTAGTCGCCGCGCTCGCCACGGTCACCGCGTTCGCCGCGCTCGCCGCGTTCACCCCGGTCGCCGCGCGGCGGACGGTCGCCGCGGTCGCGGCGCTCGCGCGGCGGCTGGTCTTCCATGCCGGCCGGGCGATCGAGCAGCGCCTTCATCGACAGCTTGATGCGGCCCTTGTCGTCGGTCTCCAGCACCTTGACGCGCACCACCTGGCCTTCGCTCAGGTAGTCGCCGACCTTCTCGACCCGCTCGTGGGCGATCTGGCTGATGTGCAGCAGGCCGTCCTTGCCCGGCAGCACGTTGACCAGCGCGCCGAACTCCAGCAGCTTGGTGATCGGGCCCTCGTAGATCTTGCCGATCTCGACCTCGGCCGTGATCTGCTCGATGCGGCGCCGGGCCTCGGCGGCGCGGTCGGCGTCGGTGGAGGCAATGGTGATGGTGCCGTCCTCGGCGATGTCGATCGTGGTGCCGGTCTCGTCGGTCAGCGCGCGGATGGTGGCGCCGCCCTTGCCGATCACGTCGCGGATCTTCTCCGGGTTGATCTTCATGGTGTACAGGCGCGGCGCGAAGCTGCTGATCTCGGCATTGGCCGCGCCCATCGCGTCCTGCATCTTGCCCAGGATGTGCATGCGCGCTTCCTTGGCCTGCGCCAGGGCGACCTGCATGATCTCCTTGGTGATGCCCTGGATCTTGATGTCCATCTGCAGCGCGGTGATGCCGTTGGTGGTGCCTGCCACCTTGAAGTCCATGTCGCCCAGGTGGTCCTCGTCGCCCAGGATGTCGGTCAGCACCGCGAAGCGGTTGCCTTCCTTGATCAGGCCCATGGCAATGCCCGCCACGTGCGCCTTCATCGGCACGCCGGCGTCCATCAGCGACAGGCAGCCGCCGCACACCGAGGCCATCGACGAGGAGCCGTTCGACTCGGTGATCTCCGAGACCACGCGGATGGTGTAGGGGAACTCGTCCTTCGGCGGCAGGCAGGCGAGCAGCGCGCGCTTGGCCAGTCGGCCGTGGCCGATCTCGCGGCGCTTGGTGCTGCCCATGCGGCCCACTTCGCCGGTGGCGAAGGGAGGCATGTTGTAGTGGAACAGGAAGCGGTCCTCGAACTCGCCGGCCAGCGCATCGATGCGCTGCGCGTCGCGCTCGGTGCCCAGCGTGGTGACCACCAGCGCCTGGGTCTCGCCGCGGGTGAACAGCGCCGAGCCGTGGGTGCGCGGCAGCACGCCGTGGCGGATCTCGATCGGTCGCACGGTGCGGGTGTCACGGCCGTCGATGCGCGGCTCGCCCGCCAGGATCTGGCTGCGGACGATGCTGGCCTCGATGCCGAACAGCAGGTCGTCGACCTTGACCGGGTCGAACTCGATGCCCTGCTCCTTCAGGCCGGCGTGCACGGCGGCATTGGCCTCGCGCAGGGCCTGGGTGCGGGCCTGCTTGCTGCGGATCTGGTAGGCGGCGCGCAGCTTGTCCTCGGCCAGCTGGTTGACGCGGGCGATGAAGGACTCGTCGCGGGCCGGCGGCTGCCAGTCCCAGACCGGCTTGCCGCCCTCGCGCACCAGCTCGTGGATGGCGTCGACGGCGATCCTGCCCTGCTCGTGGCCGAACACCACGGCGCCCAGCATCACTTCCTCGGACAGCTGCTGCGCTTCCGATTCGACCATCAGCACGGCAGCCTCGGTGCCGGCGACCACCAGGTCGAGCAGCGAGTCCTTGCGCTGGGTCTGGCCCGGGTTGAGCACGTACTCGCCATTGATGTAGCCCACGCGCGCGGCGCCGATCGGGCCGGCGAACGGGATGCCGGAGATCGCCAGCGCGGCGCTGGTGGCGATCATGGCGGCGATGTCGGCGTCCACCTCGGGGTTCAGCGAGATGGTGTGGATCACCACGTGCACTTCGTTGAAGAAGCCTTCGGGGAACAGCGGGCGGATCGGACGGTCGATCAGGCGGCTGGTCAGCGTCTCCAGTTCGCTGGGCTTGGCCTCGCGCTTGAAGAAGCTGCCGGGGATCTTGCCGGCGGCGTAGGTCTTCTCGATGTAGTCGACCGTCAGCGGGAAGAAGTCCTGGCCCGGCTTGGCGGTCTTGGAGCCGACCACCGTGGCCAGCACCACCGTGTCGTCGATGTTGACCAGCACGGCGCCGGAGGCCTGGCGCGCGATCTCGCCGGTTTCCATGGTGACCGTGTGCTGGCCCCACTGGAAGGTCTTGGTGATCTTGTTGAAGATGGACATGTGCGTTCTCTCTGGTTGGATGGAGACCCGGAACCGAACGCGATGCCATTCCTGGGGGGCTAGCTCCTAGCCCTCGAGGAATGACACAGCGCGCGCCCTTCTTTCCGCTTCTCCGATGCGCAAAGCGCCTGAGCCAGCGTCAGCCAACCCAGGCGCCCTTGCGTTCTCGAGGACCTGCTTACTTGCGCAGGCCCAGCTTGCCGATCAGCGCCGTGTAGCGCTCGGCATCCTTGTCCTTCAGGTACGCCAGCAGCTTCTTGCGGCGGTTCACCATGCGCAGCAGGCCGCGGCGGCCGTGGTGGTCCTTGGCATGGGTCTTGAAGTGGGGGGTCAGCTCGTTGATCCGGGCGGTCAGCAGGGCGACCTGGACTTCGGGGCTGCCGGTGTCGCCGGTGCCGCGCGAATGCGCAGCAATGACTTCGGCCTTGTTGATGGCGGGCATCTGGTTTCCTTGGATGGGGGTTTCACTTGCGCTTGGGACTGGAAGGGCCCCAGCGTGCTGTCCTGCTGCCCGGGTGGGCGCAGAACCGGTGGATTGTACACGAGGGTCCCGGCGGCTCATGGCCGCGCCAGCCACCCCGCGAGCCGCTCCACGCCCCGGTCGAGCCGGGCCGGGTCCCTGGACGCGAAGCACCAGCGCAGCCAGCCCTGGGCCTCGGGCGCGAAGGCGTTGCCCGGCGCGATGCCCAGGCCCGCCTCGGCCACCAGCCGCTTGGCCAGGTCCAGCGAATCGCCGAAGCCCTCGAGCCGGAAGAACGCGTACATGCCGCCGGCCGGCCGCGCCAGCTCGACACCCGGCAGCGCCTGCAACTGCGGCACCAGCCGGTCGCGGCAGGCCTTCAGGTGGGCCACCACCCGCGGCGTCACCTCCTCCGTGCGCTGTACCGCTGCCACCCCGGCGCGCTGGGTGAACACGCTGGCGCAGGAGGTGTTGAACTCGATCAGCTTGCCCATGGGATGGGTCATGGCCGCCGGCATCACCAGCCAGCCCAGGCGCCAGCCCGTCATCAGGAAGCTCTTGGAGAAGCTGTGCGCCACCACCAGCCGGTCGTCCGGCGCCGCGATGTCCAGGAAGCTGGGCGCGCAGCCCGTCGGCGTGGCCTCGTAGTACAGGCGCTCGTAGACCTCGTCGGCCAGGATCCAGGTGCCCGTGCGGCGGCAATGCTCGAGAATGGCCTGCTGCTCGGCGCGGGTGAGCGTCCAGCCGGTGGGGTTGTTGGGCGCGTTGAGGATCAGCAGCCTGGTGCCGGGCCGCACCGCGTCCAGCAACTGCGGCAGGTCCAGCTTCCAGGCGCCCGCCTGCGGCTGCAGCGACACGCGGCGCAGCTTGGCCCCCAGGATCAGCGGCTGCGCCGTCAGGTTGGGCCAGACCGGCGTGACCGCCACCACCTCGTCGCCCGCGTCCAGCAGCATCTGCATCGCCAGCATCAGGGCGTTGACGCCGCCCGACGTGATGGCGATGCGCTCGCTGCCCAGCGGCGGGTGCAGGCGCGAGGTGTAGGTGGCCACCGCCTCGCGCAGTTCCGGCAGGCCCAGGTTGTGGGCATAGAAGGTCTCGCCGGCGCGGATCGAGTCGATCGCGGCTTCGCGGATGAAGTCCGGCGTGACCTCGTCGCTCTCGCCGAACCAGAAGGCCAGCACGTCGCTGCGGCCCATGCCGGCGTTGGCCACTTCGCGGATCTTCGATTCCTCGAGGTCGAGGATGGCTTGTCGCATGCCGATGTCCTCAGGCGCCCGGCCGCACCATGCGGCAGCTGCTGGGCATCTCGGCCTGCGCCGGTTCGATGGCGCGCACCACGCGGAAGCCGTAGCCCGAGCCCTCGACGTCGAACTTCACGCCGGGGCTGCCCTGGCGGTCCATCACGCCGACCACCAGCGCCTGCTGGAACTGGTGGTCGAGCGCACGCATGCTGCCGCCCTGCCCGGCCAGGCTGACGCGGGCCTTCTCCAGCGCGCCGGCCACGGCCGCCGCCTCGGTGCTGCCGGCCTGCTCCATGGCCTGCGACAGCGCCTCGACCATGAGCTGCATGCGCATGTGCACGTAGTCGTCCTGCGGGCGCGGGAAGCGCTGGCGGAACTCGCGGTAGAAGGCCTCGCTCTGCGCCGTCTGCAGGTTGGGCAGCCAGTCGGCCACGGCGATCACGCGCCCGATCCCGGCCTCGCCGATGGCGGCCGGCGCGCCCAGGGCGTTGCCGTAGAAGGTGTAGAAGCTGCCGTCGAAGCCGACTTCCCGCGCCGCCTTGACCAGCAGCGTGAGGTCGTTGCCCCAGTTGCCGGTGATCACGGCGTCGGCGCCGCTGGCCTTGATCTTGACGGCGTAGGGCACGAAGTCCTTGACCCGGCCCATGGGGTGCAGCTCGTCGCCGACGATGCGCACGTCCGGGCGCTGCGCGCCGAGCTGGCGCCGCGCCTCGCGCAGCACCGCCTGGCCGAAGCTGTAGTCCTGGCCGATCAGGTAGGCCGCGCGCACCGCCTTGTCCTCGCGCAGCACCGCCATCAGGGCCGCCATGCGCATGTCGGCGTGGGCGTCGAAGCGGAAATGCCAGAAGCTGCAGCGCTCGTTGGTGAGGATGGGATCGACCGCCGAATAGTTGAGGTACAGCACGCGCCGCGAGGGCTCGCGCTCGTTGTGCTTGTTCACCGCCTCGATCAGCGCCGCGGCCACCGCCGAGGAGTTGCCCTGCAGCACGATGCGGGCGCCGTCGTCGATCGCGGCGCGCAGCATGGCCAGCGCCTCCTCGGTCTGGCCCTTGTTGTCGTAGCGGTCCAGCGCCAGCGGGCGGGCGCCGCCGGGCAGCCGGACGCCGCCGCGCGCGTTCACCCGTTCGACCGCCCACAGCAGGTTGCGGAACACCGCCTCGCCGGTGTTGGCGAAGGCGCCCGAGAGCGACTCGATCATCGCCAGCTTGATGGGAGCGCCGGCGGTCTGGGCCTGCGCGAAGGCGGGCGCAGATAGCGCCGCCGCGAGTGTTTTCAAGACCCGCCTGCGGGTACTTTGCATGGAACTGGTCCCCTTGAAAAAACGGGCCGCCGCGCGCACGTTGGTTGCAGGCGGCGATCGGATGGAGCGAGAGCCGCGAAGTTTAAGGTTCTAAGGAGTTCCACCATGTTCTTCGCACCCGTTGTCCGTTCCCGCGCCGGGGTTCCGGCCTTCCGTTCCCTCGACCGCGAGTTCGAGCGCTTCGTCAACGAGGCCTTCCACGGCGGCCGCCAGGCCAGCCCGCGCGTCGCGCAGGACGACAAGGCCTGGACGGTCACCCTGGACCTGCCCGGCGTCGCCCGCGAGGACCTGGCGGTCAGCATCGAGGGCGCCGTCGTGCGCATCGAGACCAGGGCCGAGGCGCCGCGCCAGTACAAGGCGGCCTACGAGCTGCCCCAGGAGATCGACGTCGAGGCGACCAGCGCCAAGCTGGAGAACGGCGTGCTGACGCTGACCCTGGCCAAGCAGCAGCCGGCGAGCAAGGCGCGCCGGATCGAGGTGAAGTAATCACCGCTAGGGGGTCCTGTCCGCGCGGAACAACATGCAGCGCGGACGCCTTTCGGGCGAGGAGGCGGCATTGCCGGGCCTCGCTCAACCGTTCAGGGTGAATGGGTCAGCGGCCAGCGCGGTTTCACGTCGAAGGCGTAGGACCGGCTGGCCGTTTCCACGTTCGCGGCGATCCGCATCGCCGCCGCCATGGCGATCATGGCGCCGTTGTCGGTGCACAGCGCCAGCTCGGGGTAGTGCACGCGCACGCCCCGCTTCGCGCACGCGGCGTCGAGTTGCGCGCGCAGCAGCCGGTTGGCGCCGACGCCGCCGGCCACCACCATGCGCCTGAGCCCCGTTTCCTTCAGCGCGGCCAGCGACTTCTTCACCAGCACCTCGACGATCGCCGCCTCGGTGGCGGCGGCCAGGTCGGCCTTGCGTGACTCCAGCCCATCGCCCAGCTTGCGCGCCTGCGTGAGCACCGCCGTCTTCAGGCCGGCGAAGGAGAAGTCCAGGTTGCCGCTGTGCAGCAGCGGCCGCGGCAAGGCGAAGGCCCTGGCATCGCCCTGCTGCGCCAGCTTGGACAGGGCCGGCCCGCCCGGGTAGCCCAGCCCCAGCAGCTTGGCGCTCTTGTCGAAGGCCTCGCCGGCGGCATCGTCGATGGTCTCGCCCAGCAGTTCGTACTGCCCCACCCCGTCCACCCGCATCAGCTGCGTGTGGCCGCCCGACACCAGCAGCGCCACGAAGGGGAACTGCGGCGGATCGGCGCTCAGGAAGGGCGAGAGCAGGTGGCCTTCCAGGTGGTGCACGCCCAGCACCGGCTTGCCGAGCGCAGCGCCCAGTGCGCAGGCGACGCCCGCGCCCACCAGCAGGGCGCCGGCCAGGCCCGGCCCCCGCGTATAGGCCACCGTCTCCACCTCGCCAAGTTGCCGGCCGGCCTGCTGCAGCACCTCGTGGGTGAGCGGCAGCACGCGGCGGATGTGGTCGCGGCTGGCCAGCTCCGGCACCACGCCGCCGTAGGCCTCGTGCATGCGCACCTGGCTGTGCAGCGCGTGGCCGAGCAGGCGCGGAACGCCGGGCCCGCCACCGTCGACGAGTGCAACGCCCGTCTCGTCGCAGGAGGATTCGATGCCCAGCACCAGCATCGGGCGAGTGTAACGACGCCATTTGGTGCGGCGCCCCGTTCCGGGTCATGCGCTGCCGGCCTGCGTGGGGTGATGCATGCGGCAGATCGCGCCAAGGCCTTGGCACGGTCCCTGCTAACGGGTCATGGAGGCAGCGCCGGCACCGGTCGCCGCGAGCCGCTCGAGATCCGAACCACCCGCAAGGAGCATCCATGGCCTATGTCGTCCCCAATGAATTCGTCACCCGCATGGTCGACGCCGGGGCATCCAAGATCTTCATGTCCACCCGCGACACGGTGATCCGCGCCTACATGGCCGGCGCCATCCTGGCGATGGCGGCCGCCTTCGCCATCACGGTCTCGGTGCAGACCGGCAACCCGCTGCTGGGCGCGGTGCTGTTCCCGGTCGGCTTCTGCATGCTCTACCTGATGGGCTTCGACCTGCTCACCGGGGTGTTCACGCTGGCCCCGCTGGCGCTGATCGACCGCCGACCCGGCGTGACGCTCAAGGGCGTGCTGCGCAACTGGTGGCTGGTGTTCGCCGGAAACTTCGCCGGCGCCTTCACGGTGGCCGTGTTCATGGCGGTGATCTTCACCTTCGGCTTCTCCAGCGAGCCCAACGTGGTGGGCCAGAAGATCGGCACCATCGGCGAGGGCCGCACGGTGGGCTACGCGGCCTACGGCGCGGCCGGCATGCTGACCCTGTTCCTGCGCGGCGTGCTGTGCAACTGGATGGTCTCCAGCGGCGTGGTCGGGGCCATGATGTCCACCACCCTGGGCGGCAAGGTGCTGGCCATGTGGATGCCGGTGATGGTGTTCTTCTACATGGGCTTCGAGCACTCGATCGTGAACATGTTCCTGTTCCCCTCGGGCTTGATGCTGGGCGGCAACTTCTCGGTCTACGACTACCTGGTCTGGAACGAGATCCCCACCGTGCTGGGCAACCTGGTCGGCGGCCTCACGTTCGTCGGGCTGACGCTGTATTCCACCCACCTGCGCACCGCGCCGGCGCGCGCGGCCTGAGCCGACAGCACGGCAGGAGTCCCCGCATGAAGCCATCGAACCTGGTGGTGGTCGGCAACGGCATGGCCGGCGCACGCACCCTCGAGGAGCTGCTGAAGATCGCGCCCGGCCTGTACGACATCACCGTCTTCGGCGCCGAGCCGCATCCCAACTACAACCGCATCCTGCTGTCGCCGGTGCTGGCGGGCGAGCAGGCGTTCGAGCAGATCGTGCTCAACCCCTGGTCCTGGTACGAGCAGAACGGCATCCGCCTGCACGCCGGCCGCAAGGTGGTCGCGATCGACCGCGTCCGGCGCGTGGTGCGCGCCGACGACGGCACCGAGGCGCCCTACGACCGCCTGCTGCTGGCCACCGGCTCGCGCCCGGTCATGCTGCCGGTGCCGGGCGCCGACCTGAAGGGCGTGCTCGCGTACCGCGACATCGCCGACACGCACGCGATGATCGAAGCGGCCCGCACGTACCGCAAGGCGGTCGTCATCGGCGGCGGCCTGCTCGGGCTGGAGGCGGCCAACGGCCTGCTCAAGCGCGGCATGGACGTGACCGTGGTCCACGCCACCTCCTGGCTGATGGAGCGGCAGCTCGACGAACCCGCGGCCCGGCTGCTGCAGCAGTCGCTGGAAGCGCGCGGGCTGAAGTTCCGGCTGGCTGCGCGCACCCAGGGCCTGGTGGGCGGGCGCAGCGGCCGCGTGCGCCGCGTGCAGTTCGACGACGGCTCGCAGCTGGGCGCCGACCTGGTCGTGATGGCGGTCGGCATCCGACCGGACACGGCCCTGGCCGAGAAGGCCGGCCTGCACTGCGCGCGCGGCATCGTGGTGCACGACACGCTGCAGACGGTGACCGACGCCCGCATCTGGGCGGTCGGCGAATGCGCGGCACACCGCGGCGTGGCCTACGGGCTGGTCGCTCCCCTGTTCGAGCAGGCCAAGGTGGCCGCCAACCACCTGGCGCAGTTCGGCATCGGGCGCTACGCCGGCTCGCTCACCTCCACCAAGCTCAAGGTGACCGGCATCGACCTGTTCTCGGCCGGCCGCTTCGCCGGCGGCGACGGCACCGAGGCCATCGTGATGAGCGATCCGGCCCGCGGCGTCTACAAGAAGCTGGTGGTCCAGGACGACAAGCTGGTGGGCGCCTGCCTGTACGGCGACACCGTGGACGGCGGCTGGTACTTCAAGCTGCTGCGCGAGGGGCGCAGCATCGCCGGCCTGCGCGACCGGCTGCTGGCAGGCCAGGACAACCTCGGCGACGCCGGCCACCAGGGGCGCAACCAGGCCGCCGCGCTGGCCGATTCGGACGAGGTGTGCGGCTGCAACGGCGTGACCAAGGGCGCGATCTGCCGGGCGATCCGGGAGAAGGGCCTGTTCACGCTGGACGAGGTCCGCCGGCACACCAAGGCCAGCGCGTCCTGCGGTTCGTGCACCGGGCTGGTGGAGCAGCTGATCATGGCCACCGCCGGCGGCGACTACTCCGCCACCCCGAAGAAGAAGGCGGTGTGCGGCTGCACCGACCACAGCCACCAGGAGCTGCGCGAGGCGATCCGCGCCAACCGGCTGCTGACCGTGGCCGACACCATGGCCTTCCTGGAGTGGCGCACGCCCGACGGCTGCGCCACCTGCCGGCCGGCGATCAACTACTACCTGATCTCCACCTGGCCGAAGGAGGCCCGCGACGACCCGCAGTCGCGCTTCGTCAACGAGCGCAGCCACGCCAACATCCAGAAGGACGGCACCTACTCGGTGGTGCCGCGCATGTGGGGCGGCGAGACCACGGCGGCCGAACTGCGCCGCATCGCCGACGTGGTGGACAAGTACCGCATCCCCACCGTCAAGGTCACGGGCGGCCAGCGCATCGACCTGCTGGGCGTGAAGAAGGAGGACCTGCCCGGCGTCTGGCGGGACATCGGCATGCCCAGCGGCCACGCCTATGCCAAGGCGCTGCGCACGGTGAAGACCTGCGTGGGCAGCGAGTGGTGCCGCTTCGGCACCCAGGACTCCACCCAGATGGGCAAGGACCTGGAGCGGGCCCTGTGGCGCATGTACGCGCCGCACAAGGTCAAGCTGGCGGTCTCGGGCTGCCCGCGCAACTGCGCCGAGGCGGGCATCAAGGACGTGGGCGTGATCGGCGTGGACTCCGGCTGGGAGCTCTACATCGGCGGCAACGGCGGCATCAGGACCGAGGTGGCGCAGTTCTTCTGCAAGCTCGCGACCGCGGCCGAGGTGCTGGAGTACGCCGGCGCCTTCCTGCAGCTGTACCGCGAGGAAGGCTGGTACCTGGAACGCACGGTGCACTACCTGCAGCGGGTCGGCATGGAGCACGTGAAGGCCCGGGTGCTGGACGACGCCGCCATCCGCAAGGCGCTGTGGCAGCGGCTGCAGGACGCGCTGGAGGGCGAGCCCGATCCCTGGTTCGACTTCGACAAGGCAGGCGTCGATGCCGCCCAATTCGACAAGCTGGAGGCCGTGAAGGCATGACGACGACCGGATGGACCCTCGCCTGCGACCTGCAGGACATTCCTCGGCACGGCTCGCGCCGGCTGGCACGCGCCCGCGGCGCCGACGTCGCCCTGTTCCGCACCGGCCAGGACCAGGTCTTCGCGCTGCTGGACCGCTGCCCGCATCGCGGCGGGCCGCTGTCGCAGGGCATCGTGTTCGGCACCAGCGTGGCCTGCCCGCTGCACAACTGGACGATCGGGCTGCAGGACGGCTGCGCCTGGGCGCCCGACGAAGGCCGCACGCCCCGGTTCGCGGTCAAGGTGGTGGAGGGTTCGGTCTACCTGGACACGGCGGAACTCGAAAGCGTGGCCGTCGACGACGAGGCCTACGTGAACGGCCCCGACACCTGCCCCGCCCGGCAGCGGACCGGCTGAGCTGCACCCCGGCCGGCGGCATATGGCTATAGCTGCCGGTGCTAAGTGCTTTGGGAGAATCCTCGCGTGGGCATCAGCCAGTACCTCAAGGAGATCGGCCGCGGCCAGCGGGGCGCGCGCCCGCTGGACCGCCCGCAGGCGGCCGACCTGTTCGGCCAGTTGCTGGACGGCACCGTCACCGACCTGGAACTCGGCGCCTTCTGCATCGCCATGCGCGTCAAGGGCGAGACGCCGGAGGAGATGGCCGGCTTCCTCGACGCGACCCGGGCCCGCCTGGAACTGGTGCCCGATACCGGGGCGCCCATCGTGGTGCTGCCCAGCTACAACGGCGCGCGCCGCCTGCCGGTCCTCACGCCGCTGCTGGCGCTGCTGCTGGCGCAACGGGGTTTGCCGGTGCTGATCCATGGCGCCGCCACCGAGGGCAGCCGGGTGTTCGTCACCGAGGTGCTGCCCGAGCTCGGCATCGCCGCGCTCGACCGCCTGCGGACTCCGCAAGCCGGCGAAGCGGTCTTCGCCGCCACGGATCTGCTGCATCCTGGCCTGAAGCGGCTGCTGGACGTGCGCCGGGTGCTCGGGCTGCGCAACTCCGCGCACAGCCTGGCCAAGCTGCTGGATCCCTGCGCCGGTCCGGCCGTCATCGTCAGCAGCTACACCCATCCCGAGTACGCGCAGTCCATGGGCGCCGTGTTCGAGCTCATGGGCTCGACCGCGATGCTGCTGCGCGGCACCGAAGGGGAAGCGGTGGCCGACGCGCGCCGCACGCCGCCGATGGAAGGCTTCGTGCGGGGCCGCCGCGTCATGCTGGAGGAAGGCCGGCGCGGCACGCTGGCCGGCCTGCCAGGGTGGCCCTCGGGCACGGACCCCGCCGCCACGGCCGGCTACATCCGCGAAGTCCTGCACGGGCGCCAGCCGGTGCCCGATTCGATCACGCTGCAGGTGGAACACATCCTGCGGCTGGCTGCCGAGGCGGCCGAACACGGAGGCGACAGCCATGCATGAATGCAGGGGCAAGGTCACGCTGGTGGGCGCCGGCCCCGGCGACCCCGAACTGCTCACCCTCAAGGCGGTGCGGGCGCTGCAGGCCGCGACGCTGGTACTGGTCGACGACCTGGTCGGCGAGGCCGTCGTCGCACTGGCGGCGCACGCGCGCATCGTGTACGTGGGCAAGCGCGGCGGCTGCCGCAGCACGCCGCAGGCCTTCATCGGCAAGCTGATGGCGTCGGCGGCGCACGAAGGCGAGCACGTGGTGCGCCTCAAGGGCGGCGACCCCTTCATCTTCGGCCGCGGCGGCGAGGAACTGGAGCAGTTGCGCGCGGCCGGCGTGCGGGTGGAGGTGGTCAACGGCATCACGGCCGGCCTCGCGGCGGCCACCTCGCTGGGCGCACCGCTCACCCACCGCGAACATGCGCAGGGCGTGGTGTTCGTCACCGGGCACGCGCGGCACGGCGGCGAAGCGCCCGACTGGCCGGCGCTGGCGCAGGCGGCCCGTCAGGCGCGCCTGACGCTGGTGATCTACATGGGCGTCAGCGGCGTGCAGGCGATCCAGGACGGCCTGCAGTCCGGCCTGCCGGGCAGCACGCCGGTGGCCGTGGTGCAGCGCGCCAGCCTGCCGGAGCAACGCCATGCCGTCACCACGCTGGAGCGGCTGGCCGACACGGTGGCGAGGGAGCGGCTGGCCAGCCCTTCGGTGATCGTGGTGGGCGACGTGCTGCGCGGGGTGCAGGCGATGGGGCAGGCACCGGGCCAGGCGCTGGCCGCCTGACGCCCCTCGCTGCCGCCTGGTTCGCTCTTTCCCGCGCCGGCGCAGGCCCCGGCTGCTATAAACGGCCCCTCCTGAAGCAGAAGGGTTGACCGGGAAGTGCACGCGTTCGACGCAGTGGTGATCGGCGCGGGTGCCGCGGGCCTGTTCTGCGC
This sequence comes from Ramlibacter sp., assembly GCF_035627355.1. Classification (GTDB taxonomy): domain Bacteria; phylum Pseudomonadota; class Gammaproteobacteria; order Burkholderiales; family Burkholderiaceae_C; genus Ramlibacter. The sequence goes on from NZ_DASPLW010000036.1 coordinate 18,349, forward strand.
CGGCGTGGCCGGCCGCCTGGGCGTGAAGGTCCTGTTGCTGGACCACGGGGAGAAGGTCGCCGAGAAGATCCGCATCTCCGGCGGTGGCCGCTGCAACTTCACCAACCGCGACCTCGACCCGCGCGCGCCGCAGCGGCACTTCCTGGGCGAGAACCCGCACTTCTGCCGCAGCGCGCTGTCGCGCTACACCGCCGCCGACTTCGTCGCCCTGGTGCAGCGGCACGGCATTCCCTTCCACGAGAAGCACAAGGGACAGCTGTTCGGCGACCGCAGCTCGGAGGACTTCATCCGCATGCTGCTGGACGAATGCGAAGCCGGCGGCGTCCAGCGCTGGCAGCCCTGCCGGGTGTCGGCGCTACGCGCACGCGGCGACGGCAGCGCGCCGCTATACGAGATCGAGACCGACCGTGGCACGGTTCGCACGCCGCGCGTGGTGATCGCCACCGGCGGCCTGTCGATCCCGAAGATCGGCGCCAGCGACTTCGGCTACCGCATGGCGCAGCAGTTCGGGCTGCGGGTGGTGCCGCCGCGCCCGGCGCTGGTGCCACTGACCTTCGGCGGCGACGACTGGGCGCCGTATGCGCAACTGGCCGGGCTGTCGCTGCCGGTGCGCATCGCCACCACGGGCGCCGGCACGAAGGGGCCGGCCGCGGCCTTCGACGAGGACCTGCTGTTCACCCACCGCGGCCTGTCCGGCCCCGCCGTGCTGCAGATCTCCAGCTACTGGCAGCCCGGCGAGGCCTTGCGGATCGACCTGGCGGCCGGCACCGGTCTCGCGCAGGCGCTGCGGGACGCCAAGGCCCGCTCGCGCAAGCGGCTGGCCAACGAGCTGGCCGCCTTCGTGCCCGCGCGCCTGGCCGACGCCTGGGTGCAGCGCGCTCCGGCCTGGCAGCGGCCGGTCAACGAGGTCCCCGACAAGGCGCTGGACGCACTGGCGCAGGCCCTGGCGCGCTGGGAGCTGCTGCCCTCCGGCACCGAGGGCTACCGCAAGGCGGAAGTGACCGCCGGCGGAATCGACACCCGGGAGCTGTCGTCGAAGACCATGGAGTCTTCGAAGCAGCCGGGCCTGCACTTCATCGGCGAAGTGGTGGACGTGACCGGCTGGCTGGGCGGCTACAACTTCCAGTGGGCCTGGTCCAGCGGCTGGGCCTGCGCGCAGGCGCTGGCCGGCTTGTGACGGCGGCGCAGGCGGCACCGCCTGCCCAGCGCCGCTACAGGAAGCGCTGCAGCACCTCGGTCAGCCGGTCGATGCCGACCGGCTTGACCAGGTGCTCGTCGAACTGCGCCGCCAGCGCGCGGGCTCGGTCGCTCTCCTGGCCGTAGCCGGTCAGCGCGACCAGTCGCACGCCCTGGCCTTCGGGCTGCTCGCGGATCAGGCCGGCGAGCTGGTAGCCGTCCACCTGCGGCAGGCCGATGTCCAGCAGGGCGAGCTGGGGCCGGAACTCCTTCAGCACCTGCAGCGCCGAGTCGGCATCCCCCGCGGTGCGCGCCTCGTAGCCGATCACCTGCAGCAGCTCGGCCAGCGTCTGCGCGGCGTCGGCGTTGTCGTCGACCACCAGGATGCGGCCGCCCCCGCCGTGCTCGCCGGTGGGGGCCGGCGCGGGCTCCGGCGCCGGCGCCGGTGCCGACCCGGACGGCGGCAGGCTCACCGTGAAGGTGGCACCCTGGCCCTCGCCGGCGCTATGCGCCCGCACCGAGCCACCGTGCCGCTCCACCATGCTGCGCACGATGGCCAGGCCCAGCCCCAGGCCGCCGGCACGCCGATCCATGGATTGCCGGCCTTGCACGAACAGGTCGAACACGCGCGCGAGCAGCTCGGGCGCGATGCCGCAGCCGGTGTCGCTGACCTCGATCTCCCAGCCGCCGCGCTCGCGCAGGCGCAGGGACACGGTGCCCGCGGGCGGCGTGAACTTGGCGGCATTGACCAGCAGGTTGCACAGCACCTGCGACAGCCGAACGAAGTCGCCGTCGACCATCGCCGGCCCGGCGGGCAGCTGCACCTGCACCGGCTGCGGCCGTGCCGCGAAGACCGGGCGGGTGAGTTCCAGCGCATTGGCCACCACCGCGCGCAGGTCGATCCGCTGCCAGTGCAACTGGACCTTGCCACTGGTGATGCGCGAGATGTCCAGCAGGTCGTCGATCAGGCGGGAGAGGTGGTCCACCTGGCGGCCGATCATGCGCCGCTCCTGCACGGCGGCATCGGGCTCGCGCCGCGCCATCAGCTGCAGGGCCGTGCTGATCGGCGCCAGCGGGTTGCGCAGCTCGTGCCCCAGCATGGCCAGGAATTCGTCCTTGGCGAGGTTGGCCGACTCGGCCTGCTTGCGCGCCGCTTCGGCCTCGGCGAACAGGCGCGCGTTGTCCAGCGCCAGCGCCGCCCGCCGGCCCAGGTCGAGCACCAGCGCCCGGTCGTCCTCGTCGAGCTTGCGGCCCGATTCCGCCTGCAGCACACCCATGGCGCCTATGGTGCGCCCCCGCGCCACCAGGGGCAAGATGAAATGCGAGTGCATGCCGAAGGCGCGGGTGAACTCGGCCGTTGCCGGGTCCACCTGGGCCTCGTGGAAGTCACCGTGGTGCGCATTGCCCGTGCGCACCACCCAGGCCATGCTGCCCACGGCATCCGGCGGCGCACGCAGCCGCCGCGCCATGGCCATCGCCTGCTCCGACCGGGCCGGGTCGCTGTGCCAGGCCAGCTTGCGCTGCAGCACGCCGTTCTCGTCCAGCAGGTCGATGCGGCACCAGTCGGCGATGTCCGGCACCAGCGTGCGCGCCACCGCCTCCAGCGTGGCCTGCGGATCCAGCGAGCGGGCCAGCCGCTCCCCCGCCGCCGCCAGCACTTCCATGCGGCGGCGCGCCGCCTCGGCTTCGCTGCGGGCGCGGCGCTCGGCCGCCAGCAGTTCCACCCGCTGGGTCACGTCGGTGCTGGCGCCCACCATGCGCAGGGGGCGCCCGGACCCGTCGCGCACCAGCTGGCTCCGGGTGGCGATCCAGCGCACCCGGCCGTCGGGCAGCAAGGTGCGGAACTCGACGGCATAGGGCGCCCGGCCGGCGAGCGCCTCGCCCATCGCCGCTTCCACCCGCGGCAGGTCTTCCGGCAGCACGCGCGAGCGGAACTCCGCCAGCCCGCCGATCTCGCTGCCGGGCTGCATCTCGTGCAGTTCGTACACCCCGTCGGACCAGCTCACCCGGTCGGCCACGATGTCCCAGTCCCAGATCCCCACGCGGCCGGCTTCCACAGCCATCCGCAGCACTTCCTCGCTGCGACGCAACGCCGCTTCCACGCGGCGGTGCTGCTCCAGCAGGCGGGCATTGGCCACCAGCGGCGCGGCCACCGCGGCGAATTCGGTGGCGAACGCCAGGTGCGTCTCATCGTGGCGGCGGCCCGAGCGGCCCATGAACAGCGTGAGCGCCCCCAGCAGCTCGCCGCGCCAGCGCATGGGCACCGTCAGCATGGAGGCGAAGGCCAGCTGGCGCATCAGGCGCAGCTCGTCCTCGCAGGCGGCGGCGCGGCGGTACCACGCCTCGCCGGTGTCCGCGTGCAGGGCCGGCTCGCCGGTGGACAGCGCGCACAGGTTGAGTTCGGGGTGGATGCGGCGCACCCAGCGGCTGGGCGACAGCAGCGCCTGCAGGTCCGGGGCCTCATGGGCGGCCGAGGTACGGCGAACGTCCTCGCCTTCGATCACCACGTCGAAGAACCCGAAGTCGGCCAGGAGGGGCAGGCAGGCGGCGATCGCCTGGCGCAAGGTCTCGTCGAAATCCGCGGCGCCGGCCAGCAGGCGGGCGACCCGGCCCAGCACGTGCCGCTGCTCGTCGGCCGCGATCGCCGGGGGCATGGACACCGTTTCCACGACCCGATTCTGGCCCAATCGGCCATTTCGCGCGTGCCCGGACCGGCCCGTTGTTGCCGGTCCGGCTCGTGCCGCTATAATTGCGGGCTTTGCCGGCATACCCCGACGGCCCGATCCACCTTTCCAGTCGGGGACCCCCGCCGCAAGCCCGATCTTCTTGCGGCACCTTCGAGATCATTGACCGATTCATGACGACCATTCGCGTTAAGGAAAACGAGCCGTTCGACGTGGCCCTTCGCCGCTTCAAGCGCACCATCGAGAAGCTGGGCCTGCTGACCGAGCTGCGTGCCCGCGAGTTCTACGAAAAGCCCACGGCCGAGCGCAAGCGCAAGAAGGCCGCGGCCGTCAAGCGCCACTACAAGCGCGTGCGCAGCATGCAGCTGCCCAAGAAGCTCTACTGAGCCGACGCGCGCCGGCGCCGCACCTGCGCGCCCGACCAGCCTGCCCGGGGACGCCTTGGCAGGCTTTTTTCGTTCCAAGACCGGGAGAAGCACCCATGAGCCTGAAGGACCGCATCAACGACGACATGAAGGCCGCCATGCGCGCCAAGGACACGTCGCGGCTGGGCACCATCCGCCTGCTGCAGGCCGCGCTCAAGCAGAAGGAAGTGGACGAGCGCGTGGAGCTGGACGACACGGCGGTGGTCGGCGTCGTCGACAAGCTGATCAAGCAGCGCAAGGACAGCATCGAGGCCTTCACCAAGGCCGGCCGCCAGGACCTCGCCGACAAAGAGGCCGCCGAAGTGCAGGTGCTGCAGGCCTACCTGCCGGCGCGCCTGTCGGCCGAGGAGGTCGCCGCCGAGGTGAAGGCCCTGGTGGCCGAACTCGGCGCCAGCGGCCCGGGCGACCTGGGCAAGGTCATGGGCGCCGCCAAGCAGCGGCTGGCCGGCAAGGCCGAGATGGCGCAGGTGTCGGCGGCGGTGAAGCAGGCGCTGGGCTGAGGCGAGGGTCGGCCGGCTTGGCGGCGCTACGAGCCGGCCACCTTCATGCGATTGACCAGCACCGACCCCACGGTCTTCGCCCCGTAGTTGTAGGTGTCCGCGCCCACCGCGTCGATTCCGAGGAACATGTCCTTCAGGTTGCCCGCGATGGTGATCTCCTGCACCGGGTAGGCGATCTCGCCGTTCTCGACCCAGAAGCCGCTGGCGCCGCGCGAGTAGTCGCCGGTCACGTAGTTCACGCCCTGCCCCATCAGCTCGATGACGAACAGGCCGGTGCCCAGCTTGCGCAGCATCTCCGGCAGGTCGTCGCCGGCCTGCGTCAGGCGAGAGGTCAGCGACAGGTTGTGCGAGCCGCCGGCATTGCCGGTGGTCCTCATGCCGAGCTTGCGCGCCGAATAGCTGGACAGGAAGTAGCCTTCCACGCGCCCGCCGTCGACCACCTTGCGGGCCGAGGTGCGCACGCCCTCCTCATCGAACGGCGAGCTGCCCTTGCCGCGCTTCTGGTGCGGGTCTTCCAGCACGTCGACATGGCCGGGGAAGACCTGCTTGCCCAGCGAATCCACCAGGAAGCTGCTGCGCCGGTACAGCGAGCCGCCGCTGACCGCCTGCACGAAGGCGCCCAGCAGGCCCGCCGCCAGCGGCGACTCGAACAGCACCGGGCATTCGCGGGTGGCGATCTTGCGCGACTTCAGGCGGGCCAGCGCGCGCTCGGCGGCGTAGCGGCCGACCGCCTCCGGCGCGGCCAGCTCGCCGGGCGCCCGCATCGACGAATACCAGGCATCGCGCTGCATGTCCGCGCCGCGGCCCGCGATCGGGGCCACCGAGATCGAATGCCGCGAGCTGGAGTAGCCGCCCCGGAAGCCGCGCGTGTGCGCGCTGAAGAAGTGGCTCTGCTGGGCCGAGACGCCGGCGCCTTCGCTGTTGGTGATGCGCTTGTCGGTGGCGAAGGCCGCCGCCTCGCACTCGAGCGACAGCCGGGCCGCCTCCTCGCTGGAGATCGGCCAGGGATGGAACAGGTCCAGGTCGGGCTGCTCGTCGGGGCCGGCGATGTCGCGCTCGTCCGGCAGGCCCGCGACCGGGTCTTCGGCCGTGAAGCGCGCGATGTCGTAGGCGGCCTGCACCGTCTGCTCGATGGCGGCCTCGGAGAAATCGGAGGTGCTGGCGTTGCCGCGCCGCTGGCCGACGTAGACGGTGACGCCCAGCGACTTGTCGCGGTTGCGCTCGACGTTCTCCAGCTCGCCCTTGCGCACCGACACCGAGAGGCCGCAGCCCTCGGATGCTTCGGCCGCGGCGTCGGTGGCGCCGAGCTTCTTCGCATGCGCCAGGGCCCGGTCCACCAGTTCCTCGAATTGCGCCCGGCTGTAGGAAAAGCCTTGTTCGGATCGGTTCGAGTCGCTGGAAGCTTGGTTCATGGCGAGGGCTATGATACTTGCGGCCGCCTGCACAGCCGGGCCGCGCCCACTCCCCACACCAATGGCACGCAAACCGAAAAAGGGCTACTTCGTGCGCGGGCAGTTCGTCGCCGAGGGCAGCGAGCTGGACCAGCAGCTCAAGGCCGAACTCAAGCAGACCGAGGGCAGCAGCAAGACCGATCTCAAGCGCGAGAGCAGTGAGCTGCAGAAGCTCGGCGAGGCGCTGATGACGCTGCGCGCCGACCTCTTCGAGCGCGTGGCGCTGCCCGACTCGCTGGTCGAGGCGCTGGCGCAGGCGCGCCGCATCACGTCCTTCGAGGGCAAGCGCCGGCAACTGCAGTACGTGGGCAAGCTCATGCGCGGGCTGGACGAGGACACGCTGGCCGCCGCGCGCAATGCGCTGGAAGAGCAGCGCCAGGGTTCGGCGCGCGACAGCCTGGCGCTGCACCAGGCCGAGCGCTGGCGCGACGAGCTGATCGACGACGACCAGGCGGTGCAGCGCTGGCTCGCCGAATACCCCGGCACCGACGGCCAGCAACTGCGCTCGCTGGTCCGGCAGGCGCGCAAGGACCGGCAACCCGATCCCGCGGCCGTCTCGCAGGGTCTGGCGCCCCGGCAGGGCCGCGCCTACCGCGAAATCTTCCAGATCGTCAGGGAGCAACTGCAGCATGAGTGACTTCGACAAGGTGCGCATCGGCATCGTCTCGGTCAGCGACCGGGCCTCGTCCGGCGTCTACGAGGACAAGGGCCTGCCGGCCCTGAAGGACTGGCTCGCGCGCGCCCTGAAGAACCCGATCGAGTTCGAGCCGGTCCTGATCCCCGACGAGCCCGAGCGCATCAGCGCGGCGCTGGTGGACCTGGTGGATGCCGGCTGCTCGCTGGTGCTGACCACCGGCGGCACCGGCCCGGCCCGGCGCGACGTCACGCCCGAGGCCACGCTGGCCGTCGCCGACCGCGAGATGCCCGGCTTCGGCGAGCAGATGCGGCAGATCAGCCTGCGCTTCGTGCCCACGGCCATCCTCTCGCGCCAGGTGGCGGTGATCCGCGGCGAGTGCCTGATCATCAACCTGCCCGGGCAGCCCAAGTCGATCCAGGAGACGCTGGAAGGGCTGAAGGACGAGCAGGGCAAGCCGGTGGTGCCGGGCATCTTCGCCGCCGTGCCCTATTGCATCGACCTGATCGGCGGCCCCTACCTCGAGACCAACGACGAGGTGTGCAAGGCCTTCCGGCCCAAGTCGGCCGTGCGCCCGCCGCGGGCCGCATGAACGCGCAGGAACTGGTCGCCCGCACGCTGGCGGACATCGCCGCGCGCGACCGGGACCTGGGGGCCTTCGTCGCCGTGTGCGACGCCGCGCAGGCCAAGCACGAATGCGAGCGCGCATTGGCCAGCGGCGGCGCGCTGCAGGGCCTGCCGGTCGGCGTCAAGGACATCCTCGACACGGCGGCGCTGCCGACCTGCTACGGCACGCCGCTGTTCGCCGGCCACCAGCCGCGCAGCGACGCCGCCATCGTGCAGGCGATCCGCCGCGCCGGCGGCGTGGTGGTGGGCAAGACCAGCACCACCGAGTTCGCCTTCCTGCATCCGACGGCCACGCGCAACCCGCGCGTGCCCGGGCACACGCCCGGCGGCTCTTCGGCCGGATCGGCTGCGGCCGTGGCCGCCGGCCTGGTGCCGCTGACGGTCGGCACCCAGACCGGCGGATCGGTGATCCGGCCGGCTTCGTATTGCGGCGTGGTCGGCTTCAAGCCGGGCTACGGCGCGCTGCCCACGCCGGGGCTCAAGCCGTTCTCGTGGTCCCTGGACACCGTGGGCCTGTTCACGGCCAACGTCGAGACCATGGCCCTGTGTGCGCAGGCGATTTCCGGGCGGCCGTGGGCCCAGGGCCTGGAGGACGGCGCGGCGCCGGTGTTCGGCGTCGCCTGGTCGTATCCGTGGGAGTCGCTGTCCGCCAGTGGCCGGACGGCGCTGGAGCGCGCCGTCGCGGCCCTGCGCACGGCGGGCGCCACCGTGCGCGAGGTCACCCTGCCCGCCTGGCTGGGCGAGGTCTTCTCGGCCCACGACGTGGTGCAGGGCTGGGAAGCCTCGCGCGCGCTGGCCGACGAATACGCGTTCGAGCGGGATCGCCTCTCGCCGACCCTGCGCGACTACCTGGCGCAGGCGCGCGGGGTCACCGACGCCGAGTACGCGGCCGCGCAGGACACGGCGGCCGCCGGCCGCGCCGCGCTGGGCGAGCTGTTCGACGGCATCGACGTGCTGCTCACGCCCAGCGCGCCGGACGAACCACCCCCCGGCTACGGCTCGACCGGCTCGTCCAGCTTCAATAGGGCCTGGACGCTGCTGCACGTGCCCTGCCTGGGCGTGCCGGGCGCCACCGGCGCCACGGGGCTGCCGATGGGCGTGCAGGCCATCACGCCGCCGGGGGAAGAGGCCCTGTGCCTGCGCGCCGGCTGGCATCTGCAGCAGGCGCTGGCGTAGGCCGGCGCAGCGCGCGCCAGCCGCGGCGCAGCAGCGGCCAGGCCAGCATCAGGATCACCACGACCATCAGCGTGGCCGACACCGGGCGCGAGAAGAAGACGGCCGGCGATCCCTCGCCGATGTTCAGCGCCTGGCGCACCGAGGTCTCCATCAGGTCGCCCAGCACCATGCCCAGCACCAGCGGCACGGCCGGCAGGCCGGACAGCGCGCACAGCCAGCCGAAGATCCCGAATCCGAAGGCCACCCAGGTGAAGTACAGCGAGTTGCCCAGCGAGTAGGAGCCGATGAAGCACAAGGCCAGGATCACCATGCCCAGCAGGCGCGGGTCCAGCTGCACGCACATCGCGACGTAGCGCACGAGGAAGACCAGCATCAGCAGGATCACCACGTTGAGCAGCAGCATGGACACCATGATCCCGCTGACCAGCTCGGGCTGTTCGCTGAACAGGTTGGGCCCGGGGAAGACGCCGTGCACCATGAAGACGCCCATGATGATGGCGGTGACCGCGTCGCCCGGGATGCCCAGCGCCAGCAGCGGCACCAGCGCCCCGCCGCTGACCGAGTTGTTGGCGGCCTCGGCCGCGATGATCCCGCGCGGGTCGCCCTTGCCGAAGGCCTCCGGGTCGTGGCGCTTGGCCTCGAAGTACGACAGCGAGGTCGACAGCGCGGCGCCCACCGCCGGCAGCACACCGATCAGGGTGCCGATGCCGGCCGACTTGGCCAGTGTGGACGGGTAGCGGAAGATCTCGCCCGCCTGCTTCAGGCTGAAGCCGGCCTGCTCCAGCTGGTCGCCGCGCTTGCGCTCGCGCGGCTTCATGCCCAGCAGCACGAAGGCCTGCGCCATGCCGAACACGCCGATCACCACGGCGCCCAGCGGCAGCCCGGTCATGAGCTGCGGGAACCCGAAGGTGAAGCGCTGCTCCTGCGAACTCGGGTCGATGCCGACGGTGCCAATGAACAGGCCCAGCCCCAGCATCAGCGCCGCCTGCGCCGTCCGACCCTGGTAGGCCTTGACCACGCAGACCAGCGCCAGCAGCGCCGCGGCGCTGAATTCCGCGGCCCCGAAGCGGCCGGCGAAAGCGGCCAGCGGCTTGGCCGCGAAGATCAGGAACACCGTGCTGGCGAGGCCGCCCACGAACGCGGATGTGAAGGCCAGCGTCAGGGCCCGCTGCGCCTCACCGCGCGCCGCCATCGGGTAGCCGTCGAACATGGTCATGATCGACGAGGCTTCCCCCGGGGTGCGGATCAGGATGGAGGTGACGGCGCCGCCGTAGAAGGCGCCGCAGTAGATGCCGAGCAGCAGCACCAGCCCCGCCATGTGCGACATGCCGTAGGTGATGGGCAGCATCACGGCGATGGCGACGCCCGGGCCGATGCCGGGCAGCACGCCGATCAGGATGCCGAGGGCAGCGCCGACCAGCAGGGACGCGAGCACGCCCCAGTGCATCACCGACTGCAGCCCGAGGAGCAGTTCGTTCATCAGGGACTCCTGGCGCGATCAGGCGCCGGGGATCAGGCTGGCCGCGGGGAACCAGACCTTGAAGCCGAGCACGAAGATGAGGTAGAGCGCCGTCGTCAGGCACACCCCGATGAGGGCCGGCACGCGCCAGCCCAGCCCGGAGAGCGCGCCCACGGCGAGCACGAACACGGCCGTCGCGATCGCGTAGCCCACCAGCGGCACGGCCAGCACGTACAGCACGTAGGCCACGAAGGCCAGCACCACCACGCGCCAGTGGGCCGCGGGCTCGTCGATGTCGTCGGTCGACAGGGAGGCGCCGCGTAGCATCCGGACGCAGTGGAACGCGGCGGCGATCGCCACCAGCGCGAGCGCGATCGAGGGGAACAGGGCCGGCGAGCGGTAGTAGGCCACCTCCTCCGGCATGCCGACGATCAGGCGCGGGGTCAGGGGCAGCAGGATGGCCGCGCCCAGCGCGAGCAGGCCGACGAAGCCGGCCGCCAGCCGGCGCTGGGCACGCTCGCCCAACTCCTGCGAAGCGATGCTCATGCGCAGGCTCCGCTTACTTCCTGATCAAACCCAGTTCGGCCATCACGGGCGACAGGCCGGCCTCGTCGGCCTTGATCTGCGCCGTGGTCGCGGCGGCGTCCTTCCAGAACAGCGGCGTGTTGATCTTCCTGGCCAGTTCCACCACCGACGGATCCTTCAGCGCCGCCTGCACGGCCGCGTCGATCTTCGCCTTGACGTCGGCCGGCGTGCCCTTGGGCACGAAGACGCCCTGCCAAACCAGCACGTCGAAGTCGTAGCCGGCCTCGCGCAGCGTGGGCACCGACGGCAGTTCTGGCAGGCGCGCCGGGTTGAAGGTCACGAGCGCACGCGCGTCGCCGGCGGCGATCGCGCTGCGGGCGGTGTTGTAGGGCGCCGTCACCAGGTCGGCATCGCCGGACTTGAGCTGCGCCGGGCCCGCCGGGCTGAAGGTGACGCCGCGGAAGGACCACTTCTTCTGGCCGCCCATGCGGTAGACGACCTGCGTCGGGACGGCGGCCGGGCCGAAGTGCCCCAGCACCAGCGGCTTGGAGGCCGTCTTCGCGTGGGCTTCCAGCTCCTGCATCGTCTTGTAGGGCGCGTCGGCCCGCACGATCAGCACGAAGCTGCTGGCGTTGAACAGCCCGATCGGCTCGAAGTCGGTGACCTTGTAGGGCGCGTTGCCGGCCAGCGGCTGGGTCAGCATGGGGCCCACGCTGTTGAACAGGATGGTGTAGCCGTCCGGCTTGGCGCGTGACGCCTCCGAGGTGCCCACCACGCCGGCGCCGCCGGGGCGGTTGATGACGGCCATGGGGACGCCCAACTGCCTGGACATCACGGGCACGATGGCCCGCGCCAGGATGTCCAGCTCCTGCCCGGCCGGCCACGGCACGACGGCTTCGATCGGCCGGTCGGGGAAGGCCAGCGCCGGCATGGCGGCCGCGGTGGCGATGAGGGCGGTGGCGATGGAAGCGAAGCTGCGACGGTTCATGGCGTGCGTTCCTTGTGGCTCGTTAGGTCGGTGTCTCTCTCGTGGTTCTCGGGCGCATGGGTCCGCCAGGGGCCGGCCTCCGCTGCGGCGCCCACGCCAGGCGGCGCGGGCAATTACCGCAAGGGGCGCCCACGCGCCTTGACGCGGATCATGTGGAGCGTGCGCCCGAACGTCTAATGAAGATTTGGGGCCGCAGCTATAACCAGAGTTCTCACTGCCACCGCGGGCGAGCCCGGGCCGGCGCACCGGAAAGTGCGCACCGTCCCCGCGCGATAAGACTTTCCGCGCCATAACGTTTCGCTCAGGGGCGATCGGCGAAAAGTCATTGGACGCCTGTCGCGCGGGTACGCGAGGATGCGGCCAATGGATCAGCCAGCTCCCGCACGGCCCGCAGCAACAGAAGCCGCCGTCAAGGTGGCGGCGCGCGGCCTGGTCAAGCGCTTCGGCGCGACGGTCGCAGCCGACCGCATCGACCTCGACATCCACGACGGCGAGTTCCTCACCTTGCTGGGCGCCAGCGGCTGCGGCAAGACCACGCTGATGCGGATGATCGCGGGCTTCGAACACCCGGACGCCGGCCGCATCGCGATCGACGGCCGCGACGTCACCGACCTGCCGCCGCGCGCACGCCACCTCGGCATGGTGTTCCAGCAGTACTCGCTGTTCCCCCACATGACCGTGGAGGAGAACGTCGCGTTCGGCCTGCGCGCCCAGGGCGCGAGCGACATCGCCGCGCGCGTGGGCGCCATGCTCGAACTGGTGCAGTTGCCGCACCTGCGCGACCGCCGCCCGGCGCAACTGTCCGGCGGCCAGCAGCAGCGGGTGGCGCTGGCGCGGGCCCTCGCCACCCGTCCCTCGCTGCTCATGCTTGACGAGCCGCTGGCGGCGCTGGACCTCAAGCTGCGCCGCCAGCTCCAGTCGGAACTCAAGCGCATCCACCGCGAGACCGGCACCACCTTCCTGTTCGTCACCCACGACCAAGAGGAGGCGCTGCACCTGTCCGACCGGGTGGCGGTGATGCGCGGCGGCCGCATCGAGCAGCTGGGCGACCCGCAGTCGGTCTACCTGCACCCGGTGAACGAATTCGTGGCCGACTTCATCGGCGACATCAGCTTCCTGGACGGCATCTACGACGCCCACGGCGGCTTCGAGCTGCCCGGCGGCGCCCGCGTCGAGGCCCCGCTCTCGCGCCCCGCCGGGCCCGTGCGGCTGGCCGTGCGGCCGGAGCAGGTGGTGCTGACCGACGAGCCCACCGGGCTGCCGGCGCTGGTCGCGGAAGTGGCGCCGGAGACCGGCAGCACCCTGCTGGGGCTGCACCTGGCCTGCGGCCAGAAGCTGCAGTCGCGGCTGCTCGGATTGCCGCCCGCCACGCTGGTGCCCGGCCAGCCGGTGCGGGTGCGCCTGGAACGCTGCACGCTGGCCTTCGGGGCCGGCGCATGACGGCGCTGCGCAGGGCCTCCCTGCCGGATCGCGCCACGCTGTGGCTGGCGCTGGCGCCGGCCTGCGCGCTGGTGCTGCTGGCCATGCTGGTGCCGCTGGCCGAGATGGCCGTCATCAGCTTCCGGCGCGAGAGCTTCGGCCAGATCCTGCCCGGCTTCACCCTGGCCAACTACGCCAGCCTGCTGGGCGGCCTGGCCAGCCTGCAGCTGTTCCTGCACACCTTTGCCGTCGCCGCCGCGGTGACGCTGCTGTGCGCCCTGCTCGGGTTCCCGCTGGCCACGGCCATCGCCCGCGCGCCGGCCCGCTGGCGCGGCCTGCTGTACTTCATGGTGGCGGCTCCGCTGCTGGTCAACACCGTGGTGCGCAGCTACGGCTGGCTGCTGATCCTGGGCCGCAAGGGCCTGCTCAACTCGCTGCTGCAGGCGGCCGGCTGGACCGGCGAGCCGCTGGCACTGACCGGCAACCTGACCGGGCTGGTGATCGGCGGCACGCAGGTGTTCCTGCCCTTCATGGTGCTGTCGCTGGCGACCTCGCTGCTCGCCCTCGACCGCCGGCTGATGGAGTCGGCCGAGATCCTGGGCGCCGGGCCGGCGCGCACCTTCGTCAGCGTCACGCTGCCGCTGGCCCTGCCCGGCCTGATCGCCGGTTCGGTGCTGGTCTTCAGCCTGATGCTGGGTGCCTTCGTCACCCCGCTGATCCTGGGCGGCACCGCGGTCAAGTACCTGTCGGTGGCGGTCTACACCGACGCCCTGGTGCTGTTCAACCTGCCGCGCGCGACCGCTTTGTCGCTGCTGCTGATGATCGCGGTGCTCGCCGTGTACGCGCTGCAGAAGCGCCTGACCCGCCGCGCGGAGGCGGCCCTCGCATGATGGCCGACCGGCTCTGGCGCTGGGGCGGCAACGCCCTGGCCGTCTTCACCTGCCTGTTCCTGGTGCTGCCGCTGGCCGTGGTGGTCCTGTTCAGCTTCAGCGAACGCTCGTTCTTCACCTTCCCGCCCAGCGGCTTCTCGCTGCGGTGGTACCAGGCGGCCTGGGACTCGGACCTGTTCCTGGTGCCGGCGCTGCGCAGCCTGGTGCTGGCCGCCGTCGCCACGCTGCTGGCCGCGCTGCTGGCGGTGCCGGCCGCGCTCGGCCTGCGTCGCATGGCCCCGGGGCGGCTGCGCTCGGCGCTGGAGTTCGCCTTCCTGTCGCCGCTGGTGGTGCCGGCACTGATCATCGGCATCGCCCTGCTCTACGCCTTCAACCGCACGCAGCTGCTGGACACGTTCACGGCGCTGGTGGTGTCGCACACGCTGATCGTGTTCCCCTTCATGTTCCGCGCCGTGCTCACCAGCGCGCTCGGGCTGAAGCAGGCGCTGATCGACGCTGCCGAGATCCTGGGCGCCTCGCCGGCGCTCACGCTGCGCCGGGTGGTGCTGCCGGCGCTGGTGCCCGGCATCGTGGCCGGCGGCATCTTCGCGGCCATCGTGTCGCTGGACCAGTTCACCGTCAGCCTGTTCGTCACCCAGTCCGAGCAGATCGTGCTGCCGGTCGCGCTCTACAAGTACCTGTTCGACGTCAACGACCCGGTCGCCGCGGCGGTGTCCACCGTGCTGGTGGTGTTCGGCCTGCTGGCCGCCATCGTCATCGACCGCCTCGGCTGGCTGCGCCACCTGGCCGGCGGCGGCGCCTGACCCTCGTTCCCTTGTTGCCACCCCCTGAGGAGAGATCCATGAGCACCCACGACACCACCCGCCGCCGCCTGCTGGCCGGCGCCGCGGCCCTGCCGGTCGCCGGCCTGGCGCCGCTGGCCGCCTTCGCCGAGACCGCGCCGCTGACCATCGGCTGGTACCCCGGCCTGCTCGGCTCGTACTTCAAGCGCAGCTTCCTGGACACCTTCCCCCAGAACAAGGGCGCCAAGGTGGTGGAGTCGTTCGACAACGCGCGCTTCACGCAGATGCAGGCCAACCGCAACTCGCCCAGCCTGCACGTGGGCGTGTTCACCGACGTGCTGCTGCCGCTGATCGCCCGCTCGGGCCTGGTGGCGCAGCTGGACGAGAAGCTGGTCCCCAACCTGCGCGAGCTGGACCCGGCCGTCAAGCTGCCGGTGGGCCGCTACGCCGTGCCGGTCACCTACGGCACCTGGGGCATCGCCTACAACGCCGCCAAGGTCGGCAAGCCCATCACCGGCTGGGCCGACCTGCTGCGCGACGACCTCAAGGGCCACGTCTCGGCGCCCAACGTCACCTACAACTCCTCGATGTACACGCTGGATGCGATGGCCAGCCTCAAGGGCGGCAGCCTGCGCAACCCGGCGGCCGGCCTGGAGGCGCTGCACCAGGTGCGCACCCGCGGCCCGGGCCTGTGGGACCAGGAGAGCATCGCCGTCGGCTGGCTCAAGAGCGGCGAGATCTGGGCCACCCCCTACTTCAGCGGCAACGTGCTGGCGATGATGAAGGATCCCGACCTGGCCGACCTGAAGTTCTGCGTGCCCAGCGAAGGCGGATATGCGCTGCCCATGAGCGTGGCGCGCGTGCTGAACCCCTCGGCCGGCAACCTGCCGGATACCTTCATCAACCACATGCTGGGCGTGGAGGCGCAGGAGGCCTGGGGCCGCATCGGCAATGCCCGCCCCGTCAACGCCAAGGCCAGGGTCCCGGCCGAAGTGGCGGCCGCGGTGCCGACCGCCGACAAGCTGCGCCACCTGGACTGGAGCTTCTTCGCCGAGCAGCGCTCGGCCATCGTCGAACAGTGGAACAAGGTGGTGAACCGATGAAGCTGCAACGCAGACACGCCGTGGCGCTGGGCGCCTCCCTCCTGCTGGCCGCGGGCCTGCCCGCCCGGGCGCAGGGCAGCGCCGGCCGGTTCGTCGTGCCCTACGCGGCCGGCGGCACCGGCGACATGCTGTCGCGCGCCGTCGCCGAACGCATCGGCGCCGCGCTCGGCCGCACCATCGTGGTGGACAACAAGCCGGGCGGCGGCACCGTGATCGGCACCCAGGCCGCCCTGCAGGCGCCGGCCGACGGCCAGACGCTGCTGTTCGTCGCGGCCAGCTTCGTCATCCAGCCGCAGCTGCTGGCCAAGCCGCCCTACGACGCGCTGCGCGACTTCACCCCGGTCACGCTGATGGCGAGCAACCCGCACGTGCTGGTGGTGCACCCCAGCGTGCCGGCGAAGACGCTGCCCGAGTTCCTGGCCTGGGCGCGGGCGAACAAGGCGGCCTTCGCCTCCTTCGGCAACGGCTCCTCGGGCCACCTGGGCTTCGAGCTGTTCAAGAAGGCCGGCGGCTTCGACATGGTGCACGCGGCCTACAAAGGCAGCGCACCGGCCACGCAGGACCTGCTGGCCGGCACCGTGCAGGCCATGTTCGCCGACCTGCCGCAGGTGGTGAACCACGTGCGCGCCGGCAAGCTCAAGGCCATCGCCGTCGGTTCGGCCAAGCGCGATCCCGCGCTGCCCGACGTGCCCACGCTGGGCGAGGCCGGCCTGCCCGGCTTCCTGTCGCAGTCCTGGTACGGGGTGGTGGTGAAGTCCGGCACGCCGGCCGACGCCGTGCAGAAGCTTCAGGCGGCGATCACCGCGGCGCTCGCCGACCCGAAGCTGCGCCAGGCGCTGGAGCCCACCGGCCTGGAATTCATCGGCAGCAGCAGCGCCGAATTCGCCGACTTCCTGAAGTCGGAATCCGCTCGCTACGGCGAGGCGATCCGCATCTCCGGCACCAAGGCCCAGTGAGTGGCCGGGGGCCGCGGCGCGTCAGCGGCCCCTGCGCGCGGGCGAACCCATCGCCCGCGCGATCCCGCGCAGGATGTGGATCTCCTCCTCCGTGGGACGCGCTCGGTTGAACAGCTGGTTCAGGCGCGGCATCAGCTTCCTGGGCGCCTGCGGATCCAGGAAGCCGATCTCCACCAGCGCGCGCTCCCAGTGTTCCAGCATGCCCGCCACGGCCTGCGCATCGGCCGGCGAGGCGTCGGGCGCCGACGGCACCACCGGATAGCCCCCCAGCGCCAGCCGCCACTCGTAGGCGATCAGCTGCACCGCCGCGGCCAGGTTCAGGGAGCCGTACTCGGGCGCCGTCGGGATGGTCAGCGCCACGTGGCAGCGGTACACGTCCTCGTTGCGCATGCCGTAGCGTTCCGACCCGAACAGGAAGGCCACGCCGCCCGAACGCGATGCCAGCGCCGGCAGGTGCTCGCGCGGCGTCGACGTCGGCGGGCCGAAGTCGCGCGGGGTCATGGCGGTGGCGCACAGCGTGTCCATGCCCGCCAGCGCCTCGTCCAGCGTGGCAACCACGCGCGCGCGCTGCAGCACGTCGGTGGCACCGCTGGCGCGGTCGATGGCTTCCTGGCGCTGCAGCACGTCGGGCCAGCGCGGGTCCACCAGCACCAGGTCGTCGAAGCCCATCACCTTCATGGCACGGGCGACGGCGCCCACGTTGCCGGCATGGCTGGTCTGGATGAGGACGAAGCGGGTCTTCAAGGCGGGGCCGGTAAAATCGCCGCCATTGTCGCCGCCCGCATCGTCGGGGGCTCCCGCACCGACACAAGGTGCTGCTCTTCGAACACCCGCGCGCGGAACCCGAACGCCGTGGCGGGGTCCAGACAATCCATGTCGTCCAACCTGCATCCCATGCTCAACGTGGCCATCAAGGCCGCACGCGCCGCCGGCGCCATCATCAACCGGGCCGCACTCGACGTCGAGGCGGTGCGCATCTCGCAGAAGCAGGTCAACGACTTCGTCACCGAGGTCGACCACGCCAGCGAGAACGCCATCATCGAGACGCTGCTGACCGCCTACCCCGATCACGCGATCTGGGCCGAGGAGTCGGGCCAGCAGCACGGGCGGCAGGGCTCCGACTTCACGTGGATCATCGATCCGCTGGACGGCACCACCAACTTCATCCACGGCTTCCCGGTCTACTGCGTCAGCATCGCGCTGCGCGTGAAGGACCGCATCGAGCAGGCCGTGATCTACGACCCCACCCGCAACGACCTGTTCACCGCCACCCGCGGCCGCGGCGCTTACCTCAATGAGCGGCGCATCCGCGTGTCCAAGCGCACCGAGCTGTCGCGCTGCCTGGTCGCCACCGGCTTCCCGTTCCGCCCCGGCGACAACTTCAACCTCTACCTGCGCATGATGGCCGAGGTGATGCAGCGCACCGCCGGCCTGCGCCGACCCGGCGCCGCGGCGCTGGACCTGGCCTACGTGGCGGCCGGCTTCACCGACGGCTTCTTCGAGACCGGCCTCTCGCCCTGGGACGTGGCGGCCGGCTCGCTGCTGGTGACCGAGGCCGGCGGCCTGATCGGCAACTTCACCGGCGAGTCCAACTTCATGGAACAGCGCGAGTGCCTGGCCGGCAACCCGCGTGTGTACGGCCAGCTGGTGGCCTTGCTGGGCAAGTACAGCAAGTTCGCCTCGGCCGGCGAGAAGGCCAGCGTGCGGCAGGCGCCCGAGCTGGTGCCGCCACAGACGACGCCGACCACCCACCTGAGCGAACAACCCGACGACAAATCCGAATGAGCGAGGTCCTCTGGCGCGACCACTGGGTCGCCACGGCGCTGATGGCGCTGGCCGCCGTGCTGGCCGCACTGGTGGTGCACCACGTCCTGAGCCGGGTGCTGCAACGCGCCACGCGCGCCGCCCCCATCCTGAACGCCCTGCTGGTCAACTGCGAGGCCGCCGCGGGCGCCGCGCTGCCGCTGCTCGCGCTGCAGCTCGTGTGGCAGTTCGCGCCCGACTCCCTGCGCCTGATCCAGAACGTCCGGCACCTCAACGGACTGCTGCTGATCGCCGCGCTCACCTGGCTGGCAATGGCCGCGATCGAGGGCCTGGCGAAGGGCGTCATCGCCCAGCACCCGGTCGACGTCGAGGACAACATGCAGGCGCGCCGCGTGCACACGCAGGCGCGGGTGCTCTCGCGCAGCGCCATGGTGGTGGTGCTGATCGCCGGCGTGTCGATGGGGCTCATGACCTTCCCCGGCGCGCGCCAGGTCGGCGCCAGCCTGCTGGCCTCGGCGGGCGTGCTGGGCATCATCGGCGGCCTGGCGGCCCGGCCCGTGTTCAGCAACCTGATCGCCGGCCTGCAGCTGGCGCTGGCGCAGCCGATCCGGCTGGACGACGTGCTGATCGTGCAGGGCGAGTGGGGCCGGGTCGAGGAGATCACCGGCACCTACGTGGTGCTGCGTATCTGGGACGAGCGGCGGCTGGTGATCCCGCTGCAGTGGTTCATCGAGAACCCGTTCCAGAACTGGACCCGCACCAGCTCGCAGATCCACCAGGCGGTCTACCTGTACGTGGACTTCGCCACGCCGCTGGAGCCGCTGCGCGCGGAGCTGCAGCGCGTCGTCGAGGCCGCGCCCCAATGGGACGGCCGCACCTGCACGCTGGTGATCGTCGATGCCAACGAGCGGGCCATGAAGATCCGCGCCCTGGTCTCGGCCCGCGCGTCAGGACCGGCGTTCGAGCTCGGCTGCCTGGTGCGCGAGGCGCTGTTCGACTTCATGCGGCGCGAATACCCGCACTGCCTGCCGACCGTGCGGGAGATTCACCGGGTGAAGGAAGAGGAAACGGCTCCGGCCTGAGCCGGTGCCTGTCATTCCCGCGAAGGCGGGAATCCAGTGCTTCCGTCTTCGACGGTTTCAGGACGCCCTGAATCCCCGCCTCCGCGGGGATGACCAGGTCATTGGCGACGTGCGCACTTGCCTGCCGATGAAACTACTCCGTCCGCCCATTCCACGCCAGCGCCGGACCGCGCGGCGGGTGCTTGCGGAACGCCGAGACGTACAGCTGCCCGAAGAACAGCACGATGTTCAGCTTCTGGATGGCCTCGCGGTGCAGGCGCCAGACGTGCTGCAGCTGCGAGGGCTTGAGCCCGTTGGCCACCGAGTCGGCCATCTCGGCGCGCGCGGCAGTCGCGGCTTCCTGGGCCTTGGCGGCGGCACGGCTGGCGGCGCTGCAGATCACCTTGAGGTAGCCGAGCTGGTGCGCCGGGACTTCGACGAACTGGATCCTGTTGCCCGACATGGTCACGCCTCCCTGCGTCGTTCCGTCCGGATGCAGGCATGGTCGCCATCCCGGACGAGCAGGCCTGTAGGACGCCCGCCACGCCCGCTGTGGGCCGCCGTCACGGCGAGCCAACGATAATGGCCGACCGCTGTGCCAGCCTTCTCCGGCGCAGCCCCGCACGAGATCCCATGGACGAGCACCGAAACGCCGTCGCCAGCGCACCCGCCGCAGCCCACACCCCCATGATGGCGCAGTACCTCGCCATCAAGGCCCAGCACCCCGCCACCCTGGTCTTCTACCGGATGGGGGATTTCTACGAGCTGTTCTACGCCGACGCGGAGAAGGCCGCCCGCCTGCTGGACATCACGCTCACCCGGCGCGGCATGTCGGCCGGCGAACCGGTCGTGATGGCCGGCGTGCCCTTCCACTCGGTCGAGAGCTACCTCGCGCGCCTGATCCGGATGGGCGAATCGGTCGCCATCTGCGAGCAGGTCGGCGACGTGGGCGCCTCCAAGGGACCGGTGGAGCGCAAGGTGGTGCGCGTGGTCACCCCCGGCACGCTGACCGACACCGAGCTGCTGGCCGACAAGTCCGAAGCGGTGCTGCTGGCCGTGCACCAGGGATCGCGGCACCGCTGCGGCCTGGCCTGGCTGAGCGTGACCCAGGGCGTCCTGCAGCTGGCCGAGTGCGCCGGCGACGAGCTCGAGGCCTGGATCGCCCGCATCGCCCCCAGCGAGCTGCTGCACAGCGCGGACGTCACGTCCGCCTTCTCGCAGCGGCTGGCGGCGCTGCGCTTTGCCGGCAGCGTGTCGCTGACCGAGCGCCCGGCCTTCCAGTTCGATGCCGGCCTGGGCCTGCGCAAGCTGCTGGAGCAGCTCGGCGCCGCCACGCTGGCGGCCTGGGGCGCCGACGACCTCGTGCACGCGCACGCCGCCGCCGCGGCCCTGCTCAGCTATGCCGAGCACACGCAGGGCCGGGCCCTGTCGCACGTGCAGGGCCTGCAGGTGCAGCGCGACGACGAACTGATCGACCTGCCGATCGCCACCCGCCGCAACCTGGAGCTGGTGCAGACGCTCCGCGGGGAGGACTCGCCCACCCTGTTCTCGCTGCTGGACACCTGCATGACCGGCATGGGCAGCCGCCTGCTCAAGAGCTGGCTGCTGGAGCCGCGGCGCGAGCGCACGCAGGCGTTGGAACGGCTGGACGCCATCGACGCGCTGCGGGGCGGCGCCTGGCAGCCCCTGCGCGCCGAGCTCAAGGGCACGAGCGACGTGGAGCGCATCACGGCCCGCACCGCGCTGCGCCAGGTGCGCCCGCGCGAGCTGGTCGGCCTGCGGCTATCGCTGGACAAGGCCGCGCAGCTCTCGCGCGCGCTCGAAGGCGGCACCGAATTGCTCGAACGCCTGCGCGCCGACCTGGTCCCGCCGCCCGGTTGCGCCGAGCGGCTGGCCCGCACCCTGCTGGAGGAGCCGGCGGCGCTGGTGCGCGACGGCGGCGTGATCGCCCCCGGCCACGACGCCGAGCTCGACGAGCTGCGTGCCATCCAGGACAACGCCGATGGCTTCCTCGTGCAGCTGGAGCAGCGCGAACGCGAGCGCACCGGCATCGCCAACCTCAAGGTGCAGTTCAACCGGGTGCACGGCTTCTACATCGAGGTCACCCAGGGGCAACTCGACAAGGTCCCCGGCGACTACCGCCGCCGCCAGACCCTGAAGAACGCCGAGCGCTTCATCACGCCGGAACTCAAGGCCTTCGAGGACAAGGCGCTGTCGGCGCAGGAGCGGGCGCTGGCGCGCGAGAAGTGGCTGTACGAGCAGCTGCTGGACGAGCTGCAGCCGCACGTGCCGGCCCTCACCCGGCTCGCGCGCGCCCTCGCCTCGCTCGACGCGCTGTGCGCGCTGGCCGAACGCTCGCTCACGCTGGGCTGGTGCCGGCCGCAGTTCATGAAGGAGCCGGGCATCGAGATCACCCAGGGCCGCCACCCGGTGGTGGAGGCCCGCCTGGCCGAGACCTCCGGCGGCGCCTTCATCGCCAACGACACGCGGCTCGGTCCTAAGCAGCGCATGCAGGTCATCACCGGCCCCAACATGGGCGGCAAGAGCACCTACATGCGGCAGGTCGCGCTGGTCTGCTTGCTGGCGGCGATGGGCTCCTACGTGCCGGCAGCGTCCTGCCGGCTGGGGCCCATGGACGCCATCCACACGCGCATCGGCGCGGCCGACGACCTGGCCAACGCCCAGTCCACCTTCATGCTGGAGATGACCGAGGCGGCGCAGATCCTGCACGCCGCCACGCCGCAGAGCCTGGTGCTGATGGACGAGATCGGCCGCGGCACCTCCACCTTCGACGGGCTGGCGCTGGCCTCGGGCATCGCGGCCCACCTGCACGACCGGACCCAGGCCTTCACGCTGTTCGCCACCCACTACTTCGAGCTGACGGAGTTCCCGGCGAAGCACCACGCGGCCGTGAACGTGCACGTCAGCGCCACCGAATCGGACAGCGACATCGTGTTCCTGCACGAGATCCAGCCGGGGCCGGCCAGCCGCAGCTACGGCATCCAGGTGGCCCGGCTGGCCGGCATGCCGGCGGCGGTGGTCAACCATGCGCGCCATGCCCTGGCCGCACTGGAGAGCCAGCAGGAGCTGGCGCGCGAGCAGGTCGACCTGTTCGCGCCGCCGCCGCAGGCGGTCGAGCCAGGCCCGAGTCCGGCCGAAGCCGCCCTCGCGCAGCTCGATCCCGATACCATGAGTCCGCGCGAGGCACTCGATGCCCTGTATGCGCTCAAGAAGAAACTGGAGGCGCCATGACGTACTGTGTCGCCATCAAGCTCGACGCCGGGCTGGTGTTCCTGTCGGACTCGCGGACCAACGCGGGGGTGGACCATGTCAGCACCTTCCGCAAGATGACCGTCTACGAGCGGCCGGGCGACCGCTTCATGGTGCTGCAGAGCGCGGGCAACCTGTCGATCTCGCAGTCCATCCGCGAACTGCTGCCGGTGGAGCAGGTCAAGGACCCCGAGGGCGGCGAGCCGGTCACCATCTGGAACGCCCGCACCATGTTCGATGCGGCCCGCGTGCTGGGCCAGGCCGTGCGGCGCGTGCACGATCGCGATGCCGAAGCCCTGCGGGCGTCCGGCGTGGAGTTCAACGCCGCCCTGATCTTCGGCGGCCAGATCCGCGGCGAGGGCATGCGGCTGTTCCAGCTCTATTCCGCCGGCAACTTCATCGAGGCCACCTGCGAGACGCCCTATTTCCAGGTCGGCGAGGCCAAGTACGGCAAGCCGGTGCTCGACCGGGTGGTGCGCCCCGACATGCCGCTGGCGGAGGCCGCCAAGTGCGCGCTGGTGTCCATGGACTCGACCATGAAGTCCAACCTCTCGGTAGGCCCGCCGCTGGACCTGGTGGTCTACGAAGCCGACAGCTTCCGCAGCGACAAGCTGGTCAGCATCGACATGGCCAACCCCTACTTCCGCATGCTGCACACCAGCTGGGGCCAGAAGCTGCGCGAGGTCTTCGACGCGCTGCCCGACCCGGTGTGGGACGACGCCCAGGCCGGCACGCCGCTGAAAGTCCAGGAGCCGCAGCAAAGGCCGTTGGACAAGGTGACGGCGCAATGAGCGCGCGCCAGCGCGCTCGCGCGCCGTCATCCCCGCGCAGGCGGGGATCCAGTACAGCCCGCCGGGCGGGGCCATGTCGAAGCCCCATGCCGGTCATCCCCGCGAAAGCGGGGATCCAGGGCTTCCAGTAAAGGCTGGCAAGCGGACGCACTGGATTCCCGCCTCCGCGGGAATGACGACGTTTGAGATCGCGCCACTCCCGCGGCCGCCACAACAACAACCCATGTCCCTGATCGTCTTCTCCCACGGCAACAGCTTTCCCGCCGCCACCTACGGCGTCCTCTTCAAGCACCTGCGCTCGCGCGGCTTCCTCGTCAAGGCCGTCGACAAGTTCGGCCACGACCCGCGCTACCCGGTCACCAGCAACTGGCCGAACCTGGTCCAGCAGCTGCACGACTTCGCCGAGCGCGAGGTGCAGAAGGCCGGCGAGCCCGCCTTCCTGGTCGGCCATTCGCTGGGCGGCTTCCTGAGCGTGCTGTGCGCGGCGCGCCACCCGCAGCTGGCGCGCGGCGTGCTGATGCTCGACTCACCCTTGCTGGGCGGATGGAAGGCCACGGCAGTGGGCGCCGCCAAGCGCACCCAACTGGTGGGGTCGATCTCGCCGGGTCGCGTCAGCCGCGCGCGCAAGAACCGCTGGCCGAGCCGGGAAGCCGTGTTCGAGCACTTCCGCCACAAGCGCGCCTTCGCGCACTGGGACGAGCAGGTGCTGCACGACTACGTCAACCTGTGCACGCACGACGAGGACGGCGAGCGGGTCCTGAGCTTCGACCGCGACATCGAGACCGCGATCTACAACACGCTGCCCCACAACCTGCCGCAGGTGCTGGCCCGCCACCCCTTGCGCTGCCCGGCGGCCTTCATCGGCGGCTGCCAGTCGCAGGAACTCAAGCAGGTCGGGCTGGGGATGACCGAAAAGGTCACCCGGGGACGGATGATGATGATGGACGGCAGCCACCTGTTCCCGATGGAGAAGCCGCTCGCCACCGCCGCCGCCATCGAGGCGGCCCTGCGCTCGCTGGAGCACGGAAGCTGAAGCCGGCGGCCAGTCCGGCCGCGGTGCTCACTTGAATCTGGGGCGGTCCCGGTCCGGCTCGGGGTGGCCCCGGTAGTCGTTGCGGCGCAGGCGCTCCAGTGCGGTCGCCGCGCCCTTGCCCCAACTGCCGTCACCCGCCTCGGGTATCGGACTGGCGGGGCCTTGGGGCGCCCGATCCTGCTCAGCCGGCGCCAGAGCGCCGTCCCCTTGCTTGTGCTCCTTCATCCTTTCCGTCCTGGACCCGGGTTAAAGCGAAGTTCGTAACCCGATGGTGCATGTCAGGACCGCGCCGCCCTGTGGCCGCAGGCCGATGCCGCGGGTAGGACCACGCCTCGGAACCCCATCATTCGTGCCACTCGACCCAGCCCATGGCCGAAGTCAGCAGCACCACCACGCCGAACGCGATGCGGTACCAGGCGAACGGCGTGAAGCTGTGGCTGGAGATGTATCGCAGCAGCCAGCGCACGCACACCCAGGCGCTCAGGAACGAGAACAGCAGGCCGACCCCGAACAGCGGCAGGTCCTGCACGGACAGCAGCGCCCGCTCCTTGAACAGCATGTAGACGCCGGCCCCGATCAGCGTCGGGATGGCGAGGTAGAAGGAGAAGTCGGTCGCCGCCTTGCGCGAGAGTCCCAGCAGCATCCCGCCGATGATGGTGGCGCCGCTGCGGCTGGTGCCCGGGATCATGGCCAGGCA
This sequence comes from Ramlibacter sp., assembly GCF_035627355.1. Lineage (GTDB taxonomy): Bacteria > Pseudomonadota > Gammaproteobacteria > Burkholderiales > Burkholderiaceae_C > Ramlibacter. Next base: position 43,760 of record NZ_DASPLW010000036.1, read on the forward strand.
CTGGACCAGGCCGACCTTGAGGGCGTCCCAGGCGCTCATCGCCTCCACCTCGTGGATGCGCACGCCGGCCTGCTGGCGCCGCTCGGCCCACAGGATCACCAGCCCGCCCACGATGAAGGTGGTGGCCACCACCCCCGGCGTGAACAGGTGCGCCTTGATGGCCTTGCCCAGCAGCAGCCCGAACGCCACCGCGGGTGCGAAGCCGATCGCCACGTTGAGGGCGAAGCGCTGCGCCTGGCGTTCGCTCGGCAGCGCCACGACGGTGGAGCGGATCTTCTGCCAGTAGACGATGATCACCGCCAGGATCGCGCCGGTCTGGATCGCGATGTCGAAGACCTTGGCCTTCTCGTCGTCGAAGCCCAGCAGGGCCCCGGCGAGGATCAGGTGGCCGGTGCTGGAGATCGGCAGGAACTCGGTCAGCCCCTCCACCACCCCCATGACTGCGGCCTTGGCCAGCAGGACGAGATCCACGCGCACTCCCTTGGACGAAAGCGGTGGATTATCGTTGGCTCAGCGGTCGGGCTCGGCGGTGGATGGCCCTATCGGCCCATGGATGTGTGACGGGAGGTTCTGCGGTTCCTACCCCGCCCGCAGCGCCTCCCGCAGCTGCGACGCGCACAACTGCACCGCCACGTTGGCTTCGTCCAGCACCTTGCCCATGGTGATGAAGCCGTGGATCTGGCGCTCGAAGCTCACCAGCGCGGCGCGGTTCCCGGCCTCGGACAGCTTCTGGGCATAGGCCACGCCCTCGTCTCGCAGCGGGTCGTAGCCGGCTGTCAGCACGAAGGCGGGCGGCAGGTTGGCGTGGTTCTCGTGCAGCAGCGGCGACATGCGCCAGTCCAGGTCCGCCTGCTGGTCGCCCACGTACAGGTCGTGGAAGTAGGTGATGGTGTCGCGCGTGAGCAGGTAGCCCTCGCCGTTGGTGGTGTGCGAGGGCCAGCCGCGGCGCTGGTCGGTGGCCGGGTAGATCAGCAGCTGGAAGGCGATGGGCAGCCCGCCGGCGCCGGCATCGCGCTCGGTCAGCGCCACCACCGCGGCGAGGTTGCCGCCCGCGCTGTCGCCGCCGACCGCCAGGCGCGAGGCGTCCAGCCCCAGCTCCTGCGCGTTCGCGTGGATCCAGCGCGTGGCGGCGATCGCGTCCTCCACCGCCGCCGGGTACCGGTGTTCGGGCGCCAGCCGGTAGTCCACCGACACCACCGCGCAGCCGGCGCCATTGCACAGCTCGCGGCACAGCACGTCGTGCGTATCCAGGTCGCCGATCACCCAGCCGCCGCCGTGGTAGTAGACCAGCACGGGCAAGGCCTGCCCGGAGTCGCTGCCCAGCGGGCGATACAGGCGCAAGGGGATCTCGCCGGCCTGCCCCGGCGCCGAGAGATTGCGCACCAGCCCGCATTCCGGCGGCTCCGGCTGCGTGACCGTGCGCCGCATGAGGTAGAACTCGCGCGCCTTCTCGTGCGGCAGGGTGTGCGTGGGCGGAATGCCCTTCTCCACCATCAGGCGCAAGAGGGCCTGGGCTTGCGGGTGCAGCATGGTCGTCTCCTCGGTCGTTCGGTCGACAAAGTCTGACACACACGAGTCCGGCGGACGGCCCGGCGCTGTCGCTGCCGGCACAGCCCGCTCCCGCCTGCCCGCGTTTCACGCCGCCCGGCCGGCATTTCGTCGCAGCCCGCTCGCGGCCCGCGCACCCGCCCGGCACAGTGCCAGCCATCGCAGCACCGACCGGAGCCCACCATGCAGATGACCCCCGTGATCGCCGTCCACATGACCGCCGCCCTGGGCGCGCTGGCCATAGGGCCCGTCGCGCTGTGGGCTCGCCGAGCCCGCACGCAGCGACCGCGCCTGCACCGCGCCTTCGGCTACGCCTGGGTCACGCTGATGATCGTCACCGCGGTGTCGGCCCTGTTCATCCGCGACCACGCCCTGCCCAACCTCGCCGGTTACACGCCCATCCACCTGCTGGTGCCCGTCACCCTGCTCGGCCTGTTCGGTGCGTTCTGGAAGCTGGCGCACGGCAACGTGCGCGGCCACAAGACCGTGATGCAGAACCCTGTACTTCGGTGCCTGCGTGGTCGCCGGCGGCTTCACCCTGCTGCCGAACCGCCAGCTGCTGTGGAGCAGCGTGGGCCTCGCCTGAATCCCCTGCCCCCCGAGAAAGGACCTCGCCATGAACCCCTCCGATACCCCCCGCGACGACCTCGATCGCCTCGCCCGCCGCCGCGCCGGCGCCAAGATGGGCTGGCTGGTGCACGCCCTGGTCTACGTCGCCGTCAACCTGTTCCTGGCGGCGCTGGCTGCCAGCAGCGGGCGCAACTGGGCGATCTACCCGGCCATGGGCTGGGGCCTGGGCCTCGCCGTGCACGGCGTGGTGGTGTACTTCGTCACCGGCGGCGCCGGCCTGTACCAGCAGCTGTTCGAGCGCGAGCGCGCTCGCCTGCAGGCGCAGCGCGAGCCCTGGTGAGCCGGCCGCCGGCGCAACCCTAGAATGCCCCGCACCATGCCCGCACCGCTGACCGACGAGGAGATCGACCGCCTGGCCCGCCGGCGCGCGGGCGCCAAGCTGGGTTGGTACATCCACGCGGCGGTGTACCTCGCCGTGAACCTGTTCCTGTTCGCGATCTCCGAGCACGGCTGGGGCGCGCGCCGCTGGACCTGGTTCCCGGCGCTCGGCTGGGGCCTGGGCCTGGCGCTGCACGGCATCAGCGTGTTCGTGCTGGGCGCGGGCGCCGGCCTGCGCGAGCGGCTGGTCCAGCGCGAGCGCGAGCGGCTGCTGCGCGAGCGCCGCGGCCCATGAGATTCGATCCGGTCGCCAAGCTGCAGAACCTGCTGCACGGGGCGGCCTTCTCCCTGGCCGTCGCGGCCGTCCTGGTCGCCTTCAATCCCGAGCAGCCCTATGCGCCGCCGCTGGTGTTCTCGCTGTGCATCGGCCTGCTGATCTGGGCCATCGTGGACCTCGGCCGCCACGCCTTCCCATCGGCGCGCGAGACCGGCTGGCCGCCGGGCCTCACCGGCCTGCTGCTGGTCGCCGGCGGCATCGCGGCCGGACTCGTGCTGGGCAGCACGCTGGCCGACCTGGTCTGCCGCACCTGGGACCTGTACGGCCCCGGCCACCTGCCCACTCGCGGCCATGCACTGCGCTCCTCCGCGCTGATCACGCTGGTTGCCGGGGTCACCGGCAGCTACTACTTCTACAGTCGCAGCCGCGGCGCCTGGCTGGAGCGGCAGATGCGCGAGTCGCGGCGCCAGGCCGACGACGCCCGGCTGAAGCTGCTGGAGACCCAGCTCGAGCCGCATATGCTGTTCAACACGCTGGCCAACCTGCGCGCGCTGATCGCCGTCGATCCGCCGCGCGCCCAGCAAATGCTGGACCACATGATCGCGTACCTGCGCTCCACGCTGGATGCGTCGCGCGCCACCACGCACCCGCTGCAGGCCGAGTTCGACCGGCTGCGCGACTACCTGGAGCTGATGGCCGTGCGCATGGGGGCCCGCCTGTCGTACCGCCTGCAGTTGCCGCCCGAACTGGCGCAGCGGGCCGTGCCTACGCTGCTGCTGCAGCCCCTGGTGGAGAACGCGATCCGTCACGGCCTGGAGCCGCAGGTGGCCGGTGGCCGGCTGGACGTCTCGGCCCGGCAGGACGGCGACGACCTGGTGTTGGACGTGCTGGACACCGGCGCGGGGCCGGGTGCATCGTCCGCTACGGGCAGCGGCTTCGGGCTGGCGCAGGTGCGCGAGCGCCTGGCCACGCTGTACGGGCCGGCCGGACGGCTGTCGCTGGAAGCGGCGCAACCTCAAGGCACCCGCGTGTCGATCCGACTGCCCCTCACCGCCCCATGAATGCCACCGCCCTGATCGCCGAGGACGAACCGCTGCTGGCGCAGGCGCTGCAGGCGGAACTGGCCCGCGCCTGGCCCGGCTTGGCCGTCGTGGCCGTAGTGGGCGATGGCGCGTCTGCCGTGCGCGAGGCCCTGGCCCGGCGCCCGGACGTGCTGTTCTTCGACATCCGCATGCCGGGCATGGATGGGCTGGATGCGGCGGCGCAGCTCGCGGACGAATGGCCGGCGGACGCGCCCTTCCCGGCGCTGGTCTTCGTCACCGCCTACGACCAGTACGCCGTGCAGGCCTTCGAAGCGCAGGCCGTGGACTATCTGCTCAAGCCGGTGCAGCCGGCGCGGCTGGCACGCACGGTCGCGCGGGTCCAGGAGGCGCTCGGCAAGCGCAAAGGCACCACCGGCGGGCTGGATGCCGCCGTCGAGCAGCTGAGGCACCTGCTTGCCCCAGTGCCGGCGGCGGCTGCCGCACCGCTTCGCATGATCCAGGCCGGCGTGGGCAGCGGCATCCGCATGGTGCCCATGGCCGAGGTGCTGGCCTTCGAGGCGGCCGACAAGTACGTGCGCGTGCTGACCGCCGGCCAGGAGTACCTGATCCGCACGCCGCTGAAGGACCTGCAGCCGCAGCTCGACCCGGCGGAGTTCTGGCAGGTGCACCGCGGCACCGTGGTGCGCGCATCCGCCATCGAAGCCGTGACGCGCGACGAGGCCGGCAAGCTGCACCTGGCACTGCGCGGCCGCCCCGAGCGCTGGAGCGTCAGCCGGCTGTACGCGCATCTG